>NZ_RXKV01000003.1:0-296698 GCF_016805595.1 Serratia sp. 4542
GGGGAGCGGGCGGGTGGGCGTTGGCGCATCGGCCCGGCGCTGCGTCTGGCGGCGCAGAGCGCACAGTTCGCCATTGAGATGACGGTCACCAACCTGGCCGAGCGGCCGCAGCCGCTGCGCTATGTGTGTCGCCTCAACTACGGCTGCATTCCCGACGCGGTATTCCGTCAGAACCTGCCGGCGCCGGCGCTGTTGGGGGATGCGCTCGGGCAGGAACTGCTGTGCTCCGACGATCTGTCGCGCTATGTGGATCAGGCCGAGTTCTTTATGCTGGCGTCGCAAGGCCGGCGCTATGTGACGCGCTTCGCTACCGGGCAATTCAACTATGGCCTGCGGCGCATCGCCGTTCAGGGCAACCGGCGGCTGCTGGCTTTTATCCAGCCGGCGAACTGTCGCCCGAATGCGCTGGAGGAAGAGGCGGGAATGATGCTGGGGGCGGGAAAAACGCGGGCGTTTTGCGTGACCACCGGCGTGGTGTGAAATAACGGGGCGGTAACGCCCCGGTCATGTTGTGCAGTTACTCTTTCACCCAGCCACGGCGAATGGCGAAGGCGAACAGGAAACGATACAGGCGCGACAGCTTGTCGGCGATGACATCGCCGAACAGATTCCACACCAGTTGGGCGAACAGGCAGCCGACCAGGCCGAGCAGGAAACCGCCGACCATATCCAGCGGCCAGTGCACGCCGAGGTAAACGCGTGACCAGGCGATGCCGACGGCGACGATCATCAGCAGCACGCCGGACCAGACCCGGTGCCAAAACAGAAACGCCAGCGCAAAGGTAAAGATGGCGGTGCCGTGATCGCTCGGGAACGAGCTGTCCGGCGCATGTGCCAGGAAGGTATAGCCAACGCCGGCGACGAACGGGCGCTCATGCGGCAGCAGCGCGCCGATGGTGGCGGCGGCGAGCATGGCGAACAGCAGCGCGATAGTGGTTTTCGCCACCACCTGGCGCTGCGAAACCAGCTGGCTTTGCGGCCCCCACAGCCACAGGCCGACGATCAGCAGCGGCACGATGATGATCAGATCGCGCGCCAAAAAGGTGGCGAAATCGATCGTCCACTCGGGAGACGCCGGGGTCGCATTGATCCAGGCGAAAAGAAAATGGTTCAACTGTTCCATAACCGTTACCTCGTCTTGCGGCGCCAATAGCCGCTAACCGTCCAATAAATAGCCAACTGGCTTAACCAAACCCACCAACCCGCCCACAGGTTATGGGTAAGAAAATGGGCGCCGCGCATGATCTGGCCAAAGCCCATCAGCATGCCGAGCGCAATGCCGCCGCACCAGCACCACCAGGCCAGGCGCGGACGCTGCGGATAAAACAGGAAAAACAACGCCATGACCGCGAAACCGCTCGAGGCGTGCCCGCCGGGGAAGCAGCGGCCGGGGCCCGGCAGCGCCGGTACCGCGCCGAACAGCGGGAAGGACATCGCTTTGCCGCCGTACTCGATCAGATCCCACGGGCAGGAGTGCGCGCTGGTGGCCTTGAGAATGCCTACCACCAACGGGCCGATCCCGATCAACAGCATGGTCACGATCAGGCGCGCACTGCGGCGATAGATGCCCCAAAACAGCGTCAGTACCGCCCCGACGATCACTATTTGCTTCAGCAGGCGGTGGTTGATCAGATCCAGCCAATAATTGTTTTGCCACGGGAAATGCCGGCTGGCGGGATCGTACCAAAAGTTGCTGATCGCCCAGTCCAGCTGTTCGTTGCGGGAGAGCCACAGGAACAGCAGGCCGCTGATCAGCAGGCCAAAAACCTGCCAACGGTAAAAGGATGCCGGCAGGGAGTAAAGGGCGGTTGTCTTAATTTGCGGTGCCGTTGAGGATTGATTTAATGACGATTCTGGATTCACGCGCAGGCTCGGTGGCAGGATTGAATAACGCCACTGTAATAATTCTGTCTTAAGAAAACCTTAGTCCACCGGTAAGAAAACCCTATCCGAGACCACCGCCTTCGGCTAAGGTAATCGTTTGCTTTTTTTCGGGATGAGAGTGTGGTGATGCAGAATAAAGCGCGTGTCTTACTGTTGGCGGCTGCCGGTGCGGCCTTTTCTCCGCTGAGCTTTGGCCAACCTGCGGCCGCCGGGCCGATCGTGGTGCAGGGCGCCATGCCGGTGGAGGCGGAACGTTTTGCCCAGCGGTTGGAAAACCCGCGCGAGGAGCAGATCGGCGGCTGGCGCTTTTGGCACGGCACCGTAGACGGCTACCCGGTGGTGGTGTCGGAGACGCTGAAGGGCATGTCCAACGCCGCGGCGGCCACGGCGATCGCCGCCACGCAGTTTCACCCGGTGGCGATCATCAACCAGGGTACCGCCGGCGGCCATGATCCGGCACTGAAAGTATATGACATCGTGCTGGGCAAATATTCGGTCAATCTCGGGGCGTTCAAAACGCCGGCCAAGGCGTTGGGGGAAGGCAGCGACTCGCGGCAGTGGCAGCCGATGGATCTGTTGGCTTCCAAAGGCAGCGCCGGCGAGGACAAAAAGGCGCACAGCCTGCGTCAGTTTCCCGCCGACCCCAACCTGCTGGCGATTGCGCAAAGCGTTAAGAGCGATTACCGACAGGGCAAGGTCGTGGAAGGGGTGATCGGCTCGGCCGACGTATGGAACAGCGAGCTGGATCGCATTCGCTATTTCCACGACCGCTACCGGACGTCGGTCGAAGAGATGGAGACCGCCTCCGCCGCGCAGATCGCCGCTGAGTTCAAGGTGCCGTTCGTCGGCATTCGCGTGTTGTCCAACAACATCACCAATCAGGGCAAATACGATCCGCAAACCGGGCTGGCATGCCAGGATTATGTCTATCAGGTGGTGAAGGCCTATGTTGCCAACCTGAAGAAACGCTGAGTCATTACTCCGGTTAATCGGCGATATCAGGCGATTGTCACTATTTATCGCCTATTGTAAAGAAGATTAAACCTGTGGCGGGCTTGGCTGTAGTGTATTAGTTTATAGGCGGATTATTTGACAAGGTGTAGGGATAAAACATGAACAAGGCATCCGTTGTATTTTCTGGCCTGCTGATGGCCGTTTCCGCCGGCGCCATGGCGGCGACCTCTGGTGATGATGCGGATATCAGCAAACAGCCGCTGGAAAAAATCGCGCCTTACCCGAAAGCCGAGAAGGGCATGAACCGCCAGGTGATCTACCTGCCGAAGCAAGAGCACGAAGAGAACTACAAGGTGGAGCTGCTGATTGGCAAGACGCTGGAAGTGGACTGCAACCGCCACATGATTGGCGGCACGCTGGAGACCAAAACCCTCTCCGGCTGGGGCTATGACTACCTGGTACTGGAGAAGCTGTCCGATCCGGCCTCCACGCTGATGGGCTGCCCGGACAACACCAAGACCAAGCAATTCATCGCCGCCAACCTGGGTGATGCCGCGATGCAGCGCTACAACAGCCGCCTGCCGATCGTGGTATACGCGCCGAAAGACGCGGAAGTGAAATACCGCATCTGGAAAGCCGAAGACACCGTAAGCCAGGCCGAACAGAAGTAATCGCCGTCTGACGCCACTCCGCTTGCCCTGCGCGGCAGGCGGAGACTTTCCCCCGTTACGCTTTTTTTTCGCCCACCAACACCGCCCGTTCGGTTTCTTCCCCCATGGCGATTAGCCAATCCAACACCGTTGAGAAGATCGCATCCTCCTGGGCGTCGGCCTGGGTCATCAGCACGTAATCCGTCCCGTCAGGCGCAAAGCCATATGGCGCCACCAGTGCGCCGTTGACGATATCATCCGCCACCAGCGCCAACGGGCCGATGCCGATACCGGCACCGGCGACCGCTGCCTGTAGGCTGAGATAGAAATGTTCGAAACGCAGCTCGTTGCCCGGCCGGATCTCGATGCCGCTGTAGGCACACCAGTCGCGCCAGGCGTACGGGCGCGTCTCGGTGTGGAGCAGGGTACCGCGCAGTTCACGCCCCGCCGCGGCATGCTCCCGGCGGCATACCGGGCCGACCCGTTCTTTGAGGAACGGGCGGGCGACCACGTCGTCGGCGATCGGGAAATCGTTGCGGCGGATCGCCAGATCGATGCCTTCACGCGAGAAGGCGACGGCGCCGCCGGCGGAGACCAGCTGCAGATCGCGTTCTTTCCCCACCGCCTGCTGCAAACCGGCCAGACGCGGGATCAGCCAGCGGATCAGAAAGGTCGGCTCGCAGGAGATCACCAACGGGCGATTCTGATGATGCCGACAGGCGCGGTCGATCGCCGACTGCAGGTTGTCCAGCCCTCGGCCGATCTCGCTCGCCAGCTCTTGCGCCTGCGGCGTCGGATGCACCATGCGGCTGGTGCGTTGAAACAGCGCGAATCCCAGGGTCTGCTCGAATTCGCGCACCGCGCGGCTGACGGCGCCGTCGGTGACGTTGAGAGATTTGGCGGCTTTCGACACGCTGCCGTACCGCACCGTAGCTTCGAAAGCCCGCAATACTGCCAGGTTAGGCAATCTTCGTTGACGCACTGCGCCCCCTTTTGATTGAGTTTTTGTCAATCATCGATACTACGCAAATCGTTTTTTATTGCCAGCCAAATCCGCCAAAGTGTGCATCACTTTCCACTTACGGGTAACTGCGATGATTGCCATTCTCGCCGATGATCTTACCAGCGCGCTCGACGGCGCGGCCCCGTTCGCCGCACGCGGACTGAATGCCTGCGTCATGCTGCGCCTGCCCGATGCCGCGTTGCAGGACGCGGAGATCGTCGCCTTCGATTTAGATTCCCGCTTCGTTTCGCCGGAGCAGGCGGAGCGGCGTTTTCGCCATGCCGCCGCCTGCGTGAAACCGGCGCGCCTCATCTACAAAACGGTGGATTCCACGCTGCGCGGCAATCTGGGGCCGGAAACGCGCGGGGCACTGACGGGCAGCGGGCGCCGTCTCGCCATCGTCGCGCCGGCCTTCCCGGATGCCGGCCGCACCACGGTGGGCGGCCGGCAATACGTCGACGGCGTCGCGCTGGAGCAGACCGCCTTTGCGCGCGATCCGAAGAACCCGATCGTCACCGGCTACGTCATGGAGCGCATGGCGGGGCTGGAACCGACGCGCTTTCAGGTATTCGACGCCGCAGACAACGGCGAGCTGGATGAGGTCGTGAGGCGGATCGGCATTGCCGAACCGGTGGTGTGGGTGGGATCGCCGGGCCTGGCGGCGGCGCTGTCGCGTGCGTTGTCCTCGGAGGAGAACGCGCCGCCCGCTCAACCGCCGCTGCGAGCCCGCAAGGTGCTGGTGGCGATTGGTAGCCTGCATCCGGCGAATGACGCCCAGCTGGCAAGCCTGCGGCAGGCGGGCGCGGTGCTGGTCACGCTGCCGGAAGCGGCCGATCCCGAGGCGGTAGCGCAAGAGGTGCGAGCGGCGTTTGCGCGTGCCGATGTGGTTTGCCTGATGTCGCCCCGGTCGCGAGCGGCCACGGCGGATCATGCCGCTGCGCTGGGCGCGGTCGTCAGCCGTTGCACGCCCGCCTTCGACGGGCTGGTGGCGACCGGCGGCGATACCGCGCGGCGCATCGTCGACGCCATGGCGGCCGGCTCATTGACGCTGTTCGGTGAGGTGGAACCCGGCGTGCCTTTCGGGTTGTTAAATCTGCCGGGCCGTAGGCTGCCATTCGCCACCAAGGCGGGCGGTTTCGGCCGGGCTGCCACGTTGTTGAACTGCGTAACCCGGTTGCGCGCTGACCGAGAAGGAGAAGAACGATGACCCTTTCCACCTTGCCGCTGGCGATAACGATGGGCGATCCCGCCGGCATCGGGCCGGAGATCATCGCCAAACTGGCGGCCAAAGAGCGGTTGAGCACGCCTTATGTGGTGATTGGCGATGCCGGTGCCCTGGCGCGCGCGGCGGCCAGTCTGGGGCTGACGCTGCACATCCGCGAGCTGCCCGCCTCGCTGGCGGGATGGGACGAAGCCTGGATGCGGGGAGAAACCGCCGTCTATTCCGCCGGCGTTGCGCTGCCGGCAGACTTGCCCCTCGGCAGGCTCGATAAGCGCGCGGGCGCGGCGTCTTATGCCTGGGTGGTTGCCGCCATCGATCTGGCGTTGGCGGGGCGTATCGCCGGCATCGTCACCGCACCGTTGAACAAGGAGGCGATGCGCCTGGCGGGGATCGATTATCCGGGGCACACCGAGATCCTGGCGGCGCGCTCGGGCACCCAGGACTTCGCCATGATGCTGGCCAACGACGAGCTGCGGGTGATCCTGGTTTCCATTCACGTTTCGCTGCGGGACGCCATCGACGCGGCGACCGTGGAAAACGAACTGCGCGCGTTTCATCTGGCGCAAACGGCCTGTCGGGCGCTGGGCATAGCGAAACCGCGCATTGCGGTGGCCGGCCTGAATCCGCATGCCGGGGAGAATGGCCTGTTCGGCCGCGAAGATCTTGACGTCATCGTGCCCGCCATCGCCCTGGCGCGGGAACAGGGGTTGGACGTCAGCGGCCCCTGGCCCGGCGATACCGTTTTCATGCGAGCCCGGCGCGGGGAGTTCGACATCGTGGTCGCCCAATATCACGACCAGGGCCTGATCCCGGTGAAATATCTCGGGGTGGATCATGGCGTTAACGTCACCGTCGGCCTGCCGTTTATCCGCACCTCGGTCGACCACGGTACGGCGTTCGATATCGCGGGCAGCGGACGGGCGGAACACGCCAGCCTGCTGTACGCCTTCCGGCAGGCGGAAAAAATGTTGCACGCCCAATAACTCATATCACCTGAAGACAATAAGGAAACACCATGCACACACCCGAGTTTATTTTCATGCTGACGCGCAACGACAGCACGGTGCCCGATGCGCAAGCGCGGCTACCAGAGGTGCTGGCTGCCGGCGTGAAGCATATCGGCTTTAAGGATATCGGCCTGCCGCTGGATCAACTCAAACAGTTGGCGCAGGCGATCCACGCCGGTGGCGCCACCGCTTATCTGGAAGTGGTTAGCCTGGATGAGGAAAGCGAGATGAATTCGGCGCGCGCGGCGCTGGCGTTGGGCGTTGATGTATTGATGGGGGGAACGCGGCCGGAAAGCGTGCTGCCGATCATTCGTCAGTCTGGCCTACGCTACTATCCGTTTGCCGGCCGCATCAGCGGCCACCCCAGCGTGCTGGAAGGTGACATTGACGATATTGTCGCCAGCGCCCGCCAGCGCGCCGCTTTACCGGGCGTGACAGGGCTGGATCTGCTGGCCTACCGCTTTGCCGGCGACGTGCCGACGTTGATTCGGCGGGTGTGCGATGCGGTCGACAAACCGGTTTATATCGCCGGGTCTATCGACCGCGAAGATCGCATCGCCGCCGTGGTGACGGGCAATGCGGTTGGCTTCACCGTCGGTACCGCGGCGCTGGACGGCGTGTTTCCCGCCGACAAGCCGGGGCTGACGGCGCAAGTCAACGCCGTGAAATGCCTGATTGGCAATGTGATCCGCAAACTGTAACGCGTCTCCATTCGGTTCTTTCCACGGCGATGGGGCGGTTATCTCATTCGTTGAATCATTAATTTGTATGGCTTCTCTTTTTAATGCTCTAGCGAGCAGGCACGCCCTTGGGCGCTCGCCGACGTTTACCCGGCAAAACAGCGTAATTGCCGCCAGGTTCAATATATATAGAGGGAGTGAAAAATGAATAAAGGGTTAGGGAGTGCCGTTGTGGCGGTGAGCCTGTTGTTAACCGGCTGCGATACCTTCAGCCTGCTGCGCGATCAAAAGATCGCCGAGGCCTTTCACGTCGGCGCCGACAAGCGCTCGGTCAGCCGGGATTTCGGCGTGCCGATCGCCACCCGGCCGACGCTGAACGGCCAGGGCGTGTGCCACGACTATAACCACCGCTTGCCGAACGGCACCGTGACGCCGTTCTACGTCGGCTTCAGAAACAGCGACGACAAAGTGGTGGCCTTTGGCCCTACCACCTGCGGGGAAGCGCAGGCCAACGGCAATCTGAACAGTGATGAACCTATCAAACAGCGGTTCTAAACGGGCGTTGCTGCGCCGGCCTGGGGCCGGCGCCATTAAACATCACAACAATCCTTTCCTGTGGTTGCAACCGTTGCCTATTTGCATGCACACTGCTTTGCCGTGATTTGAAATATGTGCTTCATTTGAGAAAGGATATCTTAATGGCCAAACCTCTTCCTCCCGGTTATTGCATTGTTGAGCAGCCTGGGCCACTTGCCTTTCAGGCACAACAGCTTTTTGGTGGCCGCACCAACGATGCCAGCAGACAATTTATGGCGGTCAATGCCGATAGTTCGTGGTTAAAGCCGGGGCAAATTGTGCTGCTCATGGATCCAGAAAACCCCCTCACGCCTGATACCATGCGCCTTTTAAGGCTGACGAAGCAAAATGTGAATCGTACCATTGCGCCGATGACCACAGATGATGCGGGATTTTTGCAACGAAACTATGGCGCCATTGCGGCACTCACGTCGGCAGGAGACAAGTTATTCGGTACTGCGAGCGATGTCGGTGAGAAGTATTTCCGACAGATTGAGTCTACGTTACAGAAAATTGAACGGAGTTATCAGAGTCAATTTCGCTCTCAAGGTAGCCTGATTAGCCAACAATTTTATGCTGAACGCGCTGCATTATTCGCAGAGCTTAAGGTTATGGTAAATAAGCCTGTTTTGTCGCGACTGGTGCAAAAGGCGGTGAAGTTTAAACCCTATGAAGATATGCGGCATGCACTTAATCTTTCCAGTAAGTCTATTGTTCACGAATGGTCTACAGCGGGGGTTGGTGCAATTAGAGGTTATGCCACTTACCTGGAGGGCGCCTCACGGGCTGCCACTTTCATGAAAAGTGGTGGGTATATTGCTATTGCGTTCTCAGGTTTGAATGCAACCAATGAAGTGATGTATGCATGCACCGCTGGGCGTGAGGGGGACTGTCCGAAGGTCGCAGTCAAAGAGTACAGTCAGTTTGGTTTCAGCACTGGAGGCGCCATTTTGGGGGGAAGCGGCGGAGCTATGCTGGTTGGCGGAATTTGTGTGGCTGCCGGCGTTGCTACAGGTGGTGCCGCTGCGTTTGCCTGTGGATTGGTAGGATCGCTGGGGGGAGGGCTGCTAGGCGGAGCCGCTGGTGATAAAGTTGGAAGCAAGTTTGGTGACAGCGTAAACACGCTATTTTTTGACTGAAGAGGATGTCGGCAGTGGAGCTGTTTTTAACAAAAGTTTTTGTGGCGCTTGGGTTTGTTTTTATCTTGCTATTTTTAGTAAGTTTAGTGTTGTTTGTTAAGAATAAGTCTAACTACGCTCAGCTAGTCGAGAACTATCTCGATGCGGGGTTGCTCATGCCAGGCTATGATAAGTTCTTGGCCCGGATGGGGTTCTTGGGGAGTTTTCCTGTCGCGTGGTTCTTTAGAAAAATTCTTGAGCGTAAGAAAATTAAAATCGCTGCTGGAGAGTATTTGCCGGAAGCTTCTTATGCTTTCCTCCGACAGCAACCCACTGAAAGGGTCGGTTGGGTTAGAAAGTATACGGCCTTGTACTTCAGTTTGTTTCCCATTTTCATCGTGCTGGTTGTGTTGTCTTTTTGGATATGAACCGGCAATAGCAATGAACTCTGCAAAATCCTCACTGACCAGGAAAATCACTCAGCCTGGAGGGCTAGGGCTGCACACGTTTTGGTAGCAAAAGCCCCTAAGCAAATGGGGTGTGCCATTTTTCCTTTTCTCTATATCTCTTCTGATTTTCCGCCAGACTTTTATCTGAGATTTATTTTCCTATGGCGTATGCCAGACGCCGCTGCCGAAAAACGCCACTGCATGGATTTCCTCCACCGGGTGTTACGGTGTGAACAGCAAGACAACAAAGCAATCTTTGCTGAATTGTGCTAGTTTTTCGAACATTCACGGACATGCAGTGACCTGCAAGATAAGGATATCCAATGCGTTATCGTTCGCTAAATCTCGGCGAGGTGACAAGGAAAGGGGCCGGAACGCCGCCTCAAGGGACCGACGTACGGGCTGGTGCCGTATGAAGCTGCTCTCTCTCTTTTCTGAACACACGGCGCCGGAAAGTTTCTCCCGGATACTCACCCCGACACAAACGCGCCATGAGCTGGAACGGCATTATCTGTTCGGCGGCGCAGCCGGCATATCGATAAGCAGCCGGTATTCCATAACCCGTAATACTCAATCCGGTATTGGCGTCACCGGTTATCGTGAGGACGCGGCTGTGAAGCGCAGCGTATTCGATGACCTCAACCGGGGCGGTTTGCTGGCGATTGATGAGGAAATAGGCGCCTGGACGCCGACCAAATACGCGTTTTACGTCGACGCGGAAGGCCGATTACAGCGCTATCCCGGCAGCTCTCTTCCTGCCTTTTATCCAACTGGGCGCGTGATCGCCCGCTATGAGGAAATGGTCAGCCGCTATGGCCGGCGGGCAAAACCGACGGTGCTGCCGGCGAGGCAGAATACGACCCGGAATCCCCCTCTGCAGCAAGCTATCGCTACCGCAGTGGCAACCGTTGCCGCCACGGTACAGCCCATCCGTCCGATGACCAAGGCAGAACGCTGGCAAGAACGCCAGTACCTGATAGGGCGAGGCAACCGCAGCATTTACCCGGATGCGCGCATGGCGGCACAGCGATTGGCGGAGAACAACGTCGCGGTCGAAAAGGCGAAGTTGGCTGAGAATGTTTACAAGACCACCGATTCACTAGGCGAACTACCTGGAGTACCGGAGGGCTGGAAAGATATCAGTAATGACGAGCGAGCTTTAAATAGGCTTGGTCTGGACAGTAAAATGCTTTATGACAAGCCGATAAATCCTGATTTTTTAGCCCGAGTTTATCAACCAGACGAGAGTATCTTTGGTAAAGCGATGAGTCCGACGGTGGTGTTTCGAGGATCGCGTGCGCCTGAGCTCCCGGAAGGAATAAGCACTGCAGTTCAAAAAGCTTTATTAAAAGGCGACCTGTCAGGCGTTAAAAACCTGAGCGACTGGACAAACAATGGTGCTCAGGGAATAGGGCTTAATTCTGAATACTACAAAAAAGCGGTTAATATCGGCAAAGCAATCAAAGGCGATGTTGGGATATCTGGCCATTCGCTGGGCGGTGGCATGGCGTCTGCTGCCTCCATGGCCAGCGGCAAGCCAGCTTGGACGTTTAATGCCGCTGGATTGCATGCGGGAACCGTAGAAAAATACGGCGGCTCTATAATAGGCAGTGTCGATAATATTCAGGCGTATCGCGTAAAAGGGGAGCTGTTGACCAAGCTGCAGGAGGTTGATTTGTGGGAGGATGCCAAAGACCTCAATTTTTATCCGCCCGCGGTGATGGCGAAAGAGCGGTTGTCCATGTTGGCTCCTGATGCCGTAGGGGTTAAACACACGCTTCCCGGTGGAACAGGCTCACTGCTGGATAAGCACGGTATAGACCAGGCGATACAATGCATTGAAAATGAAAAAGACGATGACATTGCCACAATCAAGGGAAGAATATGAAAAAGCTTATTCTCATTATCACGATGGTAGTGTCTATGCTCATCATACAGGGGTGCGAACAAGGTATGGATTTACAACCGCAGGATTATTTTGACGGTCAGCAATTGGACATTGCCAAAGCCATTTATGATGGTGATAGGCCGCAGTTGGATAAACTGTTGTCATCAGTAAACAAAGAGCTCTTAAATCGTCCAGCTAAGGAAGAAATGACCTTATTGTTCTGGGCGATAAATAACGCTATCTTTGACAAGAACACGCCAGAGCGGCTCAAGATCATTACGGATCTGGTCAAGGCGGGGGCAGATCCATTACAACCTCAACCTAACACGCCAGGTAGCCCCGCTGAGTTTGTTATGAAGGCGGACAAAGGTGTCTGGATACAGGCCATGCTGGAAGGTGGCCTTTCTCCAAACGCCAGAGATAAGGTTCATAATCAACCTATTATTTTTGAAAGTTTTGAAGCGAAGAATACCGAAACATTAAAGGTGCTGATTGCGAACAAAGCTGATGTTAATATCAAAGGGGCTATGAACAGAACTCCATTAATTAATGCGCTGTATAACAGTTGCCCTGAGCACATTGAGGTTCTTTTGGCTCATGGCGCTAACCCCTTAGCCAAAGATGATTTTAATGACAGCTTCCTCTCTCTGATTTCTGCGGAAATAGCCAAAGGGGATAAGAGTAATGCGTACATAAAAAAGCTAATTAAAATTAAAGAAAAAATAAAACAGGTGAATTAGTTTGCCTCGAGTCTCATGGCGGACAATGCTGGCACTTCCCCCAGTGCACTTCCATGACGTGATGACATACAGGGAATGAGCCACCAAAGAGCACCCAGCTGATGGTGACGAGAGTGGTGCTGTTAAGAGCCGTTTTTGGCGCCACCGAACAGTGGCGAACCCACAAGCAGCGTTTCTATTTTGAAACCTGCACATTGATGGGGATGCTGGCGTAAGCGACACCCAGAGGCAGGATGCTTTATGTCTGACGACGAGGCAGCGACAGCAGGTATTGCGGGCTGTTTCAGGCAACAAAAAACCCGATTTCCTCACTACAATAATAAAATCAATAAGTTAATTGTTTTGTAAGGAGTTTCTATACCGGTTAAGGGTGAGGAAATGCGGGCATTGCCAACCTATGCCGCCACTTTGTCGCCACTTGGCATCGTCGCCAGCGGATTGAATTGCAGGGCGGTTTCGAGGTGTTCCGGCGCAAGGTGGGCATAGCGCATCGTCATCTTAATATCATGATGGCCAAGGATACGTTGCAACACCAGAATGTTGCCGCCCGACATCATAAAGTGCGCGGCAAAAGTATGGCGTAGCACATGGGTTAGCTGGCCTTTGGGCAATTGAATGCTGGTGTTTTCGAGTGCGGCCATGAATCGGAAATAGCATTCGCTGAAAAGTCTGTCCTCACCCCGTGCTACCAGCTTCTTATACAGTGTTTTGCTGATCGGCACGCTGCGGTTCTTTTTGCCTTTGGTACGGATGAAGGTGATCTTATGCGGTGTTATCTGTGACCGGGTAAGATTTTCCGCTTCTCGCCAGCGTGCGCCGGTGCTGAGACATACCTCGACCACAAGCGGCAAATCAGTATCGCCTTTGCTGCAGGCTGCTAATAGCTCCGTGATTTGTGCGTGGGTAAGCCACGCCATTTCCTTTTCTGCGACAGTAAACTTACGCATGTTCTCTAGCGGATTGGGCTGGTTCCATTCGCCTAGCCGAGCTAGCTCGCTGAACATGCCGCTTAGGTAACTTTGTTCAAGATTAACGGTGACTGGTTCTGCACCGTTCTTCCACTTCTCGGAAAAGTAGATTTCACCGGACAAACGCTTATCACGATAATGTGCGAAGTCTTTTGCGGTGAAGGTGGTAGCAGGGGGATCGCCTAGGGCTTCAATCACAAGGCATAGTTTTTTGTAGGTGCGTTCGCCAGCGGTGAGGGATTGGCCGTGCAGGTTGTACCAAAGTTTGGCAACCTCACTCAGCTTACGGCGGTCAATTGCCTCACCTAACCACGGCTTATTGTCCACCTGTTCCATAGTGAAGCGCTCAAACGCCAAGGCTTCTCCCTTGGTTGCGAACTGCTTACGTACCCTGCGGCCTTCACGGCCTGCAGGGTAGCACTCACATAACCACTTACCGGATGATTGTTTCCGAACTGTCACTATAGTTCACCAAGGTTTGCTTTGGACTATAGTTAACTGTATATAATCACAGTGGTCAATGTTTGGTTAATAAAGAACAAACATTGAGGCAAGGATAGTAAAAAGTGATTACTTTGCTCTAGTAGGGTGCTTCCCTCCCAGGCATTGTGATATTTGGTATCACTTCAGTCATAGAGGGTGTTGTTGCCTCAGTTTCTGGCATCATTTCAGAAGTAGAAGCTGCTGCTAACATTACCTCAGCTGTTGTAATTGTATCAGTATCTACCATTTCTTCTGTTGCTGCTTGAGCCTCCTCTTCCGCTTCAAGAATAGACGATTCCATAACTTGCAATATTTCGACTGAATGGCGAAAGTATTCCTTAACATTTGAAAATGAGGCAATTGGATTACTACCATGTGCAAATGTGTTTCTAGCTGTATTTAAAGACTTAAGTGAGTCAATTAACCTGTTTTTATCATGGTGGGCATTTATTTTGTTTTTAAACTTGTCTCTCCATCTTACGTCGAAGGATTTTAGCCCATTCATAATATTTTCATAACTAGGATTCATTGAGCTTTTCCTAAATTTATCGTCAATGAAATTTTGAACTTGAGGGCTGTGTGACTCAAATTTATGGTCGCAAATTATTGTTTTAAATGAATACTCAACAGTTCCGCAGGATTTAATTATTGAGTATCTTACTAAATATGGGACAGGGTTAGCCGTGCTGCCCATTCCTTCAATTAGGTGCTCTATTTTTATTAACTCAGCCCAGCAATTATTTATGCTTTCTTTAGCATTCACAT
Organism: Serratia sp. 4542; assembly: GCF_016805595.1. Taxonomy (NCBI): domain Bacteria; kingdom Pseudomonadati; phylum Pseudomonadota; class Gammaproteobacteria; order Enterobacterales; family Yersiniaceae; genus Serratia; species Serratia sp. 4542. The sequence continues at coordinate 14,388 of NZ_RXKV01000003.1, forward strand.
TACTGATATTGCAGTCCATACAACTCCTCCAAAATCATAGAGATTCTTCCATGGATATTGTCTATTTGCATTGTTCCTGCAGTAACGTGATTTTTGAATTTACTATTAGTTAATAAATTAAATCGCTTTTGCTCAAGATTGGCAGTTGGTATTGTGTATCCGTTCTTGCCGTCATGCCGCAAAGCTATTGCTGTTGCAACATATACTGCATCGAACACTGTTGGGTAAAATCTACGGCGGATTTTAGGTGGAGAGCTTTGAACCACGTTGAAAAAAGCATCTTCGCCAATGTTTGTATAGATGAAGTCAATAGTCTTAGTAAATTGGTTTTGGAAAAGTTCAATTTTTTTAGTGGTGCTATTCTCCTTATGCCCCATGAATTCATTTAGCAGTTTTTTTAAAGAGATGTTGCCACTATCATGCCCGCGAACTTTTTCTGTATCTAATGCAAGTCCTCTAAGGATGAACTCCATATCTCTCATTCTAGGGTCTGGAGCTGTCGTGCCAAAAAGATTACGCCAGTTTTGATAATTATTCAGTTCGATCAAGCATGAATTGAATTTTCCTTGATAAACACAGTTTCTAATTTCCTGAGCCATAAGCGAACGCCCGCCTGTATTGATCCTTTCGAATATTTGATACAGGCTTGTATCGTCGTCAGAAGGGGCGTTTTGTTCAAAAATTATAGCATGAATGGTTGTGCTTCTTATTTTCTTTTGTTCAGTTGGAGTTAGCTCACTAAAGGCTTTATTTCTCCATTGGCTGTTGATTTTTGTGCTATTAGATAGACGGAATACTTTGTTGTCTTTTGACCATATACCTTTTACAAAGTCATATACAGTCATTATTCTTTGGTAACCATCAATGATTAATTTGTTGCTGTCTGTAGTGTTTGCTAAAAACACACTTGGAACCGGAAGGCCAAGTAATAGTGAGTCGATAAATCGACTGGCTTCGACTTTGTCCCATACATAATTTCTTTGAAGTTCTGGTTTTAAAAGCTCGTTCTCATCATACATCGTTATTAATTCACGAAAAGATAAGTCTGCCCCCCACGAGTTAATATTGTACAGGTCGTCATTTGAGTAAGTATCATCTTGCTCATCACTTAAGTTTTCAATGATGTCATCATTGACAGCGGTATTATCTAGCATATTATCTCCATTTTATTTTTTGGTTATTATTACTACAACTTTAGCTAAGAATTTTAATTCATCCAAATAGCATTCGAAATTACTTTCTTTTGATGAAACTAAAATTTTGTTTCCAGGTACTCTAGTTATATCTTTTAGGTAAAAAGAGCCATCAATATTGACAATCCATTTTCCATCGGTGATTGTTCCTTCAACTTCATCTAATATGTAGCTAGTATTTCCCTCGTCTAGGCAGAATGGTTTTTTGTATACAGTCGGTAGTATTGCTTTGTCGAAAAAATATTTATTAGACTCAAATAGTTTCCCGGATATTATTTTTTTTCTGGGTAACTCAATGATATCAGATTCTATATCATTGCTGGTTCTTCCCATACCTGTCACAAGCCATTGCAAAGAATATCCGGTTTCAATGGCGCACTGGATAACCCAATCTGAAGGGAACGAATCTCGCATATAGCGAGTTGCTAAAGTGCTTTTGGATACCCCCAACTGCTCGCAAAGAGCTTGTCGAGACCCAAATCCATAGGCTTCCATCATGCGTTCGATGGCACCGCGCCCACCTTTTACCAAATCCATAGATTTCACCATGTGAACTTTATTGTTGACGATTTCATTAAGTGATCCTATAGTTCATATGATTTCAAAATGTGAACTGTCACTATTCGTCACTGATAAACACTGCTAAACGAGGGATGTTGCACCATGCGACCTAACATTTCAATCACTCTGATCACACCTCACGTCACGATAGAGCGTTACAGCGAACTTACTGGTTTAGCTGAGGATACTATCAATGACATGTTGGCCGATGGACGTTTGCCTCGTCATCGCCTGCGTAAAGATAAAAAACGCGAAAAAGTCATGATCAACATTGCGCAGTTGACCGTTGATGCTCTCTCAAATTGTGACATTGCTACTGCATAGTTCGATTTTGCGATAGGGGGAGGGAAACCGCTATGTTTGATTACCAAACGTCTAAACACTCACACTTAAGCAGCGCTTGCCGCCGATTCGCTCAGGCCCACAACTTGGCAGAGCTGGCTCCGGCACTGAATGTCTCGCCGCAGGTGCTACGCAATAAGCTGAACCCTGAGCAGCCGCATGAGTTGACGCTTTCCCAACTAGTGATGCTCACCGCGATTACTGACGATGCGGCAATCCTTGATGGCCTGTTGGCGCAACTTAATTGCTTGCCGGCGGTGCCTACCAACGAGGCAAAGCCCAACAGCTTGCCTACTCACACGTTAAGCGCCACTGCGGCGATCGGCGCTAGCGCCGGCGAAACCGCATCCAATGCGCCTATGACGCAATCCCGTAAAAACGCCATTCTCGACCGTGCCAACCAGGCAATTCGTGATCTGTCGCTGATCGTCGTGTCGGTAGAAGCGCGTTTCCAATCTACGCCAGTGCTGGCCGCCGCTGTTGATGTGTTCAACACCTGCGCGCCGGCGTTCGGCATGAGTTGAGGTAACTAAATGAAAGCTTTTGCGCAATACCTGAAACGACAATCACCGGCCCCGCAGATGGCCAGCTTTGGCCATGGTTGGATTGAGTTGCCGAACGGCCAGCGCTGGCAGCCATGTGCCAGCCGAGTGGTGTTTTCAGGGTATTCCGTTGCACCAGGCAAGCAGGCCAAGCGCTGCCCCTGGTGGTTCCGCTTCAGGAAGTGATCGCCCCGGTGGTATGGGTGGGGAGCGAGCAAATCAACGTGATGGTCTTGATGCTGGAAACGCTGGAGGTGGTGCAGGAGCTGGCGCAGCAGACTGCCGCCCACACCCACAGCAACACCGGCGCACCGCAGAACGCGCAGGCAATCAGCGCCGCCGGCACGAAGTCCAGCCAGCTGAAAAGCAAATACGCGCCAGTGATTGGGTAGGGCTAAATATTGATCGCTCGCACCGATCAATAATGAGTAATTGATCTACACAACCAATTATCATTTGAGCGCGTAACCGTGTAGAAATTGAACAAACAAGAAAGCCAGCACCAGGAAACACCAGCCCGCCCCGCGCGGGCTTTTTCATGCCCGCAATCTGGCCGCCTGTGCGCCATTCTGAGCCGCTTTCCAGCCCGGCGACAATCCCACGCGAATAAATCCGATCACCGCAGCAGCGTGCCGCCAGCGCGGCAGAAACCCCAAGAAATAAACATCTTGCCCACGAAAACGGCACTACACCGCACCCGCCTGCGCAATTTGGATCAGTAAATTTTTTCAGTTCTGATTTTCTACAAAACATCCCGCCGGGCCGCGCCACGCCTGGGGCTTTGCGAGCAAACCCAAACTGAAAAGATTGAAAAGAATTTCAGTGTTTTTCAGTTTTAACGATCTCAGAAGGATCTTGTGGTTATATCAACCATATGAAAATAAAAGAAAAATTATGTTTTACGTGAGTTTTGTGCTTGCTAGGAAGGATCGCGCGGAAAAGTCACCAGAACTCGGAAACCTAGGCGTTACAAGGGAGCTGCAACTTTCCTCCCCCAGTAAAGAACTGAAATATTTGAATAGATGAAATTTTAGTTTGAATGATTACTCTGCTTCTATTAACTCATAGGTTGCAGATTCATTTAGCTCAGTATTCAAACGACTTTCGAACATTTCTTTGTAGTGTGGGTTGAATCTTACCGTTAGCTCATGTTTATCCCAATAAAAATTTAAAGCAGGTCCGTATTTAAATCTGTCAGCTATTATACTTTTAGGTAGCTTAATTTTGGGGTTTGTAGAGACAAAATTATTTAGCAGGTTTGGTATTTCATCTTTATAAGATAAAAGGAACTCATCTGTGTAGAAAGCGATTTCTTTTTGTTGTTCGGAAAAGATGATGTCAGTAAATAGTTCATTTAATTGAAATATTGCCTTGCTGGAACTGAGTTGATCTATCAGGATTATAAAATCACGCTCTTGCAAGAAGCGCAAATCCTCCCTCATACTAGTTCGTGTAAGACTATAGCTATCAAACATTGACGGGCCAGAAAGAAGTTTCCTTAAAATCCTTTTCTGTGAAGAGCTCATTTCATTTAATATCAGTTTCGCGGTATTTATCTGTTGGGACTTTAAAAGCGCCAAACTCTCTTCTTTCGCTCTATTTTCTTTCTTTTGATTACGTTTTGTGTGCATGAGATTTATTATTTTAACGATAAAGCTAGCAATGGATAGAGAAGCCATTGCATAAGCAATTATGAATGCGAGTGTGACCCACTCACTTTGAGGTGACCGAGGTAAAATAACTATAAATATCGCACTTGCTAAGCCAATTAATAATGAAGATTTCCACTCATTTAATAGTTCCCTGCATTTCTCCAGAAATGGCGAAAAATCCATGAAATGATCCTCTAATGAAGTATTGGCCCGGCTTGCTGCCGCAAGCTATTCGATGTGACGTGGCGACTTAAGCTTGCGGGCAGGGAAGCTTTTGAAATGACATTGTGTCTTATGTTCCCTGTGTGTCGCCATTTTGCCGCCATTTCCAAGAAAAAAGGGTTACGCTTTCACGTAACCCCTTGTTTTATTTGGTTGAGTTGGGGGGGTAACCCCCGTCCGAAATTACTACAAGTTCGGAATGCCTCATACAAATAATTTGGGGTGATGCAAAAGTTCGGTGCGAGTCATAGAATATCAGTGGTAGATGACTCTCTCTACTTGGGGTTAGCGGGAACACAAAGTCGGCAGCCTTCATTCGTCAGTAGGACTAAAGTATTGTCACTGATCTAGCGCCCGGTTCAATTTTCCTCACTCATGCATCTGTCCATTACCGCTTTTTACAGCTAAAAGCCAACTACCGTATAATTTTAGGCCGAACTAAAAATCTAAAGCAGTGTGCAAAAATTGGGTCAAGAAATCCTCCTTTTGCATTTTTGTTAAGGACGAGTACATGTTACTAGAGAGGTAAGGGGGGAGGCAACAGATTGATCATAAAGCAGGTTGTTGAAGTTGTGTCGCCACTTTATCGCCATAGGATAACAGCCCCTCTTGTAGCTACTTGTTTAGTAATGATATTTTTTAAAGGCAACAAAAAACCCGATAATCTTGAACCTAAAAGGCGGGATTATCGGGCTCCACAAAATGGGGACATCAAAGAAAAGCAGTGGCACTAATTCAGACTGCGGCCCCCAACGAAAGTTCTGGCCGGCGACAAAAAAATCAAAATATTTTTATCGCCGATCCATCTCTCCCGCTAATCGATCAGCCGAGTATCCCTGGCCATAGCACCACGATGAGTGAACCCGCCAGCGTTAACAGCACGTTAGCGATGGCGTAGGTGCCGGCATAGCCCAGTGCCGGGATATTGCTGCGTGCGGTATCGCTGATGATCTCCATCGCCGGCGCGCAGGTGCGGGCGCCCATAATGGCACCGAACAGCAGGGCGCGGTTCATGCGTAGCACGTAGGCGCCGAATAGGAAGCAGATAACCACCGGCACCAGGCTGACGATCAGCCCGGCAATCAGCATCTGGCCGCCGACCGCGCCCAGGCTGTGGCCGATGCCGGCGCCGGCGCTCAGGCCCACGCCCGCCATAAACACCATCAGGCCGAATTCTTTCACCATGTTCAGCGCGCCCTGCGGAATGTAGCCGAAGGTCGGGTGGTTGGCGCGCAGGAAGCCGAGCATGATGCCGGACATCAGCAGGCCGGCGGCGTTGCCGATGCCGAACGAGAAGTTACTGAACTGAATGGTGATCTGGCCGATCAGCAGGCCGATGATGAAGAAGGCGCAGAACGCCAGCAGGTCGGTCACCTGGCTGTGGATGGAGATAAAGCCAATCTTCTCCGCCACGCTCTTCACCCGGCGCGCGTCGCCGCTCACCTGCAGCACGTCGCCCTTGTTGAGCACGATGCTGTCGTCGATCGGCATTTCGATCTGGCTGCGGATCACGCGGTTGAGGAAGCAGCCGTGATCGGTCAGCTTCAGCTGGCTCAGGCGCTTGTTCACCGCGTTGCTGTTCTTCACCACGATCTCTTCGGTCACGATGCGCATGTCGAGCAGATCTCGATCGAATACTTCCTTGCCGTTGCGGAAGCTCGGATCCAGCCGCGCGTGGGCGTCCGGGTAGCCGACCAGCGAGATCTCGTCGCCCACCTGCAGCACCGCATCACCGTCCGGGTTGGCCAGAATGCCGTTGCGGCGGATGCGTTCGATGTAACAGCCGGTCTGGCGGTAGATGCCCAGTTCGCGCAGGTTCTTGCCGTCGGCCCAGGCCACCAGCTCGGGGCCGACGCGGTAGGCGCGGATCACCGGCAGGTAGACCTTGCGCTGGCTGTCGGTGTCCAGGCCACGTTCGCGGGCGATCTGCTGGGCAGAGGTGGACAGGTCCTGGTGCTGCAGCTTCGGCAGGTAGCGCGCGCCGAAGATCAGGCTGACCAGACCGATCAGGTAGGTGAGGGCGTAGCCGAGGCTCAGATGATCCTGCGCCGCCAGCAGCGCCGGGCCGTTGACGATGGTGTTGCGCAGCGTGTCGCCGGCGCCCACCAGCACCGGCGTCGAAGTCATCGAGCCGGCCAGCATGCCGGCGGTCAGGCCGATGTCCCAGTGGAACAGCTTGCCGAGACCGATGGCGAGCACCATCGCCGAGCCGACCATCACCAGCGCCAGCATCAGGTAGTTTTTGCCGTCGCGGAAGAAAATCGAGAAAAAGTTGGGCCCGGCTTCCACGCCGACGCAGAAAATAAACAGCATAAAGCCGAGATTCAGCGCCTCGGTGTTAATGGCGAAGTGTTGCTGGCCGAGCAGCAGCGAAACCACCAAAACGCCAATGGAATTACCGAGTTGGACGGAGCCCAGACGGAGTTTACCGAGGCACAGCCCCAGTGCGAGTACCACGAACAGTAACAGAATGTAGTTACCGTTTAACAAACTAGCGACGTTTATGTTCACGGAGGATAACTTATTGTTTACCAGTAAGTGCTTGATATAGATAACTATAAGAGATAAATTCAGCCTTAAAACGACGTCATAAATCACCACCAGCGTAAGGCGAAGCGAACCATCGTTCGGCGGCGTTCATTCTAGACGCTATGACCGATGACAGCCAGCACAGAAAGCTGATTTCCTGCGCCGCCGTGCGCATTTAACTCTCTTTTGACCAAGGAAAAAATTCGGTTCAGCGTCTCCGCGCGGGGGCCAGGCCGATTTCTATTGATGCAGTAATTGGGCGGGGGAGAATTCGCATGACGAGTTATAGATATTGGCTGGGCATTCTCAGCTGTTTTCTGTTGTTCAGCCTGGTGTTTCTCGGCCAGCAAACCGGCCTGTTCGGCAGCACGGATCATGAGCACCACGGCGAAACCGGCCTGCTGCTGTTTGTGATCCCCGGTGCGATCGCCAGCTATCTGTCGAGCCGCAAGCGGCTGCTTTGCCCGCTGCTCGGCGCGCTGTATGCGCTGCCGCTGTGCCTGTTGATCCGCCACTTCTGGCTGACGCCGTCCTCTTCGTTCTGGCAGGAGCTGGCGTACGCCACCAGCGCGGTGTTCTGGTGCGTGTTCGGTGCGATGCTGATGCTGTTCGCCCTCGGCCTGTTGCAGACGCTGCAGCAACTGCATCGGCGGCAGCGGCAATAAAAAAAGGCGCGTTAAGCGCCTTTTTTGTCTTTGTCGTTCAAAAACTTACTGGAACAGGTTCAGGTGTTTTTTGGCGTAAGCTTCGAAATCGGTGCAACCGCCGATGTGCTTCTCATCCAGGAAGATCTGCGGCACGGTTTCAACCGGTTTGCCGACGGTTTTTTCCAGATCGGCCTTGGTGATGCCTTCCGCGTGGATGTCAACGTAACGGAAGTTGAAATCGTCGCGTTCTTCAGTCAATTTTTCCGCCAGTTCTTTAGCGCGGACACAATAAGGACAGCCAGGACGCCCGAAGATTACTGCAAACATGCAACGCTCCTTAATTGGATTTTCAATAAATTGTTCGCTACCGCAACGACATCCCGTCACCGAAAAAGTCATTACCTGCGTCAGATGGCGCTTACTATGCCCGTTGAGGCGGTGAAAAAAAAGCAGGAATTACCTGTTAATCTGATTCATGTAACCAATTAGTCGGCCGGGGCTGTTGCCGCCGACGGGAATTCACTACACTGGGGGCAGACCTTCTGGAGAAGAAAAATATGCGTTCATTCGGTGACTTACCGCGCCCGGTGCTGGTGTTGGAAGGGCTGGGCATCGTGATGTTGGTGTTGGCCTACCTCAGCATTCACGGCCACCTGCAGCTGCCGGGCTGGCTGGCGTCGCAGCAGGCGGCGGTCGGCATGATTTTCCTCGGCGTGGCGCTGATGGTGCCGGCGGCGGCGTTTCTGGTGTGGCGCGTGGTGCAGGGCTTCGGGCCGCTGATGCGCGGCGGTCTGCCGCCGGAAAACGATCGCCGCAAGCCGCAATCGAAAGATAATCAGGACAGCGATCCGCGCGCCTGAGCGCCGCGGCCGCTAACCCGCCTGCCGGGCAGGCGTTGGTCTTTTTGGGGTGACGAGTGAAAATTGCCATTCTTTCTCGCGACGGAACGCTCTATTCATGCAAGCGGCTGCGTGAAGCGGCGGAAGATCGCGGGCACAGCATCGATATTATCGATCCGCTCTCCTGCTATATGAACATCAATCCGGCGGCGCCGACCATTCATTATCGCGGCCGCCAACTGGAGCGTTACGATGCGGTGATCCCGCGCATCGGCTCCGCCATCACCTTTTACGGCACGGCGGTGCTGCGCCAGTTCGAGCTGCTCGGCAGCTACCCGCTAAACGAATCCGTGGCCATTACCCGCGCCCGCGACAAGCTGCGTTCGTTGCAGCTGTTGGCGCGGCAGGGCATCGATCTGCCGATCACCGGCTTCGCCCATTCGCCCGACGACACCGGCGATCTGATCGAGCTGGTCGGCGGCGCGCCGCTGGTGGTCAAGCTGGTGGAAGGTACGCAGGGCATCGGCGTGGTGCTGGCGGAAACCCGCCAGGCGGCGGAAAGCGTGATCGACGCCTTTCGTGGCCTGAACGCGCATATCCTGGTGCAAGAATACGTGCGCGAAGCGCAGGGCAGCGATGTACGCTGCCTGGTGGTGGGCGGCCGGGTGGTGGCCGCCATCGAGCGGCAGGCCAAGCCCGGCGAATTTCGCTCCAACCTGCACCGCGGCGGCACCGCCCGCAAGGTGACCATCACCGCCAGAGAACGGGCGATCGCGGTGAAAGCGGCGAGCACGCTGGGGCTGGACGTCGCCGGGGTGGATATCCTGCGCGCCGAGCGCGGCCCGCTGGTGATGGAGGTCAACGCGTCGCCGGGGCTCGAAGGCGTGGAAACCACCACCGGGCTGGACATCGCTGGCATGATGATCGAATACATCGAGCAGCGCGGCCGGCCTGGCTTTCGCCTGAAATCCGGCGGGTGACGGGGCGGGCGGCGCGCTTTTCTCGCCGAGCAATATCTTAATTAGTGAATTAAGCCGCATTGATCGTGGCGTATCGGGTGAATATTCCGTAAGCTATGCGCCTTTTCGCGTATTGAATATTGTGAGGCTGGTTATTATGGATTCACTCATTGTCCCCGATTTGGCGCTGTTGCGGCGCTGGCTGGATCAGTCGGGCATTTCTTTCTTTGAGTGCGATTCCTGCCAGGCGCTGCACCTGCCGCACATGCAGAACTTCGACGGCGTGTTCGACGCCAAGATAGATCTGGTGGACAACGTCATTCTGTTCTCCGCGCTGGCCGAGGTGAAGCCGACCGCGCTGATCCCGCTGGTGGCGGATCTGAGCCAAATCAATGCCAGTTCGCTGACCATCAAAGCCTTTGTCGACATTCAGGACGACAACCTGCCGAAGCTGATCGTCTGCCAGTCACTGAGCGTGGCGGTCGGCATCACCTATGAGCAGTTCACCCACTTTATGCAGCAGGGTGAAGAGCAGGTCTCGATGGTGATCCTCGAAGCGCGGGCGAACGATCTGCTGTTTATGGGGGATGAAGAAGAGATCCCCGCTGGCGCCGCGCGTCAGCCGATGCTGCACTGATCCTCGCCGTACCTTAAGCATGCCGTCGTTCCGGCGGCATGCTGCCGTTATTCCCCTCCGCAATAAAATATTCTGCACTTTGGCCTTTGCCGCCCGATCTTTCTCGCCTTTTGTGCCGTTAATGGCGTATCACATAGAGAAAAACTGCATAAAAAATCGATAAAAGGCGTTTTTTACCCCGGGGGCTGGCGGGTTGCGGTAGCAGCGGCTATGCTGCTGATTCTGCAAAGGGCTTGCGATTTCCCTTGTGACCACGCGAGCAGGGCAGTGAAAAAAGGCGCATGCAATCATATGCATAGCCATTCAGTTCGCGGTTGCAACGATTGCGCTCAATCAGGAAAGGTTTTGTATCGCTGCAGATACAAGTTCAATTCTATGATTCACCCTGTTTTGGAGGAAGTTACGGATGGTCACCCAACGTAAAAAGTGGTTATCGGGTGTGGTTGCCGGTCTGTTGATGGCCGCGTCCGTCACGGCGTCAGCCGAAGAGAAAACGCTGCACGTGTATAACTGGTCCGACTATATCGCGCCGGATACCCTGGCCAAATTCCAGAAAGAAACCGGTATCAAGGTGGTGTACGACGTCTTTGACTCCAACGAAGTGTTGGAAGGCAAATTGATGGCGGGCAGCACCGGCTACGATTTGGTGGTTCCTTCGTCCAACTTCCTCGAGCGTCAGTCGCAGGCCGGCATCTTCGAGCCGCTCGACAAGAGCAAGATCCCCAACTACAAAAATCTCGATCCCGAGATGCTGAAGCTGGTGGCGCACAACGACAAGGACAACAAATACGGCATCCCTTACATGATGGTGACCACCGGCATCGGCTATAACGTCGACAAGGTGAAGGCGGTGCTGGGGAAAGACGCGCCGGTCAACAGCTGGGATCTGATCTTCAAGCCGGAAAACCTCGAGAAGCTGAAAAGCTGCGGCGTTTCCTTCCTCGATGCGCCGAGCGAAGTCTACGCCACCGTGCTGCACTACCTGGGTAAAGATCCCAACAGCACCAACGCGGCGGACTACACCGGCGCGGCCAACGATCTGCTGCTGAAGCTGCGGCCGAATATCCGCTATTTCCACTCTTCCCAGTACATCAACGATCTGGCGAACGGCGATATCTGCGTGGCGATCGGCTGGTCCGGCGACGTGATGCAGGCGGCCAACCGCGCCAAAGAGGCGAAGAACGGCGTCAACGTGGCCTATGCGATCCCGAAAGAGGGGGCGCTGACCTACTTCGACATGTTCGCCATGCCGGCGGACGCCAAGAACAAGGATGCCGCCTACCAGTTCCTGAACTTCTTGCTGAAGCCGGACGTGATGGCGGACATCAGTAATCACGTTTACTACGCCAATGCGGTGAAGGATTCCACGCCGCTGGTGAATGCCGAAGTGCGCGATAACCCGAACGTCTATCCGCCGGCCGATGTTCGCGCCAAGCTGTTCACGCTCAACGTGCAGTCGCCGAAGCTGGACCGTGTCATTACCCGCGCATGGACTAAAGTTAAAAGCGGGAAGTGATGATAGGGGGATAGCCCCCTATCGTCGGTAAACCGGCAGGCGGGTGCCCCCGCCTGCATTGCCGTTTTGGGCCACGGCGCTCGCCGTGGTTTTGTGCCGCTTTACGCCGGAGAGCACCCCGATTGAACGACGCCATCCCTCGTCCTCAAGCCAAGTCGCAGAAGGTTTTCACCCCTCTGCTGGAAATCCGTAACCTCACCAAAACCTTCGACGGGCAGAACGCGGTCGAAGACGTCAGCCTTACCATCTACAAGGGCGAAATCTTTGCGCTGCTCGGCCCGTCCGGCTGCGGCAAGTCCACCTTGCTGCGCATGCTGGCCGGCTTCGAACAGCCCTCGGAAGGGCAGATCGTGCTCGATGGGCAGGATATGTCGCACGTGCCGCCGTACCAGCGGCCGATCAACATGATGTTTCAGTCTTACGCGCTGTTCCCGCATATGACGGTAGAGCAGAACATCGCCTTCGGCCTGAAGCAGGACAAAATGCCGCGGGCAGAAATCGCCGAACGGGTGGCGGAAATGCTGGCGCTGGTGCACATGCAGGAGTTCGCCAGGCGCAAGCCGCACCAGCTTTCCGGCGGCCAGCGGCAGCGGGTGGCGCTGGCGCGCAGCCTGGCCAAGCGGCCGAAGCTGCTGCTGTTGGATGAGCCGATGGGCGCGCTGGACAAGAAGCTGCGCGATCGCATGCAGCTGGAAGTGACCGACATTCTCGAGCGCGTCGGCGTGACCTGCGTGATGGTGACGCACGATCAGGAGGAGGCGATGACCATGGCGGGGCGCATCGCCATCATGAACCGCGGCAAGTTCGTGCAGATCGGCGAGCCGGAAGAGATCTACGAGCATCCGAACAGCCGCTTCAGCGCCGAATTTATCGGCTCGGTCAACGTCTTCGACTGCGTATTGCAGGAGCGGCACGACGACGCGCTGATCTTGCAAAGCCCCGGATTGCGCCATGCGATCAAGGTGGATCCGGACGCCTCGGTGGTGGACGGCGTGCCGATCCAGGTGGCGCTGCGGCCGGAGAAGATCCTGCTGTGCGAACAGGTGCCGGCAGACGGCTGCAACTTCGCGGTGGGGGAAGTGGCGCACATTGCCTACCTGGGCGATCTGTCCATCTATCACGTGAAGCTGCACAGCGGGCAGATTATCAGCGCCCAGCTGCAAAACGGCCACCGTTTCCGCAAGGGGATGCCGACCTGGGGCGATGAAGTGCGTCTGTGCTGGGAAACCGACAGCTGCGTAGTGTTGACAGTGTAGTGGAGCCGGTGAGGAGTAACCCGTATGACCCTGCTTTCTGAACGCACGCCGGAACCGCCGGCTAAAACGCCCGGCACCTTCAAGGCGCTGTTCCACCGCCTGCTGATGGCTCACGGCCGCAAGCTGGTGATCGCGCTGCCGTATTTATGGCTGACGCTGCTGTTCATGCTGCCGTTCCTGATCGTGTTCAAGATCAGCCTGGCGGAGCTGGCGCTGGCGGTGCCGCCCTACACCGAGCTGCTGAGCTGGGCGGACAGCAAGCTGAACATCGCGCTCAACTTCGCCAACTACCTGCAGCTGACCGACGATCCGCTGTATATCGACGCCTATCTGCAGTCGCTGCGCGTGGCGGCGGTCTCGACGCTGTGCTGCCTGATCATCGGCTATCCGCTGGCCTGGGCGGTGGCCCACAGCAAAGCGTCAACCCGCAACATTCTGCTGCTGCTGGTGATCCTGCCTTCCTGGACCTCGTTCCTGATCCGCGTCTATGCCTGGATGGGCATTCTGAAAAACAACGGCATTCTGAATAACTTTCTGATGTGGCTAGGGGTGATCGACCAGCCGCTGGTGATCCTGCACACCAACCTGGCGGTGTATATCGGCATCGTTTATTCCTATCTGCCGTTTATGGTGCTGCCAATTTACACGGCGCTGATCCGGCTGGATTACTCGCTGGTGGAGGCGTCGCTGGATCTGGGGGCCCGGCCGCTGAAAACCTTCTTCAGCGTGATCGTGCCGCTGACGCGCGGCGGCATCATCGCCGGTTCGATGCTGGTGTTCATTCCAGCGGTGGGCGAGTTCGTGATCCCGGAACTGCTCGGTGGGCCGGACAGCATCATGATCGGCCGCGTGCTGTGGCAGGAGTTCTTCAATAACCGCGACTGGCCGGTGGCCTCGGCGGTCGCTACCATCATGCTGCTGCTGTTGATCGTGCCAATTTTGTGGTTCCACAAACACCAGAACAAGGAAATGGGGGGGCAGGAATGAACAACTTGCCGGTAGTGCGTTCACCGTGGCGCATCGCCATCCTGACGGTCGGCTTTACCTTCCTGTATGCGCCGATGCTGATGCTGGTGATCTACTCCTTCAACAGCTCCAAACTGGTGACGGTGTGGGCCGGTTGGTCCACGCGCTGGTATACCGAACTGTTTCACGACTCGGCGATGATCAGCGCGGTGGGGCTCAGCCTGACCATCGCCGCCGCCTCCGCCACCGCTGCGGTGGTACTGGGCGCCATCGCCGCCGTGGTGATGATGCGCTTCGGCCGTTTTCGCGGTTCGACCGGTTTTGCGTTTATGCTTACCGCACCGCTGGTGATGCCGGACGTGATCACCGGCCTGTCGCTGCTGCTGCTGTTCGTGGCGATGGGGCACGCCTTCGGCTGGCCGTCGGAGCGCGGCATGTTCACCATCTGGCTGGCGCATGTCACCTTCTGTACCGCTTACGTGGCGGTGGTGATCAGCTCGCGCTTGCGCGAGGTGGATCGCTCGATCGAGGAAGCGGCGATGGATTTGGGGGCGCCGCCGCTGAAGGTGTTCTTCGTCATCACCTTGCCGATGATCGCGCCGGCGCTGATCTCCGGCTGGATGCTGGCGTTCACCCTGTCGTTGGACGATCTGGTGATCGCCAGCTTCGTCTCCGGCCCGGGCGCCACCACGCTGCCGATGCTGGTATTCTCCAGCGTGCGCATGGGGGTGAATCCGGAAATTAACGCGTTGGCCAGCCTGATCCTGCTGGTGGTGGGCATTCTCGGCCTGATCGCCTGGTGGTTTATGGCGCGCTCGGAAAAACAACGATCGCGTGAATTACAGCGGGCGGCCCGTAGCTGAATCGTAACAAACCTGCTATTTTTGCAATCAATAAGTATTGCAACTAACTACCTGACTTTACATGCGCCATCTGTATTGGTGGCGCGTCGTAGTGGAACACGGATATGTCAGACATGCTGAAAAGCGGGCAGGGAATGGGATCGACTTCGGATGCGCCGGTGCCGGTGATGGTGGCGGGTACCGCCATGGTCGCGATCAAGTGTATCAGCGTGGTGCTGCTGTTGGGCGAACTGGGCGTCGACGGTGCGCAGGAGTTCGTCAACACCAGCGCGCAGGCGTGGGATTCTACCCTTATTTTTCTGGCCGGCCTGATGCTGCTGTGCCTGCAAATCAGCTGCGGCTTTGCGGTGATGCGCGGCCGCAACTGGGGGCGCTGGGGCTATGTGGTCTGCCAGTGCATCGTGGTGCTTTACCTGCTGTTGGCCACCATCGGCAGCGTTTTCCCCGAGGTGTTTACCGTGGAAGGGGAAACCAGCGGCCAAATCCTGCACGTTCTGATCCTGCAAAAGATCCCCGACGTGGTGATCCTGGCGCTGCTGTTCGTCCCTACCGCCAGCCGCCGCTTCTTCGCCGCGCGCAAGTGAGATTTTAGGCGCGCGGAGTGGTAAACTCTGCGCCCTTAATTCGTCATCCTGAACTTCACGGTAATCTTCATGCATTGCGCTTTGTATACGGCGGGCACCTGCCGTTCCTGTCAGTGGCTGGAAAAGCCCTATCCGCAGCAACTGGCCGACAAACAGCATCACCTGCAATCGTTGCTGGCCGGGCGCGACGTCGCGCAGTGGCTGCAGCCGGTGGCGGGAGAGCTGAGCGCATTTCGCAATAAAGCCAAGATGGTGGTCAGCGGCAGCGTAGAGCGCCCGCTGCTCGGCATGCTGCACCGCGACGGCACGCCGGTCGATCTGAGCGACTGCCCGCTGTATCCCGCCGGTTTTGCGCCGATGTTTGCGGTGCTGAAAAGCTTTATCGCCCGCGCGGGCCTGACGCCGTATAACGTGGCGCGCAAACGCGGCGAGCTGAAGTACCTGCTGCTGACCGAAAGCACGCTCGACGGCGGCGTGATGCTGCGCTTCGTGCTGCGTTCGGAAACCAAGCTGGCGCAGCTGCGCGCCGCGCTGCCGTGGCTGCAGCAGCAGCTGCCGCAGCTCAAGGTGATCTCCGCCAATATTCAGCCGGTGCACATGGCGATCATGGAAGGGGAGCGCGAGATTGCGCTGACCGAACAGCAGGCGCTGGAGGAGCGGTTCAATCAGGTGCCGCTGTTTATCCGCCCGCAAAGCTTCTTCCAGACCAACCCGCAGGTGGCCGCCGATCTGTATGCCACCGCCCGCGACTGGGTGCGCGCACTGGGTATCGACAGCATGTGGGATCTGTTCTGCGGCGTCGGCGGTTTCGGCTTGCACTGCGCGCAACCGCAAACGCGGCTGACCGGCATCGAAATCAGCGCGGAAGCGATCGCCTGCGCCCGCCAGTCGGCGCAGCGGTTAGGGCTGCTGCACGTCGATTTTCAGGCGCTCGATTCCACCCGCTTCGCCACCGCCGAAGGTCAGGTGCCGCAGCTGGTGCTGGTCAATCCGCCGCGGCGCGGCATCGGCCAGGCGCTGTGCGACTACCTGAGCCGGATGGCGCCGGACTATATTCTCTATTCCAGCTGCAACGCCGAGAGCATGGCGAAAGATATCGAGATGTTGCCGGGGTACCGCATCGAACGGGTGCAGCTGTTCGACATGTTCCCGCATACCGCGCACTACGAAGTGCTGACGCTGTTGGTGCGGATTTTATAAAACATAAGGCCCGGATAACCGGGCCTTATTGCTTACTGCGGGAACCACTTATCGTTGATGGCCTTGTAGGTGCCGTCGGCCTTGATGGCGTCCAGCGCGGCGTTCAGCTTGGCCAGCAGCGCCTGGTTATCGGGGCGTACCGCGATGCCGAGGCCGGTGCCGAAGTATTGCGCATCGGTGATGTGCTCACCCACCGGCGCCAGCTGCGGGTTGGTTTTCAGCCACTCGTTCACCACGGCGGTGTCGCCGAACACGCCGTCGATACGGCCGTTTTTCAGCTCCAGAATGGCGTTCTGGTAGCTGTCGTAAGAGACGGTGTTAATCTCCGGATGCTTGTCCTGCATGTATTTCTGGTGGGTGGTGCCATTTTCCATGCCGAGCTTTTTGCCTTTCAGATCCGCCAGCGAGCTGAACTTGCCTTTTTGCGCGATCACGATCGCCGAGTTGGCGTAGTAAGGCTGGGTGAAAGCGACCTGTTTGCTGCGCTCCGGCGTGATGTCCATACCGGAAATCACCGCATCGTATTTCTTGAATTTCAGCGCGGCGATCAGGCTGTCGAACGCCTGGTTGGTGAAGGTGCACTGCGCCTGCATCTGCTTGCACAGCGCGTTGGCCAGATCGATATCGAAGCCGACGATCTGGTTGTTGGCGTCCAGCGATTCGAACGGCGGGTAGGTGGCGGAAGCGGCGAAGCGGATGGTCTCGGCCGCGGTAGCGTTAAAGGTGATCCCGGCCAACATCGTCGCGGCAAGCAGCAGTTTTTTCATGCGTAGAGCTCCTGTCTGAATCCTGAAAGTGATTATTCGCTATCGTTTGTTTTTACTGGTAATCGCCAGAGGTTTTTACGTGTGCGCCTGCTGATAACCCTGCCACTGGGTGAATTAAAATGCAATATAAATGATTAAGTATTGCTGTGGGGATAAAAAAAGCCCCGCGCAATGGCGGGGCTCATGGGGGGAGGCGGCCTCAGTTGCGGCGTTCAAACGCCAGCGCGCGGCGCTCCACCAAGCGCATCAGCAGCGTCAGCAGGCCGTTGACACACAGGTACACCAGGCCTGCGGCACCGAATACCATGACGTCGTAGGTGCGGCCGTACATCAGCTGGCTGTAGCCCATCACCTCCATCAGCGTGATGGTGTAAGCCAGCGAGGTGCTTTTGAACACCAGCACCACTTCGTTGGAGTAAGACGACAGCGCGCGCTTGAAGGCGAACGGCAGCAGGATGCGCAGCGTCTGCCGGCGCGACATGCCCAGCGCTTCGCACGACTGCCACTGCCCGGCGGGAATGGCGCGCACCGCGCCGTAGAACAACTGCGTGGTGTAGGCCGCGCTGTTCAGCGCCAGTGCTATCATCGCGCACAGCCAGGGCTGCGACAGCAGGTTCCACAGCCACGGGTAGTCGCGGATGGCCGGGAACTGACCGGGGCCGTAGTAGATCAGGAAGATCTGCACCAGCAGCGGTGTGCCGGTGAACAGCGTCACGTAGATCTTGACCAGCGGCGTCAGGATTGGCGTTTTCAGCGTCAGTATCACCGTCAGCAGCAGCGACAGCACCAGCGCGACGATCAGCGCGGCGACGGTCAGCGTCAGGCTGGTGTGTAACCCTTTGAGGATCTCCGGTAAATACTCAATCATCAGACTGGCCCCCGCTCAAAGCGCGTGGCGCGCAGCTCAATGCGTTTGATGACGTATTGGCTGAACAGCGTCACCAGCAGGTAGATGGCCGCGGCGATCACATACCAGGTAAAAGGTTCCTGGGTGCGGGTGGCGATGCTCTTGGTTTGCAGCATCAGATCGTTCACGCTGATCAGCGACACCAGCGCGGTGTCTTTCAGCAACACCAGCCACTGGTTGCCGAGGCCGGGCAGGGCGTGGCGCCACATCTGCGGCATGATCAGGCGAAAGAAGATCGCCGCCTTGCCGAGCCCCAGCGCCTGGCCGGATTCCCACTGCCCCTGAGGCACCGCTTTGAGCGCGCCGCGCAGCGTCTGCGAAGCGTAGGCGGAATAGAGCAGGGCCAGAGCGATCACCCCGCACAGGAACGGGCTGACTTCGAAATTGTCGATCGCCAGCTGAATCGGCAGCTGGAACAGACCGAGGTTGAGGGTAAAGCCGTCGGAGAGCATCAACAGCAGCTGCGACGAGCCGAAATAGATAAACAGCACCACCAGGATTTCCGGCAGGCCGCGCAGCACGGTCACCCAGGCGGTGCCGAGCCAGCTGACCGCTTTCCAGCGGGACGATTCCCATACGGCGAACAGCATCGCCAGAATCAGCCCGAGGATCAGGGCGCAAACGGCAAGGCCGACGGTCATGCCGGCGGCGCTTGCTAAAGGTTGTAATTCATTCATCGGGGCGTATTACTGCTGGAACCATTTTTTGTAGATGGTTTCATAGGTCCCATCCTGCTTGATCTTGTCCAGAGCGGCGTTGAACTTGCCCTGCAGATCGGTGTTCTTCTGGCGTACCGCGATGCCGAGGCCGGTGCCGAAGTAGTCTTTATCCGTCACTTTGGCGCCCACTGCCGCCAGCGCGTCATTCTGCTTCAGCCACTCGTTGACCACCGCGGTATCGCCGAACACCGCATCAACGCGGCCGTTCTTCAGATCCAAAATGGCGTTCTGGTAGCTGTCGTAAGGCACGGTGGTGATTTCCGGGTGCTTGTCGGTCAGGTATTTCTGGTGGGTGGTGCCGTTTTGCACGCCCACTTTCTTGCCTTTCAGCGCCGCCACGTCGGCGATTTTGCCTTTCTGCGCGATGAACAGCGCCGAGTTATCGTAGTACGGCTTGGTGAACAGCACCTGCTTTTCACGCTCCGGCGTGATGTCCATACCGGCCATGACCGCATCGAAACGCTTGAACTTCAGGCTCGGGATCAGGCTGTCGAACGCCTGGTTGGTGAAGGTGCACTCGGCCTGCATCTCTTTGCACAGGGCCTTGGCCAGATCGACATCAAAACCCTGAATCTTGTTGCCGGCGTCAATAAATTCAAATGGAGGATAGGAGGCTTCGGTAGCGAAACGGATCGTTTCGGCTGCGGAGGCGGAAACGCTGATGCCGGCCAGAACGGCGGCGATTATTAGTTTTTTCATCGCAAACTCCCCAAATTACAGCAAGTTAATTGTTAGTGTGATAAGTAGTTGGCAAACTCGGTGGTCCGCGGCTGCGTGAAGTGGCTGCTGTCGCCTTGCTCCACCACGTGGCCGTTTTCCATGTACACCACGCGGCTGGCGGTCTTGCGCGCCACTTCCACTTCGTGGGTGACGATCACCTGCGTGATGCCGGTGCCGGCCAGTTCGCGAATGATGCTGACGATCTGAGCGGTGATTTCCGGATCCAGCGCCGCGGTCGGTTCATCGAACAGCAGCACCTGCGGTTCCATCATCAGGGCACGGGCGATCGCCACGCGCTGCTGCTGGCCGCCGGAAAGGTGCAGCGGGAAGCGATCGGCGAAGTCGGTCAGGCGCAGACGCTTGAGCAGCTTGTCGGCACGCTCCATCGCCTGAGCCTTGGTCAGACCCAGCACGCGGCAAGGCGCTTCGATCAGGTTCTGAACCACGGTGAGGTGAGGCCACAGGTTGTATTGCTGGAAGACCATGCCGACATTTTGGCGCAGTTCGCGAATGGCTTTCTCGCCCGGCGCCTGCTTAAAGTCGAATTGGTTGCCGGCGATCTGCAGTTGGCCCGAACGCGGCATTTCCAGCAGGTTCAGCACCCGCAGCAATGAACTTTTCCCGGCGCCGCTTGGGCCAAGCAGCACCAGGGTTTCCCCGGCTGGACAATCCAGCGTGATGTCAAACAGCGCCTGGTGAGCGCCGTAATAGCAATTGATACCGTTAAGTTGAATACTCATGCGCCAGAATTGAATAGACATTGATACCGCAAATGTTAACTTCCACAGAATACTTATGCAATCTTTGTGCGTTAAAATTTATGAGTGTGCGGCGGGACAGTAAAAGATTAGCACAAGATACCGCGACTCAAGCCGAGGGAGGGGATTTGTGGCGCAGGCTGTGAGATCGGTAGCGAAATTTTTTCTATTGGACGAAATTCGAGCGGTGGGCGGACGGCGGGGATGACCGACGCGGCAAGCCCGCGTCGGCCGGGGTATTGCGGGTTACTGGTTTTCCAGCACCTGGCGCACGCTGCCGTTGGTGGCGTGCGCTGGAACATTCAGGTAGCGAATATCATCAACCACCCAGCAGGTGCCTTCGCGCACCATCAGCACTTCGTCCTGCCAGTTCACGGTGCTGTTGGCGTCTTTTTGGTAGCTCAAGTCAACGCGCAGCGGGATGTTTTTCGCATCGGTGTTAGGAATGGTCGAGGCGCTGGCGACGGACGCGCTGCTTGGCCCCTGCGCATTGCCGGAGAACAGATCGCCGGTTATCCGGTGCTTGCCCGGGTTCTGGCCGGCGCTGACCAGATCCTGATACAGCACTTTGCTCAGGTAAGGCTGCAGCTGCGCCAGGCGGTTGCTGTCCGGCAGGCCGGCGCCCTGCTGGATGCGCAGGTCATAGAACTTTTGCGCGACCGTATCCGGGCCGCCTTCCACACAGCTGCCGCTGCGGGTGCCGATATCCTTGTATGCCGGTTCCACCGTGGTACAGGCACTCAGCAACAGCGCTAAGGGTAAAACAGCCGCAATCGTTTTTGTTTTCATCTTATTACCTTATGTGAAAGTCTCTACCATGAAGACCGATAGCTTACAGTATAAATGCGTTTTTTGGCCTTGCATTCGTACTGCGTGCCATTGATTAAGCGAACACAATGCCAATCCTCTGGTCATAGATACGTTGAATTAATCAAACAAGGAATTCTGATGCAGCTTTCAACTACCCCGACCCTGGAAGGGTTCACCATCACCGAATACTGCGGCGTCGTGACCGGCGAAGCGATCCTCGGCGCCAACATTTTTCGTGATTTCTTCGCCGGCGTGCGCGATATCGTCGGCGGCCGCTCGGGCGCTTATGAGAAAGAGCTGCGCAAGGCGCGCTTGATCGCGTTCGAAGAGCTGGAAGATCAGGCGAAAGAGCTGGGCGCCAACGCGGTGGTCGGCATTGATATCGATTATGAAACCGTTGGTAAAGACGGCAGCATGCTGATGGTGACCGTCAGCGGCACCGCGGTGAAAGTCAGCCGCTAACGCCATTCTCGCGCCCCGGCCATTCTGCCGGGGCGACGTTCTCTTGCTTTACCCCACCTTGTGCTGCTCGACGATCGGGCGGTGCTCCTGCGGTTTTACCGGCGCCGGCTCCTGGCGATGCTGTATCGGCTGAACGAACGACGGGCGGATCTGCGGCGCCGGGGCCGGATGCGGCATGACGCGTTCTTGCGGCATCGGCGTCGGGCGCACTACCGCCGGGTGCGGCGCTACGGCCGGTTCGTGTACCGCCGGCTGAGCGACGTGAGGTGCGACCTGAACCGGTGGCCGCACGGCGGATTGATGCACCGGCGCGACGGCTGGCATCGGATGCGTCTGTACCGGCGCTGAATGCACGGCCATCGGCTGCTGCGCGTGGGGCGCCGCAGGCTTGGTATGCGTGAACGTCGGCATGCTCATCGGTTGCTGCACATGGGACGCGTTGACCGATTGTTGCACGTGCGGCGCGGCCGCTACCGGCTGGGAATGCGCAAAGTTCGGCATGGTCATCGGCGCATGGGCTGCAGGCGCGACGCGCGGCTGTTGCGGCGCCGCGTTCGGCGTCGATGCGTTGAAGCGCGGCGTCGGCGCGGCGGGGGGTGTATTGTAGTTGTTCACCGTGCTGGTGCTGCTGCGATTCACATTGTTGACGTTGTTATATTGGTTGATGTTGGTGACGCGATTTACCACGGTGGTGGAGTGCGATACGTAAGGCGCATTGCGGTAGACCACCGGTTGGCGTCGGTCGTCCCAGCGCATATCCCAGTTGTGCCAGCCGCTGTTGTGTTGGTTGAGCAAAGAGGCGACCGCGATGCCGACGCCGAAGCTGATCACGCCGGCGGCCAGCATGTCGCCGCCGCTATAGCCCGAAGGCTGATACTGATAGCTTGGATAAGCCTGGATCGGCGTGCCGTAGGCCTCCCAGGGATCGTAATGCGGAACGTAAACCGTATCCGGCTGGCTGGGCTCGATGACGATGGTTTCGCCCGGCGCCGCCACCACGCTCTGGCGATAGGATTGCTGCTCAACGTAACGGGTCGTAGGCGCTACGACGATGCGCTGCTGCGGGGTGTTTTTCAGCGTACCCTGGCTGGCCGCCCGCTGACGCATCACCTGAATGGCGTTCATCATGTCGGTGGGATCGTTGAGGTAGGCGCTGCCCAGGGCGGTGGTCCAGGGGATGTTCTTCGCCATCTGATCGAGCACGTCGGGGAATTGTACCAGGCCGCGCACGCTGGGATCCCAGGGCTGAGCGTCGGCCGCCGAGCTGAGCGCCGCCGGTTGCAATCCGCGGTTTTGCGCCAGCCAGGCATCCGCGGCGCTGATTTGGTCGGGGTAACCCGCGCCGGCCAAGACCTGCGCCAGCAACTTATCGGGGAACAGCGCCACCGGGCTGACCAACTGGTACAGCTGATCGGCGGTCAGCGGCGTGTAGGCCGGCGCACTTGCAGTGGCGGCGGGAGCGGCCGGGGGCGGCGTGCTCCCGCCCATCGCACTGGCGACTTTTTGCTGATCGCAGCCGCTGAGCGGCAGCATGGCGGCACAGAGCAACCAGGACAGATAGCGTGGCGTGAACATGTTCGACTCCGCTCTTTCAGCGCAGATGATACTTTGAGACTATCATGGGCGGGAGAGGCCGCCAGCCGGGAGCAACACTCGCTTGCACATCGGCGCTATCTGTCATCATTTCTCGATGAGCGTGATGATTGGATACAGGTTAATCGCGTTACGTTACATCTTTCACGGACGATAATCAGGAGGATAAGTGAAAATTTGGCCAGGGATTATCGCCGCCGCGCTGTTGGCGGGGTGCCAAAATCCACAGCAGGATACGCTCGTCGATCGCGGCGCTTACCAGCTCGAAACCCTGCATCAGGCACAGGGCGCCGATCAGCGCATCCGGTTTTTGGTGATGCACTACACGGCGGAAGACTTCCATTCATCGCTGAAAACGCTGACCGACGAGCACGTCAGCGCCCATTATCTGCTGCCGGCGCACCCGCAGCGCGAGCACGGCAAACCGACGGTGTATCGGCTGGTGCCGGAAGCGATGCGCGCCTGGCATGCCGGCGCCAGCGCCTGGCGCGGCCGCAGCAACCTCAACGACACCTCGATCGGCATCGAAATCGTCAACAAGGGCTTCACCCGCAGCATGCTGTTCACCCACTGGCAACCCTATACGGCGGAGCAGATCGCCGTGCTGATCCCGCTGAGCCGCGACATTATCCAACGCTATGGCATCCAGCCGCAGGACGTGGTGGGGCACAGCGATATCGCGCCGCAGCGCAAACAGGATCCCGGCCCGCTGTTCCCCTGGCGGCAGCTGGCCCAGGCCGGCATCGGCGCCTGGCCGGACGAACGAGACGTGCAGCGTTTGCTGGCGGGGCGCGATCGTCATGCGCCGGTACCGATGACGCCGCTGCTCGAAAAGCTGGCGCGTTACGGCTATGCGATCGAGCCGTCATGGGATGCGCGGCAGCAGCGCAACGTGGTAGCGGCGTTTCAGATGCACTTCCGGCCCGACGATGTGCGCGGCGAGCCGGATGCAGAGAGTGAAGCGATTGTCGATGCGCTGCTGGTGAAGTACGGCGCGGCGCGTTGATTACAGGCCGTGCAGCTTACCGTGATCTTTCAGCCAGCGGGCGGTGCGCGCGATGCCTTCTTCCAGCGAGACGATCGGCTGATAGCCCAGCTCTTGCTGCGCGCGGGTGGTATCGAGCGTGAGGTCGAAGTTGAGTTTGGCGACGCCGTAGTGGGTCAGCACCGGCTCCTTCTCGCTTTTGCTGCCGAGGCGTTCCATGCCGCGCGCCATCATGTCGAGCATCGGATAGGGGACGGAGCGGATGCGGCATTTCATGCCCAGATCGTCGATCAGCTGCTGTACCACGGTGCGAAGCGGGCGCGGCTGCTGGTTGGTGATGTTGTAGGCGCGGCCGGACGGGGTATCTTCTTTTAGCGTCGCCAGCCACATGGCGTGCACCGCATTCTCCAGGTAGGTCATGTCCACCATCGCCGCGCCGCCGCGCGGCAGCAGCAGGTTGCCGTAGCGTTTGATCATCTGTAGCAGCCGCGGCAGCATCACCTTGTCGTGCGGCCCGAACAATCCCTGCGGGCGCAGAATGGTGAAATGGGTCTGCGGATTGGACAGCGCCAACTGCTGGATCACCTGCTCGCCGGCGGCCTTGCTGCGCGCGAATTCGTTGGCGTAGCGCTGCGGGCGGAAGTCTTCGGTCACGTTGCGGTGATGGTGGTAATCGAAATAGATCGCCGGGGAGGAGATGTGAATGAACTGCGCTACGCCGTAGGCCGCCGCCCATTCGCCGAGGCGGCGGGTGGCGCGGACGTTGGCCAGTTCGAAGGCCTCTTCGGTGCCCCAGGGCGAGGTAAAGCTGGAGCAGTGCCACAGCACGTCGACGTCCGCCAGCATCGCCTTGGCCTGCGAAGAGATCAGATTGGTGAGATCGGCATGAATAAACTCCGCGCCCATTTTTTCCAGCAGGCCGCCCATCGCCTGGTTGCGGCCGGTGGCGCGCACTTTGATGCCCTGGCGGCGCAGATATTCAACGGCGTTACGGCCTAACCCACTGGTGGCACCGGTGACCAATACCTTCATAACGGACTCTATTCTCACCCAAAATCGGAATACCGGCGGGCGCTTGCGGCGCTTCCAGCAAATAAGATGCCATTCTTCCGTGATTTCGTGCGCTATGCAATCGGAAAGCCCCGAAGCACAGCGGCAAACTGTGCGGTTGATCGACAAATGAACGGCGTTCAGCGCTGTTGGCGATCCCGGCTCTCAGCAAGCTCGGCGATGCGCTTCGCCATGCCGCGAAAAATGAACAGGTGTGCGGGCATCATGGCGAACCAATACAGCAGCCCGCTGAAGCCGGCCGGATGCCACCAGGCGCGCACGTCCAGCGTGCGGCGATCGCCGTGATCGGTGATGCTGAAGCTCAGCCGCCCCAGCCCCGGTGCCTTCATGCCGAACAGCAGCGCCAGTTGCCGCAGCGGCTTCAGCGTGATGACTTTCCAGCCGTCGATCTCGTCGCCCAGCGCCAGGGTCGCGCGCGCCGGGCGGCCGTAGACCACCCCGTTGCCGATCATGTCGTCCATGCGAGCGCGGATCCGCCACAGAATATTGGCGTAGAAATAGCCTTCTTCGCCCCCCAGCTGCTGCACCGTTTGCCACAGGGCCTCGCGGGTGGCGGTGGTGTCCAGCGAACAACCGGCCTGTTTTGGATAGTAACCGTAGCCGGGGCGCCAGCGGGCCCGCGCCGCCGGATCGTAGCCCCAGTCGGCGGAATCGACCACCTCCTGTTCGCGCTGCAGCGTGGTGGCGACCGCCTGATCAAAGGTGTGCAGCCGCTGCGGGATCAGGGCCTGCAGCGGCCGGCCGTCGGCGGGCAGATCGTGCTTCAGCCCCTGGATCAGCGCGCGGGCGATCGGCGTCGGCACCGAGGTGATCAGGCTGATGAACCACACCGAAATCAGCCGCGTCGGCAAGGGGATCGGGATCAGCCAGCGCCGCTTGCCGCTGAGGGCGATAAAGCGTTTGAACATATCCTGATAGCTGAGGTACTCCGGCCCGGCAACGTCGAAGATGCGGTGTTCCTGCGCCGGGTGCGCCAGCAGATCGGCCAGATAAACCAGCAGGTTCTCCAGCGCCACCGGCGACGACTTCGAACGCACCCAGCGCGGCGGCGTCAGCACCGGCAGGTTATAGACCATGTCGCGCATCACTTCGAACGCCGCCGAGCCGGGGCCGACGATGATGCCGGCGCGCAGCTCGGTCACCGGCACGCCGCTCTGGCGCAAGATCTCGCCGGTCAGGCGGCGGGCCGCCAGGTGCGGTGAGCTGTCGTCGTTTGGCTGCAGCGCGCCGAGAAAGATCACCTGTTTGACGCCGGCATTGCGCAGCGCGTCGCGCAGGTTTTCCGCCGCCTGGCGCTCCTTCTCGATAAAATCGTCGCCGTCGCCCATCGCATGCACCAGATAGTAAAGCGTATCGATCTCCCACAGCGCCGCGCTCAGGGTCTCCGGGCGATACAGATCGGCATACAGGCAGTTGACCTGCGGCCAGTTCCGCTCCTGCAGCCACTCGATGCGCCGCGCGGCGGCGGTAATCTGGTGCCCCTGTTCGATCAGGTGCGGGATCAGGTTCTGGCCTATATAGCCGCTGGCTCCAAGAACCAGTACGCGTTGGGGTGTCATCGGGCCGCCTTGTGCGGTAGAGGATTGGCAGAACGACAGGATGCCAAATTCAGGGTTTAAATGCACTTTTTGTATGGGTATAAGCCGGTTGCATCCATCCTGGCGCAGGTTCACACTACGCGCCCCCTTACCGAACGAAAAACCGGATGTCATGAAGCTCAATGTGATTTGTTACGCCCTGCTGGGCCTGGCGCTGGTCGCCAGCCTGTTCTCGCTGCATCCGGTGTGGATGTGGTTGCTGTTGGCCAACCTGTTGACGTTTCTGATCTACGGCGGCGATAAGCTGGCGGCGCGCAAAGGGTGGCGGCGGGTACCGGAGGCGACGCTGTTGCTGTTCGGTGCGCTGGGCGGGTGGTTGGGCGCACTGGCGGCACAGCAGCTGTTTCGCCACAAAACCCAGAAGCAGCCGTTTAAAACCTGGTTCATCCTCAGCGTGGCGCTCAACCTGGTGGCGGTGCTGGGGCTGTGGTACTGGGTTTATGGCCGCTGGATCTTCTGATTACAACAGCAGCGGCAGGGTAGCGCTGGCGGTGGCCTGCATCGCCTGAGCGTAGGCGGGATCGCGCTGAGCCAGTTCGGCGATCATCAACTCCACCAGCAGCATGGCGCCGACCTTGGCCGGCAGGGCGCCGGCGGTCAGCGGCCCTTCCGGTTTGGCTGCCACCAGCAGCGTATCCGCCATTTTAGCCAGCGGGCTGCGTTGGGTGTTGCTGATTGCGATCACGCGTGCGCCGCGCCCTTTGGCCAACGCCACCGCATGCAGCACGTCCTTGGTGGAGCCGGAGCTGGAGATGACGATCAGCAGATCCCGCTCACTCAGCGAGGCGGCGTTCATCGCCGCCCGGTGCATGTCGCTGAACAGCTGCGCCGGTTTGCCGAGGCGCAACAGTTTGTAGTGCAGAAAATCGCCGATGATGGCGCTGGCGGCGACGCCGTAAATCTGTACCGAAGCGCAACGCTGCAGGCTGTCCGCCGCCTGTTGCAGCGCCTGAGGATCCAACAGCGCGCCGGTATCCCGCAGCGCCTGCACGCTCTCTTCCACCAAATTTTCCGTTGCGCTTTGCCGCGTCGTCGCCTCCGGCTGGTTTTGTTGCAGGCTGAGGGCCAGCGCCATTTTAAATTCGGTATAGCCTTTACAGCCCAGATGGCGGCACAGCCGCGTGACGCTGGCTTCGCTGGTGGCGCTTTCACGCGCCAGTTCGGTGATGGTCAGGTAAACGGCGCGGGAGGGCTCCGCAAGAAGATAGTTGCCGAGCTTTTGCAGCGTGGGGCTGTACCCCGCCAAATCCTGCCGCAGCCGCAATAACAAGTTGCCTGTATTCATCACGTTACCTTTCTGAGTATGCCCGTTTCTATTGTGGCGGAAAGACGCCGCCGCTCGCCAGCGAAATCGACGGATTGTGAAGCCGATCATCGTTGTGAATAAAATTTTCATTAAATTAATTTTAGTGTGGTAAAAATTTTCATCATAAAAATGATAGCGGGGAAAAATTTATGTCAACACCAGAATTGTCGCGCTCCGGCGGCTGGTTCGAAAAAGCCCAGCTGTTCGGCAAATCGTTCATGCTGCCGATCGCCGTGCTGCCGGCGGCCGGCCTGCTGCTGGGGATCGGCGGTGCGCTGTCCAATCCCAATACCGTCGAGGCGTATCCCTTCCTCAACGTCGGCTGGTTGCAAAGCGTATTTACGGTGATGGCCAGCGCCGGCGCCATCGTGTTCGCCAACCTGGCGGTCCTGTTCGCGGTCGGCGTGGCGGTGGGGTTGGCCAAAAGCGACAAGGGCACGGCGGGGCTGGCCTCGCTGATCGCCTACTTGGTGATGAACGCCACCATCAATGCGCTGTTGAAAATCAACGGCACGCTGGCCACGCAGAACGCCGGCGCGGTGGGGCAGGGAACGATTCTCGGGATCCAGACGCTGGAGACCGGAGTGTTCGGCGGGGTAGTCATCGGTCTGGTGACCTGATATCTGCACGGCCGCTACAACAAAATAGCGCTGCCGCCGTTCCTGGGCTTTTTCGGCGGCTCGCGCTTTGTGCCGATTGTCAGTTCACTGGCGGCGATGGCGGTCGGCGCCCTGATGACCGTGGTGTGGCCGCCTTTCCAACGGCTGATCTTCGGCATGGGCGGCCTGGTGGACGCCAGCGGCTATCTCGGCACCTTTATCTACGGCTTCGTGCTGCGCATGCTTGGGCCGTTCGGCCTGCATCACATCTTCTACCTGCCGTTCTGGACCACCGCGCTCGGCGGCAGCGAAGTGATCAACGGACAGCTGGTGGAAGGCACGCAGCGCATTTTCTTCGCCCAGTTGGCCGACCCGAATACGCAGCAGTTCTACATCGGCACGGCGCGTTTCATGTCCGGCCGCTTTATCACCATGATGTTTGGCCTGGTCGGCGCCTGCCTGGCGATGTATCAAAGCGCGCGCCCGGAGAACCGCAAGCGCGTCGGCGGGCTGCTGCTGTCGGCGGCGCTGACCTCTTTCCTGACCGGCATCACTGAGCCTATCGAATTCTCGTTCCTGTTCATCGCGCCGGCGCTGTACGTGGTGCACGCGCTGTTCGACGGCCTGGCGTTCGCGATCGCACACATTCTGCATATCACCATCGGCCAGACGTTCTCCGGCGGTTTTATCGATTTCATGCTGTTCGGCGTGCTGCAGGGCGAAGCGAAAACCCATTGGATGTATGTGCCGCTGGTCGGGGTGCCCTGGTTCTTCCTGTACTACTTCACGTTCCGTTTCCTGATCCTGCGCTTCAATTTCAAAACGCCGGGGCGCGAGGTGGAAACCGTGCCGGAAGCGGTGATGAGCGGCACCGAACGCTCGCAGCAGGTGCTGGCGGCGCTGGGTGGCAAAGAGAATATCGTCGAACTGGATTGTTGCGCCACGCGGCTGCGCGTGACGGTAAAACAGAGCCGGTTGCTGGACGAGGGCGGGCTGAAGGCCAGCGGCGCGCGGGCGGTGATCGTTCGCGGCAACGGCGTTCAGGTGATCTATGGCCCGCACGTGACCATTATTAAAAACGAAGTCGAGGAGTTGTTGGATTTATGACGCTTTCCATTTTGCAGCAGATTAAGGGTCGGCTGGTGGTGTCTTGCCAGGCGCTGGACGACGAGCCGCTGCACAGCGATTTTATCATGGCACGCATGGCGCTGGCGGCCGAGCAAGGCGGTGCGGCAGCGATCCGCGCCAACGGCGTCGAAGACGTTAAAGCCATCATGCGCACGGTGGCGCTGCCGGTGATCGGCATTATCAAGCGCGATTATGCCGGTAGCGATGTCTATATCACGCCGACCCTGCGTGAAATCGATGAGCTGATGGCTGCGGCGCCACAGATGATTGCGCTGGACGCGACCGGCCACCCTCGGCCAGGGGAGCTGCAGCTGGCGGCGTTGGTTGCCGCGATCCGCGCCAGGTATCCCCGGCTGCTGCTGATGGCGGACATCGCCACCGTGGAAGAGGCGCAAGAGGCTGCCAGGTTGGGGTTCGACTGCGTGGGCACCACGCTGCACGGCTATACCGCCGAAAGCCGGGGCGCCCGACTGGCGGAGGACGATTTCGGTTTTCTGCGCGCGGTGTTGGCGGCGGTGCCGGTGCCGGTCATCGCCGAGGGCAATGTCGAAACGCCGGCGATGGCCGCACGCTGCCTGACGTTGGGGGCGCATGCGGTCGTGGTGGGCGGCGCCATTACGCGCCCGCAGCAGATCACCCGCCGTTTTGTCGAGGCCATCGGCGGGCGGTGAAGGGCTCCCCGGCGCGCCGGGGAGGAGGGATCAGGCGTGCTGCTGGAGGAACTCCCGCCACAGCTCGACCACCCGCTGCAGATCCTGACGGCTGACGTCGAGGTGGGTCAGAATGCGCGTCAGCGGGCCGCTGCTGATCAGCACGCCGCGTTCGCGCATCCACGGGCCGAATTTGGCCGCCAGCGCCGGTGATTGGCGCAGGTACAGCACGTTGGTCTGTGCGCCGGGTTCGGCAACCTCCACGCCGATCTGCCGCAGCTGTTGCTCCAGCCAGACCGCGTTGTCATGGTCTTCGCGCAGCCGCGCGACGTTATGCTCCAAAGCGTAAAGACCGGCCGC
Source organism: Serratia sp. 4542 (assembly GCF_016805595.1). Lineage (NCBI taxonomy): Bacteria > Pseudomonadati > Pseudomonadota > Gammaproteobacteria > Enterobacterales > Yersiniaceae > Serratia > Serratia sp. 4542. Next base: position 45,329 of record NZ_RXKV01000003.1, read on the forward strand.
CGCCAGGATGCCGGCCTGACGCAGCCCGCCGCCGGTCATCTTGCGCCAGCGCAGCGCGCGCTGAATGAAGGCCTCGCTGCCGCACAGCAGCGATCCGACCGGTGCGCCCAATCCTTTTGACAGGCAAATGGTGAAGGTGTCGCAGTATTGCACGATCTCTTTCAACGGCAGGTTCAGCGCCACGGCGGCGTTGAAGATGCGCGCGCCGTCGATATGCAGCGCCAGCTGCCGCTCGCGGGTAAACTGCCACGCCTGCTGCAGGTAGGCCTGCGGCAGAACTCGGCCGCTGATGGTGTTTTCCAGGCTCAGCAGCCGGGTGCGGGCGAAGTGGATATCGTCGGGTTTGATGGCGGCGGCGAGCTTGTCCAGCGGCAGCGTGCCGTCCGCGTCGGCCTCGATCGGCTGCGGCTGGATGCTGCCCAGCACCGCCGCGCCGCCGGCCTCGTATTTATAGTTGTGCGCCTGTTGGCCGACCAGATATTCGTCGCCGCGCTGGCAGTGGCTCAGAAGTGCCACCAGGTTGGCCTGGGTGCCGCTGGGCAAAAACAGCGCCGCTTCTTTGCCCGACAGGCGTACCGCCTCGGCCTCCAGCGCGTTGACCGTCGGGTCATCGCCGTAGACGTCGTCGCCGACCTCTGCCTGAGCCATCGCCTGGCGCATGGTGGCGCTGGGGCGGGTGACGGTGTCGCTGCGTAGATCGATAAGCATAGGGTTCCTGGAATGTAAGGGAGAGGAAAAGGGTACATGGCATCATATACCCTTTATTTCACCGGGGCAGCTTGCTTAGCGCAGCCAGTTGGTCTTCGCCAGCTCGACCACTTCGTCGCCGCGGCCGTTGATGATGGCGCGCAGCATGTACAGGCTGAAGCCTTTCGCCTGTTCGAACTTGATCTGCGGCGGCATCGCCAGCTCTTGCTTGGCGGTGACCACGTCCAGCAACGCCGGGCCGGGGTGCGCCAACATCTCCTGCAGCGCGCCGTCCAGATCCGAGGCTTTTTCCACGCGGATGCCCTTGATGCCGGCGGCGTTGGCGATCGCCGCGAAGTCCGGGTTATGTAGGTCGGTGCCGTCGGTCAGATAGCCGCCGGCCTTCATCTCCATCGCCACGAACCCCAGCACGCTGTTGTTGAACACCACGATTTTCACCGGCAGTTTGAGCTGCGCCAGCGACAGGAAATCCCCCATCAGCATGGTGAAGCCGCCGTCGCCGCACATGGCGATCACCTGTTTATCCGGCGCGGTGGCCTGGGCGCCGATCGCCTGCGGCATGGCGTTGGCCATCGAACCGTGGTTGAACGAACCGAGCAGGCGGCGCTTGCCGTTCATTTTCACGTAGCGGGCGGCCCACACCGTCGGCGTGCCGACGTCGCAGGTAAAGATGGCGTCGTCGCTGGCGAACTGGCTGAGTTGCTGCGCCAGATACTGTGGGTGGATCGGCTGGTCGTCGTTGGCGGTCGCCAGCCCGTCGAGATCCTTGCGCGCGTTGCGGTAATGCTCCAGCGCCTTGTCGAGGAACGCCCGGTCGCGCTTGGGCTCCAGCTGCGGCAGCAGGGCGGTGAGGGTGGTGTGGATATCGCCCACCAGCGCCATGTTGACCGGGCAGTGCGCGCCGATGCTGCCGGGGTTGATGTCGATTTGAATGATGTTGGCGTTGGTGGGGTAGAACGCGCGGTAGGGGAACTGGGTGCCGAGCAGCACCAGCGTGTCGGCGTTCATCATCGCGTGATAGCCGGAGGAGAAACCGATCAGCCCGGTCATGCCGACGCTGTAGGGATTATCCCATTCGATATGCTCCTTGCCGCGCAGCGCGTGTACCACCGGCGCCTGCAGCAGCTCGGCCAGCTTGACCACCTCATCGTGCGCGCCTGCGCAGCCGCTGCCGCACATCAGGGTGATGTTCTTCGCCTGATTCAGCGTCTCCGCCAGCTTGTTCAGCTCGCTCATCGGCGGCTGCACCAGCGGCAGCGCCGGGGTATGCCAGGTCAGGGTCGCGTCTTCCGGCGCCATGCGCAGCGCCACGTCGCCCGGCAAGACCACCACCGAGACGCCGCGGTTGAGGATCGCCTTGCGCATGGCGATCTCCAGCACGCGCGGCAGTTGTTCCGGGTTGGAAACCAGCTCGCAATAGTGGCTGCATTCGCGGAACAGCTCCTGCGGATGCGTTTCCTGGAAGTAGCCGCTGCCGATTTCGCTGGAAGGAATGTGTGCGGCGATCGCCAGCACCGGCACATGGTTGCGGTGGCAGTCGAACAGCCCGTTGATCAGGTGCAGGTTGCCGGGGCCGCAGGAACCGGCGCACACCGCCAGCTGGCCGGTGAGCTGGGCTTCGGCGCCGGCGGCGAAGGCGGCCACCTCTTCATGGCGGGTGCCCAGCCATTCGATGGTGCCCATGCGGTGCAGGCTGTCGCTCAGGCCGTTGAGCGAATCGCCGGTCACGCCCCAAATGTGTTTTACGCCGACTTGATCCAGCGTTTTGGCGATCAGTGTGGCTACGGTTTGCTTCATGGTTCCCCCAAACATGGTTTGAAAAACGATGTGTACTCGATCCGGTGAGTGGCAGCAGAACAACTGCAAGCATAGCTTACCGGCTGTGGACGAGATGCGGTCAGGAAGGGTAAAGAGCGTAGGACGGAGGAAAGTGTAACCGGGCGGGGATGAGGGAGCTTGCCGATAAATGCCCCATCGCGGCGATGGGGCCAGGGGATCACGCCAGCGTGACGTCGCCCTGCAGCTGGCAACTGCAGGCCAGCACATAGCCCTGAGCTACCTCTTCCGCGCTCAGCGTCATGGTGCTGGTGGTGGTGTAGTCGCCCTCGAGGATGCGGGTTTTGCACGAGCCGCACACCCCGGCGCGGCAGGCGGCGTTGACCGGCAGGGCATTGGCCTCCATCGCCGCCAGCAGCGTGCTGCCGACCGGCACGCGGAATTCGCGTAGCGGGCGGGCGGCGCGCAGCGTCAGCCCTTCGGTGGCATCGGCCTGCGTTGTCGGCGTGTGGAACTGCTCTTTATGGAAACGCTCGGCCGGCACGCCGAGCCGGCGGCAAAGCTGCTCCACCTGTTCCATGTAGGGCGCAGGGCCGCAGGTCATCACCGTGCGTTCGACGATATCCGGCGCCGCCTGCCGCAGCGTCTGTTCATCGATGCGGCCGCTGAGGTAGCCGGGTTGCAGATCCCGCTCTGCCATCAGCGTCAGGCGCAGCTGAGGATGAGCGGCGCACAGCGCGCGCCATTGATCGGCGAAAATCGTGTCGGCGGGGGTGCGTACGTTAAAGATCACGGCGATATCGCAGGCCGGACGGTTGGCGGTCAGCCAGCGGCACATCGAGACGATCGGCGTCACGCCGCAGCCGGCGGCCAGCATCAGATAACGATCGGCCGGGTGGCGCTCGCAGCTGAACTCGCCCTGGGCATCGGACAGCCACAGCGTGTTGCCGGGCTTGACCTCTTGTGTCAGCCAGCGCGACCCGACGCCGTCCGGCAGGCAGCGCACGCTGATGCTGAGAAAGCGGCTCTGGCCGGGCGAGGAGGAGAGCGTATAGGCGCGCAGCGTCTCCTCGCTGTTGCGGATGCTGACCAGCGCAAACTGGCCCGCCTGATAGGGGTAGAAAACGTCGCAGATCAGGTTCAGCGTCCAGACGTCGGCGGTTTCACGCCGGATGGAATGCACCTGCATGCGGTTCGGGCAAAGCGGAGTGGGTTGAGTCATCGGGGCACCTCAAAAAGCAAAGGGGCCGGCGCAGGCGGCCCCATAACGTAACGGCATCAGGCGAGCAGCGCGTTGATATCCTGCTCGACGGTGGTGATCGGACGCAGGCCGAATTTCTCGTTGAGGATCGCCATCAGGTTGTCGGTCAGGAAGCCCGGCGCAGTCGGGCCGGTGACGATGTTTTTCACCCCCAGCGACAGCAGCGTCAGCAGAATGACGATCGCCTTCTGTTCAAACCAGGACAGCACCAGGCTGAGCGGCAGCTCGTTGACGCTGCAGCCGAGCGTGTCCGCCAGCTTGACCGCCAGCATGATGGCGGAGTAGGCGTCGTTGCACTGGCCGACGTCCAGCAGGCGCGGCAGCCCTTCCAGGGTGCCGAAGTCCAGCTTGTTGAAACGGTACTTGCCGCAGGCCAGCGTCATGATCAGGCAGTCTTGCGGCACGCTGCGGGCGAAGTCGGTGAAGTAGCTGCGCTCGTCGCGGCTGCCGTCGCAGCCGCCGACCAGGAAGACGTGGCGAAGTTTTTTCTGCGACACCAGATCGATGACCGTGTCGGCGGCGTTCAGCAGCGTCTGGCGGCCGAAGCCGACGGTGATCAGGTGCTCAATTTCGGTGTAAGGGAAGCCGTTCATGCCCTGCGCTTGGCGGATCACGGCGCCGAAGTCGTCGCCTTCCAGATGGTTGACGCCCGGCCAGCCGACGATGCTGCGGGTCCAGATGCGATCGCCGTAGTTGCCGACGTTCGGATCGATGATGCAGTTGGAGGTCATCACGATCGGGCCGGGGAATTTGGCGAATTCCGTCTGCTGGTTCTGCCAGCCGCTGCCGTAGTTGCCCACCAGGTGCTTGAATTTTTTCAGTTCCGGATAGCCGTGCGCCGGCAGCATTTCGCCGTGGGTGTAGACGTTGACGTTTTGCCCTTCGGTTTGTTCGAGCAGCATGCGCAGATCTTTCAGATCGTGGCCGGAGATCAGAATGGCTTTCCCGGCCACCGGGCGCACGTTGACCGCGCTGGGCTGCGGATCGCCGTAGGCCTGGGTTTCGCCGCGATCGAGGATCGCCATCACGTTGAAGTTCATCTTGCCGATGCCCATGGCGTTGTTCAGAAGGGTATCGACGTCGCGCGGCCGGGTGCCGAGCCAGGCCATAAAGGCGTGGTAGTCGGCATAGAGCTGCTCGTCGAACTGGCCGAGCACGTGCGCGTGTTCCATATAGGCCGCCGCGCCTTTCAGGCCGTACAGGCACAGCATGCGCAACCCGTGGACGTCGTCGCCTACCTCGGCCTTGTCACTGTTGAGGGCAAACTGCGCCGCCTGTTGCAGCAGCGCAGGCATATCGTCACCGGCCAGCTGCAGCGCCGCCATCGGGTGATCGACGCGTACGCCGGCGTCCAGCAGCCGGCAACGGGCGGCCAGCGAATCGCGCAGCAGCAGGGTTTCGCGCGCGTAGCCGATGATGCGCTGAGAGTCGAAGTTAACGTTGGTCAGGGTGGAGAAGAAGGCGCGCGGGGCGAAGCTGTCGATCTCGTGGTCGACGATGCCCAGCGAACGCGCCTGCAGCGCCCAGGCGGAAAGCCCCTGCAGCGCCGCCACCAGCAGATCCTGCAGATCGGAGGTTTCCGCCGTCTTGCCGCACATGCCCTGAGCATACGCGCAGCCGTTGCCTGCCGGGGTACGGATGGTTTGTTCACATTGCACACAGAACATAGTCGCTTCCTTTTATTTTTAAAGTTGCATTTGTAATGCTTGTTTAAAAGCATAGATCGGCGATCGGGGTTGCAAAAGGCTTTTGTGCGACTACTGCGGGCAAGTTTGATTTAGCGCAATTTTGCCGTGCGGATGGGAATTATTACGCTTTGGGGGCCGGGCGGCCCCCAGGGGAAAGGATCAGGAGAACAGGGCGATCAGCACCGGCGCCAGCAGGCTGAGCAGGAAGCCGTGCACGATGGCGGGGGGCACCATGTCCAGCCCGCCGCTGCGCTGCAGCACCGGCAGGGTGAAGTCCATCGAGGTGGCGCCGCACAGGCCAAGGGCGGTGGAGCGGCTGCGGCGCACCAGCGTCGGGATCAGCATGATCGCCACCAGCTCGCGCGCCAGATCGTTGAAGAACGCGGCGCTGCCCATCACCGGGCCGTAGGCGTCGGTGATCAGAATGCCCGACAGCGAATACCAGCCGAAGCCGGAGGCCATCGCCAGCCCGGCCTTGACCGGCAGCCCCAGCAGCTGCGCCGCCAGCGCGCCGCCGGCCAGCGACGCGACGGTCACCACCAACGCCACCAGCGTGCCGCGGCGGTTGAGCACGATCTGGCGCAGCGTCATGCCGCTGTTGCGCAACTGAATACCGACCAGCAACAGCAGGAAGATCAACGCATATTCGCTGCCTTTATGGGCGAACTGCAGCCATTGCCACTGCGTCAGGCCGAGCAGGAAGCCGCCGAGCACCACGCCGCACAGCTTGAGCGACTCCAGCGCCATGTGCACGCGCGAAGGCAGCTTTTCCTGTTTATGGCTGCTGCGCCACGGCATGCGCCGCTCCAGCAGCGCCAGCAACAGCAGATTGGCGCAGAGAATGCAGAAGAAGAACACCGCGCTGTACTGGAAGATCAGCACCAGGTTACTGCTGAGATCTTCCATGAACGCCAGGCTGATACCCATGAAAAACAGGATCACGTACACCATCCAGCTCAGCAGCCGGTTGATCAGCACCAGCAGCGGGCGATGGCGTAAGGGAATGAGGTAACCGACAATCAGCGGTAACAGAATAATCAACAGTCCTGAGTACATGGTGCAGCTTGTGTCCTTGAGTTTTGAAGCGCGCCGAACGGCGGCGAGGAGCACACGCTAACCAAAAGCCCGGCCGGAGTAAAGCGGCAGATTTGACGTTGGCCGCTTGACCTGCAAGGGGTTTTTTGACCATGCTCTGTGAAGGTCACCTCATTGAAGAGGCGACGGCGCGCACGGGAGGCGGCGGATGTTCTTGGAGCGTATCGAAATTGTAGGTTTTCGCGGCATTAATCGGCTGTCCCTGATGCTGGACGACAACACGCTGTTGCTCGGCGAAAACGCCTGGGGTAAATCCAGCCTGCTGGATGCGCTGACGCTGCTGCTGGCGCCGGAGCAGAAGCTGTATCGGTTTGAAGCGCACGACTTTCATTTTCCCCCCGGTGAAGAGTCGGCTAAAGAGCGCCACCTGCAGGTGGTGTTCACCTTCTGCGAAAAAGACATCGGCCATGCGCACCTGCCGCGCTATCGCCACCTGACGCCGCTGTGGGTCAAGGGGGAAGATGGCCTGAGCCGCATTCATTATCGCTGCGAGGGCGAGCTGGCCGACGACGGCACGGTGTGCACCTGGCGCGGTTTTCTCGACGCCGACGGCAACGCCTTTCAACTGCACCATATCGAACAGCTGGCCCACGCCATCATCCGCATCCACCCGGTATTGCGCCTGCGCGACGCGCGCTTTATTCGCCGCCTGCGCCCCAGCAGCCTCGGCGATGAACGCAAACCCGATACCCAGGCGCTGGCGCAGCAGCTGGATCAGCTGACGCGCGAGCTGGTGCGCAATCCGCAGAAGCTGACCAACGGCGAGCTGCGCCAGGGCCTGGCGGCCATGCAGCAGCTGCTGGAGCACTATTTTGCCGAGCAGAGTTCGCAGGTGGCGCGGCCGCGCCGCCGCGGCGGCGAACCGGAGCAGGATGCCTGGCGTGCGCTGGATGGCATCAACCGCATGGTGGCCGAACCGAACAGCCGCAGCATGCGCCTGATCCTGCTCGGGATGTTTTCCACCCTGCTGCAGGCCAAGGGCGACGTCAAGCTGGATCCGCATGCCCGGCCGCTGCTGCTGGTGGAAGACCCGGAAACTCGCCTGCACCCGATCATGCTGTCGGTGGCCTGGGGGCTGCTCAATCAGCTGCCGCTGCAGCGCATCACCACCACCAACTCCAGCGAACTGGTGTCGCTGGTGCCGGTGGAGCACGTCTGCCGGCTGGTGCGCGAGTCGGGGCGGGTCGCGACCTACCGTCTCGGGCCGCGCGGGCTGAGCGCCGAAGACGGGCGGCGCATCGCGTTTCACATCCGTTTCAACCGGCCGTCGTCGCTGTTCGCCCGCTGCTGGCTGCTGGTGGAAGGCGAGACCGAAGTGTGGCTGCTGAACGAGCTGGCGCGCCAGTGCGGCTACCATTTCGAGGCGGAAGGGGTGAGGGTCATCGAATTCGCCCAGTGCGGCCTGAAGCCGCTGCTGCGCTTTGCCCGCCGCATGGGCATCGAGTGGCATGCGCTGGTGGACGGCGACGAGGCGGGAAAAAAGTACGCCAATACCGTGCGCAGCCTGCTGGACAATCATGAAGACAACGAGCGCGATCGGCTGACCGCGCTGCCGGCGCCGGACATGGAGCACTTCATGTTCCGCGAAGGGTTCGGCCCGGTTTATCACCGGATGGCGTCGGTGCCGCTCAACGCGCAGATGCCGGTGCGCAAGGTGATCCTGAAAGCGGTCCACCACTCGTCGAAGCCGGATCTGGCGATCGAGGTCGCGATGCAGGCCGGCGAATGGGGCACGGACTCGGTGCCGCCGCTGCTGAAGAAAATGTTCTCACGGGTGATCTGGCTGGCGCGCGGCCGGGCGGACTGACGGCCAGCCGGGCGTTATCGGGCGCAGAAATGCGCCGCCAATCCTTGTTCCAGCTCGTCCAGCAGCTGATAGCGGCGGCGATACTCGGCGCGCTTCTTGCTGGCAATCTCTTCGATCGGCTTGCGAGCGATGCGTTCGGGCAGCAGGAAATAGCCGCTGTCGAGCGGTTTGGCGCCCATCGACAGCCAGAACTGATCGTAATCGGCGTGCAGTTTGTCCTTCTTCTTACTCTGGTAACGCCAGTTTTGATAGATATGGGTGGCGTTGCCGACCGCCACGATCTGGCGGATACCGAGGTGCCGCGCCAGCGTGCAGATGCCTTCCAGCACCAGGCGTTTGGGGAACAGGCCGTGACACTCTTTGGTGGTGTGCTGGATCTCGGCGTGCGGCACCTCATGGTTGGCGCCCTGCAGGCCGCCGATGAACAGCGTGGGTTGCTGCTGATAATGCATCAGCGCAAAGGTGATCTCCGCCAGCATCACGCCGTTGGCGTTGCGCAGCAGCAGCGTGGCTTCCCCTTCCTTATTCAGCTTGTCGATCGCCGCCAGTTCCAGCGCGATCGGCGCTTCGTTTTTGCCCATCGCGCTGGCTAGCACGAAAGACTGCGGGCCGAGGTGGCCGAGGCGCATCTTCAGCGGCATGCGCTGCGCGATGAGATCGTAATGATCGCGCAGGGCGAACAGGCATTCGATCTTGCTCATGTTGGCCGCCAGGTACGGGCGATGCAGTTTGCACGGCAGGTTCGGCTGCGCGCTCAGGATCTCTTCCAGCAGCGGGTTGCTGGCCAGGGTGCTGAGCAGGCCGCTGGTAGTGCGCCAGTTGAGCAGCGAACGGCCGAGAAACTTCAGGCGAAACGAGGTTTTTTTCCAGGCGTTGCTCGGTGCCTTTTCGCCATTGATCAGCGCCGTCATCAGTTGCCAGCCGTTAAGCGGCCGGGCGGAGGCGAGTGGGTAGCTGAGCTGTGACATGATGAAATCCTTGGCTGTATTGAATGGCGCTATTTCATCAAGGCTTCACTAAACGGGAGTTCAATGCTGAACTGTAACCAGGCGTGTCTCCACATTGTGTTGAGCTAAGGTTTAGTTATTCCCTACGTTGCATGCTAATTTAGCTCCGCCGCCGCAATGGGCGGTTGATATTCACAAGCACAGGCAGGTCAATTTTGACAGGGTTTAAAGGACATAAACGCCGCTGGATACTCGTTCTGGCGGTCATTGCGGCGCTTGCCGCGGCGGCCGTTTGGCACTTTCGCCATCCGGCGCCAACCGATTTCAAAACGGTAAAGGCCACCCAGCGCGATCTGCAGCAGAACGTGTTGGCGACCGGCCAACTGGACGCGGTGCGCAAGGTCGACGTCGGCGCGCAGGTCAGCGGGCAGCTGGAAAAACTGTATGTCGAGATCGGCGACAAGGTGAAGAAAGGCCAGTTGCTGGGGGTTATCGATCCGCAACAGGCGCAGAACAGCATCCGCGAAGGCGAGGCGACGCTGCGTGAACTGCATGCGCAACTGCTGCAGGCGCAGGCCGAACAGCAGCTGGCGGCGGTCACGCTGCAGCGCAACCAGGCGCTGGCCAAGCTGCAGGCGGTGTCGCGCCAGGATCTGGATCAGGCGGCGACGCAGCTGGCGGTGAAGAAGGCGCAGGTGGGCACCATCAATGCGCAGATCGCGCGGAACCAGGCCAGCCTGGATACCGCCAAGATCAACCTGGCCTATACCCGCATCGAGGCGCCGATGGATGGCGACGTGGTGCAGATCACCACGCTGCAGGGCCAGACGGTGATCGCGGCGCAGCAGGCACCGAACATTCTGACGCTGGCGGATCTCGGCACCATGCTGGTGAAGGCGCAGGTATCGGAGGCCGACGTCATTAATCTCAAGCCGGGTCAGAAGGCCTGGTTCACGGTGCTGGGCGATCCGACCCGGCGCTTCGACGGCGTGCTGAAAGACATTCAGCCGACGCCGGAAAAGGTCAACAACGCCATCTTCTATTATGCGCGTTTCGAAGTGCCCAACCCGGAAAGGTTGCTGCGCTTGCAAATGACGGCGCAGGTGCATATTCAGCTGGCCGGCGTCGAGCAGGCGCTGGTGATCCCGCTGGCGGCGCTGGGCGATCAGATCGCCGACAATCGCTACCACGTCTCGGTGCTGAAACAGGGCAAGGAAGAGAAGCGCGAGGTGGCTATCGGCCTGCGCAACAATATCGACGTGCAGATCCTCAGCGGCCTCGAGGCGGGCGATGAGGTGATCGTCAGCCGCGGCGGCGTGGAGGCCGGCTGATGGCGGCGCTGTTGCAGCTGAGCGGCATCCGCCGCAGTTACCGTTCCGGCGAGCAGACGGTGGAGGTGCTGAAGGGGATCAGCCTGAGCATTGAAGCCGGTGAAATGGTGGCGATCATGGGGGCCTCCGGCTCCGGCAAATCGACGCTGATGAACATTCTCGGCTGTCTGGACAAGCCGAGCGCCGGCGTGTATCGGGTGGCCGGGCAGGATGTGGCCACCCTGAGCGACGATGCGCTGGCGCAGCTGCGGCGCGAGCATTTCGGCTTTATCTTTCAGCGCTATCATCTGCTGCCGCACCTGAGCGCGGCGCACAACGTCGAAGTGCCGGCGGTGTATGCGGGGCTGGGCAAAGCGGCGCGGCGCGAACGGGCGGTGGCGCTGTTGCGGCGTCTGGGGCTGGGGGAGCGCGTCAACTACCGGCCGAGCCAGCTTTCCGGTGGTCAGCAGCAACGCGTCAGCATCGCTCGCGCGCTGATGAACGGCGGGCAGGTGATCCTGGCGGATGAACCGACCGGCGCGCTCGACAGCCACTCCGGCGAAGAGGTGATGGCGATCCTCAAACAGCTGTGCGCCCAGGGCCACACCGTGATCCTGGTGACCCACGATCCGGCGGTAGCGCGCCAGGCGGAGAGGATCATCGAGATCCGCGACGGCGAGATTATCGCCGATTCACGTCCTGCACCGCAGGAGAATGCGCAGGCCAAGCCGCTGGCGCTGGCCGCGGCGGCGGCTTCCTGGCGGCAGGTGGGCGGCCGTTTCCGCGAGGCGCTGGTGATGGCCTGGCGTGCGATGGCGGCCAACAAGATGCGCACCGCGCTGACCATGCTTGGCATCATTATTGGCATTGCCTCGGTGGTGTCGATCCTGGTGATCGGCGACGCCGCCAAGCAGATGGTGCTGGCGGACATCAAATCCATCGGCACCAACACCGTCGACATATACCCCGGCAAGGACTTCGGCGATGACGATCCGACCTACCGGCAATCGTTGAAATACGGCGATCTCGATGCGCTGCGCGAACAGCCTTACATCAGCGCGCTGTCGCCGAGCATCAGCAGCAGCATGCGGCTGCGCTTGGGCAACGTCGACGCGGCGGCCAACGTCAACGGCGTCAGCGAGCAGTTCTTCCGCGTGTACGGCATGAGCTTTACCCAAGGCGTCGGCATCGATCCGCTGCAGGTGCAGTCGCAGGCGCAGACGGTGGTGATCGACGCCAATACCCAGCGGCGGCTGTTCCCGCACCAGAAGAACGTGGTGGGCGAGGTGATCCTGGTAGGCAACATGCCGGCGACGGTGGTCGGCGTGGCCAAGGAGAAGCAGTCGATGTTCGGCAGCAGCAAGACGCTGAACGTGTGGGTACCTTACAGCACCATGGCCAACCGGCTGATGGGCAACAATTATTTTGACTCGATCACCGTTCGCATCCGCGACGGCTACGACAGCAAGGAAGCGGAACAGCAGCTGTCGCGCCTGTTGACGCTGCGCCACGGCAAGAAGGACTTCTTCACCTATAACATGGACAGCCTGGTGCAAACCGCCGAGAAAACCACCCGCACGCTGCAGCTGTTCTTGACGCTGGTGGCGGTGATTTCGCTGGTGGTCGGCGGTATCGGCGTGATGAACATCATGCTGGTGTCGGTGACCGAACGCACGCGCGAGATCGGCATCCGCATGGCGGTGGGGGCCCGTTCCGGCGACGTGTTGCAGCAGTTCCTGATCGAGGCGGTATTGGTCTGCCTGGTGGGGGGCGCGCTGGGGATTACGCTGTCGTTCGCCATCGGTCTGGCGGTGCAGCTGGTATTGCCGGGCTGGCAGATCAGCTTCCCGCCGGCGGCGTTGCTGAGCGCGTTCCTTTGTTCCACCGGCATCGGGGTGGTGTTCGGCTATCTGCCGGCGCGCAATGCCGCGCGGCTGAATCCGATCGATGCGCTGGCGCGCGAGTAAGTAAAAGGCATAAAAAATGCCAGTCACACGGCGGCTGGCATTTTTATCGCAGTCACGGTCAATGCAGCGCGACGCTGCCGGAAGCGTTTAGGACAGCGCCTCGCTTTCCACCGGCACAATAAGGCTGGCATGGTTCCCTTTTGGCCCTTGATGCACGTCGAAGCTGACCTGCTGGCCCGCCTTCAACGTTCTGTAACCATCCATCTTGATGGTGGAATAATGCGCGAAAATATCTTCGCCACCGCCGGCTGGGCAGATGAAGCCAAAACCTTTGGCGTTGTTAAACCATTTAACAGTACCCGTCTCCATGCTTTTACATCCCTCGCAACGCTATTTTAAGTGAGATGAATAACTGATTTCGCACCCGCCGTGGGCGGGTAGCAGCGTGGACAAAGGGTGGTTAAAAGACCACCAGCCACGAATTTACACTCTAGAGCAAATGATCGGGCCGTCAAGGGATCGGCTTTTGTCGGCGGGGAGCAGTTCACCAAAGTTTGAAGCAGGTAACGCTATTGCCACGATTCAGTCACAATTGGCCCGTTTTTTTGCGCACGTTACAGTGCGGCGGGACGAAGCCGAAGATGATAAAATAGTAACTATCCCCCACTTTGAATAACCGAAACCTGCCCCCATATAAGAGGGCAGAGCAGAGAAGATGAGCAGCGATGGGCAATAACAACGACTGGCTAAACTTTGAACACTTGGCCGAAGAAAAACAAATCGATGCGGTAAAACCGCCGTCTATGTATAAAGTTATACTTAACAACGACGATTACACACCGATGGAATTTGTGATTGACGTTCTGCAAAAGTTCTTTTCTTATGATATTGAACGCGCAACGCAACTGATGCTCACGGTCCACTATCAAGGCAAGGCGATCTGTGGTGTTTTTACCGCCGAGGTGGCGGAAACCAAAGTCGTCCATGTGAACCGGTACGCAAGGGAGAACGAGCATCCGTTGCTTTGTACGCTGGAAAAAGCCTGAATAAGGCAATCTATTGGGGAGGTGCTTATGCTCAATCAAGAACTGGAACTCAGTCTCAACATGGCTTTCGCCAGGGCGCGTGAGCACAGACACGAGTTTATGACCGTGGAGCACCTGTTGCTGGCGTTGCTGAGCAACCCTGCCGCGCGAGAAGCGCTTGAGGCATGTACGGTGGATCTGGCCGCGTTGCGCCAGGAGCTGGAAGCCTTCATCGAACAAACCACACCGACGCTGCCCGCCGGCGAAGAAGAGCGCGACACTCAGCCGACGCTCAGCTTCCAGCGCGTGCTGCAGCGCGCGGTCTTCCATGTGCAATCTTCCGGCCGCAGCGAAGTGTCCGGCGCCAACGTGTTGGTGGCCATCTTCAGCGAGCAAGAGTCGCAGGCGGCCTATCTGCTGCGCAAACACGACGTCAGCCGTCTCGACGTGGTGAACTTTATTTCACATGGCACGCGTAAAGACGAGCCGGGCCAAGCGCCGAATGCGGAAAACCCGGTGAACGAAGAGCAGTCCGGAGGGGAAGACCGTATGGAAAACTTCACCACCAACCTCAATCAGTTGGCCCGTGTGGGCGGCATCGATCCGTTGATCGGCCGCGATCGTGAGCTGGAGCGCGCGATTCAGGTGCTGTGCCGCCGTCGTAAAAACAACCCGCTGCTGGTCGGCGAATCCGGCGTCGGCAAGACCGCCATCGCCGAGGGCCTGGCCTGGCGTATCGTGCAGGGCGACGTGCCGGAAGTGATGGCGGACTGCACGCTGTATTCGCTGGATATCGGTTCACTGCTGGCCGGCACCAAATACCGCGGCGACTTCGAGAAGCGTTTCAAAGCGCTGCTCAAGCAGCTGGAACAGGATCAGAACAGCATTTTGTTCATCGATGAAATTCACACCATCATCGGCGCCGGCGCGGCTTCCGGTGGGCAGGTGGATGCCGCCAACCTGATCAAACCGCTGCTGTCGAGCGGCAAGATCCGGGTGATCGGCTCGACCACCTACCAGGAGTTCAGCAACATCTTCGAAAAGGATCGCGCCCTGGCGCGCCGTTTCCAGAAGATCGACATCACCGAGCCGACGGCGGAAGAGACCGTTCAGATCATCAACGGCCTGAAGGCCAAGTATGAAGCGCACCACGACGTGCGTTATACCGCCAAGGCGATCCGCGCCGCGGTGGAGCTGTCGGTGAAATACATCAACGATCGTCATCTGCCGGACAAGGCGATCGACGTGATCGACGAGGCGGGCGCCCGCAGCCGGTTGATGCCGGCCAGCAAGCGCAAGAAAACCGTCAACGTGGCCGATATCGAATCCGTGGTGGCGCGTATCGCTCGCATCCCGGAGAAAACCGTGTCGGCCAGCGATCGCGACGTGCTGAGAAACCTGGGCGATCGCCTGAAGATGCTGGTGTTCGGCCAGGATCAGGCGATCGAAGCGTTGACCGAAGCGATCAAGATGAGCCGCGCCGGTCTGGGCCACGAGCGCAAGCCGGTCGGTTCCTTCCTGTTCGCCGGGCCGACCGGGGTCGGGAAAACCGAGGTCACCGTACAGTTGGCCAAGGCGATGGATATCGAGCTGCTGCGTTTCGACATGTCCGAGTACATGGAGCGGCATACCGTCAGCCGTCTGATCGGCGCGCCTCCGGGCTATGTCGGTTACGATCAGGGCGGGCTGCTGACCGATGCGGTGATCAAGCATCCGCATGCGGTGGTGCTGCTCGATGAGATCGAGAAGGCGCATCCGGACGTGTTCAACCTGCTGCTGCAGGTGATGGACAACGGGACGCTGACCGACAACAACGGCCGCAAGGCGGACTTCCGCAACGTGATCCTGGTGATGACCACCAACGCCGGGGTACGGGAAACCGAACGCAAATCGATCGGCCTGGTGCAGCAGGACAACAGCACCGACGCGATGGAAGAGATCAAGAAGGTGTTTACGCCGGAGTTCCGCAACCGTCTGGACAACATCATCTGGTTCAACCATCTGTCTACCGAGGTGATCCAGCAGGTGGTCGACAAGTTCATCGTCGAACTGCAGGCGCAGCTGGATGCGAAGGGCGTCTCGCTGGAAGTGAGCGACGAAGCGCGCGACTGGCTGTCGGTGAAGGGCTACGACCGTGCGATGGGGGCTCGCCCGATGGCGCGCGTCATGCAGGAGAACCTGAAAAAACCGTTGGCCAACGAACTGCTGTTCGGCTCGCTGGTGGACGGCGGTTCCGTGAAGGTCGAGCTGGACAAGGACAAGAAACAGCTGACCTACCACTTCCTCAGCGCCGCCAAACGCAAGGCGGACGAGGGCGCGGTACACTAAGGCTGCCTTCAGGCAAAGAAAAAGCGATGCTTCGGCATCGCTTTTTTTATGGGTGAGATTCACCGTACAACAGAAACGAGTGAGCCCTCTCAGTTTACCTGCGCACCTGCAACCCGTTGTGTAACGTCGCTGCGGGGGTAAACGGAAAGGGCTCCCGAGGGATTACATCCTCGATGCCGCCAGCGTGTGGCGCGCGGTGAGCCGATTAACGGCTACGGAAGACAATGCGGCCTTTGCTCAGGTCGTACGGGGTCAGCTCTACAGTGACTTTGTCGCCCGTCAGGATGCGGATATAGTTTTTACGCATTTTACCGGAGATGTGTGCGGTTACCACGTGCCCGTTTTCCAATTCAACGCGGAACATGGTGTTCGGCAGCGTATCAAGAACGGTGCCCTGCATTTCAATATTGTCTTCTTTGGCCATCGAATCCTCTAGGTCTAACTACCTTAGTTTTTAACCGGCAAGATAATGCCGAAAAACCCCCATTATGTAAAGATGTGTCGGTGAACATTGCACCGTTTCCACCAATTAGTTTACTGGAGAGGGCGGTTCAGCCGGCTGTGGGGATATGACTTGCGGCTCCCAGCACGCCGGCGCCAAAGGCCGCCGTTGAAGGGTGCTGAGCTGCTGCAAAAATTGACGGCGCGGAATTTCACGCGCGCCAAGGCGGGCAGTGTGAGCGTTCAGCACCTGGCAGTCAATCAATTCCCCGCCATAAGCGGCAAAATGGCGGCAAAAGGCCATCAATGCGCATTTTGAGGCGTTGGTAACGCGGCTGAACATCGATTCGCCGCAGAACAACGCGCCCTGCGCCACGCCGTACATGCCGCCGACCAGTTGATCATTCTGCCACACCTCCACCGAGTGCGCGTAGCCGAGGCGGTGCAGATGCTGATAGGCGCGCTGTACCTCCGGGCCGATCCAGGTGCCTTCATCCGGCCGATGGGCGCAGGCGGCGATCACCGCGGCGAAGTTGTGGTTGAGCGTGATGCGAAACGGATCGTGGCGCAAAAAGCGTTTCAGGCTGCGGTTGAGATGAAACTCTGTCGGGAACAGCACCGCACGCGGATCGGGCGACCACCACAGAATCGCTTCCCCCGGCGAGTACCAGGGGAAAATGCCGCGCTCGTAGGCCGCCAGCAGCCGCGGCGCCGTCAGGTCGCCGCCGATAGCCAGCAGGCCGTTAGGGTCGCGCAGGGCGCCCTCAGGCGAGGGAAACGCCAGCGACTGGGGGGAAAGTTTAACGATGCGCATACAGGCTCTCTGCGTCCTCTACGGGCCGATTACGGCGCCAGGTTGCTGATACGGTTGCGAAAGCGGGCATAGCGGCCCTGCCGGCGCATCAGGGTGGCGTGATCGCCCTGTTCGACAATCCGGCCGTCGTCCATCACGCAAATGCGGTCGAGATGCTCCAGGCCGTACAGACGGTGCGTCACCAGGATCAGCGTTTTGCCCTGACAATGCCGGCGCAGCAGCGCCAGGATCTGCTGCTCGGTTTCGGCGTCCAGCCCTTCGGTCGGTTCGTCGAGCAGCAGCAGCGGGGCAGGGTGCAGCAGCGCGCGGGCGATGCCAAGACGGCGCTGTTCGCCGCCGGACAACTGCCGGCCGCCTTCGCCCAGCCAGGCGTTCAGCCCGCCGTCGCTGTCCAGCAATTTGCCGAGCCCCACCTGCTGCAGCACCTCGCTCAGGCGAGCGTCGTCGGCGTCCGGCGCGGCCAGCCGCAGGTTTTCCCGCAGCGTATCGCTGAAGATATGCACCCGCTGGCTGACGACCGTGGTCATCCGACGCAGCGTGGTTTCATCATAATCCTCCAGCGGTTCGCCGTTGAGCAGAATGTTGCCGCCGTCGGTGCGCCAGGCGCGGGTCAGCAGCTGCAGCAGGGTGGACTTGCCGCAGCCGGTGCGGCCGAGCAAGGCGATGTGTTCGCCGGCCGCGATCTCGAGCGTGACGTCGCGCAGCACCGGCTGCGGCTGGTCGGGGTAGGTGAAGCTCAACTGCTGCAGGCTAAGCTGCGCCCGATCGGCGGCGGCCGGGCCGGCGGCAGGGAAGGTGACTTCCGGCTGGCGATCGATGATCTGTTTGACCCGCGTGGCGGAGGCAATCACCTGGCCGAGATGCTGGAAGGCGCCGGCGACCGGCATCAGCGCTTCGAACGACGCCAGCGCGGCGAAGACAAACAGCGCGATCAGCGCGCCGGGTTGGGTATCGCCGCCGATGCCGGCGGCGGTCAGCCACAGCAGCAGCGTCACCGTCAGCCCGCTGGCGAGGATCATCAACGCCTGCGCCTTGCCGCTCAGCGAGGCCTGCTGCCACTGGCGGCGTTGCCACCGCTGTTCGGTGGCGTTCAGCGTCTGGCGGAAGTCGTTGACTGCGCCGAACACCACCAGCTCGGCCTGCCCCTGCAGCCAGGCGGTCAGGTCGGTACGGTATTGGCTGCGCAGCGCGGTGAGTTGGCCGCCGATCGGCTTGCCGGCGCGATAGAACACCGGCGGCACCAGCAGCAACAGCAGCAACAGAATGCCGCCCAGCGTCAGGGCGAGCGCAGGATCGAGCCAGCTCAGGCCGTAGGTGACCACCAGGATCACCACCGCCGCGCTGATCAACGGCGAGATCACCCGCAGATAAAGATGATCCAGCGTGTCCACGTCCGCCACCAGGCGGTTGAGCAGCTCGGCCTGGCGGAAGCGGGCGATGCCGCCCGGCGTCAGCGGCAGGATCTTGCTGAAGGTGAACACCCGCAGATGCGACAGTACGCGGAAGGTGGCGTCGTGGCTGACGACTCGCTCGGCATAGCGCCCGGCGGTGCGGAAGATCGCCGCGCCGCGCACGCCGGCGGCCGGCAGCATGTAGTTGAAGGTCAACAGGCCCGCCAATCCGGCCAGCGACGAGGCGGCCAGGAACCAGCCGGAGAGTGCCAGCAGGCCGATGCTGGCCAGCAGAGTGACGATCGCCAAAAGGATGCCCAGGCTAATCAGCAGGCTATGGCGGCGATACAACGCCAAAAACGGCAGCAAAACGCGCATGATTAAAGCTCCCCGCGGCGATGGGCGATCAGAGTGGCAAACAGGCCCGGTTGGGCGCTGAGGGTGGCGTAATCGCCCTGTTGCACGATGCGCCCGTTATCCATCACCCAAATCTGATCGTAGTCTTCGGTATCTTCCAGCTGGTGCGTCACCAGCAGGGTGGTTTGCTGATGCGAAGCGGCATTCAACGCCTGCATCACCCGCTGTTCGCTGTGGGCATCGAGGCTGGCGGCCGGTTCATCCAGCAGCAGCAGGCGGCGCGGACCGATCAGCGCCCGGGCGACCGCCACGCGCTGCGCCTGGCCGACCGACAGGCGAGCGGCGTTGTCGCCCACTTCGGTGTCGAGCCCCTGCGGCAGATAAGGGAGCAGTTCGCTGACGTAGGCGAGTTCCACCGCCTGCTGCAGCTGCGCTTCGTCGGCCTGCGGGCAGCCCAGCAGAATATTGGCGCGCAGGGTTTGCGCCGGCAGATGCGGGTTCTGGCCGACCCAGCTCAGCTGCTGGCGCCAGGTTTCGGCGGACAGTTCACGCAGCTCAATGCCGTTGACGGTCAACGACCCGCGATAGGGCAGGAAGCCGAGCAGCAGATTCAGCAGCGAGCTTTTACCGGCGCCGCTCAGCCCGACCAGCGCCACGCGCTGCTGCGGTTGCAGGGTGAAGCTCAGCGGCCCGGCCAGCAGTACGCCGTTCGGCGACAGGATTTCCAACGCGTTCGCCTGCAGCGTCAGCGGTTGATCGGCGGGCAGTTGCCGCGTGCCGTTGCCCATCTGCTCGCCTTCGGCGCTGAGGAAGGTTTCCAGCGCTTCCGCCGCGCCGATCGCCTGCGCTTTGGCATGGTAGAAGGTGCCGAGATCGCGCAGCGGTTGGAAAAACTCCGGTGCCAGAATCAACACCAGAAAACCGGAAAACAGCGTCACGCCGAGGCCGTAGCTGCCGAAGTTGAGTTCACCGAGGTAGGAAAAGCCGAAGTACACCGCCACCACGGCGATGGAGATCGAGGCGAAGAACTCCAGCACGCCGGAAGAGAGGAAGGCCAGGCGCAGCACTTCCATGGTGCGGCTGCGGAAGTCTTCGGAGGATTTGGCGATCTGCGCGGTTTCGGCCTGCGCGCGGTCGAACAGCCGCAGGGTGTCCAGGCCGCGCAGGCGGTCGAGGAAGTTGCCGCTCAAGCGCGCCAGCGCCACGAAGTTGCGGCGGTTGGCGTCGGCGGCTCCCATGCCGACCAGCGCCATAAACAGCGGGATCAGCGGCGCGGTTGCCAGCAGAATGATGCCCGCGGCCCAATTGATCGGGAAGACGGCGATCAAAATCAGCAGCGGGATGAAAACCGCCAGATACATCTGCGGCAGATAGCGCGAGTAATAGTCCTGCATATCCTCGATCTGTTCGACGATGATGCTGGCCCAGCTGCCCGCCGGTTTGCCCTGGATCCAGGCCGGGCCGAGCTGCTGCAGCTTATCCAGCACCTGTTGGCGCATGCGCTGGCGGATCACCTGCCCACACAGGAAACCAATCCGTTCCCGCAGCCAGCTTAACAGCGCCCGCAGCGCGAACGCGGCGGCCAGCCAGATAAACGAAGGGATCAGCTGTTCGCGCGGGGTATGTTCGATGATCAGGGCGTGCAGCAGGCTGGCCAGCAGCCAGGCCTGCGCCACGATCAGCAGGCCGCTGAACAGCCCCAACAGCATGGAAAGGCGCAGCCAACGCTGCGCTAACGAACTCTGGGTTTTAAGCCAACGGGTTAACTGTTGCTGTCTGGTTTTTTTCATCAGATATGCGTCTGCATCGCCGGCGCCCGTTTGTTACGGGCTGGGTTAACGTACTGTTAAATAATAGTGTTTGGCGCAATCGGCGGCAAACAAGCGAGGTCCCATGTTACCTCGTCACCCGGCAGACTGAAAATAATAAAGCGGCCAAATGTGGCTATAACAGACGCGTTACCGACTATTTGACTTCCTCACTCGCGGCCTCGGCTTCCAGAGCGGCGCACACCGACGCTCGCTCTGCGATCCGCGCCACATAATGCTGGAGCGGCGGCCACTCGCTCAGCGAAATCTCGAAGCGCGCCATCCAGCGCAACACGGTAAATAGATAAGCGTCTGCGACGCTGAAATGCGTTCCCAGCAGATAAGTTTGTGGTGCCAAAGCTTGCGCGATATAACCCAATCGCCGCCTCAACTTGTCGCGCAGCAACGCCTTGGCGCCTTCGGGCAGGGCGTCATTGAATAAAGGGGCGGCGCCGGCATGGATCTCGCTGGTGATGAAATTAAGCCATTCCTGCAGCCGTACCCGCTCAAAGGCCGTCGGTGGCGGCGCCAGCCGGCGCTCTGGGCGCAGGTCGGCGAGGTATTGAACGATAGCGGAGCCTTCGGTGATCACATTGCCATCGTCCAGTTGCAGGGCGGCGACGTAACCTTTGGGGTTGATGCGATAGAAATCCTCACCGTCGGCGCAGCGCTTGCTGCGATTGTTCACCCTGATCAGGGTGAAGGGGAGCGCTAATTCGCGCAGGACGATATGTGGGGCAAGCGAGCAGGCATCGGGAGCAAAATACAGCTTCATGCTATTTCCTTGTGGGTCAATGAGAACGCTTGCCACAGCATGCCGACGCGGGCACCGGCGGGAAAATGGAAATTTCAGAAAGCCGCTATTAGCTCAGCGACTGGCCAGAGTTTGCTCCTGTTCTCGCAGGTAACTCAGCAGGGTTTGGACGGGGAGCCGGGCCGCCGCCTCGGATGAGCACGCGAGGCCGAAACGGCGATAAATCGGCGCAACGAGCGGCAGAGCGCAAACCCCAAGCGCGTCGGGCGGGATCACGGACGCGGGCATCAGCGCGACGCCCGTGCCTTACCTGACCAGCGTCAATGCCGTTTGCCAATCGCTGACGGTGGCGCGGATATCGGCCAGCGCCAGGCCCGACTGCTGCGCCAAGCTTTGCGCATTGAGATCGCACCCGCCGGTCGCCAGGATAAAAGGCAGCCGGAACAGGGCATCCAGCGCCACCGGCCGCCGCGCTCGCGCCAGCGGATGCGCGCTGGGCACGACCGCCAGCCAGGCATCCTCTCCCAAAGGGAAGCACTGCCGCTCCGGCGCCGGATTGAGCACCACGCCGATGTCTGCCGTCGCCGATGTTAACCAGCTCTCCACTTCGTGATCGGTGCCCTCGAGCGTAATCAGCTCAATGTCGGGGTACAGACGGCGAAATTTACGCAGCAGCGGCGGCAACAGCTTGCTGAATGCCGACGGGAAACTGGCCAGGCGTATTTTGCCCGCGTGCGCGTTGCCGGCTTGTTGCGCACACTGCTGAATGGCCCGCAGTGCTTCCAACATCGTGCGGGCATGGGCGACGATCTGCAGGCCGCTTTGGGTCAGGACGACATTGTGCGGTTGGCGCACCAAAAGCCGGGTGCTCAGCATTGTCTCCAGTTGAGCGATGGCCTGGCTGGCGGCAGAGTGCGTCATACCGCAGATCGCCGCAGCCTGAGTGATGGTGCCGCTGTCGGCGACGGCAACCAGCAGGCGCCAGTGAAGAAGATTATGCATCGGCGTGCATCCTCTTGAGGAGCGAAGACAAAAAAAGCGGCCCGAGAGCCGCTTTTTGCCGGTGGCGAGAAAGCCTTAGCAGACTTCTGCGCCGGCGATGCCGTCCAGGTAACGCTCTGCGTCCAGCGCCGCCATACAGCCGGTGCCGGCGGAGGTGATCGCCTGGCGGTAAATGTGATCCATCACGTCGCCTGCGGCGAAGACGCCGGGGATAGTGGTTTGGGTCGCATTGCCGTGAATGCCGGACTGCACCTTGATGTAGCCGTTTTCCAGCTCCAGCTGGCTGCCGAAGATGCCGGTGTTCGGGCTGTGGCCGATAGCGATGAACACGCCGGCCAGCTCCAGTTCACGGGTTTCGTTTTCCGCTTTGGTGCTGCGGATACGCACGCCGGTCACGCCCATTTCATCGCCCAGAACTTCGTCCAGCGTATGGTCGGTGTGCAGCACGATGTTGCCGCTTTTCACTTTTTCCATCAGCCGGTCGATCAGGATCTTCTCCGAGCGGAAGCTGTCGCGGCGGTGGATCAGGTGAACTTCGGCGGCGATGTTGGACAGGTACAGCGCTTCTTCAACGGCGGTGTTGCCGCCGCCGACCACCGCGACTTTCTGGTTGCGGTAGAAGAAACCGTCGCAGGTCGCACAGGCGGAAACGCCTTTGCCCTTGAAGGCGTCTTCGGAAGGCAGGCCAAGGTAGCGTGCAGAGGCGCCGGTCGCGATGATCAGCGCGTCGCAGCTGTATTCACCGCTGTCGCCGAACAGGCGGAACGGACGCTGCTGCAGATCGACGCTGTTGATGTGATCGAAGACGATTTCAGTCTGGAACTTCTCCGCATGCTCGCGCATGCGCTCCATCAGCGCCGGACCGGTCAGGCCTTCGGCGTCGCCCGGCCAGTTTTCCACTTCGGTGGTGGTGGTCAGCTGGCCGCCTTGTTCCATACCGGTGATCAGCACCGGGCTCAGGTTGGCGCGCGCTGCGTAAACGGCGGCGGTGTAACCGGCCGGGCCGGAGCCCAGAATCAGTAATTTGCTATGTTTAGCCGTGCCCATGAATAACCTCTTTATTCCACAATGGCGGACAATGGACCGATTGTAGGGAAAATGGCGCAGTAAAAAAAGCGCCGGGCGACGTTGTTAACGATTTGTATGATAGTTGTCGCCTATTAATGCACCCGCTGTCGGCAAATCGCACGCTGAACGCAGAAATTTACCTTATCAAAGCCGCATTCGGCTGCCGAATCGCCAACCGCGCAAAAACGGCGCATTCTGCGACTTGAGCCGCTCCCTGCCGGGGTTTATCTACCAGCGATTCATAACCAAAAATGGGATGCAGACTTTTCGTGACGGTACGTTGTTCTGATTTTGCTTCTTTTACTTTGACAATCCGCTGCGCATTTGCGAAAACATCATAGGAAGAAGAAATTATCCCCGTAACACCAGCAAATCGTACGTATTTGCGCCGCGAGGCGGCAATGCGCGGTGGGTTTACGGAGCAGGGCGCGCAAGCGTTTGCTGATTTTTTCTCGACCTAAACGTCGTTACCGGCGTCGCGCGGGGTTGGACAGACAGGCTGCGCGGCGTGGAATGATGGTAGTGAAGAAGCATATGACAGGCATCGGGTCTTCGCTTGGAACGAACCCTTACACATTGACGTTGGCTAGGGTGTGGCAAGTGCACGGAAGAAAATAAGAGAGACAATAATAATGGCAGACAACAAGAAACGCCCGGGTAAAGATCTTGACCGTATCGACCGCAACATCCTGAATGAGCTGCAGAAGGATGGGCGTATTTCGAACGTCGAGCTTTCGAAGCGCGTGGGGTTATCCCCGACACCATGTTTAGAACGCGTGCGCCGTCTCGAGCGCCAGGGTTTCATTCATGGCTATACCGCATTGCTCAACCCGCATTATCTGGATGCGTCCCTGCTGGTTTTCGTGGAGATCACGCTGAACCGCGGCGCGCCGGATGTGTTTGAGCAATTCAACTCGGCAGTGCAGAAGCTTGAAGAAATTCAGGAGTGTCATCTGGTTTCCGGCGATTTCGACTACCTGTTGAAAACCCGCGTACCGGACATGTCGGCTTACCGCAAACTGTTGGGTGAAACCTTGCTGCGTTTGCCGGGGGTCAACGACACCCGTACCTACGTAGTGATGGAAGAAGTGAAACAGAGTAACCGTCTGGTTATCAAAACACGGTAAGGTGCAGGTGCAAAACCTGATTAAATTGGTTACACTCCTGTTTATTCATACAGTTTCGGCGCCGGGGAAGCTTCTCGGCGCTGTTGCTATGTCAGCTAACAGGAACCTGGAGAGCCTTTCTTGAGCCAGGAATATACAGAAGATAAAGAAGTTACCCTGAAAAGACTCAGCAGTGGCCGGCGTTTGCTGGAAGCTGTGCTTATCGTGGTAGCGATTTTTGCCGTTTACCTCATGGCTGCGCTGGTCAGCTTCAACCCGTCTGACCCAAGCTGGTCACAGACCGCGTGGCATGAGCCGATTCACAATTTGGGCGGCGGTGTTGGGGCCTGGTTGGCCGACACGCTGTTCTTCACCTTCGGGGTGCTCGCCTACGCGATACCGCCGATCATGCTGGTCCTGTGCTGGGCGGCCTATCGCCAGCGCGGCAACAGAGACTACATCGACTATTTCGCGCTCTCCCTGCGCCTGATCGGCACCCTGGCGTTAGTGCTTACCTCCTGTGGGTTGGCGGCGCTGAACGTTGACGATCTCTATTATTTCGCTTCCGGCGGCGTGATCGGCAGCCTGCTGAGCAACGCCATGTTGCCGTGGTTCAACGGCATCGGCGCCACGCTGGCGCTGCTGTGCGTGTGGGCAGCGGGGCTGACGCTGTTTACCGGCTGGTCCTGGCTGGTGATCGCCGAGAAGATCGGCGGTGCTGTGCTGGGCGTCGCGACGGTGATGACCAACCGCTCACGCCGCGAAGAGCGCTATTTCGAGGATGACGAACGTTACGTTGACGACGAGCCTGAGCAGGCAGGGAAGGGCGCCGCAGCCGCGGTTGCCGCGACCGCCGCCGGAGCCGCGGCCGCCGATGACGACGTGCTGTTCTCCGCGCCTTCGGTCACCGAAAGCGCCAAAGAGGCGGCGGAAGACGCCGCAGATCCGTTGCTCAGCGGCCTGCGAGCCGACGATGGTGAGGTTGAAGCCGACGCCGCGCCAATCGCGCCGGCGGCTTCGCCTGCACCGGCGGTGACGGCAGAGATCCACGAGCCCGTTGCCGCACCGATCGCCACACAGGCGCCGTCGGTAACGGTGGCGCCGGCCGCGCCGACCTCGGTCAATCAGCACCCGGTGAGCGCCCCGGCGCAAGACGCCACGCCGCCGCTGTATTCCTTCGAAATCCCGGAAGAAACGCCTGCGCCTAAGGCGACGCGTCCCGTCGACCCTTATCGGGACGACGATGAGCCGCGCCTGGGCAATTGGCAAGAGCCGGCTGCGCCGCAGCCGCCGGCGCGTTCTCCCTTTGATTTTACTGCCGCGCAGCGCGACAGTGCCGACGTCAGCGGAGCGGGTGGTTTCAGCGCCACCGGCGCCAAGCCACAGCTGGATACGGCAGCCGCTGCCGCTGCGGGCGCCGCAGCGGCGACCTTCATGCCGGCTTTCACGGCCACCAGCGACGGCAATCCGCAGGTTAAACAGGGCATCGGTCCTGAGCTGCCTCGGCCGAATCCGGTACGTATTCCGACCCGCCGCGAGCTGGCTTCTTACGGCATCAAGCTGCCTTCGCAGCGTGCGGCCGAGCAGGAACAGCGCCAGGCCGAGGTGGAGCCTCAGCAGCCGACGGCGGTGAGCCCGCAGGAAGAAGAGGCGCTGCAGGAAGCTGCGCTGCGTCAGGCGTTTGCCGAGCAGCAAAGCCAACGCTACGGCGAAAGCTATGCGCCGGAGCAAGATGACGAGAGCGCCCTGCAGGAAGCTGAGCTGAGCAAGGCGTTTGCCGAACAGCAGAGCCAACGTTACGGCGAAGGTTATCAACAGAACGACGAAGAGGCGCTGCAAGAGGCCGCGCTGCGCCAGGCGTTCGCCGAGCAGCAGCAGGCGCGCTACGGCCAGCAAGAACCGGCCCCGCAGGCGCCGGCTGCCAGCCCGGTCGATACCCGCAATGCTTTCAGCTTCTCGCCGATGGCGGATTTAGTGGACGATGGCCCGAGCGAGCCGATGTTCACGCTGTCCCCGCAGCTTGAAGAGCGCATTGAACAGCAAAGCGAGCAAGAGGACGACGTGCCGTTCGGCCAGTTTGAGCCTGCCGCGCCGGTTGCCCAACCTCAGCAACCGCACTCGCAGCCTCAACAGTACCAACAGCCGCAGCAACAGCAGTATCAGCAGTCGTCGCAGCCGCAATATCAGCAACCGCAGCAACCGGTGCAGCAGCCGCCTCAGCAAACTCAGGCCGAGCAACATCCGGCGATGGACAGCTTGATTCACCCGTTCCTGATGCGCAACGATCAGCCGCTGCAGAAGCCGACCACGCCGCTGCCGACGCTGGATCTGCTGACCGAAGCGCCGAAAGAGGTGGAGCCGGTCGACTCCTTCGCGCTGGAACAGAAGGCGCGCCTGGTGGAGGCCAGCCTGGCCGATTACCGCGTGAAAGCCGACGTGGTGGACATCCTGCCGGGGCCGGTCATCACCCGCTTCGAGCTGGATCTGGCGCCGGGCGTTAAAGCGGCGCGCATTTCCAACCTGTCGCGCGATCTGGCGCGCTCGCTGTCGACTTCGGCGGTGCGCGTGGTGGAAGTGATCCCCGGCAAGCCTTACGTCGGTCTGGAGCTGCCGAACGCCAAGCGGCAGACGGTGTACCTGCGCGAAGTGCTGGATTGCCCGGCCTTCCGTGACAACCCGTCGCCGCTGTCCATCGTATTGGGTAAAGACATCTCCGGCGAGCCGGTGGTGGCCGATCTGGGCAAAATGCCGCACTTGCTGGTCGCCGGTACCACCGGTTCCGGTAAGTCGGTCGGGGTCAACGCCATGATCCTGAGCATCCTGTATAAAGCCACGCCGAAAGAAGTGCGCTTTATCATGATCGACCCGAAAATGCTGGAGCTGTCGGTTTACGAAGGCATTCCGCACCTGTTGACCGATGTGGTCACCGACATGAAAGACGCCGCCAATGCGCTGCGTTGGTGCGTGGGTGAAATGGAACGCCGCTACAAGCTGATGTCTGCCTTGGGCGTGCGTAACCTGGCCGGCTACAACGAGCGCGTCGATCAGGCCGAAGCGATGGGGCGCCCGATCCCAGATCCGTTCTGGAAGCCGACCGACAGCATGGACATCACGCCGCCGGTATTGGAGAAGGAGCCGTACATCGTAGTGATGGTCGACGAATTCGCCGATCTGATCATGACGGTCGGCAAGAAGGTCGAAGAGTTGATCGCTCGCCTGGCGCAGAAAGCGCGTGCGGCGGGTATCCACCTGGTGCTGGCGACCCAGCGTCCGTCGGTGGATGTGATCACGGGTCTTATCAAGGCCAACATCCCGACGCGTATCGCCTTTACCGTGTCGAGCAAAATCGACTCCCGCACCATCCTCGATCAGGGGGGCGCCGAGTCCTTGCTGGGTATGGGTGACATGCTCTATCTGGCGCCGAACTCCTCGATTCCGGTGCGCGTACATGGCGCATTCGTGCGCGATCAGGAAGTGCACGCGGTGGTCAAGGATTGGAAAGCGCGCGAGCGGCCCCAATATAAAGAGGGCATTCTCAGCGGCGGCGAAGACGGCGAGGGCGGTGCCGGCGGCGGTATGGACGGTGACGAAGAGCTGGATCCGTTGTTTGACCAGGCGGTGGATTTCGTGGTGGATAAACGCCGTGCCTCCATCTCCGGCGTGCAGCGCCAGTTCCGCATCGGTTATAACCGCGCGGCGCGCATCATCGAACAGATGGAAGCGCAGGGCATCGTCAGCGAGCAGGGGCACAACGGCAACCGCGAGGTGCTGGCGCCGCCTCGGCACGATTGATGGTCGTTTAGCCATTGCAATTCAATAAGAAAGGGCCGCTTAAGCGGCCCTTGTGCAAAGAAGCGTAAACCCGTTTCTTCTCGGAACATTGGCCTACCGGCCGATCGCCGGCTTCGGGTAAAGTAAGCGGGTAAAGGGTTGATTTGACCCGCACGGCGTCGCCCTGCGGTTAACGCATTTCATAAGGTATCTGGAATAATGAAAAAACTGTTAGTTGCCTGCTGTCTGCTTTCGGGATTCGCTTCTACCTCCGTGCTGGCCGATGCCGCGCAGGATCTGCAAAGTCGCCTGGCGAAGGTGAACAGTTTCCACGCCAGCTTCTCACAAACCGTGACCAGCGCCGACGGCGCCGCGGTGCAACAGGGGGAAGGCGAGCTGTGGGTGAAGCGGCCAAACCTGTTCAACTGGCATATGACGTCGCCTGATGAGAGCGTGCTGGTCTCCGATGGCCAGACCCTGTGGTTCTATAACCCGTTCGTCGAGCAGGTGACGGCGACCTGGCTGAAGAACGCCACCGGCAATACGCCGTTTATGCTGATCACCCGCAATAATGCCAGCGACTGGAAACAGTACAACGTGAAGCAAAAGGGCGATGATTTCGAGCTGACGCCGAAGTCCGCCAGCGGCAACCTGAAGCAGTTCGCCATCAGCGTGACCAACAGCGGTACCATTCGCAGCTTCGCTGCGGTGGAGCAGGATGGTCAGCGCAGTTCCTACACGCTGAAAAGCCAACAGAACGTCGCCGCCGATCCGGCCAAATTCAAATTTACCCCACCGAAGGGGGTGACGCTGGACGACCAGCGCCAGTGAGGTGCAAGTGAGTAATAATCTGTCGCTCGATTTTTCCCAGAACGAGTTCCAGCCGTTGGCCGCGCGTATGCGGCCGACCACGCTGGCGCAGTATATCGGCCAGCAGCACCTGCTGGCCGCCGGCAAGCCGCTGCCGCGCGCCATCGAGGCCGGGCAGCTGCACTCGATGATTTTATGGGGGCCGCCGGGCACCGGGAAGACGACGCTGGCAGAGTTGATCGGCCGTTACGGTCAGGCGGATGTCGAACGGATCTCCGCCGTGACCTCCGGTATCAAGGAGATCCGCGAAGCGATCGAGCGGGCGCGGCAAAATCGCGACGCCGGCCGCCGCACCATCCTGTTCGTCGACGAAGTGCACCGCTTCAATAAGAGCCAGCAGGACGCTTTCCTGCCGCACATTGAAGACGGCACCATCACCTTTATCGGCGCCACCACCGAAAATCCGTCGTTCGAGCTGAACTCGGCGCTGTTGTCCCGCGCCCGTGTTTACCTGCTGAAGGCGCTGACCGCCGAAGATATCGGCCAGGTGCTGGATCAGGCGATGGGCGACAAGGCGCGCGGCTTTGGCAATCAGAACGTCGAACTGCCGGCGGAAACGCGCCGCCTGCTGTCGGAGTTGGTGGGCGGCGACGCGCGCCGGGCGCTGAACAGCCTGGAAATGATGGCGGACATGGCGGAGTTAGACGCCAAAGGCGTGCGGGTGCTGACACCGGAGCTGCTGAAAGAGGTGTCGGGCGAGCGTAGCGCGCGCTTCGACAACAAGGGCGACCGTTATTACGACCTGATTTCCGCGCTGCATAAATCGGTGCGCGGCTCGGCGCCGGACGCCGCGCTGTACTGGTATGCGCGCATCATTACCGCCGGCGGCGATCCGCTCTATGTGGCCCGCCGTCTGCTGGCGATTGCCTCTGAAGACGTGGGTAACGCCGATCCGCGCGGCATGCAGGTGGCGATCGCCGCCTGGGATTGCTTCACCCGCGTGGGGCCGGCGGAGGGCGAGCGCGCCATCGCGCAGGCGATCGTTTATCTCGCCTGCGCGCCGAAGAGCAACGCGGTCTACACCGCGTTCAAAGCCGCCATGCGCGACGCCAAAGAGCAGGCCGATTATGACGTGCCGGAGCACCTGCGCAACGCGCCGACCAAGCTGATGAAGGAGATGGGGCTGGGGGCGGAGTACCGTTACGCCCACGACGAACCCAACGCCTACGCCGCCGGCGAGAACTATTTCCCGCCTGAAATGGCCCATACGCGCTACTATCAACCGACCTCGCGTGGGCTGGAAGGGAAAATCGGCGAAAAGTTGGCATGGCTGGCTGAGCAGGATCAAAATAGCCCGACAAAACGCTACCGCTAGCGAGGCCGTTGCGGTAAGGTTAGCGGGTATCACTCTTCTTTTATGCGGCTATAAATCAGCCGCATAGAACAACAACACTTCTTTCAATAACAACAAGCACAGGATTAGCATGCTCGATCCCAATCTGCTGCGTAATGAGCTAGACGCAGTCGCCGTCAAACTGGCTCGCCGAGGCTTTAAACTCGATCTGGATCTGCTGCGTTCGCAGGAAGAACGTCGCAAAGTTCTGCAGGTAGAAACTGAAACGCTGCAAGCGGAACGCAACTCCCGATCGAAATCCATCGGCGCGGCCAAAGCGCGTGGGGAAGACATCGAGCCGCTGCGTCGCGAAGTGAACGAGCTGGGTGACAAGCTGGATGCCGCCAAGGCGGCGCTGGATGCGCTGCAGAGCGAGATCCGCGATTACGCCCTGACGCTGCCTAACCTGCCGGACGACGCCGTGCCGGATGGTAAGGACGACAGCGAAAACCTGGAAGTGACCCGCTGGGGCGAACCGCGCCAGTACGACTTCGCGGTGCGCGATCACGTCGATCTGGGCGAAATGGCCGGCGGGCTGGATTTTGCCGCCGCGGTTAAGCTGACCGGTTCGCGCTTCGTGGTGATGAAAGGGCAAATCGCCCGCATGCACCGTGCGCTGTCCCAGTTCATGCTGGATCTGCACACCGAGCAGCACGGCTACCTGGAGGCCTACGTGCCTTACCTGGTCAACCACGCCACGCTGTACGGTACCGGCCAGCTGCCGAAGTTCGGCGAAGACCTGTTCCATACCCGTCCGCTGGAAGAAGAAGCCGACAGCAGCAACTATGCGCTGATCCCAACGGCGGAAGTGCCGCTGACCAACCTGGTGCGCGACGAGATCGTGGAAGAGGAATCTCTGCCGCTGAAAATGACCGCACACACGCCATGCTTCCGTGCGGAAGCCGGTTCTTACGGCCGTGACACCCGCGGTTTGATCCGCATGCACCAGTTCGACAAGGTTGAAATGGTGCAGATCGTTCGTCCGGAAGATTCGATGGATGCCCTGGAAGAGCTGACCGGCCACGCGGAAAAAGTGCTGCAGCTGCTGAACCTGCCTTACCGCAAGGTGCTGCTGTGCACCGGCGACATGGGCTTCGGCGCATGCAAAACTTACGATCTGGAAGTGTGGCTGCCGGCGCAGGATACCTATCGCGAAATCTCGTCCTGCTCCAACATGTGGGACTTCCAGGCACGCCGCATGCAGGCGCGCTGCCGCAGCAAAGCCGACAAGAAGCCGCGTCTGGTCCACACCCTGAACGGCTCCGGCCTGGCGGTTGGCCGTACGCTGGTGGCGGTGCTGGAAAACTACCAGCAGGCCGACGGCCGCATTCAGGTACCTGAAGTGCTGCGTCCATATATGGGCGGCCTGGAATACATCGGCTAAACGACAAACCACGAAAAAAGCGCCTGCGGGCGCTTTTTTTATGCCGAGAGTTCAGCCCGTCGCCAGCGTATAAGCCTGTTGAATGTAGTCCGCCAGATGCTTGCTTTTCACCTCGTCGGGCGAGTGGAGCTTGATGTGCCGCCGATACTGGCCGTTGCCTTCGAGCTGGAGATAACGATCTTCCAATCGGTAGCCGTGGCCGAACTCCACCGTGACGTGGTGGCGATAGGCGAAAACGCCGCAGAAAAATTGGCTATGCGAGAACATGATGCCGCCGTATTTGACCGATTCGGTGACGCCGTTGCCGCTCGCCGCAGCGATCCGCCGCACCTGCTGCACAATGGCCAGCAGGTCACCTTGCGTACTGCCGATGTCCGCCAGCAGGGCCTCTACCGCCGCATCATTTGCCTGACTCATCTTGCCTCTTTGTCGTCAAATTCGCTCTGCGCTGAGCATAGCGCTTTTTCAGCCAGTTAGCCGGAAACAAATCGTGCGGTGGAATGATAAGAGGCGATTGACTTTTTTATCGCCAGTGGCATGATGCGCGCACTCTCATTGCGCGTTCGGTCACAATTTCACTATGTCCGCATACTCCCGCCCAGTGCTCTTATTGCTCTGCGGCCTCTTGCTGCTCACGGTATCCATTGCCGTTTTGAATACGCTCGTGCCTCTTTGGTTAACCCATGCTCAGCTGTCGACCTGGCAGGTGGGAATGGTCAGCTCCTCTTATTTCAGCGGCAACCTGTTGGGCACGCTGGTGGCGGGCAAACTGATCCAGCGCGTCGGCTTTACCCGCAGCTATCATCTTTCTTGTCTGGTGTTCGCCGCCGCGACCGCCGGCATGGTGCTGTCGATCGATTTTTGGAGCTGGCTGGGCTGGCGCTTCTTCGCCGGCGTCGGCTGCGCCTGGATTTGGGTGATCGTGGAGAGCGCGCTGTTACGCAGCGGCAATCTCAGCAACCGCGGCCAGCTGCTGGCGGCCTATATGATTGTCTATTACCTCGGTACGGTGACCGGCCAATTGCTGTTGAGCATGACCTCGACGGAATTGCTGCACGTGGTGCCGTGGGTGACTGCCATCGTGATCAGCGCGATGTTGCCGATGCTGTTTGCGCGGGTCAACCGCCATGAAGACGAGCCGCAGCAGGCGGCGGTGTGGACAATGCTGAGACGCCGCAGCGCGCGCCTCGGCATCAATGGCTGCATCATTTCCGGCATCGTGCTCGGTTCGTTGTACGGCCTGATGCCGCTGTACCTCTCCCATCAGGGCATGAGCGACGCCAACGTCGGTTACTGGATGGCGCTGCTGGTCAGCTCAGGCATCGTCGGCCAGTGGCCGGTCGGGCGGCTGGCCGATCGTTACGGGCGTCTGCTGGTGCTGCGCATTCAGGTGTTCGTGGTGATCCTCGCCAGCGTAGCGATGCTCGGCAACTACGCCATGGCGCCTTCGCTGTTCATCCTCGGCTGCGCCGGCTTTACCCTGTACCCGGTGGCGATGTCCTGGGCCTGCGAGAAGGCGCTACCGCACGAGTTGGTGGCGATGAACCAGGCGCTGCTGATGAGTTACACCATCGGCAGCCTGCTGGGCCCGTCGATGACGGCGCTGCTGATGCAAAACTACTCCGATCGCGTGCTGTTCGTGATGATCGCCGCCGTGGCGCTGGTTTACCTGCTGATGCTGCTGAAGAAGCAGAAGCCGGATCACCATCACACGCCGTTCGCCGCCGCCTGAGCATAAAAAAACCGGCCATGAGCCGGTTTTTCTTTGGCGCTGCGCCAATCAGTAAATGACTTTGTGGCCGTAGCTTTCCAGGATGCCTTTGACGCGATCCATGGTCTCGGCCTTCGGCGGATGAACGCCGTCCAGCTTGTATTCTTCCCCCATCGCCACCCATTTGTGCTTGCCCAGCTCGTGGTAGGGCAGCAGCTCGATTTTCTCGATGTTGGTCATGTCTTTGGTGAACTCGCCCAGCAGGTGCGCCGACTTATCGTCGTCTGACCAACCCGGCACCACCACGTAGCGGATCCAGGTGCGCTGGTTGCGTTTCGCCAGGTAGCGGGCGAATCCCAGCGTGCGGTGGTTGGAGACGCCGACCAGGTTCTGGTGGATCTCGTCGTTCATCTGTTTCAGGTCCAGCATCACCAGATCGGTGGTGTCCAGCAGCTCGTCGATCACCGGATCGTAGCGGCGCACGAAGCCATTGGTGTCCAGGCAGGTATTGATGCCTTCGGCGTGGCAGGCGCGGAACCAGTCGCGCACGAATTCAGCCTGCAGGATCGCCTCGCCGCCGGACGCGGTCACGCCGCCGCCGGAGGCGTTCATGAAGTGGCGGTAGGCCACCGCGTCTTTCATCAGCTCTTCGACGGTCACTTCTTTGCCGCCGTGGGTATCCCAGGTGTCGCGGTTATGGCAATAGAGGCAGCGCATCAGGCAGCCCTGGAAGAAGACGATAAAGCGGATCCCGGGCCCGTCGACGGTGCCGCAGGATTCGAAGGAGTGGATGCGACCAGTTACTGACATTGCGGGTTTTTCTCCAATATTGACTGTCAAACGCAGTCTAAAAATAGGCGCGTGGCCGCCGGCCAGGTATCTGCGATGCAGTGGCGGGGTGAGCCCGCCACCGGGGGTAATGATGCCTGTCGGCCGGTCAGTTGCCGGATAACTGTTTTGCCGGCTATCCATTCAGTATAGATGTCCGGCAAAACAGACTCGTACAGAGTCAGGGGAGAGCGGTGGGAGAAAAGGGCCGGCAGAACCGGCCCCGACGTTGGCACCGGGCGGTTTCCCGCCCGGTTGGCGTATTACATCGTTTGAGTGAAGGTACGAGTAATGACGTCCTGCTGTTGCTCTTTGGTCAGCGAGTTGAAGCGCACGGCGTAACCGGAAACGCGGATGGTCAGCTGAGGGTATTTCTCAGGGTTTTCCATCGCATCCAGCAGCATTTCGCGGTTCATCACGTTGACGTTCAGGTGCTGGCCGCCTTCGATGGAGGCTTCATGGTGGAAGTAACCATCCATCAGGCCCGCCAGGTTGGCTTTACGCACGTCGTCGTCTTTACCCAGCGCGTTCGGCACGATGGAGAAGGTGTAGGAGATCCCGTCTTTCGCGTAGGCAAACGGCAGTTTGGCTACCGAGGTCAGGGAGGCTACTGCGCCTTTCTGGTCGCGGCCGTGCATCGGGTTGGCACCTGGGCCGAACGGTGCGCCTGCGCGGCGGCCATCCGGGGTGTTACCGGTTTTCTTACCGTACACCACGTTGGAGGTGATGGTCAGTACGGACTGAGTCGGTACCGCATTGCGGTAGGTGCGCAGTTTCTGAATTTTCTTCATGAAACGTTCCACCAGGTCGCAGGCGATGTCATCGACGCGAGCGTCGTTGTTACCGAACTGCGGATACTCGCCTTCCACTTTGAAGTCGATGGCCAGGCCGTCTTCGTCGCGAATGGTGGTGACTTTCGCGTACTTGATGGCAGACAGGGAGTCGGCCGCCACGGACAGACCGGCGATGCCGCAAGCCATGGTGCGATAAACGTCACGGTCATGCAGCGCCATCAGCGCAGCTTCGTAGCTGTACTTGTCGTGCATGTAGTGAATGATGTTCAGCGCGGTCACGTACTGCTTGGCCAGCCAATCCATAAAGTGGTCCATGCGCGCCATGACTTTGTCATAGTCCAGCACTTCGTCCATCATCGGCGCTTCTTTCGGGCCGACCTGCATTTTCAGTTTTTCGTCAACGCCGCCGTTGATGGCGTACAGCATGGTTTTCGCCAGGTTGGCGCGGGCGCCGAAGAACTGCATTTGTTTACCGACGATCATCGGGCTGACGCAGCAAGCGATGGCATAGTCATCGTTGTTGAAGTCAGGGCGCATCAGGTCGTCGTTTTCGTACTGAACGGAAGAGGTGTCGATGGACACTTTCGCCGCGAATTTCTTGAAGTTCAGCGGCAGCTTCTCAGACCACAGGATGGTCATGTTCGGCTCCGGAGACGGCCCCATGGTGTACAGGGTGTTCAGGAAGCGGAAGCTGTTTTTGGTGACCAGGGTACGGCCGTCGACGCCCATACCGGCCAGGGATTCCGTTGCCCAGATTGGGTCGCCGGAGAACAGCTCATCGTACTCAGGGGTACGCAGGAAACGCACCATACGCAGTTTCATCACCAGGTGGTCGATCAGTTCCTGCGCTTGTTCTTCGGTCAGTTTGCCCGCCTTAATGTCGCGCTCGATGAACACGTCGAGGAAGGTGGACACGCGGCCGAAGGACATGGCGGCGCCGTTCTGGGATTTTACCGCGGCCAGGTAGCCGAAGTAGGTCCACTGCACCGCTTCTTGCGCGCTGGTGGCCGGGCCGGAGATGTCGTAACCGTATTTGGCGGCCATCTCTTTGATCTGAGCCAGAGCGCGGTGCTGTTCAGCGATCTCTTCGCGCAGCTGGATGGTCATTTCCAGATCTTCGCCGTTTTCCAGTTTTTCCTGCAGCGATTTGAACTGGTTCAGTTTGTCGGCCATCAGGAAGTCGATACCGTACAGCGCCACGCGGCGGTAGTCGCCGATGATGCGGCCACGGCCGTAGGCATCTGGCAGACCGGTCAGCACGCCGGATTTACGGCAGTTCAGGATGTCTTTGGTGTAAACGTCGAATACGCCCTGGTTGTGGGTTTTACGGTATTCGGTGAACACTTTTTTCAGCTGCGGATCCAGTTCGCGGCCGTACACTTTGCACGAACCTTCGACCATTTTGATGCCGCCGAACGGGATCAGCGCGCGTTTCAGAGGGGCGTCGGTCTGCAGACCTACGATGGTTTCCAGCTCTTTGGCGATGTAACCCGCGTCGTGAGAAATGATGGTTGAAGCAACGTTGGTGTCGAAATCAACCGGCGCGTGAGTGCGGTTTTCCAGTTTGATCCCTTCCATAACCTTGTCCCACAAGGTGGTGGTGGCTTGAGTTGCGCCAGCCAGGAAGGATTCGTCACCCTCATAAGGCGTGTAGTTTTTCTGGATGAAGTCACGAACGTTGACTTCATTCTGCCAGTCACCCTTGCTGAAACCTTCCCAAGCGTTGGCTAATTTCTCGTTAAGTTCGGTCATTGTACACCTACCTTTGATTGTGGATTTCTAACTCTGCGCGCGGTAACTCACAGCTTAGTGCTGTTCGCGGCCCCCGCGCAGATAAATTACCCAGTAAGTCAACCCAACCAGCAGACCGCCGCCGATGATGTTGCCGATGGTGACCGGAATCAGGTTGTCGATGATGAAATTGCTTACTGTCAGATGAGCGAATTGCTCAGGTACCGCCCCTACGGCTTGCCAGAACTCCGGCGTGGCGAAGTGTTTGACCACGATGCCCATAGGGATCATAAACATGTTGGCGATGCTGTGTTCGAAGCCGCTGGCGACAAACATCCCGACCGGCAGCACCATGGCGAGCATCTTGTCGGTCAGAGTGCGGCCGGAGTAGCTCATCCAGACCGCCAGGCAGACCATCAGGTTAGCCAGAATGCCGAGGCACACGGCTTCGATAAAGGTGTGATGCAGCTTGTGGTCTGCGGTTTGCAGGACATTCAGGCCCCACTGGCCGTTGGCGACCATATACTCGCCGGAGAACCAGATCAGCGCCACGAAGAACAGCGCGCCGACCAGATTGCCGAGATAAACGTTCAGCCAGTTGGCGCCCAGCTGGCCCCAGCTGATACGGCCGCTGGCCTTGGCGATGACGATAAGTACGGTAGAGGTGAACAGGTCGGCGCCCGACACAACCACCAGCATTAACCCGAGAGAGAAGCAGATGCCGCCGACCAGTTTCGCCAGCCCGAAAGGCACGCCGGCGGTGCCGGTGGTCGCCGTGATGTAGAAGACGAAGGCGATGGAAATGAAGACACCGGCGGTGATCGCCAAATAAAACGTTTTCAGCGGATGTTTGGTGGCTTTATACACGCCGGCATCTTCAGCGATTTTCGCCGTGGCCGCAGGTAAAATCAGATCGAAGGGGCTGTCAGTTTTCAAACTAACTCTCGCTCTTAAGGGTTAAAACAACGCAATGAGATACTAGCAAAGCAGTATAGGGGAAAATTTGATTTGGATCATAAGGCGGGGAAGTAGAGCGGCAAAATGGCGTGTTTTTTGTGTGGTTTTTATGATTAATTTATTGATTTTTAAGTAAAAACATTTTTTTAATGTTTGCAAAATTTTTTGAATTCACCGGGTGGACGGCGTAGGGTAAAGTTAAATTTTTAGGCGTTTTGTCGCCGCGAGGCGCTGAAAGTTTAATTATCGGTTAATTATTATTTCACCGTCCGGCAACAATTGACGGTTTATTTATTTTTATGGTCGTTTAACCGCCAATTTTACGGCGAGAAAATAAAAGCGAATGCGTTGAAATACACCGCAAAAATGAAAACGCCGCAGCGAAGTGCGGCGTTTGGCAGCAGGGGTACTCCCAAAGTGGCAGTACCCCCTGATGATGCTTAGGCCTTGGACCAGTGGCGGCGTTTGGCCGCCTGCAGCTTCTCGTAGGCCGCCAGCAGCGCCTGATGGGCCGGCAACGCCTTCAGATCGGCATCGACGGCGAACAGCCCGTTGAAGCGCGCTTCACCGCTGATGGCGGCGGAGGCGGCGTCGACCGCTTCCTGGCCGTACATCTTCACGAACGCGGTGTAGTACTGCGCCGCTTCGCGTTCAGGCTCCTGCGCCAGCAGCAGCAGCGTTTGCAGACAGCGGTAGTAGTTGCTGCGCGCCGGGCTCAGCACCGATGCGTTGAAGTCCTGCGTCCATTCGGTCCAGATCAGCGCCTGATCCAGATCGCCGCCCGCCAGCGCCAGCATCGACTTCAGCTCGCCCACGCGCAGGGTATGCCAGGCGTTGTCTTTGCCGCTGGCAATGCCCAGCAGTTCGCGTACGCGGGTGAAGTCGTCCAGCCCTTCGTCGTCCAACTGCTCGATCAGCGCCAGGTACTCTTCCGGCTCCCACTCGCTACCCGGCAGCGCCAGCAGCGTATCGCGCAGGTGCGCGCCCATGCTGTTGTTGGCCAGCAGCAGGTCTTCCGCCGGATAAATGTCGGACATGCCCGGCACGATGATGCGGCAAGCGTAGACGCCCAGGTGCTCGTAGTCGGCGATGTACACTTCCGCGTCTTCTTTGTCGAAGATGCTCATCAGGGTGGCGAACTCTTCCTGCGTGCTGCCGCTGAAGTTCCAGTCAACGAACGGGTAATCGGCGTCCTGTTTGAACAGATCCCAGGAGATCAGGCCGCTGGAGTCGATGAAGTGCGTTTCCAGGTTGGTGTGTTCCGCCACTTCTTCGTCATCGAAGGTCGGTGCGGTGAACACGTCGAGATCTTTCAGGCTGCGGCCCTGCAGCAGTTCGGTTACCGTGCGCTCCAGCGCCACGCCGAAGTCCGGGTGCGCGCCGAACGAAGCGAAGCAGGTGCCGTTGGTCGGGTTGAACAGCACCACGCAAATGACCGGGTAGTTGCCGCCCAGCGAGGCGTCATAGGAGAGGATCGGGAAACCTTCCTCTTCCAGCTTGGCGATGGCTTCCACCACGCCCGGGTAGCGGTTCAGCACTTCGTCCGGGATCGCCGGCAGGCTGATGGATTCGGCGATGATGCGGTTTTTCACATAGCGCTCGAACACTTCCGACAGGCCCTGCACGCGCGCTTCGTTGGCGGTGTTGCCGGCGGACATGCCGTTGGAAACATACAGGTTGCCGATGATGTTCATCGGGATGTACACGGTTTGCTGATCGGACTGACGGGTAAACGGCAGCGCACACACGCCGCGATCCGCGTTGCCGGATTGCAGATCGACAAGATCGCTGGCGCTCAGCTCTTGCTGCGGATCGTAGAAGGCGTGCAGGCGTTCGTCGAGGATGCCGGCCGGCAGCGCGTCGTCTTCAGGGATCGGGAACCATTTCTCATTCGGGTAGTGCACGAAATCGCCTTCGGCAATCTGCTTGCCCAGATAGAAATCGGCGAAGAAGTAGTTGGTGGACAGGCGCTCGAAATATTCACCCAGCGCGGAGGCCAGCGCGGCTTTTTTGCTGGCGCCTTTGCCGTTGGTGAAGCACAGCGGGCAATCGCGATCGCGAATGTGCACTGACCACACGTGCGGCACCGGGTTCAGCCAGGAGGCTTCTTCGATGTTGAAACCGAGATCGCTCAGTTTCTGCTGGAAACGGGCGATGGAGTCTTCCAGGGCGGCGTCTTTACCGGGGATAAAAGTTTGCGTCATTGTCTTCACTTTTTGCGCGTACTAAAAACGCGCAATGATACGGGGTTTTACGCTGGAGCTCCACGTATTCCTAAAGCGGCGGCAAAGTCACAGTTTTTTTAAGGATAAAGGCCATAATTCAGCGAGTTATCTGTCACGGAGAAATCTAATGAAATCAGTGAAACTCAGCTCGTTAACCCTCCTGTTGACCGGCTTCAGCGCCTCGGCGCTGGCGCTGCCCAACATCACTCTGCTGGCGACCGGCGGCACCATTGCCGGCGGCGGCGATTCGGCGACGAAATCCAACTATACGGCGGGCAAGCTGGGCGTCGAGGCGTTGGTCGATGCGGTGCCGGCGCTGAAAAACATCGCCAACGTGCAGGGGGAGCAGGTGGTGAACATCGGTTCGCAGGACATGAACGATCGGGTCTGGCTGACGTTGGCGAAGAAAATTGACGCCGACTGCGGCAAGACCGACGGCTTCGTCATCACCCACGGCACCGATACGCTGGAAGAGACGGCCTACTTCCTCGATCTGACGGTGAAGTGCGATAAGCCGGTGGTGCTGGTGGGGGCGATGCGGCCGGCGACGGCGATGAGCGCCGATGGTCCGTTCAACCTGTATAATGCGGTGGTGACGGCGGCGGATCCGCAATCGGCCAACCGCGGGGTGTTGGTGGCAATGAACGACACGGTGCTGGATGCGCGCGACGTCACCAAGACCAACACCACCGCCGTGCAGACCTTCCAGTCGCCAAACTACGGCCCGCTGGGATATATCCACAACGGCAAGATCGATTACCAGCGCTTGCCGCAGCGTAAGCATACCCGGGATACGCCGTTCGACGTCAGCAAGCTGAACGAACTGCCGAAGGTCGGCATCGTCTACAACTATGCCAACGCCTCCGATGCGCCGGCCAAGGCGCTGATCGCCGAAGGCTATCAGGGCATCGTCAGCGCCGGGGTCGGCAACGGCAACCTGTATAAAACGGTGTTCGACATCCTGGCGACGGCGGCGCACAACGGTGTGGCGGTGGTACGTTCATCGCGCGTGCCGACCGGCGCCACCACCGAAGATGCGGAAGTGGACGACGCCAAGTACGGCTTTGTTGCCGCCGGCACGCTGAATCCGCAAAAAGCGCGCATTCTGCTGCAGCTGGCGCTGACGCAAACCAAAGATGCGAAGCAAATCCAGCAGATGTTTAATCAGTACTGATCGTTTTCTCTTCTGCGGGGGCCGGCCGGGCTCCCGCAGCCATCTTGGCTGAATACAGCATAAAACACCGTGTTAACCCGATGAATTTCCCCATGTCGCAGGGTTTTATCGTCCAAACAATCGCGACGGCCGCAGAGCCTGTCATCACCCGGCGCGGCCGTTTGCCGCCGACGGGTGAATAAGCGTTGCAGCCATGGGGCGTGAGTGATAAAACCGATGGGTTGGTTAACGCGAGCGTTAACTTCGGGCGTCTTTTCGACAGGTCGCTTTTCTGCGGCGAACAGTGAATGTGGTGAGGGGAAATGACTCAGGTTTATAATTTTAGCTCTGGCCCGGCGATGCTGCCGGTGGAAGTGTTGCGTCGTGCGGAACAGGAACTGTGCAACTGGCACGGGCTGGGCACGTCAGTGATGGAGATCAGTCACCGCAGCAAAGAATTCATCGCCGTTGCCGAGCAGGCGGAACAGGATCTGCGCGATCTGCTGAAAGTCCCCTCCAACTATAAAGTGCTGTTTTGCCACGGCGGCGCCCGCGCGCAGTTCGCCGCGCTGCCGCTGAACCTGCTGGGCGACAAGGCCACCGCCGACTATATCGACGGCGGCTATTGGGCGCACAGCGCCATCAAGGAAGCGGAAAAGTATTGCGCCCCGAACGTCATCGACGTGAAAACCCGTATCGACGGCCTGAGCGGCATCAAGCCGATGAAAGAGTGGCAGCTCAGCGACGACGCGGCTTATGTCCACTATTGCCCGAATGAGACCATCGACGGCGTGGCCATCGATGAAACGCCGGACTTCGGCGACAAG
This sequence comes from Serratia sp. 4542, assembly GCF_016805595.1. Classification (NCBI taxonomy): domain Bacteria; kingdom Pseudomonadati; phylum Pseudomonadota; class Gammaproteobacteria; order Enterobacterales; family Yersiniaceae; genus Serratia; species Serratia sp. 4542. Next base: position 87,506 of record NZ_RXKV01000003.1, read on the forward strand.
GTGGTGATCGGCGATTACTCCTCGACCATCCTGTCCCGCCCGCTCGACGTCAGCCGTTTCGGCGTGATTTACGCCGGCGCGCAGAAAAATATCGGCCCGGCCGGCCTGACGCTGGTGATCGTACGCGACGATCTGCTGGGTAAGGCGCGCAAAGAAGTGCCGTCGATCCTCGACTACACCGTGCTGGCCGAAAACGACTCGATGTTCAACACCCCGCCAACCTTCGCCTGGTACCTGTCCGGGCTGGTGTTCAAATGGCTGAAAGAGCAGGGTGGCCTGGTGGAGATGCAAAAACGCAATCAGGCCAAGGCCGAACTGCTGTACGCGACCATCGATAAATCCGACTTTTACCGCAGCCAGGTGGCGATCGCCAACCGTTCCTGGATGAACGTGCCGTTCCAGCTGGCCGATGCGGCGCTGGACAAGGTGTTCCTCAGCGAAGCCGAAGCCATCGGCCTGCAGGCGCTGAAAGGCCACCGGGTAGTTGGCGGGATGCGCGCTTCTATTTACAATGCCATGCCGCTGGCCGGCGTGCAGGCGCTGACCGACTTCATGGCCGACTTCGAACGTCGTCACGGTTGATTCCGTCAGCCCGCCCGGTGCGGGCTGCTCAGGCTGTTGTCCTTTTGCATTAAAGCGGCTCCGGCATTATTCCGGAGCCGTTTCGTTTATCAGAATTGGAGAGTTTTGTTCACATGGTGGATTCCCTGACGTTACACCCGGTCGCCCTGGTCAATGGCACCGTCAACTTACCCGGCTCCAAGAGCGTTTCTAACCGCGCTCTGCTGCTGGCGGCGCTGGCGAAAGGCACGACCCGGCTGACCAACCTGCTGGACAGCGACGACGTGCGTCATATGCTGAACGCGCTGCAGGCGTTGGGCGTGAACTATCAGCTTTCCGCCGATCGCACCGTGTGCGAAGTGACCGGCGTGGCCGGGCCGCTGGTGGCCGGCCAGCCGCTGGAACTGTTCCTCGGCAACGCCGGGACGGCGATGCGCCCATTGGCGGCGGCGCTGTGCCTCGGCGAAGGCGACGTGGTGTTGACCGGCGAACCGCGCATGAAAGAGCGCCCGATCGGCCATTTGGTGGACGCGTTGCGCCAGGGCGGGGCGCAGATTGATTACCTCGAGCAGACCGATTACCCGCCGATTCGCCTGCGCGGCGGCTTCCAGGGCGGCGAGGTCACCGTTGACGGCAGCGTCTCCAGCCAGTTCCTGACCGCGTTGCTGATGACCGCGCCGCTGGCGCCGCAGGATACGCAGATCCACATCAAGGGCGAGCTGGTTTCCAAGCCGTACATCGACATCACGCTGCATCTGATGCGCACCTTCGGCGTATCGGTGAGCCACGACAACTACCGGGTGTTCCATATCCAGGGGCGTCAGACGTATATCGCGCCGGGCGATTACCTGGTTGAGGGCGATGCTTCTTCCGCCTCTTACTTCCTGGCGGCGGCGGCTATCAAGGGCGGCACCGTGCGCGTGACCGGCATCGGCCGCAAAAGCGTGCAGGGCGACACCAAGTTTGCCGACGTGCTGGAGAAAATGGGCGCGCGCATTACCTGGGGCGACGATTTCATCGAATGCAGCCGCGGTGAACTGCGCGGCATCGACATGGACATGAACCACATTCCGGACGCGGCGATGACCATCGCCACCGCAGCGCTGTTCGCCGAGGGGCCGACCACCATTCGCAATATCTACAACTGGCGGGTAAAGGAGACCGACCGTCTGGCGGCGATGGCCACCGAGCTGCGTAAAGTGGGGGCGGAAGTGGACGAAGGCGAAGACTACATTCACGTCGTGCCGCCGGCCAAACTGCAGTTTGCCGAGATTGGCACCTACAACGATCACCGTATGGCGATGTGTTTCTCGCTGGTGGCGCTGTCGGATACTCCGGTCACCATTCTCGATCCGAAATGCACCGCGAAAACCTTCCCGGACTATTTCGAACAGCTGGCGCGCATCAGCCAGCCGGCGTAACCCGTCAAATCGTTTATTTTAAGGCCCCTTTGTGGGCCTTTATCGTTTTTAACCTTTGGCGACCGGCGTTTCTTCTATACTTTTTCGCGGTTGTGCGCTTATTTTCAACAACCGGACAGTTCCAGGGTAACAGATCGCCGTAGGGCAGCGTATAATACGCCACCGTATTTGCCCCTGATTGGGCAGGTGACAGAGAGTGCGGCGCGCGGGCCTTGAGCCGAAGCGCACCGTGTCTCTGTGAGGTTTTCTACCTGAAGGAGAGAGAAATGACGGCTACAGCCCCGGTGATAACCGTTGATGGACCAAGTGGCGCAGGCAAAGGCACGCTGTGTAAAGCGTTGGCCGAGTCCCTTGGTTGGCGTTTGCTGGACTCCGGCGCGATCTATCGCGTGCTGGCGCTGGCGGCGTTGCATCATCAGGTGGATATCACTTCTGAGGAAGCGCTGGTTCCGCTGGCCGCACATCTCGATGTTCGCTTCGTTGCCCAGGACGGCAAGCTGCAGGTGATTTTGGAAGGTGAGGACGTCAGCAATGAGATCCGCACCGAAACCGTCGGCAACACCGCGTCACAAGCGGCGGCGTTTCCGCGCGTGCGCGAGGCGCTGCTGCGCCGCCAGCGCGCATTCCGCGAGGCGCCCGGCCTGATTGCCGATGGCCGCGACATGGGCACGGTGGTGTTCCCGGACGCGCCGGTCAAGATTTTCCTCGACGCCAGCTCGGAGGAGCGCGCGCACCGCCGCATGCTGCAGTTGCAGGAGAAGGGCTTTAATGTTAACTTTGAACGTCTTTTAGCCGAGATAAAGGAACGGGACGACCGTGACCGTAATCGGCCTATCGCGCCTCTGGTGCCCGCTTCTGACGCCCTCGTGCTGGATTCTACCAGCATGTCGATCGAAGAAGTGATCCGGCAGGCGTTGACGTATGCACAGAAAGTGTTGGCGTTGCCGCAGCAATAAGCGCGGCGGCGCTATTGGCTTTTTGTCATATTTGTCATAGCGGTATCGCAATATATCGGGTAAAATTTTACCCCTGTAACCTTAAACCCTGTCGGCATGGAGCCAATGGCGGGGTATGTGAAACAACCCCATTCGGCGGGACGCTAAATGGACGTTAAACTAAAGAACCCTGAAGATTAACAACATGACTGAATCTTTCGCTCAACTCTTTGAAGAATCCTTAAAAGAAATCGAAACCCGCCCGGGTTCCATCGTTCGTGGCGTCGTTGTTGCTATCGACAAAGATATCGTACTGGTTGACGCCGGTCTGAAATCTGAGTCTGCCATCCCGGCTGAGCAATTCAAAAACGCCCAGGGCGAGCTGGAAATCCAGGTTGGTGACGAAGTTGACGTTGCTCTGGATGCTGTTGAAGACGGCTTCGGTGAAACCCTGCTGTCCCGTGAGAAAGCTAAGCGTCACGAAGCTTGGATCACGCTGGAAAAAGCATACGAAGAAGCTGAGACTGTAACCGGTGTTATCAACGGCAAAGTGAAGGGTGGCTTCACCGTCGAGCTGAACGGCATCCGCGCGTTCCTGCCAGGTTCCCTGGTTGACGTGCGTCCGGTACGTGACACTCTGCACCTGGAAGGCAAAGAGCTTGAGTTCAAAGTCATCAAGCTGGATCAGAAGCGCAACAACGTTGTCGTTTCTCGCCGTGCGGTTATCGAATCCGAGAACAGCGCTGAGCGCGATCAACTGCTGGAAAACCTGCAGGAAGGCATGGAAGTTAAAGGTATCGTTAAGAACCTCACTGACTACGGTGCATTCGTTGATCTGGGCGGCGTAGACGGCCTGCTGCACATCACTGACATGGCTTGGAAACGCGTTAAGCACCCAAGCGAAATCGTCAATGTTGGCGATGAAATCACTGTTAAAGTGCTGAAGTTCGACCGCGAGCGTACTCGTGTATCCCTGGGCCTGAAACAGCTGGGCGAAGATCCATGGGTTGCTATCGCGAAACGTTACCCAGAAGGCACCAAGCTGACTGGTCGTGTAACCAACCTGACTGATTACGGCTGCTTCGTAGAAATCGAAGAAGGCGTTGAAGGTCTGGTACACGTTTCTGAAATGGATTGGACCAACAAAAACATCCATCCGTCCAAAGTTGTTAACGTGGGCGACGTAGTGGAAGTGATGGTTCTGGACATCGATGAAGAGCGTCGTCGTATCTCCCTGGGCCTGAAGCAGTGCAAATCCAACCCATGGCAGCAGTTCGCAGAAACCCACAACAAGGGCGACCGCGTTGAAGGTAAAATCAAGTCTATCACTGACTTCGGTATCTTCATCGGCCTGGACGGCGGCATCGACGGCCTGGTTCACCTGTCTGACATCTCCTGGAACGTTGCAGGCGAAGAAGCAGTACGTGAATACAAGAAAGGCGACGAAATCGCAGCGGTTGTTCTGCAAGTTGACGCAGAGCGCGAGCGTATCTCCCTGGGCGTGAAGCAGCTGGCTGAAGACCCGTTCAATAACTACCTGTCTATGAACAAGAAAGGTGCTATTGTTACTGGTAAAGTCACTGCAGTTGACGCCAAAGGTGCTACAGTTGAATTGGCAGGCGGCGTAGAAGGTTACCTGCGTGCATCTGAAGCCTCTCGCGACCGCATTGAAGATGCAACTCTGGTTCTGAACGTAGGTGACGAAGTTGAAGCTAAATTCACCGGCGTTGACCGTAAGAACCGCGTTGTAAGCCTGTCCGTACGTGCTAAGGACGAAGCTGACGAGAAAGACGCCATCGCAACTGTTAACAACAAACAGGAAGAAGGCAACTTCTCTAACGCAATGGCTGAAGCTTTCAAAGCGGCTAAAGGCGAGTAATGACGGGGGGCGGTTTCTGACCGCCCCGATACGGTAGTTTAGCTGCAAAGCTTGGAGGTACTATGACCAAGTCTGAACTTATTGAAAGACTTGCTGGCCAGCAATCTCATATTCCGGCGAAGGCCGTTGAGGATGCAGTGAAAGAGATGCTTGAGCACATGGCCGCAACGCTGGCCGAGGGCGAACGCATTGAGATCCGCGGATTCGGCAGTTTTTCTCTTCACTACCGTGCCCCGCGTGTAGGCCGCAACCCGAAAACCGGTGACAAAGTTGAGCTGGACGGCAAGTACGTTCCTCACTTCAAACCTGGCAAAGAGTTGCGTGACCGCGCCAATATCTATGGCTAGTCGCTGACTGCTCATAGCGTTGTTGCTTGTAAAGAATATAAAACGGTGCCTTTAAGGCGCCGTTTTTTTTTCGCCTGCGATTCTCCATGACACGCAAGTGAATTGCGTACTGCGCCGCATTTGCGGTGTGGCTGCTGCATAGGCCTCTCTTATCCTGCCATGCTCACCGCATCTTCGTTAAAGCCCGCTGGCGGCGACATATCGCCTCAACGATCCTGCTTGCTTGCCGTGACGCGTTTTTGCTCATGGTGGAGCCGATGGGAGAAGAGCGATCAAAATTTCGCTGGATCTGGCGATATTCGCCGTTATCTGCGGCATCCTGCCGCTGCTGGTTTTACCGCGGTTGCCAGAGCCATGGCTGCTGTGGCCGATGCTGTTTGTCGCCGGTTTACTGCTGCGCACCCGTTGGCCGATCTGTCGTTATTTGGCCTGTCTGGGTTTGGGATTCATATGGGCGGTTTTCAACGCCGGAAGCCTGCTTGGGCAAATGGAGCACCTAAGCCGCATGCCGGATGTAACGGCGGTGGCGCAGGTGAGTAGTGTCGCACTGGAGCCTGCCGCCAGTAAGCAGACGCTGATGCGCATCGAGCGAGTCGACGGCCATTGGTTGGTGCCTGCGCTGACGTTTACCACGACGTGGGCCCCAGAACGGCAGCGTCTGTGCGCCGGGCAGCGCTGGCAGTTGAAACTGCGTTTGCGGCCGGTGCACGGCAAGCTCAATGAAGGCGGCTTTGACAGCCAGCGTTGGGCAATCGCGCAGCGCCAACCTTTGACCGCGCAGGTCAGGCAGGCTCGTTTGCTGGATGGCGATTGCGGCCTGCGCCAGCGCATAATCAGCCATGCGGAAACCAACATCGGTGAATTGCGTTACAAGGCGGTGTTGCTGGCGCTGGCGTTTGGGGAACGCACCGCACTGGAACAGGCTTTGCGCACGCTGATGCTGAAAACCGGCATTGCGCACCTGATGGCTATTTCGGGGCTGCATGTGGCGATGGTCGCCATTTTGTTTTGGGCGGTGCTGCGTGCGCTGCAGTTTTTTCTTCCCGCCCATCTGATTGGTTATCGCTTTCCGCTGGTCGCGGGCTGGGTGGCGACGCTGATCTATGTCTGGTTGGTGGGCGCCCAGCCACCGGCGGTACGCACCGCGCTGGCGATGACGCTGTGGATGCTGCTGCGCTTGCGCGGCGTTCATTGTTCTTCCTGGCAAGTGTGGCTGTGGTGCGTCGGGCTGATTTTGTTGTGCGATCCGCTGGCGGTATTGTCAGACAGTTTTTGGCTGTCGGTGCTGGCGGTAGGGTGTTTGATTTTTTGGTTCGAATGGGCGCCGCTCGGCGAGCGATTTCGTTCCGCCTGGTATTGGGCGCCGGTACGCTGGCTGCATATTCAGCTGGGCATGACGCTGCTGCTGGTGCCGATGCAGGTCGCGCTGTTTTTAGGCCTGACGCTGACCTCATTGCCGGCCAATCTCTGGGCGGTGCCCATCGTCTCATTGGTGACGGTGCCGTTGATTTTGCTGGCGGTGATCGGCGGCGTCTTCCCCTCGCTAAGTTACGGGCTTTGGTGGTTGGCCGATTTCACGTTGAGCGGGGTGTTTGTGCCGCTGCATTACCTGCAGCGCGGTTGGGTAGATTTGGGGGCTGCCTCGCTGCTGGCCAGCATAGCGGGATGGCTTATCGTTATCTGTTGGCGCTTTCATTGGTGGTGGCGCTATGCGCCGGGCCTGGCGACGATCGCGATATGCTGCGTGCTGTGGCGAGGAAAAGAGCCGGGATACCGCTGGCGCGTCGATATGCTCGATGTCGGGCACGGCCTGGCGATGGTGATAGAGCAAAACGGCAAAGGCATATTGTATGACACCGGCGATCGTTGGCCTGCAGGCAGCGCCGCCGAGCGGCATATTTTGCCGATGCTGAACTGGCGGGGTATTGAACTGGAACAGATCATTATCAGCCATGCTCATCTCGATCATATCGGCGGGCTGTCGACGGTACAGAGTGCGTTTCCACAGGCGACGGTGCGCAGCCCGATACGCGGGGAGGGGCACTTGCCCTGCGTCGCCGGAGAGCGTTGGCGATGGCAGTCGTTGCAATTCGAGGTGCTGTGGCCGCCGAAAACGCTCAAAAGGCCGGTCAATGACGACTCCTGTGTGATTCGCATCGACGACGGGAAATACAGCCTGCTGCTTACCGGCGACGCGGAAAAGAAGGCGGAGGCACAGCTGATTCGATTGCGCCGCGACCGTTTAGCGGCCACGGTATTGCAGGTGGGGCACCATGGCAGCAGAACGTCTTCGACGCCGCCGTTTCTGCGCGCGGTCAATCCTGAGGTGGCGCTGGCGTCAGCATCTCGTTACAACAAATGGCGATTGCCAGCGCGTAAAGTGGTCGCCAGATACCGGGCAAATGGCATTACATGGCGTGATACGACGCGCTCCGGCCAGTTATCGGTACTTTTTTTCGACAACGATTGGCAAATTAAAGGCTTTCGCGAACAATTAATGCCCCGTTGGTACCATCAGCGGTTTGGCGTAGAGGGTGATAATGAGTAAAATAGGCCGCTATTTCTTCCGATGCTGGTATTTGCATGATGAATGATAAAGATCTCTCGACCTGGCAGACGTTCCGTCGACTCTGGCCGATGATCACTCCTTTTAAGACCGGGCTGATTGTGGCCGCCATTGCGTTGATTATGAACGCAGCGGGGGACACGCTGATGCTGTCTCTGCTTAAACCGCTATTGGACGATGGGTTTGGAAAAACCGACAGCAGCGTGCTGGTGTGGATGCCGCTGGCGGTGATTGCGCTGATGCTGATGCGCGGCGTGACCAGCTTTGTTTCAAGCTACTGCATTTCCTGGGTTTCCGGCATGGTGGTGATGCAGATGCGCCGCCGCCTGTTTGGCCACATGATGAGAATGCCGGTGGCCTTCTTCGATCAGCAGTCTACCGGGACGCTGTTGTCGCGCATTACCTATGACTCCGAGCAGGTGGCTTCCTCCTCTTCCAGCGCCCTGGTGACCGTGGTGCGTGAAGGGGCCTCGATCATTGGCCTGTTCATCATGATGTTCTACTACAGCTGGCAGCTGTCGGTGATCCTGATCGTGCTGGCGCCGATCGTCTCCATCGCCATTCGCCTGGTGTCCAAGCGTTTCCGCAACATCAGCAAGAACATGCAGAACACCATGGGGCAGGTGACCACCAGCGCCGAGCAGATGCTGAAAGGCCATAAAGAAGTGCTGATCTTCGGTGGCCAGCAGGTGGAAACCGAGCGCTTTAACTCGGTCAGCAACCGCATGCGTCAACAGGGCATGAAACTGGTCTCCGCGTCTTCGATTTCCGATCCGATCATTCAGCTGATCGCTTCGCTGGCGCTGGCGTTCGTGCTGTTTGCCGCCAGCTTCCCTAGCGTGATGTCAACCCTGACCGCCGGTACCATTACCGTGGTGTTCTCGTCGATGATCGCGCTGATGCGCCCGCTGAAGTCGCTGACCAACGTCAATGCCCAGTTCCAACGCGGGATGGCGGCATGCCAGACGCTGTTCTCCATTTTGGATATGGAACAGGAAAAAGACACCGGCACCCGCGAAGTGAAGCGTGCGAAAGGCGACATCGAATTCCGCAACGTCACCTTCTATTACCCGTCCAAGGAAACACCGGCGCTGCGTGATATCAACCTGAAAATCGCCGAAGGCAAGACCGTCGCATTGGTGGGCCGTTCCGGTTCGGGCAAATCCACCATCGCCAACCTGTTGACGCGTTTCTACGATATCCAGGAAGGCGAAATCCTGATGGACGGCCACGATCTGCGTGAATATACCCTGGCCTCACTGCGTAATCAGGTGGCGCTGGTCTCGCAAAACGTGCACCTGTTCAACGACACCATCGCCAACAACATCGCCTATGCGCGCGAGAGCGAATACAGCCGCGAGCAGATTGAGAAAGCGGCCGAAATGGCGTACGCGATGGACTTCATCAACAAGATGGAGAACGGCCTGGATACGGTGATCGGTGAGAACGGTGTAATGCTATCCGGCGGCCAACGTCAGCGTATCGCCATCGCGCGTGCGTTACTGCGCGACTGCCCGATCCTGATCCTGGATGAGGCGACTTCTGCGCTGGATACCGAGTCCGAACGTGCCATCCAGGCTGCGCTGGACGAGTTGCAGAAAGACCGTACTTCGCTGGTGATCGCGCACCGTCTGTCGACGATTGAGAAGGCGGACGAGATCCTGGTGGTGGAGGACGGCCGCATCGTCGAACGCGGCGAGCACGCCGAATTGCTTGAACGGCAGGGCGCCTATGCGCAGCTGCACCGCATGCAGTTTGGTCAATAATGATTGAGCGCATCTGGTCCGGCGGTTCGCTGCTTTATCTGGCGCTGCTGCCGCTCTCCTGGCTGTATGGCCTGCTCAGTTGGCTGATTCGCCTCAGCTATCGCTGTGGCCTGCGCAAAAGCTGGCGCGCGCCGGTGCCGGTGGTGGTGGTGGGCAACCTCACCGCTGGCGGCAACGGCAAAACGCCGATGGTGATCTGGCTGGTGGAACACCTGCAGCAGCGGGGCTATCGCGTTGGCGTGGTTTCGCGCGGCTACGGCGGCAAGTCGGCGGTCTATCCCCTGGTGCTCAATCAGAATACCTCGACCCGCGAGGCGGGGGATGAGCCGGTGCTGATTTATCAGCGCACCGGCGCGCCCGTGGCGATCGCGCCCAAGCGAGCCGAGGCGGTACAGGCCTTGCTGCAACAACAGCCGCTGGATGCGATCATCACCGACGACGGCTTGCAGCACTATGCCTTACAGCGTGACTTCGAGCTGGTGGTCATCGACGGCGTGCGCCGTTTCGGCAATGGCTGGTGGTTACCGGCCGGGCCGATGCGCGAGCGTGCCGCGCGGCTTGGCAGCGTCGATGCGCGCGTCGCCAATGGCGGCGTGGCGCAGGCGGGGGAGATTGCCATGCGCCTCCAGGCGCGTGACGCGGTGAACCTGCTGAGCGGTGAACGTCGCCCGGCGGCCGAGCTGCCGCGCGTGGTGGCGATGGCGGGCATCGGTCATCCGCCGCGTTTCTTCGCGACGTTGGAAAAGCTGAACGTCGAGGTGGTGCAGGAAGTGGCGTTTGCCGATCATCAGGAATATCAGCAGCCGCAGCTGACGGCGCTGGTTGCAGCCGATCAAACGCTGCTGATGACGGAGAAGGACGCGGTGAAGTGCCGCGCCTTTGCCCAGCCTAATTGGTGGTATTTACCGGTTGATGCGGTGCTACCGTCCGCTCAGGCTGAGCAACTGCTGCAGGGTATCGAATCTCTGCTGACCAAGTAACCTCAGGATGCCAGCGTGACAAGCCCCAGGGCTTGCGCGCAGGCCTCCAGCGAACGCTGCTGGGTTTGCTGATACAGCGCCAGCTCGTCGATCACCTCACTGCCCAACGCTTGTTCAAACGCAGCCCGGCTGGAAGCGGCATTGTACTGCGCGTGGCGGCTGTCCCCCAGATTTGACTGGAAAATCCCCGCTGCGCTGACCGGCAGAAAATCTTCATACACCAGCGGCTGGAAGCGAACGTGTTCTTTCTCGATCAGTTGCTCCAGGGTACTGTGCTTATCCAGCGACTCTTTGGCCGCCAGGCCGCATTCGGTCGGGAAATAGCGGAACCAGGCCAGCTGTTGCTCGCGCAGCGTGGCGTAATCATCCGGAAACGCCCGGAAGTTTTCCTCCAGCAGTTGATAGTAGCGCTCGGCGTTCTTCTCGCTTGGCGGTGCCTGCAGTGCATCGTTGGTCGCCTGCAGCAGGCGGTCGTAGAGGGCGCGCCCTTTAGGCGTCAGCGCCACGCCGCGCTGTTCGATCTCGCCGAAGCGCGCGGTATGGTGGCCGGCGATGGCGTGGCCGTCGTGCTCAACGAAATCGACGCTTTCTTCCAACGCCTTGAAGCTGGTCTGGCGCAGCAGGATTGCACGGCGGCGGCGCGGCGGGCCCTCGATGACCGCTTTGGGCGTAATGCCGCGGCCGGGCATCGCCTGTTGAACGCGATCGATATCCAGCGTGCGCGGCGTCAGGTGGTTGATATGCGGCCCTTTAAACGCTACGACGTCGGCGATCAGGCGATGCTGATCGTGCAACTGCCGGTATTCTTCGGCGCTGACCGTCGCCTGATTGTGCCAGCGGAAGGTCTCCAGCGCTTGTTCGACAAACTCTTGCGCCTGCGCTGCATTCAATCCGCCTTGCGCTTCCTGCAGCGCGATCAGTTCCAACGCGCGATCGGTAAAGATGCGGCGGCGCGCCAGCAAGCGCTCGGCCAGCTCACGCAGCGCGGGATCTTCTATCAGTTCCAGGCGCAGCAGGGAGGTGAACACGCGGAAAGGACTGATCTGCAGCGCGTCTTCATGTACGGCGCGAAAAGCGGTAGAGTGCACCGGAACGCCCGCTACCGACAGGTCATAGTAACCGACCGGCGCCATGCCCATCACCCGGAACAGGCGGCGCAGGGTGGCCAGCTCATCCGCGGTGCCGACCCGGATCGCGCCGTGGCGCTCCATGGCGAGGCGCTCTATCTCGCCGGTGATTTGCAACTGATGAGCCAGTGCGGCGTCTTCGCGCAGAACCTGTCGATTGGTTTCCGCCACCAACTCCAGCAGATCGCCGTACAGCGGTACCTCCTTTTGGTACATGTCCGACATCGCGTGGGAGAATCTGGCGCGGATTTCATTAGGTGAAACGAACTGCTGGGCGGTCATGCGCATAGCTCCTTGATTCAGCATAATCTGAAAAATCGTGTTTTTAGCGGCAAAAGTGCTGGCGAAAAAGCCGTCTGCCTTGTTTTCCCCTCAAGTTTAGCCATCTGATTTGGGATTTGTTATAGAGGCGCCAAGCATATTAGAGTTTTATGCGTTAGCTCTCATTTGCAGCGCACAGACGGACAAATGATGCGCCGGCCTGGGGGAAGAGGCGGTGGATGGGCTGCGAAGAACGGTAAATTAATTCATGTGTATTCAGGGGGATAAAAATAAATTCGGCGTAATGGCGAATTTAATGCAATAAACCTCTTGTGCATTCACCAGATTTATGAGTAAATGCAAGTCGGCCTGTAATCCAGACCTATTTATGTTCGAGTTTAGAGTTAAGCAGTTCCTCCAAAAACGTTATCATCCGATTCCGCTTCAAAGACGAACCTTCTAAGTACCTCCCATAAGTAATGTTTCTGAAATGGCCCCAATTGCCTCTTATGGCAGGTTTTGTAAATATATTTAAAGGTAAATGTAATGTCTAAGAAGACTGGTCAGGTTAAGTGGTTCAACGAAAGCAAAGGTTTTGGTTTCATTGAGCAGAACGACGGCGGCAAAGATGTATTCGTACACTTCTCCGCAATCATGACCGACGGTTTCAAGACCCTGGCTGAAGGCCAGCGCGTCGAGTACACCATCCAGGACAGCCCGCGCGGGCCGGCTGCCGCCAACGTAGTTGCTCTGTAAGAATACAGGGAACGCGTATAAGAGATCTTAATACAACCATGGTGACGCTTTAGCGCCGAGTCATGCGGAAGATATTAAGTTCAACAAGCCCGCCTTAGTGCGGGTTTTTTATTTTTTTGCTCACGAGAGGTTTGTTACGAAAAACTTTAGGATGGGCTGGTAGCGTCCAGACAATATAAAAAAAGACGTTGTCAAGGATGCTCAAGTAAAAGGATATAAGTTATGTTTAAAAATACTGTGTTAAAAATGGGCCGCGTGAAATGGTTTAATCAGGCCGAAGGCTATGGTTTTATTTCACCGGTAGATGGCAGCGACGAAATCTATGTCAATAGCAACGCTATCGCCAACACCAAAAATAAGTCGTTGAACGAAGGTCAGAACGTTGAGTTCTCGATCTATCGCAGCTCGCATGGGCTGTCCGCGGCAGACGTTATCGCGTTCTGATCGCACCCTCCTTCCTCGCCAGTGCCGGTGTCGCCACCCGCAAGCACTGGCGAAGATAAATCCCTCGATATCCACTATTATCAGGCCACTGCCTACTTGCTACGGATATCAGGATGACCACCCCGATAATTTCCCTTACCGCCGCTCGCGCGCTGCACCTTGCCGCCCAGGGGCTGCTTTCTCCGCTTAAACGCCAGGCTAAGCCCGATGACGTCGTGAGCGCGATCCAGCGCATGGGGCTGTTACAAATCGATACCATTAGCGTCGTCGCCCGCAGCCCGTATCTGGTGCTGTTCAGCCGTTTGGGCGCCTATCAGTCGGAATGGCTGGAGCAGGCGCTTGCCGGCCGCAAGCTGTTCGAATATTGGGCGCACGAAGCCTGTTTCCTGCCGATTGAGGATTTTGGTTTGCTGCGGCACCGCATGCTGGCGCCTCATGATATGGGCTGGAAATATTCCGCCGACTGGGTGCAGCAGCACCAGGCGGCGATGGACAGCCTGCTGCGGCACATCGAACAACAGGGGCCGGTGCGCTCCGCCGATTTCAGCGCCGAGAAAAAGGGCAACAGCGGATGGTGGGACTGGAAACCGGAGAAACGACACCTGGAGATCCTGTTTACCGCCGGCAAGCTGATGGTAGCCGAACGCCGCAACTTCCACCGGGTTTACGATCTGACCGAAAGGTTGCTGCCGGCCTGGGACGATGCGCGTCATACGCTGCCTGCGGAGCGGGCGCGCAGGCAGATGCTGCGCCGCACCTGCCGCTATCTGGGTATCTTTCGCGCTGAATGGTTGGCAGATTACTATCGGCTGAAACGCGTGGCGCCAAAAGCCTTGCTGGCAGAGCTGCAGGAGCAGGGGGAGATTACGCCCGTACAGGTAGAGGGGCTGGAAGGGCCGTTCTATGTGCATGAATCTCTGGCGGAACTGCTGCCGCTGGCGGAACAGAGCAAACTCAAATCGACGGTCACCAGCCTGTTGTCCCCCTTTGATCCGGTAGTTTGGGATCGGCGGCGGGCGCTGGAGTTGTTCAACTTTGACTATCGGCTGGAGTGTTATACGCCGAAAGAAAAACGTCGCTATGGGTACTTCACCCTGCCGGTGCTGCACCGCGGTGAGCTGGTGGGGCGCATTGACGCCAAGGCGCACCGTCGCCAGGGGGTGTTCGAGATCATCAGTTTCCATGCGGAGCCGCAGGTGCGCTTCGGCAAACAGCGGGCGCAGGATATCCGGCAGGCCATCGCGCGTACGGCCAAATGGCACGGTGCGCAACGCGTCGCGCTGGGCGACATTCCGGCGGCGTTGGCCGCTGAATGGGGGACCGGCTGGGAAGTGGAATAACGAACGACGCCGTCGGTGGGTAAAACGAAGTTCAGCGCCGCTCGTTACAAAGGGGCTCAGTGGCTGAAGTTAGCGAACAGAGCGATGATTTTATGCAGACGTTTGATCACGTATCACGGCCTTTTTGTGATTTGTATCACAAAATTCTACGCTGGGATGCGCCCCAGTTCAAGCTGTTGCCCCCGCGCGATGAGGAAATATCGGTGGGTTGGCGCCACCGGTGATTAACCTGAGGCCGGGCGTTATGCTATCCTCACAGCCTTTCCCAGATGACCTATCCCCTTACGGAGGATGCATGGACCACCGTTTACTCGAAATCGTTGCCTGCCCGGTATGCAACGGCAAACTCTATTTCAATAAAGAAAACCAGGAACTGGTGTGCAAAGCGGACGGGTTGGCTTACCCGCTGCGCGATGGCATTCCGGTGCTGTTGGAAAATGAAGCGCGTGCGCTGTCGCTGGATGAGAAACACGCATGAGTTTTATCGCTATTATTCCCGCCCGCTACGCCTCGACCCGTTTGCCGGGTAAACCGCTGGCCGATATTCACGGCAAGCCGATGGTGGTACACGTCATGGAGCGCGCCCGCGAGTCCGGCGCCAGCCGCGTCATCGTGGCGACCGATCACCCTGAAGTCGCCAAAGCGGTGGAAGCCGCCGGTGGCGAAGTGTGCATGACCAGCCCGGATCACCATTCCGGCACCGAGCGGCTGGCGGAAGTGATCGCACACTACGGCTTTGCCGACGACCAGATCATCGTTAACGTGCAGGGCGACGAACCGCTGATCCCACCGGTGATCGTGCGTCAGGTGGCGGAGAACCTGGCGGGCAGCCAGGCCGGTATGGCGACGCTGGCGGTGCCGATCGAGAGCGCCGAAGAGGCTTTCAACCCCAACGCGGTGAAGGTCGTGATGGACGCGCAGGGCTACGCGCTCTATTTTTCACGCGCCACCATTCCGTGGGATCGTGAGCGTTTCGCCGCGTCGAAAGAGAGCATCGGCGACAGCCTGCTGCGTCATATCGGCATCTACGCGTACCGCGCCGGCTTCGTGCGTCGCTACGTCAGCTGGGCGCCGAGCCAGCTGGAACAGATCGAGCTGTTGGAACAGCTGCGCGTGCTGTGGTACGGTGAAAAAATCCACGTGGCGGTCGCGAAAGCGATCCCGAGCGTGGGGGTCGATACGCCGGAAGATCTCCAGCGCGTGCGCGACAGCATCCAACCCTGAGCCTGAGTTCGTCGGCGCGCCGCGCAACGCGCCGACGATGCAACACCCCCCATGATTGTTCCCCGTTTTGTTGATCTGCGTTGAAGAATTTTTCTGCTCACCGTTCGATGATGTTACATCCCCCCTTATTAGCCTGAGGTGAATGCCTTATGGAGCAGTTACGCGCCGAACTGAGCATTGTGCTGGGTGAGTCCATCAGCCGGCTGGAGCGGGTGAGCGAGCAGCCTTATGCGCATATGTATTCGCTGTACGATCGGCAGGGCAACGCGATCCCGCTGATGGCGAAAAGCTTTATCTGTCAAGGCATCGCCCAGCAGGAGGCTTACAAGCTGTCGATGCTGGCGCGCGACGGGGATATTCGGCTGCCCACGGTGTACGGCGTGGTGTGTACTCAACAGACGCCGTATAAGGAAATCCTGCTGATCGAGCGCCTGCGCGGCGTGTCGGCTGAAGCGCCGACGCGCTCGCCGGATCGCTGGAACATGCTGATGGAACAGATCGTTGACGGGATATTGGCCTGGCACCGCATCGACAGCCACGGCAGCGTCGGCAGCGTTGACAGCACGCAGGAGAACGACTGGTTTTGCTGGTATCAACAGCGGGTCGAAGTGCTGTGGGCGACGGTAGTCAATCTCACCACCCCGCAGCTGACCATGGCGGATCGGCGTTTGCTGTACCGCACGCGCGAAGCGCTGACCCATTTCTTCGTCGGCTTCGACGATCCCTGTGTTCTGGTGCACGGTAACCTGTCGCTGCGCAGCATGCTGAAGGATCCCAAAAGCGATCAGCTGTTGGCGATGCTCAATCCCGGCGTGGTGCTGTGGGCGCCGCGCGAATACGATCTTTTTCGCCTGTGCGAGGCGGGTATGCCCAGCCAACTGCTGTTCCGCTATCTGCAGCGCGCGCCGGTCGCCGACGCTTTCCTGGCACGGCGCTGGCTGTATGTGGTGTGGGAAGCGGTAGGGCGCTTGGTTCATACCGGCAAGCTGGAGCGGCGGCCGTTCGACTATGCATCGCAACAGCTGCTGCCCTGGCTGGCCGGTTGAACGGGCCTTACTCGGCGCCGGCGCGATCCGCGCCTTTCAGCCACTGCCACAGGCTGCCCAGCGTTTCATACCAGGCACGTTCGGTATGGCCGAGGAACATCGAGGACGGTGTGGCGCGATCCCAGATATTCAGCGGCGAGTCGATCGCCAACTGGTTGGCCGGCGCCGGGATCGGGTGCAGGCCTTTCGCCTCGAAGAAGCGCATGGCGCGCGGCAGATGGTTGGCGGAGGTCACCAGAATGAACGGTTGCTCGCCGACCAACTTGGCGACCTGAGCGGCTTCTTCCTCGGTATCGCGCGGTTCCCTCAGGATCACCATATCGCTGCGCGGCACGCCCAGGCTTTCGGCCACCAGCGCCGCCGTGGCGGCGTTGCTTTGCATGCTGCCGGCGGATGCGCCGGTAAACACCATTCTGGCGCCGGGATGCGCAAGGTAAAGCCGCACGCCTTCCGTCACGCGCGGCAGGCTGTTGCCGAGTAAATTCGAGCTGGGTGCCCAATCGGGATTGTAGGTATAGCCCCCGCCCAACACCACGATGTAACTGACCGGATCGTTGCCGCGATAAGTCTGGTATTGGGCTTCGATCGGCCTCAGCAGCCGGTCGGCCACCGGCTGCAGGCTGAAAAGCAGTAAAAACAGCCAGCTCAGCGTAAAAATCGTCTTACCGCTTTTTTGCCAGCGGGTGAACCACAGCAGCAGCAGCGCCAGCCCCATCAGCAGCATCAACAGCGGCAGCGGCATCAGCATGGCGCCAAAGAACTTTTTCAGGTTGAACAGCATCGAAAATCAGATCCTTTTGGGTGAAAAAGCGGCATCCAGGCATAAACAGGCCGCAAGAAGATACATTCTAAGCCAGTCTGTGCCAAAATAGCAGGTTTGAATGGGCGTGCGCTTTGCCGCCGACAAGAATGAGATCAGCGGAGCCGTTGTCCATGCAGGATCGCAATTTTGACGATATTGCTGAAAAATTTGCGCGTAATATTTACGGCACCACGAAAGGAAAAATCCGCCAGGCGGTGGTTTGGCAGGATCTGACCGGGTTGCTGGCGCAGTTGCCGCAGCGGCCGCTGCGCATCCTCGACGCCGGGGGCGGTGAAGGCCATATGGCCTGCCAGCTGGCAGAATTAGGACATCAGGTGTTGTTGTGCGATCTTTCTGGTGAGATGATCCAGCGCGCCGCGCAGCTGGCGGAACAGAAAGGTGTGAGCCAGAACATGCAATTCGTACAAAGTTCTGCGCAGGATATCGCTCAACATTTGGAACAGCCGGTTGATCTGATATTGTTTCATGCAGTGCTTGAATGGATCGCCGAGCCCGAAGCGGCGCTGCAGGCGTTGTATGACTGCCTGACGCCGGGCGGCGCGCTGTCGCTGATGTTCTTCAACGCCAACGGCCTCTTGATGCGCAACGTGGTGTTGGGTAATTTCCAACTGGTGGATCCCGAGGTCAGGCGGCGCCGCAAGCGTTCGCTGTCGCCGCAATATCCGCACGATCCGCTATTGGTCTACGGTTGGCTGGAACAGCTGGGCATGCGTATCGGCGGTAAAACCGGCGTGCGGGTGTTCCACGACTATCTGCAGAGCAGACAGCTGCAAACACAAAAATTTGAAGAGTTACTGGCGCTTGAACAGCACTATTGCCGGCAGGAGCCGTACGTGAGTTTGGGGCGCTATATTCACGTCATGGCGCATAAACCAAACCTGAAGGACGAACTATGAGTGAATTTTCCCAGACAGTACCCGAACTGGTCGCCTGGGCACGGAAAAATGATTTCTCTATTTCGCTCCCTACGGAGCGTCTCGCATTTCTGCTCGCCATCGCCACCCTGAACGGCGAACGGCTGGACGGCGAGATGAGCGAAGGTGAGCTGGTTGATGCATTTCGCCATGTCAGCAAGGGTTTTGAACAGACGCATGAAACGGTGGCGATGCGCGCCAACAATGCGATCAACGACATGGTGCGCCAGCGCCTGTTGAACCGCTTTACCAGCGAACTGGCGGACGGCAATGCGATTTACCGCCTCACGCCGCTGGGTATCGGCATTACCGATTACTATATTCGCCAACGCGAATTCTCCACGCTGCGTCTGTCGATGCAGCTGTCGATCGTGGCGCAGGAACTCAAGCGCGCCGCCGACGCCGCCGACGAGGGCGGCGACGATTTCCATTGGCACCGCAACGTGTTCGCGCCGTTGAAATATTCGGTGGCGGAAATCTTCGACAGCATAGACATGACCCAACGCGTGATGGACGAGCAGCAGCAGAGCGTGAAAAACGACATCGCGGCGCTGCTGAGCAAAGACTGGCGGGCGGCGATCTCCAGCTGCGAGATGCTGCTGTCGGAAACCTCGGGCACCCTGCGCGAGCTGCAGGATACGTTGGATGCGGCGGGCGATAAGCTGCAGGCCAACCTGCTGCGCATCCAGGACGCGACCCTCGGCAACGTGGAGCTGGGCTTCGTCGACAAGCTGGTGTTCGATCTGCAGAGCAAGCTGGATCGCATCATCAGCTGGGGCCAGCAGGCGATCGACCTGTGGATCGGCTACGATCGCCACGTACATAAATTTATCCGTACCGCTATCGATATGGATAAAAACCGCGTGTTCGCCCAACGCCTGCGCCAGTCGGTGCAAACCTATTTCGACCACCCGTGGGCGCTGACCCATGCCAATGCCGATCGTCTGCTGGACATGCGCGACGAAGAACTGGCACTGCGCAGTGAGGAAGTGACCGGGGAACTGCCGCCGGATCTGGAGTTCGAAGAGTTCAGCGAAATTCGCGAACAGCTGGCGGCGATGATCGAAGAGGCGCTGAAGGTGTATCAGGAACAGCAGATGCCGCTCAACCTTGCAGCGGTGATGCGCGATTATCTGGCGCAATATCCGCGTGCGCGTCATTTCGACGTGGCACGCTTAGTGGTCGACCAGGCAGTGCGCCTCGGTGTGGCTGAAGCAGATTTCTCAGGGTTGCCGGCGGAATGGCAGGCAATCAATGATTACGGAGCCAAGGTCCAGGCCCATGTCATCGATAAATATTGAACAAGTAATGCCAGTCAAGCTGGCCAAGGCACTGTCCAACTCGCTGTTCCCGGCGCTGGACAGCCAACTGCGCGCGGGTCGTCACATCGGTATCGATGAGCTGGACAACCACGCCTTTTTAATGGATTTCCAGGATGAGCTGGAAGAATTTTACACCCGTTACAGCGTCGAGCTGATTCGGGCGCCGGAAGGTTTCTTCTATTTGCGCCCGCGCTCCACCACGCTGATCCCGCGTTCGGTGCTGTCCGAGCTGGATATGATGGTCGGTAAAATCTTGTGCTACCTGTATCTCAGCCCCGAGCGCCTGGCGCATGAGGGTATTTTCAGCCATCAGGAGCTGTACGACGAGCTGCTGAGCCTGGCCGATGAGAACAAGCTGCTGAAGTTCGTCAACCAGCGCTCCACCGGCTCGGATCTCGATCGGCAGAAGCTGCACGAAAAGGTGCGCACCTCGCTGAACCGCCTGCGCCGCCTCGGCATGGTCTACTTCATGGGCAATGACAGCAGCAAGTTCCGCATTACCGAGGCGGTGTTCCGCTTCGGCGCCGACGTGCGCAGCGGCGACGATCCGCGTGAAGCGCAGCTGCGCATGATTCGCGACGGCGAGGCGATGCCGGTTGAAACCAGCCTGTCGCTGAACGATGAGAATGAGGCTGAGGATCAGCAGGTTGATAACGCTCCTGACGGTGCAGAGGATGAACAGGAATGATTGAACGCGGTAAATTTCGCTCGCTGACGCTGGTTAACTGGAACGGCTTCTTCGCCCGCACCTTTGATCTGGATGAGCTGGTGACCACGCTGTCCGGCGGTAACGGGGCAGGGAAATCCACCACCATGGCGGCCTTCGTCACCGCACTGATCCCCGATCTGACGCTGCTGCACTTCCGTAACACCACCGAAGCGGGCGCCACCAGCGGCTCGCGCGATAAAGGCCTGCACGGCAAGCTGCGTGCCGGCGTGTGTTACTCGACTCTCGACGTCGTCAACTCGCGCCACCAGCGCGTGGTGGTGGGCGTGCGCCTGCAGCAGGTGGCGGGGCGCGATCGCAAGGTCGACATCAAACCGTTCACCATCCAGGGCCTGCCGACCGCGGTGCAGCCGACCGAGTTGCTGACCCAGACGGTGGGTGAGCGCCAGGCGCGCGTGCTGTCGCTGCAGGAGCTGAAGGATCGCGTGGAAGAGATGGAGGGGGTGCAGTTCAAGCAGTTCAACTCCATCACCGATTACCACTCGCTGATGTTCGATCTGGGCGTGATCCCGAAACGTCTGCGTTCGTCCGCCGATCGCAGCAAGTTCTACCGTCTGATTGAAGCGTCGCTGTACGGCGGTATTTCCAGCGCCATCACCCGCTCGCTGCGCGATTACCTGCTGCCGGAAAACAGCGGCGTGCGCAAGGCGTTCCAGGACATGGAAGCGGCGCTGCGCGAAAACCGCATGACGCTGGAGGCGATTCGCGTCACCCAGTCGGACCGCGATCTGTTCAAACATCTGATTTCCGAGGCCACTTCCTATGTGGCGGCGGACTATATGCGCCACGCCAACGAACGCCGCATCCATCTGGACGGCGCGCTGGCGCTGCGCAGCGATCTGTTGGGCAGCCGCAAGCAGCTGGCCGCCGAACAGTATCGCCATGTGGAAATGGCGCGTGAGCTGAGCGAACAGAGCGGTGCCGAATCCGACCTGGAAACCGATTACCAGGCCGCCAGCGATCACCTGAATCTGGTGCAGACGGCGATGCGTCAGCAGGAGAAGATCGAACGCTATGAAGCCGATCTGGAAGAGCTGACCTACCGTCTGGAAGAGCAGAACGAAGTGGTGGCCGAGGCGAGCGAGCAGCAGGCCGAAAACGAAGCGCGCGCCGAAGCGGCCGAGCTGGAAGTGGATGAGCTGAAGAGCCAGCTGGCCGACTACCAGCAGGCGCTCGACGTGCAGCAGACCCGCGCCATTCAGTACCAGCAGGCGCTGCAGGCGTTGGAACGCGCACGCGCCCTGTGCCAACTGCCGGATCTGACCGCCGATAACGCCGAACAGTGGCTAGACACCTTCCAGGCCCGCGAACAGGAAGCGACCGAAGCGTTGCTGATGCTGGAACAGAAGCTGAGCGTGGCCGACGCCGCGCACGGCCAGTTCGAACAGGCCTATCAGCTGGTGGGGAAAATCGCCGGCCAGGTCAGCCGCAGCGAAGCCTGGCAGTGCGCGCGCGAATTGCTGCGCGACTGGCCTTCGCAGCAGCACCTCGCCGAGCGCGTTCAGCCGCTGCGCCTGCGCCTGAGCGAACTGGAACAGCGCCTGCGCTCGCAGCAGGACGCCGAGCGTCTGCTGCAAGAGTTTTGCAAACGCCATGGCCAAGAGTACCAGCCTGACGATCTCGATATGCTGCAGCAGGAGCTGGAAGAGCGCCTGGAAGCGCTGTCGCAGAACGTCAGCGAAGCCGGCGAACGCCGCATGGAGATGCGCCAGGAGCTGGAGCAGATCCAGCAGCGCATCCGTGAGCTGACGGCGCGCGCGCCGGTGTGGCTGGCGGCTCAGGACGCCCTGGGCCAGCTCAGCGATCAGAGCGGAGAGCCGCTGGAAAACAGCCAGCAGGTGACCGAATACATGCAGCAGCTGCTGGAGCGCGAGCGTGAAACCACCGTCGAGCGCGACGAAGTGGCGGCCCGCAAACGTGAAGTGGAAGCGCAGATCGAACGTCTCAGCCAGCCGGGCGGCGCGGAAGATCAGCGCCTGGTCACGCTGGCCGAACGTTTCGGCGGCGTGCTGCTGTCGGAAATTTACGATGACGTCACCATCGACGACGCGCCTTACTTCTCGGCGCTGTACGGCCCTTCGCGCCACGCTATCGTGGTGCCGGATCTGTCGCTGGTGCGTGAGATGCTTGAAGGGCTGGAAGATTGCCCGGAAGATCTTTACCTGATCGAAGGGGATCCGCAGTCGTTCGATGACAGCGTGTTCGCCGTTGAAGAGCAGGACAAAGCGGTGGTGGTGAAAATCGCCGATCGCCAGTGGCGTTACTCCCGTTATCCGGAAGTGCCGTTGTTCGGCCGCGCGGCGCGCGAGAACCGTCTGGAAGTGCTGCATGCCGAGCGTGAAACGCTGGCGGAGCGCTACGCCACGCTGTCGTTCGACGTGCAGAAAACCCAGCGCTCGCACCAGGCTTTCAGCCGCTTTATTGGTACCCATCTGGCGGTGGCGTTCGACGCCGACCCGGAAGCGGAGATCCGCGGCCTGAACGCCCGTCGTGGCGAGATCGAACGTGCGCTGAACAATCACGAAGCGCAGAACCAGCAGCAGCGTCAGCAGTACGAACAGGCCAAAGAGGGCATTTCCGCACTCAACCGCCTGATGCCGCTGGTGTCGTTGCTGAACGATGAAACGCTGCAGGACCGCGTCGACGAGATCCGCGAAGAACTGGAAGAAGCGCAGGACGCCGCGCGTCATATCCAACAGCACGGCGTGTCGCTGACCAAGCTGGAACCGCTGCTGTCGGTGCTGCAGAGCGATCCGCAGCAGCATGAACAGCTGCAGCAGGATTACGCGCAGGCGCAAAGCGTGCAGCGTCAGGCTAAACAGCAGGCGTTCGCGCTCACTGAAGTGGTGCAGCGTCGTGCGCACTTCAGCTACACCGATTCTGCCGGCATGCAGAATGCCAACAACGATCTGAACGATAAGCTGCGCCAGCGTCTGGAGCAGGCGGAAGCCGAACGCGCCCGCGCCCGTGAGCAACTGCGTCAGTATCAAACCCAGTTCACCCAGTACAGCCAGGTGCTGGCCTCGCTGAAAAGCTCGTACGACGCCAAGCGCGACATGCTGAAAGAGCTGAGCCAAGAGCTGGTGGACATCGGCGTGCAGGCCGACGCCAATGCCGAAGCGCGCGCCCGTGCGCGTCGCGACGAACTGCATGCGGCGCTGAGCAACAACCGCGCTCGCCGCAACCAGCTGGAGAAGCAGCTGACCTTCTGCGAAGCCGAAATGGACGGCCTGCAGAAGAAACTGCGCAAGCTGGAACGCGATTATCATCAGCTGCGCGAGCAGGTGGTGACCGCCAAGGCGGGCTGGTGCGCGGTGATGCGCCTGGTGAAAGACAACGGCGTGGAACGCCGCCTGCACCGCCGCGAGCTGGCGTATATGGATGGCGACGAGCTGCGCTCGATGTCGGATAAGGCGCTCGGTGCGCTGCGTCTGGCCGTGGCGGATAACGAACACCTGCGCGATGTACTGCGCCTGTCGGAAGATCCGAAGCGGCCGGAGCGTAAGATTCAGTTCTATATCGCGGTGTACCAGCACCTGCGCGAGCGCATCCGTCAGGACATCATCCGCACCGACGATCCGGTCGAGGCCATCGAACAGATGGAAATTGAGCTGGGCCGTCTGACCGAAGAGCTGACCGCGCGCGAGCAGAAGCTGGCGATCAGTTCGAAAAGCGTGGCCAACATCATTCGCAAAACCATTCAGCGCGAACAGAACCGCATTCGCATGCTGAACCAGGGTCTGCAGGCCGTTTCCTTCGGCCAGGTGAAGAGCGTGCGCCTGAACGTCAATGTGCGCGAAGCGCATGCCACCCTGCTGGATGTGCTCTCCGAGCAGCAGGAACAGCATCAGGATCTGTTCAACAGCAACCGTCTGACCTTCTCCGAAGCGTTGGCCAAGCTGTATCAGCGCCTGAATCCGCAGATCGACATGGGGCAGCGCACGCCACAGACCATCGGCGAGGAGTTGCTGGACTACCGCAACTACC
This sequence comes from Serratia sp. 4542, assembly GCF_016805595.1. Taxonomy (NCBI): domain Bacteria; kingdom Pseudomonadati; phylum Pseudomonadota; class Gammaproteobacteria; order Enterobacterales; family Yersiniaceae; genus Serratia; species Serratia sp. 4542. Next base: position 111,932 of record NZ_RXKV01000003.1, read on the forward strand.
TGGAGATGGAAGTGGAGGTATACCGTGGCTCCGACGGCTGGCTGCGTGCGGAAAGCGGCGCGTTGTCTACCGGTGAAGCCATCGGTACCGGGATGTCAATCCTGGTGATGGTGGTGCAGAGCTGGGAAGAAGAATCCCGCCGCCTGCGCGGTAAAGACATCTCGCCGTGTCGCCTGCTGTTCCTCGATGAAGCGGCGCGTCTGGATGCCAAGTCGATCGCTACGCTGTTCGAACTGTGCGACCGTCTGGAGATGCAGCTGATCATCGCGGCGCCGGAAAACATCAGTCCGGAGAAGGGCACCACCTATAAACTGGTGCGTAAAGTGTTCCAGAACCACGAGCATGTGCACGTGGTGGGGCTGCGCGGTTTCGCCGGCGAGCCGCCGGCGCTGGGTACTGCGCCGGTTGAAACGCCGTAACGCAGAAAAACGCCCTAAAAATCCGAAAATAGCCGCCGCAGGGTGGCTATTTTTTTGTGCGCGTGGATGATAGTCCTGCTTTTTTATCCGTTGAAAAGCGGTTAGTTTAATCACATAAACAGTTATTCGACGCCCGCAGGGCGAAACGGCCTTTCTGTTTGTATACTGAAACTATATGCAGTTTTTGACGTTTTTTTTGTGAGCATACAGGGGGCAAGGGATGTTGCTTAAAAAGGGAAACTCTCTACGACGTTTGGCGCTGAGTGGCGCTATCGCCTGTAGTCTTGTGTCGTCGTTTTCCGCATCGGCTACCGTTACGGCGTTGCCGGTGGCATCAGCAGGCATGTCCGTTGCGCAGAGCCGTTCTGAGCTGCTGGCCGCGTTGCCGCGCGGCATGGATTTGCACTACCTTTCCACGCTGGCACCGCTGTATGCGGCGAATCACATGCAGCCGATGTGGCAGGATCGCGAAGCCGTTCAGCAGTTTCAGCAGCAGCTGGCCGAACTGGCGATGTCCGGCGTGCAGCCGCAGTTTACCCAATGGGTGAAGATGTTGACCGATCCGGCGCTCAGTGAAGCGGGCCGCGATGCGGTGCTGTCCGATGCGATGCTGGGCTATTTGCAGTTCGTCTCTGCCATCGGTGCCAACGGCAACAACTGGCTGTACAGCAATATTCCCTACAAGCTTGGCTTGCCGCCCACCGCGGTGATCAACCAATGGCAGCTGGCGGTGCGCCAGGCGCGTACCCTGAGCTATGTGAATTCGCTCGCGCCGCAGCATCCGCAATACGCCAAGATGCATCAGGCGCTGCGCGACATGCTGGCGGACAATCGTCCGTGGCCACAGGTGGGCAGCGGCCCGAGCCTGCGCCCAGGCCAAATGAGCAACGATATCCCGGCGCTGCGTGAGATCCTGACGCGTACCGGCATGCTGGCCGCCTCGGCGCCGGAAGCGGAGCCGGAACCGGCGGTGGTTTCGGCGAAGAGCAATGAGCCCGACGACGGCGGGCTGACGGTAGACGAAGAGAAAAGCCGCGTGACGGTCAGCCCATCGGCGGCGCCGGTAACGGAGTTGACTGCGGAGCAGACGCCGCCGCAGATTGGCAGCGTGGTGAGCGACAATCTTTATACCAATGAGCTGGTGGAGGGCGTCAAGCGCTTCCAGAAATGGCAGGGGTTGACGGCGGACGGCGTGATCGGCGTGCGCACCCGTGAGTGGCTCAACGTGTCACCGAAAACCCGCGCCGCGCTGCTGGCGCTGAATATACAACGCCTGCGAATTTTACCGGGGCATGTCGGCACCGGCATTATGGTGAACATTCCCAACTACTCGCTGACCTACTACCAGAACGGCAATGAAGTGCTGTCTTCCCGCGTTATCGTCGGGCGGCCGAGTCGTAAGACGCCGCTGATGAGCAGCGCGTTGAACAACGTGGTGGTCAACCCGCCGTGGAACGTGCCGACCACGCTGGTGCGCGAGGACATTGTGCCGAAGGCGATGCGCGACGGTAATTACTTCCAGAAACACGGCTATACGGTGCTGTCGGGTTGGAGCAACGATGCGGAAGTGATCAACCCGGCGATGATCGACTGGAGCATGGTTTCTGCGCGCAATTTCCCGTATCGCGTCCGTCAGGCGCCGGGTGCCACCAACTCGCTGGGGCGCTTCAAGTTCAATATGCCGAGCTCGGACGCCATCTACCTGCACGATACCCCGAACCACAGCCTGTTCCAGAAAGATATCCGTGCGCTCAGCTCCGGCTGCGTGCGGGTGAACAAGGCTTCCGATTTGGCGAATATGCTGCTGCAGGACGCAGGCTGGAACAACAGCCGCGTGTCTTCCACGCTGAAAGAGGGGAATACCACTTATGTGAATATTCGCCAGCGTATTCCCGTAAAACTGTATTATCTGACCGCCTGGGTTTCGGATGACGGCCAACCGCAATTCCGTACAGATATTTACAATTATGATAATACGGTGCGATCGGGCGCACAAATTTTGGCTCAGGCCAAAAAATTAATGCAGTAAATGCAGTAATTATAAATAAATAACGGTCAGAATGTTTGGCTATACCGCAGGCCCTCGTCGCCGGGGGCCTGTAAACCTAGGCGTATCGCGGGTTGACTCAGCATACGCAGGCGGTTATGGTTCGGACAGTGCGCTGCTTTGTGCATTTATTTTGACATTCTTGCCGGGTTTAACAGAGTCATGGACAAAATTGATCATCACCGCCGTAAATGGCTGGCGCTAGGTGGCGCCGCTATGGGCATAGCGCTGCTTCCAGGGCAGGCGTTTGCCAGTCTTTCCACCGCTCGACCGCGTATTTTAGTGTTGAATAACCTGAATACCGGTGAATCTATTAAAGCCGAGTTCTTTGACGGCAAAGGTTACAATAAAGAAGAGTTGGTGCGGCTAAATCATCTGTTCCGCGATTATCGCGCCAACAAGGTTAAATCGATCGATCCCCGCTTGTTTGATCACCTCTATCGCCTGCAGGGGCTGCTGGGCACCAGCAAGCCGGTGCAGCTGATCTCCGGATACCGTTCCGTAGATACCAACAACGAACTGCGTGCGCATAGCCGCGGCGTGGCCAAGCACAGCTACCACACCAAAGGCCAGGCGATGGATTTCCATATCGAAGGCATCCAATTGAGTAATATCCGTAAAGCGGCGTTAAAAATGCGCGCCGGTGGTGTAGGATATTACCCACGTAGCAACTTCGTACACATCGATACCGGCCCGGTTCGGACCTGGTAATCGCTGTGCCATCAGTGAATAACGCCGCCCCTTGCGGATGCGGCGTTATTGTCGTTGGAGCCTTATGAAATACCATCTTATTCCCGTTACCGCCTTTAGCCAGAATTGCAGCCTGATTTGGTGCGAAAACACGCAGCAGGCGGCGTTGGTCGATCCCGGCGGTGAAGCGGAGAAAATCAAAGCGGAAGTCGCGCGGCAGGGGGTGACGATCACTCAGATTCTGCTGACGCACGGTCATTTGGATCACGTCGGTGCGGCGGCGGAGCTGGCGGACCATTATCAGGTGCCGATCTACGGCCCGGATAAAGAAGACGCGTTTTGGCTGGACGGTTTGCCGGCGCAGAGTCGGATGTTTGGACTGGAAGAGTGCGCGCCGCTGACGCCGACCCGCTGGCTGTTGGAAGGCGATGAGATGCAGGTGGGCGAGATGACGCTCAAGGTGCTGCACTGTCCTGGGCATACGCCGGGCCACATCGTCTTTATCAATGAGCAGGCGCGTTTGGCGCTGGTGGGCGACGTGCTGTTTAACGGCGGCGTGGGGCGCAGCGACTTCCCGCGCGGTGACCATCAGGCGCTGATTGCCTCTATTCGTACCAAACTGCTGCCGTTGGGCGACGACATGCGCTTTATTCCCGGCCATGGCCCGATGTCGACCTTCGGCCACGAGCGCCAGACCAACCCGTTCCTGCGCGAAGAGCCGGCGGTGTGGTAACGATTATTTCCCGGCAGGAAAAATCAAGGGGCGCATAGAGCGCCCCTTTTTTTATGACCTGCGTCGATGCTTTTAGAGCACGGCGACGATGGCTTCACACAGCGGTGCCATGTTGTCCGGCGTCATGCCGGCCACGTTCACCCGGCCTGAGTTCACGGCGTAGACGCCGAACTCTTCGCGCAGACGCAGCACCTGTTCTTTGGTCAGGCCGCTGAACGAGAACATGCCGTTCTGCTGGATGATGAAGCTGAAGTCCTGCTGCGCGCCTTTCTCCTGCAGGGTGTTCACAAACAGCTGACGCATGCGGTGAATACGCTGGCGCATATCGGTCAGTTCCTGCTCCCACATCGCGCGCAGAGCGTCGTTGCCCAGAATGGTAGCGACCACGGCGGCGCCGTGTGACGGCGGGTTGGAGTAGTTGGCGCGAATCGCCGCTTTCACCTGGCTAAAGGCGCGGTCGGCGGTTTCGGCATCGGCAGCCACAATGGTGCAAGCGCCGACGCGCTCATTGTACAGACCGAAGTTTTTCGAGTAGGAACTGGCGACGATCAGCTCTTTATGTTTGGCGGCGAAAATACGCAGGCCCTGCGCATCCTCTTCCAGTCCATTGGCGAAGCCCTGATAAGCGAAGTCGAACAGTGGCAGCCAGCCGTTGGCGACGGAAAGTTCGGCCAGCTGCGCCCACTGCTCCGCCGTTGGATCGATACCGGTCGGGTTATGGCAGCAGCCGTGGAACAGCACCACATCGCCGGCCTGCGCCTGTTTCAGGCTGTTCAGCAGGCCGTCGAAATCCAACGCGTGGTTGGCGGCGTCGTAGTAGGCGTATTCCAGCACTTCCAGGCCCACGGCGCTAAAGACGTTCTTGTGGTTCGGCCAGCTTGGGTTGCTGATCCAGATGCGTTTGGCGCTGGTCTGGTTAGCGATAAAGTCTGCCGCCACGCGCAGGCCGCCGGTGCCGCCTGGCGTCTGTGCGGTGCGCGCGCGACGATCGGCGATGATCGGGCTCTCTTTGCCGAACAACAGCGCTTGCGTGCAGCTGGCGAACGCCGGGATGCCTTCAATACCGAGATAGTTTTTGGTGGTCTCATTTTCCAGCAGATACTGCTCAGCTTTTTTTACGCTGGTCAGCACCGGGGTTTTACCGGTTTCGTCTTTATAAACGCCAATCCCTAAATTGATTTTATTCGGGCGGGCGTCGGCGCGGAAAATGTCGGTCAGGCCCAGGATCGGGTCGGCGGGTGCGGCGGTGATTTTTTCAAACATGTCAGGTGCTTCCAAATCTCGGAGTTAAGCAGACAGAAGCATCAGGGTAACGCCAGTTACCGGCTTTGCCAACCGTTTGCGACAAAAACACCGCGATCTTGCGAAGGGGGAGTATTAGGCAGAAAAAATGATGGGGAAGGAGAAATTGGCAGGATAAAAAGTTACCGGCTGACACAAACAAAAACAGGGCCGAGGCCCTGTTTTTTTAACTTAGCCGACGGTAAACCGCCGTTAAGCGAGACAACTTAGAACTGGTACACCAGACCAACAGCTACGATATCGTCAGTAGCGGTGCCGGTTGCTTTGGTGAACGCGTTGTCATCCAGCAGGTTGATTTTGTAATCAACGTAGGTGGACATGTTTTTGTTGAAGTAGTAAGTGGTACCAACAGAAACATATTTAACCAGATCCTGGTCAGAACCCGCGCCTGGGACGTTCAGGTTTTTACCTTTAGACTGCAGGTAAGACACTTCTGGACGCAGACCGAAGTCGAACTGGTACTGAGCAGTCACTTCGAAGTTCTGAGTTTTGCTGGCGAAGCCGCCGCATTTTTCAGAAGCAGCACAGGTGTTAGTGAAGTCACCGCCGCCGAATGGAGTCATGTTACGGGTTTCTGCATACATGGCCGCCAGGTAAACGTTGTTGGCGTCGTATTTCGCGCCCACGGTCCATGCGTCAGCCTTGTCGCCACGCTCGTTGGAACGCAGTTTCTGATCGTCGGTACGGTTGGAAGAAGCGTATGCAGCGCCGAAGCTTACGCCTTCGCCGATGTCATAAGTAGAGGAGATACCCCAGCCGTCGCCGTTCTGTTTCTTAACGTCACGACCGTCGTTCTGGTTCTTGCCCTGGTATTGCAGAGCGAAGTTCAGGCCGTCAACCAGACCGAAGAAGTTGTTGTTACGATAGGTCGCAACGCCGTTGGTACGGCCAGTCATGAAGTTGTCGGTGTAGGTGTAGGTATCGCCACCGAACTCTGGCAGCATATCGGTCCAGCCTTCCACGTCGTACAGTACGCCGTAGTTACGGCCGTAGTCGAAGGAGCCGTAGTCAGCGAATTTCAGACCGGCAAAGCCCAGACGGGTTTTGGTGCCTTCGGTGCCCTGAGACTCGGAGTGGTTGGACTGAACGTTGTATTCCCACTGGCCGTAACCGGTCAGTTGGTCAGTAATCTGAGTTTCACCTTTGAAGCCAAAACGAACATAGGTCTGATCGCCGTCATTACCTTTGTCTTTGGAGAAGTAGTGCAGACCGTCAACTTTGCCGTACAGATCCAGCTTGTTGCCGTCTTTGTTGTAGATTTCAGCTGCGTTTGCTGCACCAGCAGCCAACAGAGCCGGGATAACCACTGCAAGAATGTTGCGCTTCATCATTATTACCCTCATTGGTGTTATTCGGACACCTTTGCCACTGCCGCCAATAATTCTTTGGGAACTATTGTTGATAGATTGGTGTCGTCCTGTGTCTGAACGCAGTGTTCCATTCACAGGCGGGTTAATCTAGGACGAAAATGATACCAATGTCCCAATCAGGTTGCAAAAAGAAAGTATGTGTAACTAAATGTAATTTTTAGGGAACTTTGTGACGTGCGTCAATATTAAAAAATGCGAAAGGCCAGCGATGCTGGCCTTTGTTTTGTAACGAAATCGTTTAAAAAACGTTTGATCGTATAAATTAGAAGCTTGCGTTACGTGGCGTGCGCGGGAATGGAATCACATCGCGCACGTTTTGCACGCCGGTGACATAGGCGATTAAACGTTCAAAGCCCAGGCCGAAACCGGAATGCGGCACGGTGCCGTAGCGGCGCAGATCGCGATACCACCAGTAGTCTTCTTTATTCAGCCCCATCTCTTCCAGACGCTGATCGAGCACGTCGAGGCGTTCTTCACGCTGCGAGCCGCCGATGATTTCGCCGATGCCCGGTGCCAGAACGTCCATGGCCGCGACGGTTTTGCCGTCTTCGTTCATGCGCATATAGAACGCTTTGATGTCTTTCGGGTAGTTTTTCACCACCACCGGCGCCTGGAAGTGTTTCTCAGCCAGGTAACGTTCATGCTCGGAAGAGAGATCGATGCCCCAGGAAACGGGGTTTTCGAAGGTTTGGCCCGAGGCCAGCAGGATCTCGATGGCGTCGGTGTAGTCCACCTGCGCGAAATCGGAAGAAACGAAACGCTCCAGACGAGAGATTGCGTCTTTATCCACGCGCTCGGCGAAGAATTTCAGGTCATCGGCACGTTCATCCAGCACCGCCTGGAACACATACTTCAACATACTTTCGGCCAGGCCGGCAACGTCGTCCAGCGTCGCGAAGGCCACTTCTGGCTCGATCATCCAGAATTCCGCCAGGTGGCGGCTGGTGTTGGAGTTTTCGGCGCGGAAGGTTGGGCCGAAGGTGTAAACCTTGGACAGCGCACAGGCGTAGGTTTCGCCGTTCAGCTGGCCGGAAACGGTAAGGAAGGCTTCTTTACCGAAGAAGTCTTCGCTAAAGTCGACGGTGCCCTTGTCGGTGCGCGGCAGGTTTTCCAGATCCAGCGTGGACACGCGGAACATCTCGCCGGCGCCTTCGGTATCGGAAGCGGTGATCAGCGGGGTGGACACCCAGAAATAGCCGTTTTCATGGAAGAAGCGGTGGATCGCCTGCGCCAGGGTATGACGCACGCGCGCCACGGCGCCGATCAGGTTGGTGCGCGGGCGCAGGTGAGCCACTTCGCGCAGGTATTCGATGCTGTGGCGCTTGGCCGCCATCGGGTAAGTGTCTGGATCGTCGACCCAGCCGACCACTTTGATCGCGGTGGCCTGCAGTTCGAAGCTCTGGCCTTCGCCCGGTGAGGCGACGACCTTACCGGTCACTTCAACTGAGCAACCGGTGGTCAGGTGCAGTACTTCATCCTGATAATTCGACAGAGAATTATTAACGACGGCCTGTAACGGATCAAAGCAGGAACCGTCATAGACGGCCAGGAAGGAGATACCAGCTTTTGAATCTCTCCGGGTACGTACCCAGCCGCGTACGGTGACTTCACTGTCAACCGCAGCACGACCTTGCAGTACGTCGACTACAGGCACTACGCTCATAGATTTCTCTCTTTAATAATTTGGTTTAGAAATAGCTTACAACCCAAGAATATGGGGGTAATGGCTATGTTACTTGCCGCGGTGCAGAGCACAAGCAGAAATCATCGGATTGGCGCAACATTTATCGCGGCTGGCTGAAAAGAGGGCGTTCGGGATAAAAACAAAAAAGCCGGCGCGTGAACCGGGCCGGCTTTCTCTCTATATAAAGAAGGATCAGCTGGCTTTCTTCACCAGCGGCAGATCGAAGGCTTTGCGCAGGGCCCTGACGAACGCCTGATCCTGACAAATGGTTTTGCCGGGGCTGTCGGAGAGCTTGGCCACCGGTTTGCCTTTGCACTCGACCAGTTTGATCACGATATTCAGCGGCTTGACGCCGGGAATATCGCAGGTCAGGCGCGTGCCGATGCCGAATCCGAGGTTGATGCGTTGATAGAAGTGGCGGTAGAGCGCCAGCGCTTTGTCCAGATCCAGGTTGTCCGAGAACACCAGCGTTTTGCTCATCGGGTCGATGCCCAGTTTCTCGTAGTGGGCAATGGCCTTTTCACCCCACTCGACGGGATCGCCCGAATCGTGGCGCAGCCCCTGATAACGCTCGGCGAACTGCGGGCCGAAGTCGCGCAGGAAGGCATCCATGGTGATGCAGTCGGTGAGCGCGATGCCAAGCTGGTCCGGGTATTCATCCAGCCAGGCTTGCAATGCGGCGCGCTGGCTGTTGGCCAGCACCGGGCTTATCTGCTGGTGCGCCTGGAACCATTCATGCGCCTGCGTGCCGACCGGCGCCAGGCCGAGCTGGTGAGCCAGATCGTAATTGCTGGTGCCCGACAGGTACGGGAATTCGGCCAGCAAGGTGCTGACGATGGCCTGCTGAACGCCCTGAGAGAAACGGCGACGGGTGCCGAAGTCCATCAGCTTGAAGCGCGAAAGGTCCAGATCGCCCGCCAGCGTCTTGAACTGTGCCAGCTTGGTCTGCAGATGTGCCACCGCCTGTTCCGGCGTCACCTGCGCAGAGCGGCGGCGATGTACTACTTCGCTGATCACCGCCAGCAGCGGCACTTCCCACATGATCACTTCGCGCCACGGCCCGGCGATGCGGATGTGCAGCTTGCCGTCGCGGTTCTCGACGATCACCTGCTGCGGATCGTAGCGGAACGTCCGCAGCCAGTTCAGATAATCCTGACGGAAGAAGGGCAGGCCCGAGAGATAAGCGAATTCGGCGTCGGTCAGCGTCAGCCGGCTCATCAGCGCCACCTGCGCGCGGATCTCGTCGGCATATTCGCCCAGCAGTTCGTCGCCGCGGCAGCGGAATTCCGCCGCCACGCTGATCGCGGGATAGCGATGGAACACTGCTTGCTGCATATGAAGCTTATAAGCATCGGTATCAAGCAGTGATGTCAAAATCGGGGAAGCGTATTGAGTCATAGCGCGTTACAGCATCCTCGTCAGGCGCGTGTCCAAATCCGGATAATCATAAAAGTGGGGGTGGAGTATACCCGGATTATCCTGTTATTGAAGCTGCATCACACCATAAATCACCAAAGCGGGTCGAGGATTAAACGTGCCTTTATGGCGGCCTGGCGGCGGCGGGGAAGAAAAAAAGCCAGATATGCCTGTAAGGTGAATGACTTAGCCTAATTAGTCATAAAAATTATAATGTTAATTATTTTAAACAGCGAATCAGATAAACCCGATCTGAGTGTGTACGCTGACCCGATCCTTGCCGTTCTTTTTGCAAAAATAGAGCGCTTCGTCCGCCTGTTTGATCGCCGCCTGCAGCGCGGTGAACGCGTTGACCGGCGCAATGCCGCAGCTGGTGGTGAAACGCACTTGCCGTCCGTCGGTCAGATTTAGCGTCAGGCGATGAGTACGAGTGCGCAATTGCTCCATGATGTCCCGTGCGTTGTCCAACGAACAGTTGCCCAGCAGCACCGCGAACTCTTCGCCGCCGTAGCGGCAGAAAATGTCGCTGGCGCGGAACGCGCGTTGCAGCAGGTGGCCGAATGCCACCAGCGCCTGGTCACCTACGTCGTGGCCATAGCTGTCGTTGAGCTGTTTGAAATTGTCGATATCGATCAGGCAAAAGGCCTGTGGATAGCTGCTGTCACCCAGCAGCTGGCATTCAAGGAAGAATTTACGGCGGTTATAAATATTGGTGAGCGGATCGAGGAAGGAAGAGGCCTCGAGCTCTTTAATCAACAGTTGCTTCTCACTTTCCAGCGAGACCTTGTCCAGCTGGTATTGCCTGAGCTGCTGAATGGCGTCGCTGATGGCGATCAGTTCCCGGCTGTAGAAGGCGTCGTTGCGATCGATATTCATCTCGCCGCGCGACAACCGAACGATATTGTTGTGAGTCTTGGTCAGCCAACGGTTGATGTTGGTGCAGAACACCAGCGCCGGCAAAATGAACAGCAACACCACCAGGCCGGCGAGCGCGATCATGCCGTAAATGGTGGTCTGGCTATCGTAAATTTTGTGACGCGAAGCGACGGTTTCCAGCTCGAAGCTGCGTTGATACAGCGCCTGCGAAAGCCCGCTCAGCTCGTCGACATAGCGCGAAATAAGCGCTGCGGGATAGGGTTTTTGAGTATTGATGGCGGTGTATAACCCATCGGTGATCTGCTTGAGACGTTCGGCCGACACCAGGGTGAGCAACTGATTGACGAGCTCGGTGGTTTGCACGTCGTCGTAGTTGATCTTCATGAAGATCAATCGGGTGCTCAGCGCGTTCAGCACGCCGGTCAACTGAATGGACTTCAGGTAGGCGTCTTTGCGATCGAGCGGGTTGACGTTGACGTCGATAATCTGATCGCTTAACTCCGTCAGTGACATATTCAGCCGGTTGTTGAGGCGAATGGCCTCGAGAAACATAAAGGAATCGGTATCCACCATCCGGGTATCGTAGGTGTAGCGGTAATAGCTCTTGCTGGTTTGCGAGATGTAATAGGCGCTGTTGATGTTGAACAGATTGGCATTGGCGTTGTTGACCTGCGAAAGCTGCAGGTTGTCGTTATCCAACAGCTGTTCCATCAGGCCGATCATCGACAGCGCGGCGATTTTTTGCCGCACCCCGAGCTGCCTGGCGACCGGATCGTTCAGATGCTCGCGGATCCGGGTAATTTTCTCACGCGCCACCCGATCGGCGGCCAAACATTGCGCGCGGGTGATTTGCGGATCGATCAGGCTCAATCGTTTGAGGCGGTGAGCCTGCAGCGAAGCCTGGAAGGCCTCGGAGATTTCTTTGGCGCGATCGATCTTATACAGGTTGAGTTGGTTATCTCGGTAGTCGGTATGGGCTTCGAGCAGCTCCTCGACGATGAACAGCGAGAAGGAGGTCATCAGGCACAGGGTAAAAAAATAGATTGCGTATTTGATTTTCATAGTGCGAGTCATCCCTGGGCCTGATTCGGCAATTATACCACTATGCCGCCTGTGCCGCCTCAACTATGCCGGCGAGCCCGGACGGCGGTTTTTTAGCATTAAATGCTGATTTCTATTTAGCCATTGGTCACCCGCGCTGTCGTCTGGCGGGCGATTTATGATTTGCCTCTGATTTCTCTCTCGTGGTCGCCCGGCGGCTCTGGGCTTTTCGGCCAGCTGTGATACAGTTTATTCACAATCAGGTCCGCCGTGCGCCGCAGGGGAACACACCAGCTGCGGCGCGGAGGAGAAGAGCGGCCTGCACCTATAACTCACTGAGACGTTTAAGGGTTTTTATGACACAACAGCCACAGGCAAAATATCGCCACGATTATCGCGCGCCTGATTACACCACGACCGATATCGATTTGGACTTCAGTCTGGACGCGGAAACCACGCGCGTGACCGCCGTCAGTAAAATCAAACGTCAGGGCACGGCCGGCGCCCCGCTGGTGCTGGATGGCGAAGATCTGACGCTGGTGAGCATTCAGGTCGACGGTCAACCGTGGAGCGCCTATCGTCAGCAGGATAACCAACTGATCATCGAAGAGTTGCCGGCACAATTCACTCTTACCATCGTCAACGACATTCACCCGGCGAAAAACACCGCGCTGGAAGGGCTGTACCTGTCCGGCGATGCGCTGTGCACGCAATGCGAAGCCGAAGGCTTCCACCACATTACCTATTATCAGGACCGCCCGGATGTGCTGGCACGCTTTACTACCCGCATCGTGGCCGACAAGGCGCGCTATCCGTTCCTGCTGTCGAACGGCAACCGCATCGGCCAGGGCGAATTGGCCGATGGCCGCCACTGGGTGCAATGGCAGGATCCGTTCCCGAAACCTTGCTACCTGTTCGCGCTGGTAGCGGGGGACTTCGACGTGCTGCGCGACAGCTTCACCACCCGCTCCGGCCGTAAGGTCGCGCTGGAGCTGTTCGTCGATCGCGGCAACCTGGATCGCGCCGACTGGGCGATGACGTCGCTGAAGAACTCGATGAAGTGGGACGAGACCCGCTTCGGCCTGGAATACGATCTCGACATTTATATGATTGTGGCGGTCGATTTCTTCAATATGGGCGCGATGGAGAACAAAGGGTTAAATATCTTTAACTCCAAATATGTGCTGGCGAAGGCAGAAACCGCCACCGACAAGGACTACCTGAACATCGAAGCGGTGATCGGCCACGAATACTTCCACAACTGGACCGGTAACCGCGTGACCTGCCGCGACTGGTTCCAGCTCAGCCTGAAAGAGGGGCTGACGGTGTTCCGCGATCAGGAGTTCAGTTCCGATCTGGGATCGCGTTCGGTCAACCGCATCGATAACGTGCGCGTGATGCGCGGCGCGCAGTTCGCCGAAGACGCCAGCCCGATGGCGCACGCCATCCGCCCGGACAAAGTGATCGAGATGAACAACTTCTACACCCTGACGGTGTATGAAAAGGGTTCCGAAGTGATCCGCATGATGCACACCTTGCTGGGGGAAGCGAACTTCCAGAAAGGGATGCAGCTCTATTTCGAACGCCACGACGGCAGCGCCGCCACCTGCGACGATTTCGTGCAGGCGATGGAGGATGCGTCCAACGTCGATCTCTCGCGCTTCCGCCGTTGGTATAGCCAGTCCGGCACGCCGCTGTTGACGGTACGCGACGAATACGACGCACAAACCCAGCAGTATCGCCTGCATGTCAGCCAGAAAACCGCGCCAACCGCCGATCAGCCGGAGAAGTTGCCGCTGCATATCCCGCTGGATATCGAACTGTACGACAGCGAAGGCAACGTCATTCCACTGCAAAAGGGCGGTCTGCCGGTCAACAACGTGCTGAACGTCACCGAAGCGGAGCAGACCTTCGTGTTCGACGGCGTGGCGCACAAGCCGGTGCCCTCGCTGCTGCGCGAATTCTCCGCGCCGGTGAAGCTGGACTATCCGTACAGCGACCAGCAGCTGACCTTCCTGATGCAGCACGCGCGCAATGAATTTGCGCGCTGGGATGCGGCGCAGAGCCTGCTGGCGACCTATATCAAGCTGAACGTGGCGCGGCACCAGCAGAAGCAGCCGTTGTCGCTGCCGCTGCACGTGGCCGATGCGTTCCGCGCGGTGCTGCTGGACGAAAAACTGGATCCGGCGCTGGCGGCGCAGATCCTGACGCTGCCGTCGGAGAACGAAATCGCCGAGCTGTTCGCCACCATCGATCCGGAAGCGATCGCTGCGGTGCACGAAGCGATAGTACGCTGCCTGGCGCGTGAGTTGGCCGATGAGTGGCTGGCGGTGTATCACGCCAACAAGACCGACGGCTACCGCGTGGAGCACGCCGAGATCGCCAAGCGCGCCTTGCGCAATGTGTGCCTGGGCTACCTGGCGTTCGGCGAAGATGTGGCGCTGGCGGATCAGCTGGTGAGCGAACAGTATCGCCAGGCGGATAACATGACCGATTCGTTGGCGGCGCTGTCCGCCGCGGTCGCGGCCCAGCTGCCGTGCCGCGATGCGCTGCTGGCGGCGTTCGACGAGCGCTGGCATCAGGATGGCCTGGTGATGGACAAATGGTTCGTGCTGCAGGGCAGCAGCCCGGCGGCAGACGTGCTGAGCAAGGTACGCGCGCTGTTGCAACACCGCTCGTTCAGCTTGAGCAACCCGAACCGCACCCGTTCGTTGATCGGCGGCTTCGCTTCCGGCAACCCGGCGGCGTTCCATGCGGCGGACGGCAGCGGCTATCAGTTCCTGGCGGAGATCCTCAGCGATCTCAACCAGCGTAACCCGCAGATCGCCGCGCGCCTGATTGAACCGCTGATTCGCCTGAAGCGTTACGACGCGGGCCGCCAGGCGCTGATGCGCAAGGCGCTGGAACAGTTGAAAGGGTTGGAAAATCTGTCCGGCGATCTGTACGAGAAGATCAGCAAGGCGCTCGACGCCTGATTTTTTCACGCTGAATAGATCAAGGGACGGCTTTTGCCGTCCCTTTTTTTATCCGTTCAATTCGCCGCCTGGCGCGGGCTGGCCCCGGTAACCGGCGGCGATAATACCCGTTCCAGCACTTCGGCTTCCAGTTCCGCCAGCCGGGCCGAGCCTTTGCGGCGCGGCCGCGGCAGATCGAGAGAGAGATCCAGCCCGATGCGCCCCTCTTCGATCAGGATCACCCGATCCGCCAGCGCGATGGCTTCGCTGACGTCGTGCGTGACCAACAGCACGGTAAAACCGTGCTGTTGCCACAGCGTTTCTATCAGCCCCTGCATCTCGATGCGCGTCAGGGCATCCAGCGCCCCGAGCGGTTCGTCCAGCAACAGCAGGCGAGGGCGGTGGATCAGCGCGCGCGCCAGGGCGACCCGTTGCTTTTGCCCGCCGGACAGCGCCGCCGGCCAGTCGCGGGCGCGATCCGCCAAGCCGACCGCGTCCAGCGCCTGCAGTGCCGCATCGCGCCACTGGCCGCGCAGCCCCAGCCCCACGTTGTCGATCACTGTTTTCCACGGCAGCAGGCGCGCATCCTGAAACATCAGCCGGGTATCCTCTTTAACGGCGGCAAGCGGCGCGTTGCCGCTGAGCAGCACGCCGTTGCTGGCCTGTTCCAGGCCGGCCAGCAGGCGCAGCAGGGTGCTTTTGCCGCAGCCGCTGCGACCGACTACCGCCACGAACTGCCCGGCGGAGATGTGCAGCTGAATATTGTCCAGCACCGTGCGGTTGCCGTAACCTTTGCCGATGGACTCCAGCGTCACCGGCGTGCCTTGCGCAAGGCGAGCGGGAAGGGTCATAGTGCTTCTCCCTGTTTCAGTTGATAGGCCGGATGCCAGCGCAACCAGACACGCTCCAGCAGCTGCGCGCCCACGTCCGCCAGCTTGCCGAGCAGGGCGTACAGCACGATGGCCACCACTACCACATCGGTTTGCAGAAATTCACGCGCGTTCATCGCCAGATAGCCGATGCCCGAATTGGCCGAGATGGTTTCGGCGACGATCAGCGTCAGCCACATGAAGCCGAGAGCGAAACGCACGCCGACCATAATCGACGGCAGCGCGCCCGGCAGCACCACCTGTGTAAACAGGCGGAAACCGCTCAGGCCGTAGCTGCGGGCCATCTCCAACAGGCCGCGATCGATGTTTTTGATGCCGTGGTAGGTATTGAGATAAATCGGGAACAGCGTACCGAGCGCCACCAGAAAGATCTTGGCGGATTCATCGATGCCGAACCACAGGATCACCAACGGGATCAGCGCCAGGTGCGGCACGTTGCGGATCATTTGCACCGAGCTGTCCAGCAGGCGTTCGCCCCAGCGCGACAGCCCGGTAATAAAGCCGAGGGTAAGCCCGATGCTGCCGCCGATGGCAAAGCCGATCAACGCGCGCTGGCTGCTGATGCTCAGATGCTGCCACAGTTCGCCGCTTTGGCTCAGGCTCCAGAAGGCGGCCAGCACTGCGCTCGGCGCCGGTAAAATGCGGTTGGACAGCCAGCCGGTTTCGACAGCGATCTGCCAGAGGATCACCAGCGCCAGCGGCAGCGCCCAGGGGGCCAGCCGATACAGGATGCGTTGCGCGTTCTTTGCCATCGGGGCGCTCCTCAGCTCTGCGACACTTTTTGCGGAACATAGATGTTGGCCACCACTTCGCCCTGCGGGCGCACCGGCTGAAGGCGCACGGGCGTTTCCTCCTGCGCCAGATCGAGGTGCGGGAACAGCAGTTCGCCGACGCGGTAGGCCTCTTCCAGATGCGGATAGCCGGAGAGAATAAAGGTGTCGATGCCCAGATCGGCATATTCCTGCATGCGCGCCGCGACCGTCGGGCCGTCTCCCACCAGCGCGGTGCCGGCGCCGCCGCGCACCAGGCCGATGCCGGCCCACAGGTTCGGGCTGATCTCCAGGTTATCCTTTTTGCCGCCGTGTAGCGCCGCCATGCGCCGTTGGCCGACGGAGTCGAAACGCGCAAAGGCCTGCTGCGCGTTAGCGATGGTTTCCTCATCGAGGTGCGCGATCAGCCGGTCGGCGGCGCGCCAAGCCTCTTCGGTGGTTTCCCGCACGATGACATGCAGGCGGATACCGAAGCGTACCTGGCGGCCTTTCGCCGCTGCTTTGGCGCGCACCTCTTCGATCTTCTCTTTAACCTGCGCCGGCGGCTCTCCCCAGGTGAGATACAGTTCTACCTGTTCGGCGGCCAGATCCTGCGCGGCGGCGGAGGATCCGCCGAAATAGAGCGGCGGGCGCGGCTGCTGCACCGGCGGGAACAGCAGTTTGGCGCCTTTCACCTGAATATGCTTGCCGTCGAAATCGACGGTTTCGCCTTCCAGCACCCGGCGCCAGATATGGGTGAACTCGGTTGAGGCTTCGTAGCGCTCTTCATGGCTCAGGTGCAGCCCCTCGGCCGCCAGCTCTTCCGGATCGCCGCCGGTGACCAGATTGAACAGCGCACGCCCATTGGACAGGCGATCCAGCGTCGCCGCCTGGCGCGCCGCCAGCGTAGGGGAGATGATGCCCGGCCGCAGCGCGACCAAAAACTTCAGCCGCTGGGTGACCGGGATCAGCGAGGCGGCCACCAGCCAGGAGTCTTCGCACGAGCGGCCGGTGGGGATCAGTACCCCACCGAATCCCAGCCGATCCGCCGCCTGGGCGATCTGCTGCAAATAACCGTGATCGACGCTGCGCGCGCCCTGTGCGCTGCCAAGATAGTGGCCGTCACCGTGGGTGGGTAAAAACCAGAAAACGTTCAGGCTCATCGTTAATCTTCTCCCATGAGTTATTGTGCGCTTGGGCGCCAAATGCGTTGCGAGATGTCAACCTTCACCGGCACCAGCCGGTTGGCGTAAAACAGGTCGGCGGTTTGCTGCTGCGCGGCGATCGTCCGCGCATCGAGCGGTGTGATGGCGGTCGGCGGGCGGTGATCCAGATAGCTGGCGATCACCGGTTCCGGCAGCCCCATGGCGTTAGCCAGCAGGGTCACGCTTTGCGCCCGGTCGCTGCGGGTGAGCGCATCGGCCTGGGTCAGCACCGTCAAGACCTGGCTGATAAAGGCGCCGTTGGCTTCGACATAGGGGCGCGCCGCCAGATAGAAGGAACCGGTCTGGTTCAGATCGGTGCCGTCGCCGAGCACTCGCACGCCGCCCTGCAGCAGCGCGGCGGAATAGTAAGGATCCCAGATGGCCCAGGCGTCGACGTTACCCTGCTGGAAGGCGGCGCGCGCATCGGCGGGCGTCAGATAGGCGGGCTGGATATCGGTGAACTGCAGGCCGGCCTTTTGCAGCGATCGCAGCAGCAGGTTGTGCGAGCTGGAGCCTTTCTGGAAGGCGACCTTATGGCCTTTCAGATCGGCGACGGTTTTGATCGGGCTGTTTTCCGGCACCAGGATCACTTCCGCCTTGGGTTTGGGCGGCTCAACGCCGACATACAGCAGGTCAGCGCCGGCCGCCTGCGCGAAGATCGGCGGAATATCTCCGGTGCTGCCCAGATCTATGCTGCCGACGTTCAAGGCCTCCAGCATCTGCGGGCCGGCGGGAAACTCGATCCAGCTGATGCGGGTGGCGGGGAAACGTTCCTCCAGCAGCCGGTGGCTCTTCGCCAGCACCAGGCTGACCGATCCTTTTTGGTAGCCGATGCGGAACTGCGCCGGATCCTGCGCAGCGGCGGCATTGGCCCAGACCAGCGACAGCAGGCCGGTGAGGGTAGCGGCGCTCAGCCAGCGCCGTAAAGCGATGCGTTTTTTCATTCAGGCTCTCCTTTTCCAGGCCTTTCAGGCGGTCTGACGCGCCGCCAGCGGCGAGGCGACGCGCAGCGCGGGCGGTTTGCGGCGGCCAAGCGCCAGATAAAAACTGGCCAACGCCTCTTCCAGCCGGGTAGCGACGGCGTCGGTGAGCGTGGCGCCTTCACCGGTCAGTTGGACCTGGCTGTCGTCGGCGAATACGCCGTGCAGCACTTCCTGCGCTTTCAACGCTGCCAGCACCGGTTTGAGCGCATAGTCCACCGCCAGCATGTGGCCGATCGAACCGCCGGTTGCCAGCGGCAGCACTACCTTATGATCCAGAGCGCGTTCCGGCAGCAGATCCAGCAAGGTCTTCAGCGCGCCGGAAAACGACGCTTTATAAACCGGCGTGGAAATCAGCAGGCCGTCGGCCTGCGCCAGCTGGTCGGCAAACGCCTTGATCGCCGGGCTGTTGAAGTTGGCATACAGCAGGTCTTCGGCATCGAAGTCGTGCAGGGTATAAGCCGTCACTTCCACCCCTTGCTGCCGCAGCCAGTTCTGGCTCAGCGCGAGCAGTGCGGCGGAACGTGATGGGATGCGTGGGCTGCCGGCCAGTGATATAACGCGCATTGCCACTCCTTATAACTAAAAGTTAGGTTTAATTAGAAAATCAACAGGAAGTGTTTTAAACCTACCAGCAATCGGGCGCGTTTTTTAAATCTCATTTTTTGATTTCGATATGCGCAAAAGCGGATTGGCGCCGATTTGGCGGCGAAGCGGGAAAACGGTTGCGTAAAAACCGCTTTTTTTGCCTTTAATCAATTCCAATTGGGCGGGGGATACCGGATAATACGCCCCCGGTTTGCAACCGGGAAATCAGGAGAGTCCATGTACTACCCCCTCATCAGGAAAGCGTTGTTCCAGCTCGATCCGGAACGTGCGCACGAAGTGACCTTTCGTCAGCTCAGCCGTATTACTGGCACCCCATTAGCGTTTCTTGTCCGTCAGTCCGTGCCGACCAAACCGGTCAGCTGCATGGGGCTGTCGTTTAAAAACCCGCTGGGATTGGCCGCCGGTCTGGATAAAAATGGCGAGTGCATCGATGCGTTCGGCGCGATGGGCTTCGGCCATGTGGAAGTCGGCACCGTGACGCCGCGCCCGCAACCGGGCAACGACAAGCCGCGCTTGTTCCGCGTGGTCGAGGCGGAAGGCCTGATCAACCGCATGGGGTTCAATAACCATGGCGTGGACAATCTGGTTGAAAACGTTAAGAAATCCCATTTCGGCGGCATTCTTGGGATCAATATCGGCAAGAATAAAGACACCCCGGTCGAACAGGGCAAAGACGATTATTTGATCTGCATGGATAAAGTTTATCCGTATGCCGGTTATATCGCGATTAACATCTCTTCACCGAATACGCCGGGGTTACGATCCTTACAGTATGGCGAAGCGCTGGACGATCTTTTGGCGGCGATTAAAAATAAGCAGCAGGAATTACATGCGCGCCATCACAAATATGTGCCGGTGGCGGTAAAGATCGCGCCGGATCTTTCAGAAGAAGAATTGATCCAAATTGCCGATAGCCTGGTGCGGCATAATATCGATGGCGTGATCGCCACCAATACCACGTTGGATCGAAAATTGATCCAGGGGCTGAATTACTGCGAACAAGCGGGCGGATTAAGTGGGCGTCCGTTGCAATCACGCAGCACCGAAGTGATCCGTCGTCTCTCCACCGAACTGCAAGGGCGCCTGCCGATTATCGGCGTGGGCGGCATCGATTCGCTGACGGCGGCGCGCGAAAAAATGGAGGCTGGCGCGAGCCTGCTGCAAATTTATTCCGGATTTATCTATCATGGCCCACGTTTGATTAAAGATATCGTTACCCATATCTAATATTTTTCCTCTCATTTTATTCCGGGGGTTTATTTCTGCCCCCGGCTCGTCTATATTTTGTTCGTTAGCATAAATATCGTTCGCGGAATTATCCGATGTTTAAGCTATTTTATCGGTGATAAAATCGCCTTTTAGGGTGAGTGCAGCGTTGGCATAGGCAGCGAGAAGGATACGAAATGAAGATAAAACCTGACGATAATTGGCGTTGGTATTTTGATGCCGAACACGATCGGCTAATGCTGGATTTAGCTAATGGTATGATCTTTCGTTCACGTTTCCCGGCCAAAATGTTAACGCCGGACGCCTTCGATGAATGCGCTTTTTGCGTGGACGACGCTGCCCTTTATTTCACCTATGAAGAACAGTGCAAACAGGTCAAACTCAGCCATGAGCAGCGCGCCGAGCTGGTGTTGAATGCGCTGGTCGCCTACCGTTTCCTGAAACCGCTGATGCCGAAGAGCTGGCATTTCTCGCAGCAGCATTACCCGTTGCAGCCGAAAAACGGCGAGCTGGCGGCGGTGAAAGTGATGGAAAGCGGCGCGGAAGCGCGCCTGCTGGTGGTAGAGGCCGGGGATAACGCCAGCCTGTGCCTGCTGGCGCAAAATCAGCTGACGGTCGCCGGCCGCACCATGGTATTGGGCGATGCCATCAAGGTGATGCACGATCGGTTGAAACCCTGTGCGCAGGATGAAAGCGCCGCCCCGGCTTACGACAGGGCGGTATAAGGCGGATTACGCCAGGGTCAAATCACTTTTCGGGATGCAGCTGCAGCACAGGATGGTGCCGTTGTCGCCCAGCGCGCTTTTCTTCAGGGGCGCGACTTCACCGCTCAGCAACGTAATGCGGCAACTGCCGCAAATCCCGGCACGGCAGGAGTAAGGTACGCGGATGCCTTGCTGTTCCAGCTGCTCGAGCAAGATCTGCTGGTTATTGCCGGTAAACACCTTTCCTTCGTATTCGATAGTGACGCTGTGCTCGCTGTCTTGCGGCGCTTGCACGCTCTCCACCACTTTCCCGGCGCCATAAGGGCGCGGCGGCTTGGTCGACAGAACTTCCACCGTATCGCCCACGCGAATGATGCCGCTGTTACGCGCGATCATATTCTGGCCAAAATCGATGTCGCCGTTGTCGGCGGAACGGAATTTTTGCAGCGTGCTCAGCGGTTCGCCGCTCGGGTGCTTGCGGCCGCGCTCGGTGCTGACGGTGGTGAGCACGCAGCGGCTGCAGGGTTTCACCAGATCGAACATGACGTCGCCGACGCGGATCACCTGCCAGCCGTCCTCGGCCCAGGCGGTTGCGCCGCTCACCACCAGATTGGGGCGGAACTGCTCCAGCTTGATGCTGCCGGGGCAACGCTGCTGCAGATCGTTGAACGAAGCCTGGTTAATCAGCAGATAAGGATAGCCGTCGGCAAACGTCAGCGGGATTTCGGGGTGCTTTTTCACTCGGCGGGTCAACTCCGGCCCCAGCCAGCGCAGCTGCACGTCACGCTGGAAATAGCCGCTCAGCCAGCGGTTGATCTCATCCGGCGCGATCAGCGCGGTGAAATGGTTGCCCCATACCTCGGTCGGCTGCGGCGCGGCGGCGAAGTCGCTGAAGCGAATGGCGGCGCTTTCGCCGTCCGGCGCGGTCAGGAATAGCCCGTCCGGCAGCAGCGCCGGCGTGAACAGCACCATCTGCGGGTATTGGCGCGCGGTAATAAAGGTGCCATCCGGCTCGGTGATCATAAAGTTGCGGTCGAAGGCCAGACCGCTGCTGCCGACCTGGGCGTAAGAAAGCTGCAGACCGCGCAGTGATTTAACCGGATGGACGTAGAGTCTGGAAAGCGTGATCACCCTTATCTCCGTGCGATTATTAAATAGAAGGGAGCAACTTTATGACAAGCGGTGCGGATTAGCTATAATGCGCAACAATTTTCTTTTTGGTGATAAGCACGATATGAACTCTCTGTTTGCCAGCACGGCGCGTGGATTGGAAGAACTGTTAAAAAGCGAGCTGGAAGCGCTTGGCGCTCACGACTGCAAAGTGGTGCAGGGTGGGGTACATTTTCAGGGTGACGATCGTCTTCTGTACCAAAGCCTGCTGTGGAGCCGCCTGGCTTCGCGCATTCTGTTGCCGCTGAACGAATTCCGCGTGCACAGCGATCTGGATCTGTACCTCGGGGTGCAGGCGATCGACTGGCCGAGCATTTTTGGCGTGGATAAAACCTTTGCCGTGCATTTCAGCGGCGTGAACGAAGAGATCCGCAACAGCCAGTATGGCGCGCTGAAGGTGAAAGACGCCATCGTCGACAGCTTTACCCGCAAACTTGACCAACGCCCGACGGTCGCCAAGCAGCAGCCGGATATTCGCGTTAACGTCTTCCTGCAGCGCGATATGGCCAGCGTGGCGCTCGATCTGAGCGGTGAAGGCCTGCATCAGCGCGGTTACCGCGATCTCACCGGCCAGGCGCCGCTGAAGGAAAACCTGGCGGCCGCCATCGTGCTGCGTTCCAGCTGGCAGCCGGGCACGCCGATGCTCGATCCGATGTGCGGCTCCGGCACGCTCTTGATCGAAGCGGCAATGATCGCTGCCGATCGCGCGCCGGGCCTGCACCGCCAACACTGGGGCTTCAGCGCCTGGAACGGCCACAACGCCGAACTGTGGCGTGAAGTCACCACCGAAGCGCAGGTGCGCGCACGCCGCGGCCTGCAGGAAACCGCCTCTCGCTTCTTCGGCTCCGATATCGATCGTCGGGTGATTGAAATGGCGCGCGGCAACGCCCGCCGCGCCGGCGTCGCCGAGCTGATCACCTTCAACGTCGGCGACGTGGCGCGCTTGACCAATCCGCTGCCGGAAGGCCCGCACGGCACCGTGATCAGCAACCCGCCGTACGGTGAGCGTCTGGAAAGCGAACCGGCGCTGATCGCGCTGCACAACATGCTGGGCCGCGTGATGAAAAGCGCCTTCGGCGGCTGGCAGCTTTCGCTGTTCAGCGCCTCGCCGGAGCTGTTGAGCTGCCTGCAGCTGCGCGCCGAGCGCCAGTTCAAGGCGAAAAACGGCCCGCTGGAGTGCGTGCAGAAAAACTATCAGCTGGCGGCGAACCCGGCCGGTGCCACTACCGGCGGCGTGCAGGTGGCGGAAGATTTCGCCAACCGTCTGCGCAAGAACTTGAAGAAGCTCGACAAGTGGGCGAAACAGCAGGGCATTGAATGCTACCGCCTGTACGATGCCGATCTGCCAGAATACAACGTCGCGGTGGACCGCTACGGCAGCAAGGTGGTGGTGCAGGAGTATGCGCCGCCGAAAACCGTCGATGCGCAAAAAGCGCGTCAGCGCCTGTTCGATGTGATCAACGCGACGCTGGCGGTGCTGGAATTGCCGTCGAATCAGCTGATCCTGAAAACCCGCGAGCGGCAGAAGGGTAAGAACCAGTACGAGAAACTGGCGCAGAAAGGCGAATTCCTGCTGGTGGAAGAGTATAACGCCAAGCTGTGGGTCAACCTGACCGACTATCTCGATACCGGCCTGTTCCTCGATCACCGCATCGCGCGCCGCATGCTGGGCGAGATGAGCAACGGCAAGGACTTCCTCAACCTGTTCGCCTATACCGGCACCGCCAGCGTGCATGCCGGGCTGGGCGGCGCGCGCAGCACCACCACGGTGGACATGTCGCGTACCTATCTGGAATGGGCGGAGAAGAACCTGCGCGCCAACGGCCTGACTGGCCGTCAGCATCGGTTGATCCAGGCCGACTGCCTGTCGTGGCTGAGCAACGCCAACGAACAGTTCGACGTGATCTTCATCGATCCGCCGACGTTCTCCAACTCCAAGCGGATGGAGAACACTTTTGACGTGCAGCGCGATCATCTGGCGCTGATGAAAGATTTGAAACGGTTACTGCGCCGTAACGGAACCATCATGTTCTCGAACAACAAGCGCGGTTTCCAAATGGATATGGCAGGGCTGAGCGCGCTGGGCCTGGAGGCGAAAGAGATCACCGCCAAGACGCTGTCGCAGGACTTTGCCCGTAACCGTCAGATCCACAACTGCTGGCTGGTGACTCACGCCGGCGAAGGAAAATAATTACTATGTCGTTAATCAGCATGTCCGGCGCCTGGCTCTCTTTCAGCGATGCGCCGCTTTTAGACAACACCGAAATTCATATCGAAGACAACGAGCGCGTGTGTCTGGTCGGGCGCAACGGCGCCGGTAAGTCCACGCTGCTGAAGATCCTTGGCAAAGAGATCCCGCTGGACGACGGCCGGGTGATCTACGAACAGGATCTGATCGTGGCGCGCCTGCAACAGGATCCGCCGCGCAATATCGGCGGTAGCGTGTTCGACTTCGTGGCCGAAGGCGTCGCGGAGCAGGCGGAACACCTGAAGGCGTATCATGCGATTTCCCACCTGGTGGAGAGCGATCCGAGCGAGAAAAACCTGGCGCGCATGGCGCAAATCATGGAGATCCTCGACCACCAGGGGCTCTGGCAGCTTGACAGCCGCATCAGCGAAGTGCTGCTGCAGCTGGGGCTGAACGGCGACGCCGAGCTTTCCTCGCTGTCCGGCGGCTGGCTGCGTAAAGCGGCGCTGGGCCGCGCGCTGGTGAGCTCGCCGCGCGTGCTGCTGCTCGACGAACCGACCAACCACCTGGATATCGAAACCATCGACTGGCTGGAAGGCTTCCTGAAAGAGTTTGACGGCAGCATCGTCTTCATCTCGCACGACCGTTCGTTTATCCGCAACATGGCGACGCGCATCGTCGATCTGGATCGTGGCAAGCTGGTTTCCTGGCCGGGCAACTACGATCTGTATCTGCAGAGCAAAGAAGAAGCGCTGCGGGTGGAAGAGCTGCAAAACGCCGAGTTCGATCGCAAGCTGGCGCAGGAAGAGGTCTGGATCCGTCAGGGCATCAAAGCGCGCCGTACCCGTAACGAGGGGCGCGTGCGCGCGCTGAAGGCGCTGCGCGTCGAGCGTTCAGAGCGCCGTGAAGTGATGGGCACCGCCAAGATGCAGGTGGAAGAGGCGACCCGCTCCGGCAAAATCGTATTCGAGCTGGAAGACGTCAACTATCAGGTCGGCGAAAAAGTGCTGGTGCGCGGTTTCTCCGCTCAGGTACAGCGCGGTGACAAGATTGCGCTGGTGGGGCCGAACGGCTGTGGCAAAACTACGCTGCTGAAACTGATGCTCGGTCAGCTGAAAGCCGACAGCGGCCGCGTGCACTGCGGCACCAAGCTGGAAGTGGCTTACTTCGACCAGCACCGCGCGGATCTCGATCCGGAGCGCACGGTGATGGACAACCTGGCGGAGGGCAAGCAGGAAGTGATGGTCAACGGCCGTCCTCGTCACGTCTTGGGCTACCTGCAGGACTTCCTGTTCCACCCGAAACGTGCGATGACGCCGGTGAAGGCACTTTCGGGCGGTGAGCGTAACCGCCTGCTGTTGGCTAAGCTGTTTCTGAAACCGAGCAATCTGCTGATCCTCGATGAACCAACCAACGATCTCGACGTCGAAACGCTGGAGCTGCTGGAAGAGCTGATCGACGGCTATCAGGGCACCGTGCTGCTGGTCAGCCACGATCGCCAGTTCGTCGACAACTCGGTGACCGAGTGCTGGATCTTTGAAGGCAACGGCGTGATCAACGCCTTCGTCGGCGGCTATTACGATGCGCATCATCAGCGCGCCACGGCGAAACCGATTCGTCAGGCGGCGCCGAGCGCGAGCAAACCGGCGGCGGAGAAAAAGGCCGAACAGCCGAAGAAAGCGGCGGCCAAGCTGAGTTACAACCTGCTGCGCGAACTGGAACAGCTGCCGCAGCGGCTCGAACAGCTGGAGGCGGAAATCGAAGCGCTGCAGGCGCAGATGAGCGATGCCGACTTCTTCACGCGGCCGCACAGCGAAACGCAAGAAGTGCTGACGGCGCTGGCTAACGCAGAGCAGGCGCTCGAGCAGGCCTTCGCCCGTTGGGAAGAGCTGGAAGCGATGAAAAACGGCTGACCGTTGCGATACCGCCCGCGCGCTGCTGCGGGCGGTATCGACGTGCCGGTGAGCAACGTTATTGAGGAGGAATATGGTGTGTTCCCACAACAATCATCAGCAGCATAGTCATTCCGTACCTTCGGCGGAGCACCAGGATAACCTGATGCTGTGCCCGCAGTGCGACATGCTGGTGGCGCTACCGCCGCTGGCCTATGGCAGCAAAGCGGTATGCCCGCGCTGCAAAACCACGCTCAGCGTCCGCTGGGACGAACCGCGCAAGCGGCCGATCGGTTACGCGCTCAGTGCCTTGTTCATGCTGGTGCTGGCCAACATTTTCCCGTTTATCAACATGCGCGTCGCCGGCCTCGGCAACGAAATCCGGCTGATTCAAATCCCGGAGGTCATGGTGGCGGAAGATTACGCCAGTATGGCCACCTTGTTTATGGTGTTCGTGCAGCTGATCCCGGCGTTTTGCATGGTGGCGATCGTTCTGCTGTGCGCCAAAGTGCGCTTGCCGCTGGGGCTCAAAGAGTGGATGGCCCGGGTGCTGTTCCAGTTCAAAACCTGGTGCATGGTGGAAATTTTCCTCGCCGGGGTGCTGGTCAGCTTCGTCAAGCTGATGGCCTACGGCGATATCGGCATCGGCAGCAGCTTCGTGCCTTATTGCCTGTTCTGCCTGCTGCAGGTGCGCGCCTTCCAGTGCGTGGATCGGCGCTGGCTGTGGCAGGACATCGAACCGGCGCCGCGTCTCGATCGTCCGCTGACGGTGGGGCGCACCGGCATGCGCCAGGGCGTGCGCTCCTGCGCCTGCTGCACGGCGATCCTGCCGGCCAATCAGGTACGCTGCCCGCGCTGCCACACCAACGGCTACGTGCGCCGCCGCCACAGCCTGCAGTGGACGCTGGCGCTGCTGGTGACCTCCATCATGCTGTATATCCCGGCCAACCTGATGCCGATCATGGTGACCGAGGCGCTGGGCAACAAGATGAACTCCACCATCATGGCGGGGGTTATCCTGCTGTGGGGGGACGGCTCTTATCCGGTGGCGATGGTGATTTTCATCGCCAGTATCATGGTGCCGTCGCTGAAAATGCTGGCGATCGGCTGGCTGTGCTGGGATGCCAACGGCAGGAAGAAGCCGCGTGCCGACAGCGAGCGGATGCACCTGATTTATGAAGTGGTCGAGTTCGTTGGCCGCTGGTCAATGATCGACGTATTTGTGATCGCCGTATTGTCGGCGCTGGTGCGAATGGGGCAGTTGATGAGCATTTATCCTGCGACGGGCGCCGTGCTGTTCGCGCTGGTGGTGATCCTCACCATGTTCGCCGCCATGACATTTGATCCCCGGCTGACCTGGGATCGCGCAAGTGAAACAATCAACAAGGAGCCGCAAGGTGACGGAAAATAATCATAGCGTCGCAGACGTTGAGAAGATCAAACGCTGGTCGCCGGTGTGGATCATTCCCATCGTGACCGCGCTGATCGGCGCCTGGATCCTGTTTTACCACTTCAGCCATCAGGGGCCGGTGGTGACGCTGGTCACCACGACGGCGGAAGGGCTGGAAGCGGGTAAAACCAAAATCAAAAGCCGCAGCGTGGACGTCGGCGTGGTGGAAACCGTCACGCTGAGCGATGATCTGAGCAAGGTGATGGTGCAAGCGCGTCTCAATTCCGGCATGGAGAAATTGCTGCGTCAGGACTCCGCCTTCTGGGTGGTGAAGCCGCAGATCGGCCGTGAAGGCGTCTCCGGGCTGGGCACGCTGCTGTCCGGCGCCTATATCGAACTGCAGCCGGGCAGCAAGGGCAAAGACGGCAAAGACAACTATCAGCTGCTCGACGCGCCGCCGCTGGCCTCCCCGGACGCCAAGGGGCTGCGCATCGTGCTGGACAGCGAGAAATCGGGCCAGCTCAACGCCGGCGATCCGGTGCTGTTCCGCGGCTATCGCGTCGGGTCGGTGGAAACCAGCTACTTCGATCCTAAAGAACGCGCCATGCGCTATCAGCTGTTCATCACCGCGCCTTACGACCAGCTGGTCACCACCAACGTGCGCTTCTGGAAAGACAGCGGCGTGGCGTTCGACATGTCGGCGCAAGGGATGCGGGTGGAGATGGGATCGCTGACTACCCTGTTCAGCGGCGGCGTCAGCTTCGACGTACCGGACGGCTGGGATCGCGGTGAACTGGCGAAAGAGAAGGCGGAGTACCAGCTGTTCGACAACCAGCGCAGCACGCAGGATTCGCTGTATACCGTGCATAAGGATTACCTGCTGTTCTTCTCCGATTCGGTACGCGGCCTGCAGCCGGGCGCCCCGGTCGAGTTCCGCGGCATCCGCCTGGGCACGGTGGCGCAGGTGCCATTCTATAAAGAGGGCATGGCGCAACGCCTGGATAACGACTACCGCATTCCGGTGCTGATCCGCATCGAGCCGGATCGCTTCCAGAAACAGCTGGGCGGTAATTTCGATATCGAAGGGCACTTGAAAGACGCCGAGTCCCGCGGCATGCGCGCCTCGATGAAGTCCGCCAACCTGCTGACCGGTTCGCTGTATATCGATCTCGACTTCTATCCGCAGGAGAAACCGTGGAAAGGGCCGCGCGAGCTGTTCGGTTATCCGCTGATGCCGACCACCAGCGGCGGGCTGGCGCAGATCCAGCAGAAACTGATGCAGACGCTGGACAAGATCAACGCGATGCCGATCAATCCGATGATCAACGAAGCGACCAAGACGCTGGCGGAAAGTCAGAAAACCATGAAGTCGACGCAGCAGACCATGAAGTCGCTGAACGACATCATCGCCAGCAAAGAGATGCAGGCGCTGCCGCAGGACATGCAGAAAACGCTGCTGGAGCTGAACCGCAGCATGAAAGGGTTCCAGCCTGGTTCACCGGCTTACAACAAGATGGTGGGCGATATGCAGCGCCTCGACCAGGTGTTGCGTGAGCTGCAACCGGTGCTGCGCACCCTGAATGAGAAGAGCAACGCGCTGGTGTTTGAAGCCGCCGGCAGCACTGACCCTCAGCCGAAGAAGGCCACGAAATGATGAAATGGATCCCGGTAGCCCTGGCGCTGTTGCTCAGCGCCTGCAGCAGTTCGCCACAGAAGACCTACTATCAGTTGCCGGCGCTGGGGGCGCCGGCCGCTGCCAGCAGCAGCGGCGCTTCCACGCGCCAGCTGTGGCTGGAGCACGTGAGCGTGGCGGATTATCTGGCGCAGAGCGGCGTGGTGTATCAAACCAACGACGTACAGTATGTGATAGCCCAGAACAACCTGTGGGCCAGCCCGCTCGACCAGCAGCTGCAGCAAACGCTGGTCACCAACCTGAGCAGCGCGCTGCCAGGCTGGGTGGTTTCTTCGCAACCGATGAGCAGCGATCAGGATGTGCTGAACGTGACCATCAGCGGTTTCCATGGCCGCTTTGACGGCAAGGCGATCGTTCGCGGCGAGTGGGTGCTGAACCGCCAGGGGCGCTTGATCAAACGGCCTTTCAGCCTGGAGTTGAAACAGGGTGAGGACGGCTATGATGCCCTGGTGCGCACGCTGGCGCAGGGCTGGCAGCAGGAAGCCCAGGCTATCGCAGCACAGATGGGCGGCATTTAGTCATAATTTGGTCTAAAATCGTCTAATCCCTGTCAGCGTGAAAAGTCTTTTTTTCTCCCTGGCAGGGATTTCTTTTTCATTTCAAAAAGTTAAACCCTTTCCCGGCAGATCAGCCACTTAGCACTTTCCTCGGGCGTAGCTCACAAATATGACATTGGCGTGAATTTTGCGCATTGATCTTCTCTTCTTTTAGCGCTATTGATAACTCGTGGCTGCGCAAAAAGCAGCCATTGTTTTCTTTCCACCAGACCAAAATGAGGGAAACGAGGCATGAAGAGACAGAAACGCGATCGTCTGGAAAGGGCGCATTCGAGAGGGTATCAGGCAGGTATTTTAGGGCGTTCCAGGGAACATTGTCCCTACCAATCATCAGTGGACGCCCGGTCTCAATGGCTGGGAGGTTGGCGAGAAGCCATGGAAGACAGGGCTGTGACCGCTTAAGCGGCTCCCTGTCAAATAAAAGGAATAACCTCCGCCCTTTGGCGGAGGTTTTTGTTTGTGGCCTCTGAGGTGGCATCACCCAGGGCGTTCTCAGCGGGGTTATTGCTTCGCGCTGGCCTGACGAGGAGCGAGAAAGCGTGATTCGTATAGATGAGGCACGCTTTAGGCGCTCTGGCGGTGGGTAAACAGGAAATCCTAAAGGGAGGGCGGAGGCGGTGCAAGGCATTGAGGGATAAAAGAAATGCCGCCACGAGAGACGTGACGGCATGCGCGATCGTTGGAAAAGAAGGCGGTGGCCGTCTTCTCGTCAGCGTGATTAGAACGCTGCGGTATCCTTGAACAGGCCCACTTTCAGATCGGTGGCGGTATAGATCACTTCGCCGTCAACCAGCACTTCGCCATCGGCGACGCCCATGATCAGCTTGCGGGTGATAACGCGCTTGAAGTTAATGCGGTAAGTCACCTTCTTGGCGGTTGGCAGCACCTGGCCGGTGAACTTGACTTCACCGACGCCCAGCGCGCGGCCTTTGCCTTCGCCGCCCAGCCAACCGAGGTAGAAACCGACCAACTGCCACATGGCATCCAGGCCCAGGCAACCAGGCATGACCGGATCGCCGATAAAGTGGCAACCGAAGAACCATAGGTCCGGATTAATATCCAGCTCCGCTTCCACATAACCTTTGTTGTGAGTCCCGCCGTCTTCGCTCATTTTGACCACGCGGTCCATCATCAACATGTTACCTGCCGGCAACGGTGGGCCACCGGCGCCGAACAGCTCGCCACGGCCGGATGCTTCGAGGTCTTCTTTCGTATAGGAATCGCGTTTATCTACCATGTTCTCAGTAAGCCTTATTTTAATGAAGGACGCAGGTTAGCTAACACGTGTACGCTGAACAAGTCCGATCAGCCGTGGTTGAACCAGTTGAGCCAGCGCAGCGGCCATGGACGGCGGCGTTCCTGCAGGCTCACCTGCGCAATCCGTTCCTGAATGGCCGCCAACAAATTCGGCTGTTGTTCATCAGAGTAGAGGCAACCTGTAAGCAAAGGCAAGGCTTCCGCCGCGCTCTCTACCGCCCACAGATGGAATTGCCCCTCGCGTACCGCGTCGACGACATCTTGACGCAGGCACAGGTGGCGCACGTTGGTCACGGGCAATACGACGCCCTGTTTGCCCGTCAGGCCGCGGCGTAAACAAACTTCGAAGAAACCTTCGACCTTTTCGTTAACGCCGCCTATCGGCTGTACGTTGCCGAATTGGTCGACGGAGCCGGTGACGGCGATCTGCTGTGTGATTGGCTGCTGCGACAGAGCGCTGACCAAGGCGCACAGCTCGGCGAGCGAGGCGCTGTCGCCGTCCACTTCACCGTAAGATTGTTCAAAGACGATGGAAGCGGAGAAGGGCAACTGCTGATCCAAATCCAGTTCGGCGATAAGGAACGCCTGCATGATCATCATGCCTTTAGCATGCAGGTTGCCTCCCAGCTCGGCTTTGCGCTCGACGTCGGTAAACTCGCCGTCGCCAAGATGCACGACGCAACTGATGCGCGAGGGCTCGCCGAAGCTGCGCGGATGGCCGGGATAATCCAGGACTGACAGGCCGTTGATCTGCCCGATCACTTCACCCTCGGTCTCAATCAGGATCTGACCCAGCTCAATCTCATCCTGCATACGCTCGGCCAGATAGCTTTCGCGCCATTCGCGGGCATTCAACGCTGCCTCAAACGCTTTGGCGGTAATGCGCTCCTCTTCGGCATACAGTGCAGCCTCGGACAGCTGCTGGCCAAGCCAAACCGGCGAGAGTGGCAGGATGCCCTGATCGCCGGTGTAACGCACAGCCTGGACGATCAGCGGCGACCAGGCGTCGGCCGCTAACATCGGCAACTGCCGATCGGCAATCACGCCGTTGACGTAGCCGCACCACTGCGCCATATCATCGACTTCGGTCAGCTGCAGATCGTCTTCGTATTCGCCGTAGACCGCTTGTTCGCTCAGTTCCGGCTCGATATCGTGGAAATCGGCCAGGCCGTGACGGTCGCCGACCACAATCAGCCGCAGGTCCAGCGGCATCGGTGGAATGGCTACCGGCAGCGGGCGGGTTTCGTCTGGCGAAACCCAATGGAACTGGCGCTGGCCGATCATCTGCTTCAGCCGCAGCCATAGCAATGGCTGAGCCAGCAGCGCCCGAGCCGACAGGATCAGGACGCCGCCGTTGGCCTGGTGCACCAGACCCGGTTGCAGGGTAATGTCGCCATTGTGGATCCGTACGCAACCAAACAGCTGCTCCGGTTCAATCCACTCCTGGAACAGACAAGCACCGCCGGCGGCGAAAGGCTCATCGCCACGGCTGGCCGGCTCTATGCTGACCTTGCCATCCTGAATGGCATAGTGGCTGCCGCGGCATGCCGTATTCTTAGCCAGCAGTGGTGTGACGGCGTGAGCGATCAGTTCCAGGTACTCTCGCGTTTCTTGCGCTTTCAACAGCATGAAACGCGGTGGCGATTGAGGGTGGCAAAATAGCGTCAGGGCATTTTCCAGCCGAGGCTGAATGGCGGAAAAGGGCACGGGTGCCAACTGAGCGGCGGTATCAAATATCGCCTGATAAGGCGTTACGTCCGGCAATAAAGATTGCCATTCAAGTCGGTTATTGGTCAAAGTGTTAGATGCAATCGTTAAAAAGGGAAAGGGCGATTATACAAGAATAACGGCGGCTTGATACATGTGGAGTGCCAGTTGGCGTCAGGGAGTTTGACATCGCGCGATGACTGTGCAAAAAACAGTCTAAAAGACGGCTTAATTGCCGGGGAAATTCGGCGCAAAGCTGTTATGCTTATTTGAAGTTACGCGGTCACTGAAGAGCTCAAGATGAAATATCAGCAACTGGAAAATCTGGAGAGCGGTTGGAAATGGAAGTACCTGGTGAAGAAGCACCGGGAAGGGGAACTTATTACCCGCTACATTGAAAACAGCGCTGCTCAGGAGGCGGTTAACGAACTGCTGAAGCTGGAAAATGAGCCGGTCAAGGTACTTGCATGGATTGCCGCTCATATGAATCCGGAGCTGGATAACCGGATGAAACAAACGATCCGCGCCCGCCGCAAACGTCATTTTAACGCAGAACACCAGCATACGCGTAAAAAATCTATCGATCTGGAGTTTTTGGTTTGGCAACGCTTGGCTGCCCTGGCGCGCCGTCGTGGCGTCACGCTGTCGGAAACGGTTGTGCAGCTTATCGAAGATGCTGAGCGCAAAGAGAAGTATGCGAATCAGATGTCGTCGTTGAAAGAAGATTTGAAGGCGATTCTCGGTAAAGAACCTAAGTAAACGGGGCAGAGCGCCTTAGTTACACTGGGTCTTGAATGTTCTGATAACAGCAGGACGAAAAAAAACCCCGCAATGCGGGGTTTTTTATTAGGCGAGTAAACTTAGCCCTGAGGCTGAGTTACAACGTCTTTGATACCTTTAACTTCGATCTCTACGCGACGATCTGGTGCCAGGCAGTCGATCTGAGCTTTGGTAGCGCGGCCAGCTTTGTAGCCACAGGTGTTGCCAGTAACTGGATCAGCTTTGCCCATGCCACGTGCAGAGATTTTGTCTGACGGGATGCCTTTGGAGACCAGGTAGTCAACAACGCTTTGTGCGCGTTTTTCAGACAGTTTCTGGTTGTACTGAGCAGAACCAACGGCGTCGGTGTAACCCAGAACAACTACGGAACCGTCTTTAGGATCCATGGAGCTCAGCTGGGAGTACAGCTGATCCAGAGCCTGCTGACCTTGTGGCTTCAGAGTTGCTTTGTTGAAGTTGAACAGCACGTCAGACTTCAGAGTGAAACGCTTGGTTTCAACAACTGGAGCCGGAGCTGGAGCTGGAGCAACTGGAGCAACTACGTCATCCTGACCGAAGCGATAAGAAACGCCCAGGCTCAGCATGGTGTTGTCTGGACGTGCGCCAACGGTACCTGCGTCACCGATGTTGCTTACGAACTGGTAGTCCAGGCGGGTAGCCCAGTTTTTGGTCAGTGCGTATTCAACACCAACAGCAGCCAGCGGAGAAACGCCGGTGTCGTGGTCGCTCAGGCGAGTGCCGTTGCCGTAGTTAGCTTTGGAGTCTGCACGCCATACCATACCACCCAGACGAGTGTAGATGTCCAGATCGTCAGCAATTGGGTAGCTCAGTTTAGCGGCCAGTTGAACGCCCTGCGCTTTGAAAGCACCGTTGTTCACGCTGCCTTTGTAAGGCATACGGCCAAGCCAGTCATAGCCCAGTTCGAAGCCCAGGTATTGGTTTGCCTGGTAGCCCAGGAACGCGCCGGCACCCAACTGATCTTTGTGGGTTGGGCCGTTGCCGATACCGTTCTGGTAACCGTTACCGTAGAAACCAGTGTCGTGGTACTGGGACCAGCCCAGTTTAGCACCGGTGTACCAGGTGTTATCTTTTGGAGCGGCTTGCGCTACGGTAGCGAAACCTGCCAGTGCCACTGCTAATGCGATAGCTGTCTTTTTCATTTTGCGCCTCGTTATCATCCAAATAGGCAATGAGCTTTAAAGCTGTTTTAAGCCCTTGGTTAAATTCCTTCGCCAAGGTTTAAGCCCTCGTTTGTTACTCGCCAGTTTTTCTGACGTTATAGAGCAACCTTGGCGATGTAAAGTCTACAACGTGGCGCGAAAGTTACAAGTGTGATGTGATAAGGCTCTAAAAAAAAACGCGGAATCGTACATATTTGCTAACATTCTTAGCCTAAAAAAACGGCGATTCATCGGGCGTTTTTGCTTGTCAAACCGCAGCCGGACTAGCTTTGTGCCTTATCCCGCAAAGGTTCCCTCTACGGGGTGCGAAAATGATGGGAAAAATCCTAAATTTACTTAATGATACAAAGAAGAGTGAATTTTTAGGGTGGAACAGTGTCCGTGAGTCGGGTCAATGTCACGTTGAGGACGCATGATAAACCCGTAGGCATTACCCAATTCTGCCGCACGTCTCAATTTTAGACGATCCTCCTCCGTTAGCTCGGGCAACCAGCCGAGAACCACGCTGTAGTTCCCCGTTTGCAGCGCTTTTTCCATTGCCTCAACCGTATTCACCGGGCTGATTTGGCTCAACTGCACCATTTTATCCACCGGCAGGCCGGATTGCTGCAGCCATTGCTTGCTTAACTTTTGCTGCGGCGTCAGCCACAGAAGCCAGCGAGATTGCTTGCCCAGTTGCTGGAGCAGGGGCAACAGCAGTTGAGCCACTGCGGGCTGGCGCTCGTTGTAAACAAGTTCACTGATCAAGCCATTCTCTTTGCCGACATTTGTGTTCTTCGCAACGCTGTTCGCGGTAAAAGAGCCATGGCTAAAATGAGGTTGGTAGAGTGATTGAGTACGCATAAAGTTCCCGCCCGTCGTGTTACTGTATGTTTATACAGTATCCCTGATTTCGGATAAGATCAACCCAAATTTTCGTAGCGGCTCGCATAATTGCGATCATTTTTTGTACCGGTGTTTTTTGTGATTGGCATGCAGACGGATAGTGCGTATTTTTCTAATTAGTTGTTCACGTTACTTTTTTCATTGATGAGAGAAATAATACGACCGGAACCTAAAAAGGAGGAACGCTATGAAAAGGATGTCGACGAGAAGAATCACGCAGGCTAAAAGTTGCTTCGCGGCGCTGGGCACCATCACCACGCGGTCACAGTTTGGCGGCTATGGGCTGTTGGCTGAGGGGGTGATGTTTGCAGTGATAGCGGAAGGCGAGCTGTATTTGCGGGCTACGGCGAGCATGGAACCGGCCTTTCGCGCTCGGGGCATGGTCAATATGGTCTATTCCAAGCGCGGAGTGCCCATCACTTTGCGCTATTACTGGGTTGACGAGTCCCTGTGGCGGGAACGTAACGAATTGGTGGGGCTGGCTTGGCAAGCTGTCAGGGAGGCCCGTCGGGAACAGCGGCTCAAGGCCGGCGACCACGGCAGATTGAAGGCGCTGCCGAATATAGATGTCAATATGGAGCGGCTGTTGTGGCGAGCGGGTATCCGCAACGCCTATGACCTGCGGTTGCAGGGCGCGAAACGCAGCTATCTTAGCCTGCTGCAACAACAGACCAATCTGGGATTGCGAGTCCTGTTGTCGCTGGGCGGGGCGATAGCCGGTTATCATCAGGCGGCATTACCGGCTGAATTGCATAACGAATTGGTGCGCTGGTTCGATCATATGATGGCGATGCGCCGCCATGGACATGAGCCGGTGATTCAGGGCCCGTCGAGCGGGCCCTGAATGATTAGACTGTCTTATTGATTTGGGTGTGCAGCGCGGTGAGTTCCGGCAGAAGTTCGAGCACCAGCCCCACCTGCTGCAAAACCAGCTGTTCTTTGCTTTCAGGTTCCGGAACGGCTTGGCGAATACGCTCCGCCAGCTGTTCCAGCGCCTGAGCAATGCGCTGGCTGTTCTGTTCTTCCTGATGCAGGGCGCCGTCCACGTAACACACGGCATCATTGAGCAGGTCGAGCGTGGCA
The DNA here is from genome assembly GCF_016805595.1 of Serratia sp. 4542. NCBI lineage: Bacteria > Pseudomonadati > Pseudomonadota > Gammaproteobacteria > Enterobacterales > Yersiniaceae > Serratia > Serratia sp. 4542. The sequence goes on from NZ_RXKV01000003.1 coordinate 148,611, forward strand.
GGGGTATTCAGCCGCTCGCGGTGCGCACCCAACGCCGAGATATAACTCAGGAGTGTGTGGTTCAGGCAGAGCAGGCGGAAGGCGGCTTCCTGCAGCGCCTTGTCGGCCTTGGGATCGGCGGACATGTTGGAGATGACCGAAGCCAGCTCGGCATCGCTGTTGTGGGCATCTCGCCGCGCAATGCGGTAGGCGAGGCCGTTATCCTTACCCTGGTGGTATTGCACCAGAATGGCGTCCAGATAACGGCAGTTGGCATTCAGCGTTTTATCCACCACCGCCGGCAGTTGGCGGAACTTCCAGTCCGGCCAGATAAAGCTGACTGCCGCCCAGGCGATGGCGCAGCCCAGCAAGGTATCGTAAACGCGCGGAGCTGCCACTTCGAATCCCTCACCCAACAGGTTAAAGCACAACAGCACCAGCAGCGTGATGAACATCGTCGCGTGCGCATATTGTACGGTGCGGAAAGCGAAGAACAGAACGCCGGTGATGACGATCAACACCAGCTGTCCTTCCAGTGAAGGCACGAAATAGAGGATTGGCAGGCCGATAAGAATACCGGCTAGGGTGCCGATGATGCGCAATGCCAGGCGTCGGCGGGTGGCATTGTAGTTCGGTTGGCAGACGAACAGGCTGGTCAACAGGATCCAGTAACCGTGCTGCATGCCGGTGAATTGAATGAAGGCGTAACCCACGCACAGCACCACCGACATGCGGATCGCGTGGCGGAACAGGGCCGACTGGGGCGTCAAATGGCGGCTGATGCGCAGCCGGATATCGCTCCAGCCAGTTAAGCGGTCATCGGCCAGGCTGTTCTCTTCCGCTTGCCCGCTGGCCAGCGTCTGCTCTGATTCGATATTGGCCAGCTGCGCATCGATCGCATGCAGGTTTTTCAACAGATGCGCCAGCGCCTTGGTCTGCTCGGTATTGCCCTGGGTTTCGGCGATGCGCGCCAATGCCTCCTGAATGCGGCTGAAAGCCGGTTCAAAGCGCGGGTTGTGCTGGTACTTTTGCCGCAGCAGGATCGATTGCGCCAATTGGCGGCAGGCGCGCGCCTGCATGCTCAGCAAACGCTGGAAGCGGAACAAAATGTCGCTGTGGCGGAATTGCCGGCTGAGTGCGTGGTACTGAACGTGGGAAGAGCTGGCGCGTTCGTGGATATCCTGCGCGACAAAATAGTAGTGCAAGGTGCGGCGGGTGCCACGCTGGCCGCGATCGCCTTTCAGGCGCGTCAGCAGCGAGGCTTTGGTTTGGTTAAGCAACGCGACCAGGGCGCTGTTGGCCATCGCGACATCCATCCAGGGCAGATCGGCGTCGCGCTCGGCATCGGGATCGAACAGATTGGCTTTGGCATCCAGATAGTTGGCCAACTGATCGTAGCAGCGCGCCAGGTTCTCTTGCAGCGGCCGGATAGGGAACAGCAGGTGGCCCGCCAGCGTCAGCAGGTTGTACCACAGTGCGCCGATCACCAACAGCAGCGGCTGCTGATACCAGGCATCGTACATGGCGGTGCCGAGCATGGTATAAACCGCGATCAGCAGCGCGCCGAAGGCGATGGTGGCGTAACGTTGCCCCAAGGCACCGAGCAGGATAAAACCGCAGGTCGACGTGGTTAAGCCAAGGGCGAACAACCAGGGGTAGGGGAACAGCAGCTCGATTGAAGCAGAGGCGACAAAGAAGCACACCAGCGTGATCAGCAGGTTGCGTAACCTGCCGGCCAGGCGGTCATCCAAATCAGTCAGGGCCGCCGCCACGACGCCCAGCGTTAGCGGGATGGTCAGCTTGGGAATGCCCAACCACCAGGGAACGGCGGTGGTGCCGATCAGCGCAATAAGGATGCGTAGGTGATACAGCAGGTTGCTGTTGTAGGTATAACGACGAACTGCGGGTGCAAAAGAGAGCACGAAAAACTCCTCAAACGGAGAAAAAATTAACGCTGATGATAGTGGCGGCGAGCATTCTCAATACGCGCTTGCTGGGCCATTTCTACCGAGACGACGCGGCGCCCCACCGGCCACAGCGCGATGGCGGCAATTTTGAAATTGGCGATGCCGACCGGAATGCCGATGATCGAAACGCACTGCACGATGCCGGCGGCGATGTGTGACAGGCATAGCCACCAGCCGAACAGCACCAACCAGATAATGTTGAGCAGCGAACCGCCGGCGGAGAGCAGCGCATTGCTTTTTTCCGGGTAGAGTTCATCGACGTGAATTGCCTCATTGCCGAAAGGCACCAGCGACAGCTTGGTGATTTCCCAGCAGGAGCGGGTGAGCGGCAGCGTGATGACCAGCAGCACGCTGAACACCGTGGCGATGAGCCAACCCAGCGTGGTGAAGAAACCGCCCAACACAAAATTAAGAATATTCAGTACAGTACGCATAGACGTCATTCTGCTCTAATGATGGCCAAACCGCGATGCGGGCGTATTCACGATAAAAACGCAAAATCTATTCTACCCTTTTTTTAGCGCTAGAGTGCCACTGCTTATCACAGGTAAACTGGCAGATATCCGTTATTTAATCTCAACATAGTCATGGCGCGACGATATGGAACTTAAAGCGACATCGCTGGGGAAACACCTGGCTCAGCACCCTTATAACCGCGTGCGGTTGCTGCACGCCGGCGTTGAGGTGAGCGGGGAAAAACATGAATATCTGATCCCCTTCAATCAATTGATTCAGGTCAGGTGCAAGCGCGGCATCGTCTGGGGCGAGCTGGAATTTGAATTGCCGGACGAAAAAGTGGTGCGGCTGCACGGCACCGAATGGCAGGAAACGCAGCGTTTTCATCATTATCTGCAGCAGGCCTGGCAGCAGTGGAGCGCAGAAATGAGCGAGGTCAGCGCCGGCGTGTTGCAACAGCAGGTGGCGCAGATCCAGCGCATCGAGCAGCAAGACAAATGGTTTAAAAAGTCTGAGCTGGGTAAGCTGCAGCAGCAAATCCACGAGGCTTTCTCCGCGTTGCCGATGCCGGTGGCGCGTCTGGATGAGTTTGATAACTGCCGGGCTGATTATCATCTGTGTCTGCAATGGCTGCAGCAGGGGCTGCGCAGCGTCGAACAACGCAACCGGCAGTGGACCGAGCGCATGCTGGAGCAACATCACGACTTCTTCCAGACCGTCGAGAGTTCACCGCTCAATGACTCTCAGAGCCGTGCGGTGGTCAACGGCGAGGATTCCATTCTGGTATTGGCGGGGGCCGGCAGCGGCAAAACGTCGGTGCTGGTGGCGCGCGCCGGCTGGCTGCTGCGCCGTCAGGAGGCGGAGCCGGGCCAAATTTTGCTGTTGGCGTTCGGCCGTCAGGCAGCGAGTGAGATGAATGATCGCATCAAAGCGCGTTTGGGCGATGTCGGCATTCAGGCCAAGACATTCCATGCATTGGCGCTGCAGATCATTCAACAGGGCAGCCGCAAAGCCCCGGCCATCAGCCGATTGGAAACCGATGCCAAAGCGCGCAAAGCGTTGCTGATTACCCATTGGCGACAACAGTGCGCAGAGAAAAAAGCCCAGGCCAAGGGGTGGCGTCAATGGTTGAGCGACGAACTGGAATGGGAAGTGCCGGAAGGCGACTTTTGGCAGGATCAACGCCTGGCGGATCGGCTGGCGGGCCGCTTGGAACGCTGGCTGGGGCTGATGCGCATGCACGGCGGCAGCCAGGCGGAAATGATTGAGCAGGCGGATGAAGAAATCCGCGATCTGTTTTCAAAACGCATCCGGCTGATGGCACCGCTGCTGAAAGCCTGGAAAAGCGCCTTGAAAGAGGAAGGGGCGGTGGACTTCTCCGGTCTGATCCATCAGGCGGTCAATATTCTCGACAAGGGGCGCTTTGTCAGCCCGTGGAAACATATTCTGGTCGATGAGTTTCAGGATATCTCGCCGCAGCGTGCGCTGTTGCTGGCGGCGCTGCGTCGACAAAACAAACAGACCTGCCTGTTTGCGGTGGGGGATGACTGGCAGGCGATTTATCGCTTCAGCGGCGCAGAGTTGACGTTAACCACGGCGTTCACCACTCACTTCGGTGAAGGGGCGCAGTGCGCGCTGGACACCACTTATCGCTTTAATGAACGTATCGGTGAGGTAGCCAACCGGTTCGTGCAGCAGAACCCGCACCAGTTGAAAAAACCGCTCAACAGCCTGAGCAAGGGCAATAAAAAGTCGGTGGCGATCCTGCCGCACGAGCAGCTGGAGCCCTTGCTGGATAAACTGAGCGGCTATGCCAAGCCGGACGAGCGTATTCTGGTACTGGCGCGCTACCATCATCTGAAACCGGAAGCGCTGGCGAAAGCGGCCACCCGCTGGCCCAAACTGGATCTGGAGTTTATGACCATCCACGCCAGCAAGGGGCAGCAGGCGGAATACGTCATCATCGCCGGTTTGCATGACGGGCGTGACGGTTTCCCGGCCGTGGCGCGCGAGTCGGTGTTGGAAGAGGTGCTGCTGCCACAGCCGGAGGATTTTCCGGATGCCGAAGAGCGCCGCCTGCTGTATGTCGCATTGACTCGCGCCAAACACCAGGTCTGGCTGTTGCAGGATCGTGAACGCCCTTCGGTGTTCGTCGAACAGCTGCAAGATCTTGGCGTACCGGTGCAGAAAAAACCGTAGGCATCAGGCCTGGCGGCAGCCAGGCCGCGAGGACTATTTCAGGCGGTCTTGCAGGTAGCGCTGATAGTCGGGGATGGCGATCTCCACCTCGCTTTTGAACAACGGAGAGTCGATCAGGAAGTCGGCGGTCGAGCGGTTGGTGGCCACCGGAATATTCCATACTGTCGCCAACCGCAGTAGCGCCTTCACGTCAGGATCGTGCGGCACCGCGTTCAGCGGGTCCCAGAAGAAGATCAGCATGTCTATCTTGCCTTCCGCAATCAGTGCGCCAACTTGCTGATCGCCGCCCATCGGGCCACTCAGCATGCTGGCGACGGGAATGCCGCTGGCGCGCTGGATCAGATTACCGGTAGTGCCGGTGGCGTAAAGCTGATGCTGCGCAAGAATGGTCTTGTGGCTCTCTACCCACTCCAACAGGGCCTGTTTGCGGTGATCGTGCGCCACCAGCGCAATGTGTTTGCGCGCGGCGATAGTGCGGGTGGTCAATTCCATCTCGGTGTCCTTCGCTAATCGGGGATGTGCGACAGATTACTGAAACTGTTTTTCACTGCCTAGCGTTTGCGCTTGAAAATGCAAAGAAAAGGCGCCTTTGCGGGGAAAGACGCCGGGAAGTATCAGCGAACCGGTTGTTTATTGGCCCACCGCAGAAAACGCTTCTGTGTTTCCTTGTCGGCTTGCTGGAACCAATATTGCAGCATCTGTTCCGACACGTTTTCCCCTTTCAGCGTGACCGTTGGAGCGTTCAGCGGCGTGCCGGCCAGCGAGGGCGTTGAGGGATTACCGGCGTTCGCCTGAACGAAGGACGCGACGGAGGCGGAGCGATTCTGGCGGTTGTAATCCGTCATCACCTTTTCCAAATCGGCATTGAAGGTGACGCTGTCGGGATGCAGCACGTCATGCCGGAACGGCAGGGCGTTGCCGTCTTTATCGACCACCAGATAATTCAGCGTCTTGTCAAAGCGTTGCGCATCGCGATCGTTCTCGATGCGCGGCAGTTCGATCGCCACCTGGCTGATCTTTTGCGTATTGAAGGAGGCAACCAGCGGCAGGGAAGCATAGGCCTGCGTATGCTGGCCGGCGCGGACGTTTTTGGTCACTTTAAACAGCAGCTGGTGCTGTCCGCCATCCAGTTCAAGACTGTCGGCGCCTTTTAACAACGAACCTGTCATTTTCTTGCCGTCGACCACCAGCAGGTCGATGTCCGGGGAGAGTTTCAGGGTCGTAGCCGCGGCAGGCATGCTGATGCTGAGCAACGCCGCAACCACCAGACCAAATTTCATCATTATCTCCTTATAAAGTGACGTAGCTCTAAGTGTTGAACACGGCACAGGTTGTGTCAAAATTTTTCAATCGGGCGTTATGTTCACATTTTTACATATTTTATCGCGATTAGACACGACCATGGGCAGCTGAACCGCGACAGCCTCTGACCATAAGATTGTGCTGAAGTTTCCCTCGCGTTGCGTTTAGCCGAGCGGGTGCCGATCGGTTACACTCGAAGCGGAGAGTGGTGGAGTGATAAACGGGAGTTGAAAGATGCAAGATCAAGAGATTATCGAGCTGTTGCAGCAGGTGAAAACTATCGCGCTGGTCGGTGCCAGCGATAACCCGTCGCGGCCCAGCTATGGGGTGATGGCATATCTGTTGGCGCAAGGCTACCAGGTGATCCCGGTCAGCCCAAAACTGGCGGGGCAGACGCTGCTGGGGCAGCCGGTTTACGCTACGCTGGCCGCTATACCGCAGCCGGTGGATATGGTTGACGTGTTTCGCAATTCGGAGGCGGCTTACGGCGTGGCGCAAGAGGCGATAGCGATCGGCGCCAAGGCGCTGTGGCTGCAGATTGGCGTGATTAACGATCAGGCGGCGGAGCTGGCGCAACAGGCCGGGCTGCGCGTGGTGATGGATCGCTGTCCGAAAATCGACATTCCGCGTTTGGGGCTGGAGCGTTGAATAAAAAGGGCCTGGCGCGATGCCAGGCCCTCTCGGGTTTCTCAGGTCTTGGCGCGGTCAATTGCGCAAGCGTGGCGCCTGTAGCTGGTGGCGGATGGATTCCGCCAGTTCATCCAGCGATGGTTGCTCGGGGTGTGCCTCCTGGGCTTCGCTATCCAGCTGCGCTTCCGCCAGATAGGTGTGTACCGGTTGGCCTTCCTCGTCTTCCATCACCACGTGGTACCAAGGGGCGGAACGCAGTTCATCGTTCGCCGCTATCTCGTCAGCTTTGGGTTGTTCCAAAGAGTATTCCGGGTCGATATCGATCACGACACCCAAATACCCCAGCAGTTTATGCCTAACCTGTTGTCCGATACCGAATTTGCTGGCAATCATGATGACCTCCTGAGAAACAATGCCTTGCTCATATATGGGGGCAAGGCAGCGCATTTCAAGTTACATCACCCGACAAGCGAATCCTTTCAGGTACAGCCCCTCAGGATACGTGGCGATCACCGGGTGATCGGCAGCCTGCCGGAACTGCTCTATAAATTGTACATCACGTCCGGCATCTACAGCGGCGTCGGCCAAAATTTTCTGGAACAGGTCGGTCGGCATCAGGCCGGAGCAGGAGAAGCTGAGCAGAATGCCGCCCGGATTCAGCAGCTGCAGCGCCAGCATGTTGATGTCTTTGTAGCCGCGGCAGGCGCTAGCCAGCTGGTTTTTGTTCTCGACGAACTTCGGCGGATCCATGATGATCAGATCGAATTTCTCGCCCTGGGTGCGGTAGTTGCGCAGCAGCTGGAACACGTCATCGCGGACGAACTCCGCTTTGCTCAGATCCAGCTTGTTGAGCTCGACGTTCTGCCGGGCGATATCCAGCGCCGCCTGCGAGGTATCCACGCTGATCACCTGCGCGCAGCCGCCCATCAGAGCGGAAACGGCGAAGGCGCCGGTGTAGGAGAAGCAGTTCAGCACCCGACGGCCGGCGGAGTAATTGCGCGCCGCCAGGCGGCTGTCGCGCTGGTCGAGGTAGAAACCGGTCTTGTGCCCCTGCTGAATATCCACCAGCAGCTTCATGCCGTGTTCGGTGATCGGCAGCAGTTCCGGCGGCAGATCGCCCAGCACCGGGCCCTGTGCCAGCGGCAGGCCTTCTTTTTTGCGCACCGCAACGTCGGAGCGATCGTAGATCGAACATTCCGGGTAGCAATGTTGCAGGGCGGAAAGCAGGGCCGGGCGCTGGTATTCGGCACCGGCGGACAGCAGCTGCAGCACCAGGAAATTCTGGAAACGATCGATAGTGATGCCCGGCAGGCCGTCGGACTCGCCGGCGATCAGGCGGTATCCGTCCAGACCGTCGCGCTGCGCGACCCAATCGCGCCAGCTTTGCGCTTGCTGCAGGCGGCGGATGAAGAAATCGATGTTAATCTCTTCATCTGGCTGGAAGGTCCAGACGCGTGCGCGGATCTGCGAGTCGGGCGAATAGGCGCCGCGCGCCAGCCATTTTCCCTGGCTGTCGAGAATATCGATGGTTTCACCGGAGTGGGCTTTGCCCTCAACGCGTTGAACGGCGCCGGAGAACACCCAAGGGTGGCGACGGAGTAAGGACTTTTCACGTCCTTTGGCGAGAAACAGGCGTACGGTCATAATTAATAATGCTGCCAGCTAGGAGAAAAAGAGTGACACGGCGGTGCAAAAGCACGGCAATGCCATAACGAAAACTGAATAAGGGGGCGATTATGACACAAGTTTGCATAGCTGCGTATGTGTATGGCGTGGTGCAGGGGGTCGGGTTCCGCTATTCCACACGGCGGCAGGCCGAGGCGCTGGGGGTGACCGGCTATGCGCGTAACCTTGATGACGGCAGCGTTCAGGTGGTGGCCTGCGGCACGCAGGCGCAGGTAGACAAGCTGGTGGCGTGGTTGAAACAGGGCGGCCCGCGCAGCGCGCGCGTCGAACGCGTGCTGGTGGAGCCGCAGGGCGTGGTCGATTACGCCGGGTTTGGCATTCGCTATTGAATGCCGGGCTGCAGCGGCGCTGCGGGCGGAGCGGTCAGATGCATTTTACCGGTTTCGGCAATCCGGCGATCTTGGTGGCTTGTTTAGCCGGCCCCTTCGGGAACAGGCGATACAGATAGCGGCTGTTGCCTTTTTCTTCGCCGTATTTTTGCGCCATGGCCTTGACCAGCATGCGAATCGCCGGGGAGGTGTTAAATTCCTGATAGAAGTTGCGCACGAAGCGCACCACTTCCCAGTGTGCTTCGGTGAGCACGATCTCTTCCTGTGCCGCCAGCAGTGGCGCCAGTCCTTCATGCCAGTCGGCGCTGTTTTTCAGATAGCCCTGCGCGTCAGTGTCGATAACCTGACCTTCAAACTCCAACATACTGCCTCGATAACGGATAATTCGGAACGGCCGCCAGTTTAGCAAATTTTTTCGGCCGCAAAAAACAAAGCCCCGCCGGAGCGGGGCCAGGAAGGCATGCGTAACGTGCGATCAGTTGCTGCGGGCGAAGCCCAGAATGCTCAACAGGCTGATGAACATGTTGTAGAGCGACACGTACAGGCTAACGGTGGCGCGAATGTAGTTGGTCTCGCCGCCGTGAATGATGTTGCTGGTTTCCCACAGGATCGCGCCGGCAGAGAACAGGATGAACAGCGCGCTGATAGCCAGGTGCAGGGCAGGGATCTGCAGGAACAGGTTGGCGATCACCGCCACCAGCAGCACCACAAAACCGGCCATCATCATGCCGGACAGGAACGACATGTCTTTACGGGTGGTCAGCACGTACGCCGAGCAGCAGAAGAAGACGGCTGCGGTACCGCCCAGCGCCAGCATGATCAGGTCGCCCGCGCCGGCGTTCAGGAACGAGCTGAGGATTGGGCCAAGGGCGTATCCCATGAAACCGGTCAGCGCGAACGCCGCCAGAATGCCCGCCGGGCTGTTGGCCAGTTTATGGGTCAGGAACATCAGGCCATAGAAACCGACCAGCATCAGCAGCAGACCCGGAGCCGGCAGACCCAGCATCGTGCTGGCGGTTGCGGTCAGGGCTGAGAAGGCCAGGGTCAGGGATAACAGGAAATAGGTGTTGCGCAGGACTTTATGCGTGCTGAGCAGCGAGTCGCGCGAAGAAGATGAGACGACAATGCGGTCCATAATGCTCTCTCTTATCAAGCCATCACAAAATAATCCCGATAATAGGCAGCGCAAGCGCTTGATTAAAGTTTGTTTACCAATCTTTACCCTTAGTTATCATTACGGCAACAGCGGGGGGAGGTGCGCGTTTGTTCGCCGTTTGCTGCGCCTTCGCCGATTTTTCGCGCGGTTGAACGCGCTTGGGCTTTACAAGCGAATGAGGTCTGTTTATAGTGCGCGTCGTTGCGGAGGGGTGGCCGAGTGGCTGAAGGCAACGGTCTTGAAAACCGTCGACGGGAAACCGTTCCAGAGTTCGAATCTCTGCTCCTCCGCCATACATTCTGACCCCGTGCTCTCTGAGCACGGGGTTTTTTGCTTTTGCGTGCTCAGAAACTGGGGCGCTTTTGCAGGAAACGCGATCGGCTATTGATAAGGGCCACGCATCGGTGAGATTATGCGGTCATCAAGGTTGGCTGCCCGGATGCCTGCTGCTGCCAGGCGCCGCCGGGGTGATAATCAACGCCACCTTATCAATTTCGCTTAATGCTCTTATGGAGACAGAGATGAACTGGTATCAAGTCGCCCTATGGACCATGATATTTTTGAAGTCCGGCGCTTTCCTGGTGTTCGTGTGGTGGTGGATGTTCAAACGCGCGACCAAACCCTATGTGCGCCCGCAAGACGTCGTGGTGGACGATAAGCCGTATGATGAGAACCTCACCATGGAAGAGGTGATGAAAAACCATGGCATCGTTCGGGCTGAAAAACAGCTCTGAGCGTCAAATGCCTGTCTTTCTATAAACCCGAGCCAGTGCGTTCGGGTTTTTTATTCCTGCCCTTTCTCTTTCTGAGTTTTTCTCTACCCAGCATTGATCAGCCCCTATAGCGTTTTATTGGCGTGATTTATCTCTCGGTATATTAAAAAATATACTTCAAAGATGGCTTTGTATTTATAACAAAAGATATATTTCAGTCTGACGCGTTTAGCCTCATCGGCTGATAGAGGGAATAATGGGGATTATTCTTGATATGTATAGATACCCAAACGTAGATGGTATCGCGTTTTTGTCCTACTCCTATATCGGTAGGCCAGATAATTTTTAAGGTAGAAATAAGCTAACCCTGCGTGGGCGCTAAGAGGGTTAATTAAGAAATTTAAGATTTTCTCCTGTGTATTTTTCTTTTTATTTTCAATGGTTTTTTGTTTTTATCTCACATCATACTTCATGAAAAAATGGGTGTACTCATTTAACCTGAGTAGTATGCATGCATACCATGCCCACTCTTTTATGATGCGTAGCTTCCCATCTATTGCCTGATTCATTTTTTTATTGTTGTGAAAATTATTTGATTCGATGTTGCAATCTTTTTGCCTTTGGAATTAATATGTTCTGCGTCTGGCGATGAATGAGATTTTTCCCATTGCTGGATATATTTTTAAATACACTTGGATATATATAAGCATATACCTTCAAATATAAACTTTGAGATGGCAGGATGCTGTCAATGCTCTGCTATTGTCTAAGCTTCGTTAGCCTCTGAACGGTTTAATGGTATAGGTCGTTTTATATATGCTCTTTCAGCGAAGAAAGTAATGGAGTTTATTATGATTAAGCAAGGTATCTCTTTGGCGGTATTGGCTGCCGCGTTAACTTCTGTGAGCGCAACGGCGGCAGATAATTCTGCCGGTGGCGTTATTTCGTTTAGCGGTGCCGTGACGGATACCACTTGTACCATCAACGGTGGAAAAAGCGCTGACTTTACCGTTGCGCTCAGCCCTATTTCCGTCACTGATGCGGGCACCGTCGTCGGGCCAATACCCAAAAACAAGAAAACTTTCTCATTGACGTTCTCCGGCTGTAAGCCGGCGGCATCGGAAGCGGATTCGAAGCTGAAGATCTACTTCTCTTCGGCGAATAATATCTCTACCGACGGAAAATATCTGTTAAACAGCTCTGTTAATGAAAGCGACGCCGCCGTAGCGAAAAACGTCGGTTTCTCTCTTGCCGAGCCGGGTTCATCCACGCCGATTCCGTTGAACGTACCTTATGTCACCAAGATCAAAGGCGATAAAACGGCGCCAGATGCCGAAACGCTGACGCTGGACGTCTATTACTACAAGACCAATGTGACTGCGGCGAAAGTAGGGGAATTGAGCTCCAACGTGACTTACACCATTTCTTACCTGTAATCGCAATTAAGCCAGGCCTGTGCCAGAGGCCTGGCTTCTGAGGTGACTATGAAACAATGCTTAATCTTTGTTGGGCTATTTTTCAGCAGCTTTTTCGCCGATGCCAATATTGTAATTAATGGAACACGTGTTATTTATCCCGAAAAAAACAAAGATGTTATCGTTCAGTTGGTGAACAACGGTAACGATCCGGCGCTCGTGCAGGCATGGATTGATGACGGTGATATAAACTCGACGCCTGAGACGGCAAACGTACCGTTCTTGTTATCTCCACCGGTGGTGAAAGTGGCTGGAAATAATGGCCAGCAATTGCGCATACAGAAAATGGGTGCCGCGCTTCCTGGCGATCGTGAGTCTGTATTTTATTTGAATGTGTTAGATATTCCACCTACGCCGGAGAATTTGCAGGGGGTCAATACGCTGCAGTTAGCCATAAAATCGCGTATCAAGTTATTTTATCGTCCGGCAGGGTTAAGCAGCAACGCTAATGCCATTACGGATTTTATTGAGTTACAGGCGGCAGGAGCGGGATTTAAGGTTATCAACAAAAGCCCTTATTTTTTTACGTTGGCCAATGTTGATCGGAAGGGCAAGAAAAACCTGTTGGTCGATTCAGTGATGGTCGCGCCATTTTCCAGCCTATTTGCCGCGACGAAGTCTGGAGTGAGCCGAAACGTCCCTTATACCCTGCTGTATATCGATGACCTGGGGGCTTATAAATCCAAAGCCATTACTGCCCGCTAACGTGAATAATAGCAATGAAGCTTAAAATAAAATTGCTTTCGATACTGACCGTATCTGCATTCATCTCGCCGAATAAAGCATCGGCAATGAAATTTGACACCTCTTTATTGGCAGGGGCATCCCGCGAGTCAGACCTGTCGCGCTTTTACCTCAACAATGATATGCCGGCGGGAACCCAGACTGTCGACGTTTATGTCAACCAAAGCTGGAAAGGCCGATTCTCGTTGCTGTTCGGCGAGCACCAAGGCGATATCCGCATTGCCGGTCGCGATGCCGCTTTATTGGGCATCGATCTGGACGCATTGCCCGCCGTTGTGGACAACGACCTTATTCCCATTGATAAGTTGGTGCAAGGGGGGCGTTTCGATTTTGAAGTGGCAACGCTTAGCCTGAAGTTGACAGTGCCCCAGTCGCGAGTCATTCGCGCAGAAGCCGGCTATGTTGATGCCAAGTTTTGGGATCGTGGCGTACCGGCGCTGTTGTTGGCTTATAACGCGACCTATTACCACGTGCAATCGTTGCAGGGCGATCAAGCGTCTGCGGACGATTTTTATACCGGCCTGGAGTCTGGATTCAACCTTGCGGGCTGGCAATTCAGAGACAGCAGCAATTTCCGTAGCAGTTCTCGGCAAGGTAGCGATTGGCAAAATAATACTCGCTATGTGCAGCGTGGCTTCGCTGCCATCAAATCAAACTTGACCATGGGCGATTTTTACTCGCCGGGCGATTTGTTCGACTCTATCCGGGTTCGGGGCGGCGCCTTAGCGTCTGACATCAATATGCGACCCAATTCACAGCAGGGGTTTTCTCCGATAGTGCGGGGTGTCGCACAGAGCAACGCCTTGGTGAAAGTGCTACAAAACGGCAACCTTATCTATCAGGAGAACGTCCCGCCGGGCGCCTTTACGTTGGACAACATCTTGCCTACCGGCTCCGCGGGTGATCTGCTGGTGGTGGTCAAGGAAGCTAACGGGCGAGAGCAGTCCTTTACCGTGCCGTTTTCCGCCGTACCCAATATGTTGAAGCAGGGCGTCAGCAAATACGGCCTGGTTGCCGGTAAAGTCAATCAGGCAAATACCGACTACTCTCCTGCTTTCGTTCAGGGCACGCTGCAGTATGGATTCAATAATCTGGTCACCGGTTATGCCGGCACGATCCTCAGTGAGGATTACCGCGCCTGGCTGCTCGGCAGTGGCTGGAACTTGCCGATCGGCGCGGTATCCGTCGATGTGACTCAAGCCTCGACGTCTTTGCAGGATCGCACAGAGGATGGGCAGAGTTTCCGCATTGCCTACAGCAAATTTCTGGATGCCACCGCGACCAACTTCACGCTGGCCGCTTACCGTTATTCGACTAAAGGTTATTACAGTTTCAACGATGCCATCTATACCCATCAAGGTTACCGAGAACGCGACAAACGCTTCCATGACTACTGGAACAGCCAAGATGACGATGAGCTTACACCGCTGGATTTGAATACTTGGGATGCCGTTCGCGCCGCTCGTCCGCGCAATACCTTCAATCTGAACCTTAATCAACGGCTCGGTGAGGGATGGGGAACGCTGTATTTTTCCGGCACCCAGCGTGATTACTGGTCGGATACTAATAAAAGCCGGGAATATCAACTGGGGTATTCAAACGCCTTTGAACGTATCAGCTATAACGTTTCCGCCAGCAGGGTAAGAAACTCCGATCGAAAAGAGGAGACGCGATTTTATCTTTCGCTAAGCGTGCCGCTGTCGATATTCGACAATAATGCCTATCTCAGCACCGGCTTGTCGGCTACCGATTCACATTATCAACAAAGCACGCTGAGCCTGAGCGGTAATGCGCTGGAATCGAACCGACTGAGTTATGCGCTTGCCGGCAGTAATCAAAGCGGTGGCAACAGCATGGCGAGTGTGAATGCTGCCTATCGCACCAACGCGACGACCGTCGGCGGCTCCTACAGCGAATCCTCTGACTATCGACAATTGGGTATGAGCGCCCGCGGCAGCCTGGTGGCGATCCCTTGGCATTTGCTGGCGTCAAACGAAATGGGTAACACCATGATGGTGGTGGACGCGCCTAAAGCCAAAGGGCTGATGGTGAACGGTGACGAAAGTATTGTCACTAACGACGAGGGATTGGCTTTGGTGCCGTACGCGACGCCTTACCGGCAAAACTCCGTAACGTTGTCGGATTCCGGCAATAGCTCCGGGGCGGAGATCGTCGGCAATATCGCCAACAGCGTGCCTTATGCCGGCGCCGTCAACTATTTGAGATTCGAAACCGATCAGCGTCGGCCTTATACGCTTCGCGCCTTTAAACATGGCGATGTCCCCTTGCCATTTGGTGCGGAGGTGGCGGATCAAAGCGGACATGCCATTGGCTTCGTCGGGCAGGCCAGCGTCCTGTATCTGCGTGTGGAACAGCAACCCACGTCGCTGGAAGTCAGGCTGAATGACGGTATCTGCAAGATTGAACGCCCGCAAATCTCGATGGACAGCGCAGCCAACATTTGTCGATAAAAGGATAATTACACCATGCTCAGGATACTCGCACTGACGCTGTCCTTAGTGTTCAGCGGTTACAGTTACGCTTCATGTTACGGCAACGGCATCCAATATGCGCCGCCTATCTACGTCGACTTGTCAGATAAGCTCAGCGCCAAGACACCGGTCTGGGAAGGCAGTTTTTATACGCAATACAGTGGTTCATTTAGCTGTTCAACCTCAAGCAGCGAATTCGGCTATACCCGGATCCTGTCAACCGATAGCTCGAAAGCGACCATTCTGGGGTTCAGTAATGGAAAGTATTGGGTGCGCGCAGAGATAATCAACGATGTCGCTAACAAGAAACTCAGTGGCTGGGGAACGCACAACGCCTCGGAATTGAATGAGCCGATGAATATTCGCTTCAGTCTGGTCAGCAAGACAGGCACATCGATACCCGGCGATACCGTCAGCCTTAAGGACGTGATGTTCGTGACCGATCTGAGCGGAATGTCGTTGCTGGAGATCATTTTATGGCCGGCCAAGCAGTTGCTGAAGATTTTGACCTGGCTGCTCAACGGTTTCAACTGGCCTTACGATCAGCGCGACATGTACGGGCAGCCGATGACTATCAAATATGCGCCTAAAATGACGACCTGTTCTTTCGACAACGCCGGCTTGGCGGTGAAACTGCCGACGCTGGGAGTGTCCCAGATAACTCAGGGCGTGCAAAATGGGCTGACGCCTTTTACGCTCAATTTCAGCTGTCAGAATCGACAAAATGACGGGAAGACCGATCGTGATATCAATATGTTTTTATCCAGCAACAACCTGCTGTCATCGGATAATTCAGTTTTGATTGATAAGAGTGCTGGGGCGGCGAGAGGTGTAGGTATTCGACTGGTGAATGCTAAAACACCAGATGCGCCCGTTATGTTAGCGCTTTCCAACACGGTACAAGGCTCGGCGACATCATTATTTCATGTTGGCGTCGGTAATGCGTTAGATGCGCAATTTTCCATCGGCATGGCGGCCTATTATTATCCTTACGACAAGGTTACCCTGAGCAGCGGGACGATTAACACATCCGCCACGCTTAATATTATATATAAATAAATCTTCTGTTATTTTTAATAATAAAAAACAGGTTGATACGAATAAGAAAAATCTTAACATGGTAATTGATGGCAAATATTATTATTTGAATAATATTGGTTTTTAATCAGGATCTCTATGTTGAGGATGAACTGTATGACGGAACAAATCCAGATCGGTGTTAAGGTGGAAAAGTCGCTAAAAGATGAGGTTGACGTAATTCTTCGCGGTTTGGATATTAAACCGACGACGGCGATAAATGGACTCTATCAATATATTTCGCAGCACGGTGAACTTCCTTTTGTCATATCAACCAGTGTGAAAACACCGAAGGACATCGCCGGAGGTTTGTTCAAAAACCTATTCTCCTTACAGAACACACTTCGCGTATTTTTTGATAAAGTCCAATTAAAACAAAGTATAAGTAGGGGGGAGGTGCTGATCATTCTCGATATACTGCACGATTTCGTCGTTGGATTCCGCCAGAATGCGCAATATCTAGGTATTTCGCCATTTGGCCAGCGTGTCGTCTGGAAGGATGCCGTATGTGCGGTAGAGGGTATTCATGAAATTTTAGAGAATAATGTAAAATACAGTGAAGAAGGTGTTATGTATCTGGATGATTTTTATCTTTCATCGTTGTCCGGGTTGTTGAGCTCATTATGTACTTCTCTGAAGTAAGTTAACCAACACCGATTAACTAACATCGCTTTCATGGGCTGTCTAAAAAACGGCCCATCACGAATGGCAACGGAATGACTTTATGCAAGTGGCTATTTTTTCCGACGATTACTATTTATTTTATGGGATGTCGCAGCTCTTGATACCTTTTGAGGGTATTGAGGTCATTAATCTCTATTCACCCGCCGGTGGTAGAATGCATGCCGTTTATTGTCATGCGGATATGGTTATTGTTTCTTTTTCTTCTATCTGCCGGATTATGAATTTTTTGTCGCATATTATAGACAGACCTGACCATGCTATCGTGCTGACCGGTGTGGAAACGCCGCGCCTCTCGAATTTTAATTGCCTAAAAAAAAACATCGGGTTGGTCGCGTTCACGGAGGCCATCACGTCGTTTGTTGCAAGCGCCAAAGGGCAGCGTCTGTCGTCGAGAGAGATTGCGGTATTGGCCATGCTGTTGGCGGGAAAACCCAATACTCGTATTGCCAAAGCATTAGGCATTTCCGAGAAAACCGTCAGCCAACATAAAATGAATGCCATGCGTAAGCTGGAGATTGAACGTTTTCATCAGTTCATTTTGGCTGCGGATGAGCGAGTTTAATCGCTATCCCACAGGGAGCGTTGGGCCGCAGGAAGAACACCTGTTCACCCGTGTTAGCCTGGGCGTTCGAAAATATGCGCGCCGGCGCCCTGTTGGCCCAAAATATCGTTTGGGTTGCGCAGCGGGCAGTCGGTGAGCGACAGGCAGCCGCAGCCGATGCAGCTGTCGAGATGGTCGCGCAGCACCGTCAGCCGCTGAATGCGCTCATCCAGCGTTTTGCGCCAGGCGGAGGACAAAATTCCCCATTGTTCGGCGGTCAGCTTGCTGCCGGCAGGAAAGCGGCCCAGCGTGGCGCGGATCTCCTCCAGCGGAATGCCCGCGCTTTGCGCGATTTTGATCACCGCGATGTAGCGCAACACCACCGGCGTGTAGCGGCGCTGGTTACCGGCGTTGCGCGTTGCCTGAATCAGCCCCTTGCTTTCGTAAAAGTGCAGCGCGGATACCGTCACGCCGCTGCGCTTCGCCACTTCCCCCACGGTCAATAGCCGATAGGTGTCAATCGGTTCATTTCTTGTCATTCCACGTTCCTCAGCTTGACCTCAAGTTAACCTGAGGTTTTATAGTGCAGCCAGCCAGGCTTGGCAACCGGCATCTCTCGTCACCTGCCTGCGCTGCGTCGGGGGAAGGATGGCTTTGGCTGTAAAATCAGGAAGAAACCGTTACATGATGAAACGATACCTCATTATTGCCGCGCTGCTGGCGGCGCTCGCCGTCGCCGCCGTTGCGATGCGATCCACCGCGCGGCAAAACGAAGGCGCGCCGGCCTATCCGCCGGTGAAAGTGGCGCTGGCGCCCGCCCTGCGTGAACAGGCGGCGCGCAGTTACGCCGGCGTGGGCGAGCTGGAGGCGGCCAGCCAGGTGGCTGTGGCGGCGGAGACCAGCGGCCGCATCACGCGCATTCTGTTCGAATCCGGCCAAACGGTGCGGCAGGGGCAACTGCTGGTGCAGCTCAACGATGCGGTCGAGCAGGCTGAGCTGGTGCGCCTGCAGGCGCAATTGCGCAATGCCGATCTGCTGTTGGCGCGCATGCGCAAGCTGATGAACCTCAACGCCACCGCGCGGCAACAGCTGGACGATGCGCTGGCCGAACGGGATATGGCGCTCGGTGCGGTGCAGGAAACGCAGGCCAAAATCGCGCAAAAGGCGATCCGCGCGCCGTTCGCCGGCACCATCGGCATTCGCCGCGTGCATGAAGGGCAATACCTCAACGCCGCCGACGCGGTGGCGAACCTGGTGGACGCCGATACGCTGCGCGTCAACTTCTCGCTGGACGAACAAAGCAGCGCCGGGCTGGCGCTGGGGCAGGCGGTGTCGGTGCAGGTTGGGGCGTATCCCGATCGCGCTTTCCCTGCCGCCATTACCGCTATCGACCCGATGATCGGCAAATCCCGCACCGTGCAGGTGCAGGCGACGTTGACCAACCGCCAGGGGTTGCTGAAGGCCGGCATGTACGCCGGCATTCGCGTCACGCAGCAGCAGCGCGTGGCGGTGTTGACGGTGCCGGAAACGGCGCTGACCTACACGGCCTACGGCGATACCGTGTTCCTGGCGCAGCAGGGTGAAAAGGGCATGACGGTCAAACGCGTTTCGGTCGCCGTGGGTGAGCGCAACGACGGGCGCGTCGAGATCGTCAGCGGCCTGCAGGAAGGCGATCGGGTGGTGACCTCGGGCCAGCTCAAGCTGAGCGACGGCATGGCGGCCGAGCCGGTGGCGCAGGATACGTTGAACGCCGCCCAGGCTGGTTCTTGAGGAGAGACCGATGACATTTACCGATCTGTTCGTGCGCCGGCCGGTGCTGGCGCTGGTGGTCAGCACCCTGATCCTGCTGTTCGGCGCGCTGGCGCTCAGCCAACTGCCGATCCGTCAATACCCGCTGTTGGAAAACTCCACCATCACCATCAGCACCGACTATCCCGGTGCGTCGTCCGAGCTGATGCAGGGCTTTGTCACGCAGCCGATCGCCCAGGCGGTGTCGTCCGTCGAGGGCGTTGACTACCTTTCATCCTCGTCGGTGCAGGGGCGCAGCGTGGTGACGGTGCGCATGGCGCTGAACCGCGATTCGACCCAGGCCTTGACTGAAGTGATGGCCAAGGTCAACCAGGTGCGCTATAAGCTGCCGGAGCAGGCTTACGATCCGGTGATTGAGCGCTCCGCCGGTGAAGCTACCGCCGTCGCCTATGTCGGCTTTTCCAGTAAAACGCTGTCCACGCCGGCGCTGAGCGAATACCTGACGCGGGTGGTGGAGCCGATGTTCACCACTATCGACGGCGTCGCCAAGGTGGAAGTGTTCGGCGGGCAAAAAATGGCGATGCGCCTGTGGCTGGACAGCGATCGGCTGGCCGGCCGCGGCCTGACCGCCGCCGACGTGGCCGACGCGGTGCGGCGCAACAATTACCAGGCGGCGCCGGGCAAGGTGAAAGGGCAGTATGTGGTTGCCAACGTGCGGGTGAATACCGATCTCACCAGCGTGGAGGAGTTCCGTAACCTGGTGGTGCGCAACGACGGCAACGGCCTGGTGCGCCTGAAAGACGTCGGCACCGTGGAGCTGGGCGCCGCAGCCACGGAAACCAGCGCGCTGATGGATGGCGAACCGGCGGTGTTTCTCGGCGTCTTCCCCACGCCGACCGGCAACCCGCTGGTGATCGTCGACGGCATTCGTCACCTGATGCCGGCAATTGACAAGATGCAGCCGCCGGGCGTGAAGATGGCGCTGGCGTTCGAAACCGCACGCTTTATCCAGGCCTCGATCGATGAAGTGGTGCATACCCTGCTCGAAGCGCTGGCGATCGTGGTGGCGGTGATCTACCTGTGTCTGGGATCGCTGCGCACCGTGCTGATCCCGGTGGTGACCATTCCGCTGTCGATCCTTGGCGCCGCCGGGCTGATGCTGGCCTTCGGCTTCAGCGTCAATTTGCTGACGCTGCTGGCGATGGTTTTGGCGATCGGTCTGGTGGTGGACGACGCCATTGTGGTGGTGGAGAACGTGCATCGCCATATCGAAGAGGGGAAAACGCCGCTGGCGGCGGCGATGATCGGCGCGCGCGAAGTGGCGGGGCCGGTGATCGCCATGACCCTGACGCTGGCGGCGGTCTACGCGCCGATCGGCCTGATGGGCGGGCTGACCGGCGCGCTGTTTCGCGAGTTCGCGCTGACGCTAGCCGGCGCGGTGGTGGTATCCGGCGTAGTCGCGCTGACGCTGTCGCCGGTAATGAGTTCTCTTCTACTGCCGGCCAAACAGAGCGAAGGGCGCGTGGCGCGCGCCGCCGAGTGGTTCTTCGGCGGCCTGACGCGGCGCTATGCGCGCGCGCTGGATTTCTCGCTGCACCACCGTTGGGTGACCGGCGTGCTGGCTCTGCTGGTGATGATCAGCCTGCCGCTGCTGTACCTGATGCCGCAGCGCGAGCTGGCGCCGACCGAGGATCAGGCCATCGTACTGACCGCCATCAAGGCGCCACAGCACGCCAACCTGAACTATGTCGAGCGTTTTGCGTACAAGCTGGACGAGGTTTACAACCGCATGCCGGAAACCGAAAGCCGCTGGATCATCAACGGCAGCGACGGCACCGCGTCCGGCATCGGCGGCATCAACCTGACGCTGTGGCAGGCGCGCCAGCGCTCGGCGTCGACGGTGCAGGCCGATCTGCAACGGGCGGTGAACGACGTCGAAGGCACCAGCATTTTCGCCTTCCAACTGCCCGCGCTGCCGGGCTCCACCGGCGGGCTGCCGGTGCAGATGGTGCTGCGCACGCCGCAGGACTACCCGCAGCTGTATCGCACCCTGGAAGAGGTGAAGCAGAATGCCAGAAACAGCGGCCTGTTTATGGTGGTGGACAGCGATCTGGACTACAACAACCCGCTGGCGGAGGTGCATATCGACCGCGCCAAGGCCAACAGCCTCGGGATACGCATGAGCGACATCGGCGAATCGCTGGCGGTGCTGGTGGGGGAGAACTACCTCAACCGCTTCGGCATGGACGGGCGCGCCTATGACGTGATCCCGCAGAGCCTGCGTGAACAGCGGCTGACGCCGCAGGCGCTGGCGCGGCAGTACGTTCGCACGCAGGACAATACGCTGGTGCCGCTCTCCACCGTGGTGTCGGTGGCCGTTAAGGTCGAGCCGAACAAGCTGACCCAGTTTAACCAGCAGAACGCCGCCACCCTGCAGGCCATCCCCGCCCCCGGCGTTTCGATGGGCGAAGCGGTCGCCTTCCTCGAGCGGCAGGCCAATGCGCTGCCGGCCGAATTTAGCCACGACTGGCAGGGGGATTCGCGCCAATATACCCAGGAAGGCAGCGCGCTGGCGTTCGCGTTCTTGGCGGCGTTGGTGATCATCTACCTGGTGCTGGCGGCGCAGTATGAGAGCCTGAAGGATCCGCTGATCATCCTCATCACCGTGCCGCTGTCGATCTGCGGCGCCTTATTGCCGCTGGCGCTGGGTTACGCCACGATGAATATTTATACCCAGGTCGGGCTGGTGACCCTGATCGGGCTGATTAGCAAGCACGGTATTCTGATGGTGGAGTTCGCCAACGAACTGCAGATGCATCAGGGGTTGACGCGGCGCGCCGCGATTTTGCAGGCGGCGCAAATTCGCCTGCGGCCGGTGCTGATGACCACCGGGGCGATGGTGTTCGGCTTGATCCCGCTGCTGTTCGCCAGCGGCGCCGGCGCCGCCAGCCGCTTCGGTCTGGGGCTGGTGATCGTGTCCGGCATGCTGGTGGGCACGCTGTTCACCCTGTTTGTGCTGCCGACGGTGTACACACTGTTGGCGCGCGATCACGCGGTGGCGTCGCCCCGGCAGCGTGAGTTGGCCGCCGCGCAAAAGGCGCTGACGGAATAAACCGCCGGCGCCCGAATGAAAAATAAACCCGCCGAGGCGGGTTTTTTCGTCAGTTTTTGCAGCCCATCAGCTCCGGCAGGACGCCGGGCTTGCTCTTCAGCGAGGCCTGTACGTCGTCCGGCAGACCGGCCCAGATGATCAGGCCGGTACGCTTCTCGATCTCGTCCACCGTCACGCGGAATTGGCAGAAATCGGCGCCCTTCGGCGTGTTCTGATCGAACAGGAAGGCGGCATAGTGGTTTACCGCCGGGCTGTTGTTGATGAAAATCACCTTCCAGTAGGCGCTGGGGATGGTGTGCGCTTTCTGGGTGCCCGGCAGTTTGCCCATATCGCGTTCATACAGCGGCCCGGTCACGGTATAGACCGAGGAGATATCGGCGCGATCGATCAGCTTGCGTTCCTGATCTTCCAGCCGCGCCCAGGCGCCCTGGTTAAGATCGGACTTTTGCGGCGTGATGTTGGACAGGTAGTTCAGCGATTCCCAGTCGGAAACGCCCGCCAGCGAGGCCAACGGCGCCTGATGGCCGCGATCGACCTTCAACGCCGCATTGGCACCGGTGTAATCGGCGGGCGCCAGGGTATCCGCCGGATTGAGCGCCGGGTCGGTTTTCCAGTTGCGCGTCTTGCCGCTGGCCGGCGTGTCTTTGGTGATGTGATAGGCCACCCAGTTGGCGAACTTGGTGGTGCTGTTGTTGTTCAACGTATAAGCATGACGCACGATCGACACGTTGCTGCTGCCGCCGGTCGGGCAGCCGACCGCGCAGTTGTCGATGGATTCGAGCGTGTCGGCCGACGCCTGTACGGCGAACAGCAGGGCGGCCAGGGCCAACATCTTGTTGTTAAAGCGCATATTCATATCCTCAATAAGTTAAAAAATACTGTATATATTTACAGTAAATTAAACTTATCGCAGTGAAACGAATACAACAATGCAACATATTCATGTTGCGAATGTGTCAGCGTTAGCAGAGCGGAACGGCGCCTTACACGCCGCTTGGCCGATCAAAAACGCCAAAATGCGCGTGAACAAAGGATCAGCATCGGATAGATCTCGAGGCGGCCGAGCAGCATGGCGGCGCACATCAGCCATTTCGCCGCATCGTTCAACGTGCCGAAACCGGCGGCGGTTTCTCCGTACCCCAGCCCCATATTGTTGATGCAGGCGGCGACGGTGGCGAAGGCGGTGACCAGATCATAGCCCATCAGATTCAGCAGCCAGATAAACAAGCAGGTGAACAGCACATAGAGAAAGAAGAAGCTCCAAACGGAGCGCAGCGTTCGATCCTGGATCGGTGCATTGCCGACCTTGATGGTATACATGGCGTTGGGATGGACCAGCTGGTTGATCTCGAGCCGGCTTTGCTTGTACATGATCAGAAAACGCAGTGCTTTAATGCCGCCGCAGGTGGAGCCGACGCAGCCGCCGAAGAAACTCGCCGCCAGCAGCAGCATGATGGTATGGGACGGGATCCGGGTGTAATCGGCAATCGCCAGGCCGTTGTCGGTCATCATCGAGCTGGTGAGGAAAAAGCCGTGCACGAAGGCGTCTTTGGCGCCGTACATGCCTGAACGGTACAGCTCGATACACACGATCGCCACGACGATGGCCAGAATCAACAGGAAAAAGCGCAGCTCGGGGCTGCGGTACAGCGGTTTCAGGCTGCGGCGGCCGACGGCCACGAAATAGAGCGTGAAGTTCACCGCCGCCAGAATAGAGAAAATGCCGCCGACCATTTCCACTGCTGAACTGTCGTAGTACCCCAGGCTTTCGTTGCGGGTGGAAAATCCGCCGAGCGAAACGGTGGAAATGCCGTGGCATAACGCATCGAACCACGGCATGCCCGCCAGACGAAAGGCGACGGTACAGGCCAACCCCAGCCCAAGGTAGATCAACCACAGGTTTTTCGAGGTATCGGCCAGGCGTGGCGTCAGGCGTTCCTCCTTGAACGGGCCGGGCATTTCCGACTGGTAAAGTTTGGCGCCGCCGATGCCCAGCAGCGGCAGCACGGCGACCGCCAACACGATAACCCCGAGGCCGCCGATAAAATTGAGCTGGGAACGGTAGTAGAGGACCGATTTGGGTACGTTCGAGACGTCATTCAGTACCGAGGCGCCGGTGGTGGTGATGCCGGAGACCCCCTCAAACATCGCGTCGACCAGCCGGACGTTCAGCGTATCATCCAGCCACAGCGGCAGGGCGCTGATCGCGGAAAACAGCAGCCAAAACATCACGATGATCAGAAAGCCGTCCTGAGTGCGCAACTGCACTTTCGACTGGCGGGTGCTGAACCAGCCCAATCCGCCGAGCGTGGCGGCCACGACCAGGGTATAGAAGAATGAGAAGGCGCTTTTTTCTTTATACAACAGGCCCATCAGCAGGGGCGGGATCATCGAAAGGCTGTAAAGAAGGACCAAAAAGCTGCAAAGATGAATGACGACCAGGATTTGTTTGGTTCTGACCATGCTGTTGCTCGGAATGCCTGCCGACAATGTGTCAATTTATTGAAGTGTATCAAGCATAAAGCAGGCGATATAAAAATAGCGTAAAAATTCATATCGCCGAATAAATATGGCCGGTGAGCCTGCCGGGGAAGACGTTATTCCAGCAGGTCGTTGACCGTGCGGCGCACATAGTGCGTCATTTGCGCCAGATCGTCCGGCGACACCGGGCCGCCGCCGGCGCGCACCACCTGCTGTTCAATCTGGGCGATCTCTTGCTCGACCTTGTTGGCGATTTGCACCTTGACTATCTTGTCCACCGAAGACAGCAGCACCTTCAAGACCACTTTCAGCGCGATGTTCTCGCAGAACGAATCGTAGTGATGAACCGGCGGCGGCGGGGCCGGAGCCGGCTCGGGCGCGCGCGGAGCCAGAGCCTTGAAGCTGTCTACATTTTCAATAATAAGATCCATGTCTCTTATTAGTTCATCAAAATCTTTAGACACTGACTTATTCCCTTCGCTGTGCGCAAAAAACAGAACGCCCGTCCTCGCGCCTAAGGCTGACAAGCGACGGGCAGAACGAATTCGGGCCTGGCCTTCAGACGCTGAATGGCCGGGGGAGGGGCATTCTAACCTTGCGGCGGGTCGGCAACAAGATGGGGCCGTGCGAATGCGCGGCCCTTTGAATCACAGGCGCAGGAGGGTGCTTAACTTTTCAGCTTGGCGGTGATTTTTGCCACGTGCTCGCCCTGATAGCGGGCAATGGTCAACTCTTCGTTGCTCGGTTGCCGCGAACCGTCGGCGCCGGCGATGGTGGTGGCGCCATACGGGGTGCCGCCGCGTACCTGCGAAACGTCAAACAGCTCTGGCGTGGCATAGCCGATCGGCACGATGATGAAACCGTGGTGCGCCAGCGTGGTCCAGGTGGAACTGATGGTGTGTTCCTGGCCGCCGCCGGTGCCGGTGGAAGAGAAGACGCTGCCTACCTTGCCGTACAACGCGCCGGAAGCCCACAGGCCGCCGGTCTGATCGAGGAAGGTGCGCATCTGCCCGGCCATATTGCCGAAGCGGGTCGGCGTGCCGAAGATAATGCCGTCATAGTCCGCCAGCTCCTGCGGGCTGGCGACCGGCGCCTGCTGATGTTGTTTGCCCCCTGCTTTGGCAAAGGCCTCCGGCGTCATGGTTTCCGGCACGCGTTTAATCGTCACGTCCACGCCGTTAACCCGATTCGCGCCTTCGGCCACCGCCTGCGCCAGGTGTTCGATATGGCCGTACATTGAGTAATAAAGCACCAACACTTTCGTCATGTTCCGAACTCCCGCTCAGATGATTAACAAAAACCCTTGATAAGCATAGAAGCGAATGACGAATTTGGTTTTGTCGAATGGCGGATTCAGGGCAAGCGCCGCAGCTTGTGCGCCAGCCGCTGTTCCTGCCAGCGGCTGAAGACATTGCGCAGCAGCAGGGTACGAACCGCCCGCATGACCAGCGCGAGGCTCATGCCGCCGATAGCCCACAGCGACCAGAGATATTGCGGATGGGTAAACCAGTTGATGGCGAACAACATCACGCCAATCACGGCGAAACGCACCGCCATGCTCAGCAGTTTGCCTTCTGCCGCGACCTGGCGACGAATGCGCTGTTCGTCAGGCGTCTCCTCCTCCATTGCCTGTTGCGGCTGCGCATTGAGATCGCTGACCTGCACGCCCAGCGCGGCAGCGATCGCGGTCAAGGTTTCCAGGCTGGCCTGTTCACCGTTTTCAATCCGCTGGACGGTGCGGGTGCTGAGGCCGGCGATCGTCGCCAGCTGCTCCTGCGACCAGCCTTTTTCCAGACGTAATGGCCTGATGCGGTACTTTTGCATGGTGCACTCCTGAGTTCGCTGTCACTGTCATTCAGTGTAGGGCGAGCGCGGTGGCGGCGCCACGACAGCGGCACGACAGCGACACGACATCCGCCGCCGGTGCGGGCCGGTGGGCGGTCAGAAGGCGACGTTGCGGATAAAACGCAGGGGCAGGTCGCCGTGGTTGGCGTAAGCGTAGCGTTGATCGCTGTTGAAGGTTTGCGCGGCGCCGGCGGTGAGCGTCAGCGTATCTTGTTCCAGCTCCAGCGTCAGGGTACCGGCAATCACGTAGATCATTTCGCTCCAGCCTTCGGCGTCCGGCGCAGAGTCATAGCGCTCGCCCGGCATCAGCGTCCATTCCCACAGCTCGGCCCGCTGCCGCGCCGGTACGCTGGCGGCGAACAGCGCCTGGCTGCCCGGCTGCGCGCCTTGCCAGGCCAATTCCCCGACCATATGGCTGCCGCGCGCCTCCGGCGCCTGGATCAGATCGGTAAAGGAAATCGCCAGGGCGGCGGCGATCTTGTCGAGCACGGCCAGGCTGACGTTGCGATCGCCGGCCTCGATGCCCGCCAACATGCGACGGCTGACGCCGGAAAGCTCGGCCAGCGCCATTTGGCTCAGGCCCGCCTGTTGGCGGTAGCCGCGCAGATTGCTGCTCAGGTACTGCAGCACCTTGGGGGGATCGGTTTTTGCGTTATGCGCCGTATTGCTCATCGCCGGACTTTATCTCATACTGGCAGGATCTGTGCATTATATTGCACTCAGCAGGAAGGGCAAGCCGGTGTCAGCAGCAAAAAAATCCTTTATTTCCACCATGGTTCCGCAAATCAGGCTGCCGGAAGCGGTATTGATTTTCATCACCATGATCTGGGGCGGCACCTTTTTGGCGGTGCATCACGCGATGCAGGTCAGCGGGCCGTTCTTTTTCGTCGGCCTGCGTTTCGCCACCGCTACGCTGGCGCTGACCCTGTTTTCGCTGCGCGTGTTGCGCGGCCTGACCCTGTATGAACTGAAGGCGGGCGGGCTGATTGGGCTGGCGATTATGTTTGGTTACAGTATGCAAACCGTCGGCCTGCAGACTATCACCAGCAGCCAATCGGCGTTTATCACCGCTATGTACGTGCCGATCGTGCCACTGTTGCAATGGCTGGTGCTGGGGCGGTTCCCCGGCATCATGTCGTGGATCGGCATTCTGTTGGCCTTTACCGGCCTGATGCTGCTGGCGGCGCCGAGCAGCACCGACATGACGCTGAGCCTCGGCGAAATTCTGACGCTGGCCGGTACCCTGGGGATGGCGGCAGAGATCATTCTGATCGGCGCCTTCGCCGGTAAGGTGAATATCCGCCGGGTGACCATCGTGCAGCTGGCGACCGCCTCGCTGACCTCATTTTTAATGATGGCGCCGACCGGCGAGTCGCCGCCGCCGTATTCGGATTATCTGCTGTACAGCGCCATTGGGCTGGGGCTGGCCAGCGCCTTGATTCAGTTGACCATGAACTGGGCACAGCGCAGCGTTTCGCCGACGCGGGCCACGGTGATTTACGCCGGCGAACCGGTCTGGGCCGGCATCGTCGGGCGGTTGGCCGGCGAGCGTTTGCCGGGCGTGGCGTTATTGGGGGGGGCGTTGATCGTGATTGGGGTGGTGGTCAGCGAGCTGCGCGTGCGGCGCAAGGATAAAGCGGCGGTGGCGACGGAAGCGGATTAGCGCGGAGGCTTAGAAAGAAGAAAGGGGCGGAGATATCCGCCCCTTTTTGCATCACGCGGTTTTCTTCTTGCGCAGGAACACGTAAGACAGACCGAGCACGATGAACCACAGCGGGGTGACGATCAACGCCTGGCGGGTGTCTTCGCGCAGCGACAGCAGCACCAGCACGAACACGAAGAACGCCATGCATACCCAGCACATCAGTTTGCCGGCCGGCATCTTGTAGATCGATTTCTGGTGCAGCGCCGGGCGCTGTTTACGGTAGACCAGATACGAGCACAGGATGATGGTCCAGACGAACATGAACAGAATCGCCGATACGGTGGTCACCAGGGTGAAGACCGTCATCACGTTCGGGATCAGGTAAATCAGCACCACGCCACCCAGCAGGCAGATGCAGGAGAAGGTGAGGCCGTTGGCCGGCACCGCGCGCTTGGACAGAGTGGCGAACGATTTTGGCGCGTCGCCCTCCTGCGCCAATCCGAACAGCATGCGGCTGGTGGAGAACACGCCGCTGTTGGCGGAGGAGGCGGCGGAGGTCAGCACCACGAAGTTGATCACGCTGGCCGCGGCAGGCAGGCCGATCAGCACGAACAGTTCAACGAACGGGCTCTTGTCCGGCACCACGGAGCTCCACGGCGTCACCGACATGATGACGATCAGGGAGAACACGTAGAACATGATGATGCGGATCGGAATCGAGTTGATGGCGCGCGGCAGCGATTTCTCCGGATCCTTGGTTTCTGCGGCGGTGGTGCCCACCAGCTCAATGCCGACGAAGGCGAATACCGCAATCTGGAAGCCGGCGAAGAAGCCGCTGATGCCTTTCGGGAACATGCCGCCATCATTCCACAGATGGGTGAATGAGGCCACGGTGCCGGTCGGCGACTGGAACTGCATGGCGATCATCACCAGCCCGGCGACGATCAGCCCGACGATGGCGACGATTTTGATCATCGCAAACCAGAATTCCATTTCGCCGAACATCTTCACCGTCGCCAGGTTAAGGCCGAGCAGCAACAGCACGCACAGCAGCGAAGCGATCCATTGCGACAGCCCGGGGAACCAGAACTGGGCGTAGGCGGTAATCGCTACGACGTCGGCGATGCCGGTGACCACCCAGCAGAACCAGTAGGTCCAGCCGGTGAAGAAACCGGCCCACGGGCCGAGCAGATCCGCAGCGAAATCGCTGAACGATTTGTATTCCAGATTGGACAGCAGCAGCTCGCCCATGGCGCGCATCACGAAGAACAGCATAAAGCCGATGATCATGTACACGAAGATGATCGAAGGGCCGGCCAGGCTGATGGTTTTACCTGAGCCCATAAACAGACCGGTGCCGATGGCGCCGCCGATGGCGATCAGTTGAATATGTCGGTTAGTGAGGTTTCGCCGTAGATGATCTTCTGAAGCGGGCGTCGCGTCAGTCGCTATTTTAGAGTGATCTACCATCTGATGATGTCCTGTTTTACCTGTCATTAGTGAAGTCGCGAGCTCTGAAGTGGCTCTTTTTTATACATTTATCCGGTTGGCCCGGCTTTAGTAAGGTAGTGCAATAACGCCACCTTTGTGCAACATGTTTACAACATTTATACGCGGGATAAAAGTCGATCAATCTTTACACGGAGGAGGCAAATCGGACGTTCAGGGAGCGGAAGATTACTCTTCAAAAGGTGGGATTAATAGACCTTATGCGGCTTATCTCGTTGATTAAACAAAGGGTTGTAAAATTCGCATGAGAAAAAGTAATGAGTGTAAGCGTTTGACAGCGGCATTGGCGAGGAGGACAATTTATCTCGTTGGGTCGTTAGCTCCGTCGGTAGAGCAGTTGACTCTTAATCAATGGGTCACAGGTTCGAACCCTGTACGACCCACCAACCAAATCAGCGTGTTACGCCCAGGCTTTTCTCCGTTTCTTCCCGCATTGCGCCGTTTTAAGCGCGCATTCTGCAAAAAAATTCGCATTTTTCGACTGATGTTCAGAAAGGTGATCTGGCGCAAACTGAGGTGTTGCACGGCAGTTTATACGGCAAGAGAGGCTGTGCGCTGGCGCAACGTCGGCGCATGGGGCGGTCATTTGCCCAAGAATCTTTCAGGTCAAGATGCGGGGAATAAATGCGCAGCCGACATCAAGATCAGCGCCCAGGCGGCGGCCGAGAGTGCGGCGGTGGCATAGACGCGCCCCAGCGGCAGCTTCAGCATGCCGGCCATCAGCGGTACGGTATAGCGCATTACCGCCAGAAAACGCGAGGCGAACAGCAATGGCAACCCGCGCTTTTGCAGGGCACGCTGGGCTTTGTGCAGCGGCGCATGAAAACGCGCCGGTAGCCGGCTGCCAAGATCGCGGCGGCATAGCAGCGCGCCGCAGTGGAACGACAAGATCGATCCCAGCGCGGCCCCGAGGGTGATGGCCGCCCAAACGGCGCTGACAGGCAGCGCGTGCTTGCCCGCAACGATGCCCATCAGCAGCGTGACCGAGGCGGGCGGCAGGACGGAGGAAACGAAGATCACGGATTTACCCAGCGCAAACAGGAAAATCAGCAGCAGCAACATCTCCGGCTCCGGGGTGTATTTGGCGATAATGTGCGTCAATTCATCCATTTAACACCTGTGGGCGAGGGGGCTGAATGCCAGTGTCCCATCCGCAGGTTCAATAATGGCTAAATAACGCGCCGCTATCCGGCAATCTTTGCGTCTTGCTTGCTCACGTCGGCGCGCCGGTTTTTGAGCGCCCACAACAGCGCGGCGCACAGCAGTGCAAAGGCGGCCAGCACCAGCGGCCCGGCATGCGGGCTGTGAAAACGCTGTTCCGCCTCGGTGCGGATAAGCGGGGCTAAAAAGCTGAACGCCGCGCCGAGCGTGGTGCAAAAGCCGATGCCGGCCGCCAGCGCCGGGCCG
The DNA here is from genome assembly GCF_016805595.1 of Serratia sp. 4542. Lineage (NCBI taxonomy): Bacteria > Pseudomonadati > Pseudomonadota > Gammaproteobacteria > Enterobacterales > Yersiniaceae > Serratia > Serratia sp. 4542. Next base: position 179,789 of record NZ_RXKV01000003.1, read on the forward strand.
GTAAGCACCTGAGCGGGAAACGTCCAGAAAATCGGCTGTACCGCCAGGAAACTGACTGCACAACAGCTCAGGGCGGCGATAGCGAGCAAAGGACCGGCATAGGAAGAGACCACCAGCCCTAACGCCGCCGCGACCATGCAGGCGACGGCGATCGGTAGTCTTCTGGCGGTGTTTCTGTCGGCAAAGCGCGGCAGGAAATAGACGCCCAGCGCAGAGAACGCCCAGGGAATGGCGGCCACCAGCGAGGCCTTGAAGCCGAGATGGGTGCCCATCAGCGAGGCGACCTGCGAAGGCAGGAAAAACATCAGGCCGTACACGCCGATCTGCAGGGTGCCGTAGATCAACGCCAGATGCCAAACTTTGCCGCTTCTCATCGCTGCTTTGACGCTGCTGGTTTCGGTCTGCTGCTGTTCGGCGGCCAACTGTGCGACCAGCGCCGTGCGTTCTTCCTCAGTCAGAAAGCGGGCCTGCTGCGGGCTATCGTCGAGATAGAAAAAGGCGAAGACGCCGAGGGCGACGGCCGGCAACCCTTCCAGCACGAACATCCAGAACCAGCCGGGCTTACCCAGCACGCCGTGCATCTCCAGCAATGCCCCCGACAGCGGGGAGCCGAGCGTCAGGGCCGCCGGCACGCCGAGCACGAAAATGCCAATGACCGAGGCGCGCACCTTATTGGGAAAATAGATCGACGCGAGCAGCAGGATGCCGGGGTAAAACCCGGCCTCGGCGATCCCCAGTAGAAACCGCAGGACGATAAACTGTTGTTCGTTGGTCACCAGCCCGGTGCAGGCCGACAGCGCCCCCCACAGCGCAGTGGTGGCGCTGAGCCAGCGTTTGGCGCCCCAGCGATTCATCAGCAGGTTGGCCGGGATGCCGAACAGCGCATAGGCGGCAAAAAATATCCCGGCACCCAATGCGAAGGCGGATTGCGACAGCGCGATATCGATGGCCATCGCGTCCTTGGCAAAGCCGACGTTAACCCTGTCGATAAAGGCGATAAAGTACATGGCGAACATCAATGGCACCAGCCTGCGCCAGGTTTTACGAATGGCGACGTTGAGCGCAGGAGCGGCATAGGTGGTGTGATTCACTGGCGTTAACCTCTCTTCTGAGAATGACAAACGTCGGTCACAGGACCGTCCTGATGCCGTTGCCCTCAACACGACGGTAACCCCGGTTTTTCTTCGCGATCCTTAAAGGTCTAAAGGACTAATGGTCAGGCCTTTGAGGGCGAAAAAAACGCCGCGTATCGGGTCGGCAGGGTGGTGCAGACATCACCATGGTAAATGGTGTGTTGCTTTTTTGTTAACCGGAAGTTCACACAGGGCCAGGGTAGGTTCAAGCGCTTTGATCGAGATCTGTGTGCGCTATCACCGAATTGGCAACCCGGCGGTAGGCCTGGAGTAGGGTGCTTTCATCTCGGGAGTGAGGACGATAAGGTGAGGCACGGCAAAACAGAATGCAGGAGCGCAACATGCTGAAGGTCATCGCTGAAGATTTTATCCAGCCGGAACACATTGAAACCGTTATGCCATGGTATCGCGAGCTGGTGGAGAAAACCCGTCAAGAACCGCTGTGCATCAGTTATGAACTGTGCATCGACCAGCAGGACCCCGGGCATTTTATTTTTATCGAAAGCTGGCCGGATCGCGCCGCCCTGGATGTGCATTGCCAGACTGAGCATTTCACCCGGCTGGTACCGCAGATCAACCACTATCAGCGCAAGCCTTGCACCTTCCTGTTTATGCAGGCATTTCCCGAGGTGAACGATGACTAGATGAAAAAAGCCCCGCAGGGGGGCGGGGCTAATGGCTTCTCAATGCATTTTGTAGTGGTTAAAAAATAACCTTATTACTTGAGGCATGCTCTGAGAATGCTCCTAAACGCATTCACTAAATGAATGTATTAGGTGGGGGCTTCGCTGGCGGTTTTGATGGCGTGCAACATACGGCGCCGTATCAACCCGCTCACCAGGCGAATAGTATACCAGTAGGGGGTGAACCGCCGTCGGCTGGCGTCGTCGGGGCAGAAGATGCGCGTTTCCGTTACCAGGCGGCAGTGGCCGCTCGGCAAAGGGGTCACGACGTAACCCAACGCCAGTTTGGCGACGCCGGGCTGAGCGAAGGCCAGAAAGCCCGCCCCGTCAGCGACATGCTCCAGACCGTATTCAGCCTGCCAAAATCGGCCGATCAGGCCATAGACCAACGCGTTGTCATCTTGCTCAAGCAGGCAAAAGTTATGCAGGCCAAACGGCGGCTGGCCGGGCTTATCGCGTGGCATCAGTCGCGCGGGCAATTCGCGCAGCGCTATCATGCTGCGGAAGAAGCGATCGTGCTTGGGATCGTAAGCGGCCACGGCCGCCAGTATCCGGGCCGGCGGTGCGGCGATGGTGATGGCATGCCGCTCCGAGAACTGGTATTGCCCAAGGTATTTATTAAGCAGCGCCATGCTTTGCATTCTCCCGCCATTCGCTTTGCAGCAGAGCGAAACCGAATTCGTCGCCCCACGCGCCTTTAAAAAACACGTTTTGCCGCCAATGGGCCTCGCGCCGAAAACCCAGCTTGCCGAACAGCGCGGCGGCGCCAAGATTACGGGCGTCCACCACTGCGGTAATGCGGTGCTTCGCCAGCGGCCCGAACAGCAGGGCGATGACGGCGTTCAGCGCCTCGTGTGCCATCCCTTGCCGCTGATAGCTGGGCGCGAAGGTCACGCCCAGTTCAGCCTGGCGCCCCGCATCGAAGAAATGCACCGCGACATCGCCGAGCAACGCGCCGTCCTCACGGCGCTCGACTGCCAGTTGAAACCAGCTGTCGTCACGGTTGAACTCGAGCCGCCGCTGCCGTTCGAAAAAGGCCTGCGCATCGGCGGCGCCGTAGTCGCTCCAGCTTTGATAGCGCGCCACGTCCGGGTGGCTGCGGTAGGCGGTAAAGTGGGGCAGATCGTCGGCCGTGAACGGGCGCAGGATCAGCCTGGGGGTCAGCAGAGGCAAAGGGCGCATTGTTTTTCCTTATCAGCGCATTAGGGCTACCGGCAGTGTAGCCCAGCGCCGAGAGGTGGGCTGCGTAAAATGAGCTGTGGAAAAAGGTGAGGAAAGTCGGTCATCGTTCACTCGTCGGGAGTGTTTCTCTGAAAAAAGATCAGCGTCAGCAGCAGGGCGATGGCGCCGAGCGGCAGCGAAAACAGCGGCAAGTAATGAGCCGGCAGCGCGTAGAGCGCCAGGCCGCCCAGCATGCCACCCGCCGCGATGCCGGCGTACAGCACCGAGCTGTTGAGCGACACGGTCAGCGCGCCAAAGCGTTTCGACAGCGACAACAGGTGATGCTGGATCGGCACCAGATACATCCAGCCGGTGATACCCCAGACCAGAAAGATGGCCAGTACCCACCAGGGTGAGGTGACATAAAAGGCTAACAGAAACAGGGACAGCGTCTGGAGCGCCACGGAAAACAGCAGCACAAACTTGCTGCCGAGGGCATCGGTTAACGCACCGGAGGCAAAATTGCCGATCACCGCGCCAATGCCGAACAGCAGCAGCGCGAGGGGAAGAATCGCCTGCGGGCCGAACTGGGTGTTTTTCAGCAAGACGCTGACGTAGCTGTAGACGATGTGTTCCGAGCAAACGGCAAAAAAGGTGATCAGCAGCGTAGTCAGCACCGCCTTTTGCCGCAGCGGGGCGAGCCGCTCTTTCAGCGAATGCTTGCCCGGTGGCGCAATGGCGCGCAGCGCCAGCGAAAGGCCCAGCAGCGCAATTGCCCCCAACAGGGCGATGAACAGGAATATTTCACGCCAGCCGAGCAGTTTGGCGAGAAAGGTACCGAATGGAATACCGAGCGCAATAGCCAACGTCATGCCCCCATAGACGATGGAAATGGCCAGACCGCGGCGTTTTTCCGCCACCAGCCCCACCGCGGCGGCGGCGGCCTGCGGTGTGTAACAGGCCGCTCCCAATGCGGCCAGCACTCTGCCGAACGCGATCTGCAGGTAGCTGGTGGCCCAGGCGCAGGCCAGGTTGCCGGCGATGAACAGCACCAGCGCCAACTGCAGGATATGCTTGCGGTTGACGTTGCCGAGCAGCCAGGCGGTCAGTGGCGCGAACAACATATAAGCCAGCGCGAATACCGATATCAACTGCCCCGCTTGCGCGGGGCTGACGGCAAAGGTATCGGAAATGTCGCTGAGCACGCCGGCGACGATAAAGGCGTCGGTGCCAATGGCGAACGTGCCGGTCGCCATCAGATAAAGCGGGGAAAGCTGACCGTTATAGCCCGTTAATCTCATTCTGTATTCCTGGCATGTTCGTTTTTATCGCGGCACGCCTCCATTATTTTCTGCATGACGGCGTCTATTCATCAAACTTAGGCTCACAGGAAAAGTAATGGCGGACAGGTGGCGTTGTCTATGACAGAAATAACAGGTTTACGTGCCGAGGAGATTATGCTATTCGCGCAGTTTTCCTGTTCGGTGCAATAAAAAGGCTTATTTTAAAGGGAATAGCTGTTTTCGTTATAGCGTTGGTGTTTTTTATTATATGAAACGGCTACTGGCGCCGGGCGACGATATTCTATAGTGAGTCTGACCTATCGATAAATCGGCATCGCTATCTGGAGAACCTGCGTTATGGATACCCGCACTCAACGGCTCATGGCGGAGGTAATTGGCAGCCTGGCCGATCGCGAATGCTTTCTGACGCAGCTGGAGCCCTGCGCCGAGGCGTTAGGGTTTGATTACTTCTCCTATATCGTGTTTTCCTGTTATCCGGCCAGCCGCCCCAAGATGCTGATCGAAGGGAATTTTTCAGCGAACTATCTCGAGGATTATCGGCGGCAGCGGGTGTATTTGCAGGATCCGGTTATTGAGCGCGCTCACCATTCCACGCTGCAGTTCCAGTGGGACGAAAGCTTTTATCACGAGCGTCCGACGCTTTGGCGGCATATGGCGCAATTCGGCCTGTGCGCCGGCTGGTCGCAGTCGGTTAAGGATTGCTATGGCCGGCTGGGGATCCTGACGTTTGCCGGTAAAGCACTACCCGAGCAAGCGCCGCAAGCGCGCGCAGTAAATGAAACTTTTTTCCTTTGGCTGGCGCAAACCGCCCATAAAACGCTGCGTGAAGCCTTGATCTCGGTGAACGACGACGCGATAAAAGATGTGCTGACGCTGCGTGAAAAAGACATTTTACGCTGGTGCAGCGAAGGGAAAACGGCGGAAGAGATCGCGCTGTTGATGGGGTTGAGCGAGCGCACGGTCAATTTCCATATCGGCAACTCGATTAAAAAACTTTCTGTCTCCAATAAGACCGCCGCTACCGCCAAGGCGGTTTATTTGCAGCTGATTTAATCTCGAGTACTAAATAGTTAAGTGCCTATCCGTTATCGGTGTGATGTTTATATTTTGTTAAATTAAGAATTATCCTTATCAGTATTTACCCCCGATCACAAAAGCGTGATAAAGCGATTCACCGCGCCCGTGCGCGGCAGTATTCTGTAGGCACCCGGTTTACATTGAAAGGACGTGATATGTACAAGACTATTTTGGTGCCGATCGACATTGAAGAGGACCTGTTGACCGAACATGCACTGAAGCATGTGGAATACTTGGCGAAGATGTCTGGCGCTAAAGTGCATTTCTTCCATGCGCTGCCGGATGCCTCGGCTTTTGTGACTGCCTATTCGTTCGGTCTCAAGGAATTTGAGAATCAGGCGGAAGTGAAGGCGGTAGAGAAGCTGAAGAAAATCATGTCGGAAATCGATCTGCCGTTGGATCGCCTCAATTACACCGTCAGCTTCGGCTCTGCGCGCGATCAGGCGCTGGAGCTGGCGGAAGAGATCGACGCCGATCTGATCATCATCGGTTCGCGCCGCCCGAGCGTGAAAACCTATCTGCTGGGGTCTAACGCTGCCGCTATCGTTCGCCACGCCAATATTTCGGTGATGGTCGTCAGATAATCCGTCTTAAGCCCACCGTTTTCGGGCGCGTTCTGCGTTTGCCAGTCGGCTGCAGAGCGTGCCTGGCGTTTTATTGCCATCTCAGCCTGAGCTGCTACGATTTTAGCTGACGTTTTTATGCCAACCGGGCCACCGGCCTTGCGCATATTCTTCATCTCAGCCAGAAGAGGGGCAGCTATGCCATTAGAAGTCGATGGGATCATCAGAGGCGATCGGGGCAGTGAACCGAGCCGTTGGCAACACGCGTCAACCAAACCGCTTATCACGCTGACCTGGCATCACACCATTCCCTGGAACTGTTTGCGTAATGTCTGGAATGGTCTGGTCGCGGGGCAGCATTGGGACGCGCTGGACGAGTTTATGAACCTGATCGGTGTGCCAAACCGCGCCGAGGTGCTCAAACAGATCAAGAATAAAAACCTGCAGGATCGCGATGGATTACACACTTTGGTGACCTGGCAAGGATGGAATATCGTCGAGGGGCCGGGTAATGAATATCGTGCGCAGGGAGACGATCCCGGTGAAAATTTCGACGGTTGGTCGGGTAAGGGGATGAGCACTAACCAGCAGGCGACGCAGCAGCAGGTCAACGTGTTGTACCGGGTGATGGAGCCGTTGGGCCGCCGGGCGCTGGACGCCGCCAGACAGGCGCCGCCCATTACCGCTAAGGAAGCGGGCATTTTGCAACGGACGATTAAACAGACCCGCCCAACGTTGCGAGGAAAGGAACCGATCCGGTGGCAAGAAGACATGTGGCATCAGGTGCAGTCGGGTAAAGAGGCGAAACACTTCGCCCGCTGGGATACCAAACCGGTATGGCGCAAGCGTCTGCACAGCGACTTGGCTCAGGCAGGGTAAAACTCGCCTCGCGCCGAATTGCCGGCGCGAGGGAATCAATCCGGCGCTAATCGCACAGCGCCACGATTTCGTCGAACAGCGTTCTGGGGATCTCCACGCCGTCTTGTTCGCTCAGCCTCCGCTGCCGATAACGGCGTTCGCCGGGGATGCGTGCGCCTTGCGCCTGCATATCAGCAAACATCGCCTCTGCGCTGGCGAAATATTTCGCCTTATCCGCACCGAGAAAACGTTCAGGATCCAACGCGATGATCAGCTCACCGCCGTAAGGCGACGAACCGGTGCCGTCGTCGTAGGCCAGCGATTCCTTGCTGGTCATATCGCCGATCAGCGGCCCGGCCAACAATTCAACCATCGCCGCCAGCGCCGAGCCCTTATGTCCGCCGAAGGTCAGCATTGCGCCCTCCAACACGCTGGCGGCATCGGTGGACGGATTGCCTGCCTTATCAATGCCCCAGCCTTCAGGCAGCGGGGTGCCTGCGCGGCGATGCAATTCGATTTCGCCGCGTGCCGTCGCGCTGGTGGCCATGTCGAACAAAAACGGCGGCCGATCCGGGCGCGGCCAGCCGAAGGCAATGGGGTTGGTGCCGAACAGCGGGCGCGAACCGCCGGCCGGCGTCACCCAGGCGTGGCTGGGCGTGCAGGCCAAGGCCACCAACCCCTGCTCGGTCAGCGGTTCGATGTCGGCCCACAGCGCGGAGAAGTGCACGCAGCGGTTGATCGTCAACGCGGCGATACCGTTGGTGCGCACCTTATCGATAAAGGCCGGCAGAGCGGTGCGGTAGGCCAGCAGAGAAAACGCGCCGCCGGCATCGGCGCGCAAGATAGCCGGTGCCTGGTCGAACAGCCTGGGTATCGCATCGGCAGAAACCTTGCCTGCCTGCAGCGATCGCACGCAGCCCAAGAGCCGGTACAACCCGTGCGAAGCGCAGCCGTCGCGTTCACCCTGGGTGACATTTTGCGCTACCGCCTCGGCATGCGCCTGATTGAAACCGTTGCTGCGCAGTGCGCGCAACGCCAGTTGATAAGCCTGTTCCAGCGACAGAACGTGCATGGATGTCATTTTGATGTCCTCCCTGGGTTCATTCTTCTTCATCGCCGATAAAATTGGCCTGGGGTAAACAGGTATAGGCGCCCCAGTAGTAAACCGCCAGCGCAATCACCGCCATGGTAAGGGTGTCCCACGGGTGGGCAATGGCGCCGATGCCGCCGAAGCTGCTGAGGTAGGAGAGTGCGATCACCAGCGCATAGAAGACGATCAGCCACAGCGAGGACCAAATTTGCTGCCGGAGGCTAACGGCGTGGGTCGGCACCTGATTTTTGAACAGGATGTAGATGAAGAACATCAGGATCTGCAAACCGAGCAGCCAGGAGACGGTATCCCAGCCGGACCAGAAGACGATCAACGCCGAAATGATAAACGACAACGGGCCGAGCACGCAGAAAGCGCGCACCCGGAACGGACGCGGCATATCGGGTGCATTGCGCCGCAGCCCGGCGGCGGTGACCGGGGCGATGGCGTAGCTCAGCACCAGCGCGGCGGACACCACGCCGATCAGCTTTTCCCACGACGGGAACGGCAGCGTCCAGAATACCGAGAGAGCGAAGGTCAGCCACAGCGCCGGGCGGGGAATGCCGGACTCGCCATCTACCCGGGTGAACAGTTTGAAGAAGGTGCCGGCGCGCGCCCAACCGTAGATTACGCGAGGCGTGGCGTTCATATAGATATTGCCGGTGCCGCTCGGTGAAACGATCGCGTCGCTGACCACCAGAAATGCCAACCATCCCATGCCCAGCGTGATGGCGATATCGCGGAACGGCAGGGAGAACTGTTGGCTGATACCGGCCCAGCCGCCGCTCAGCATCTCGCTGGGGATACTGCCGAGAAACGCTATCTGCAGCAGCACATAGATGATGGTGGACAGCACCACCGACAGGATCAGCGCGATGGGAATGGTGCGCTGCGGCCTTTGCACCTCGCTGGCGACCGAAATGATCGGCGTCAGGCCGAGGTAGGCGAAGATGATGCCGCCGGCGGAAATGGCGGCCTCAACCCCGGCGGAACCGAAGGGAGCAAAGCCCTGGCTGTGCAGGTTTTCCGGTTTGAAAAAGCTGAACAACACCACGATCACCAGCAGCGGCACCAGAAATTTCAGCACGCTGATCAGGTTATTGGATTTGGCGAAGGTTTTGACGCTGTAGTAGTTGAGCGCGAAGAAAAAGCACAGCAGCGCCAGCTGCACCAGCCAGCCGATCGGCGTAGGGTCGCCGGAACCCGGCTGGCTGAGGAACGGGAACCAAGCGGCGGCGTATTGCCGGGCGGCGACGACTTCGATGGCGATCAGGCTGGAGAAGGCGATCAGCGTGATAAATCCCAGCAGATAACCCATCAGCTCGCCGTGCGAGAACACCGGATAGCGAATGATGCCGCCGGCGCGCGGCAGGGCGGCGCCCAGTTCGCAGTAGACGATGCCGAGCAGCAGCACCGCCAGGCCGCCGATCAGCCAGGAATAGATGCCGGCCGGGCCGGCGATGGAGGAGACATGGCTGGCGGCGAACAGCCAACCGGAGCCGAAGATGGCGCCCAGACCGATGAACGTCAGATCGGTGAGCGTAAGCTGCTTCTTGAATTTGCCTTGGGTTGTCATGGTATTACCCTTTTGTTATTGAGTGGCAGGCAGATGCGGCCGGGCTAATTTTGGGCAGGTGAAACCAGGGGATCTCGGGTGAATACGCCGTTCATCAGCCGCAGAAGGTTGAGCGGGTTGGCGTCCTGCAGCGGTGGCGGCAACAGCGCCGCTGGCGTGTTTTGCAAACAGACCGGCCGCAGGAAACGTTCGATGGCCAACGTGCCTACCGAGGTGCCGCGTGCGTCGCTGGTCGCCGGATAGGGACCGCCGTGCACCATGGCGTCGCACACTTCTACCCCGGTCGGATACCCGTTGAACAGCACCCGGCCGGCTTTGCGCGCCAACAACGTCGTCAGCCCGGCGGCCATATCGAGATCGCCGTCATCCGCCAGCAGCGTGGCGGTCAACTGACCTTGCAATGCCGCCAGCGCCGCGTACAGCTGTGCTTCGCTATCTACAGCGACCAGGATGCTAGCCGGGCCGAAGACCTCCTGTTGCAGCAGCGGATCGGCCTGCAGCAGCAGCGCCTCCTCCGCTTGATACAGCTGTGCCGTCGCCCGATGAGGGGGCATTTCGCCGCGGCCCGCCAGACGGCGCATACCCGGGTGCGCATCGAGGGCCGCCAGCCCGTGACGGTAGTGTTCCAGCGTGCCGGTATTCAGCATCGGTTGCGGCTCGGCGGCGTTGACCAAGGCGCTCATCGTTTCGGCCAGCCGATCGAAGGCGGCGCCACGCAGCGCGACGATCACGCCGGGCTTGGTGCAGAACTGACCGCAACCGAGCGTAAAGGAAGAGACCAGTTCCTGCGCGATGTGCTGCCCGCGCCGCGCCAGCGCCTGTGGCAGGATCACGACCGGGTTGATGCTCGACATTTCGGCGAAGACCGGGATGGGTTGAGGGCGTTGCGTCGCCAGATCGAAGAGCGCTCGACCGCCTTGCAGTGAGCCGGTGAATCCCACGGCCTGAATCGCCGGATGTTGTACCAGGTCGGCTCCCACGCGGTTGCCGAAGATCATGTTGAAGACGCCGGCAGGCATCCCCGTGTGTTTCCGGGCGCGCTCGATCGCCTGAGCGGTCAGCTCGGCGGTGATCATATGGCCGCTGTGCGCCTTGAACACGACCGGGCAGCCGGCGGCGAGCGCGGCGGCGGTATCGCCACCCGCGGTGGAGAACGCCAGCGGGAAGTTGCTGGCGCCGAATACCGCCACCGGGCCGAGCGCCGTGCGGTATTGACGTAGATCGGGGCGCGGCAGGGGGGAGCGCTGCGGCAGCGCGCAGTCGATGCGCACGCCCTCGACGTCGCCGCGCCGCAGCAGCGTAGCGAACAGCCGCATCTGGCCGCTGGTTCTGGCTCGTTCGCCGCTCAACCGCGCCGGCGGCAAGGCGGTTTCCTGCATGGCGAAGGCGAAGAAAGCCTCATCCAACGCGTCTAACTCCTCGGCAATGGCGTCGAGAAAGTTCGCGCGTTGTTCCGCGCTGAGCTGCGAATAGGGTGCAAAGGCCGCGGCGGCAGCTTCTGCGGCGGCGGCGGTTTCTGCCGCCGTGGCCTGGTGGAAGCGGTAGCCGGTCGGCTCACCGTCGTCGGCGCGCAGGCTGAGCAGCGTCGCTTCCCCTGCGGCGCAGCGCTGGCCGCTGATAAATTGTTGGCCGCTGATGGCGGCATAGCGATCGTTGGGCATCGGTTCCCCCCGGTAGAGAAAGCATGACGCCCGGCATGGCCGGGCGATGAAGGTGTTACAGGCCGACGTTCGGCAGCGCAGGGCGAGTGGCCAGCGCTTTCTCGATCACGGCGTTGATCTCGGTGAGCGTCTCGCCCTGCAGCGGCAGGCGCGGCGGACGAGTGACGGCGCTGCCGCGGCCGACCCGCTGTTCGCAGAGTTTGATGCACTGCACCAGATCGGGGCGGGCATCGAGGTGCAGCAGTGGCATAAACCAGCTGTACAGCGCCAAGGCTTCCTCATAGCGTTTTTCCTTCGCCAGCCGGAACAGCGTTTCTCCTTCGCGCGGGAAGGCATTGGACATGCCGGAGATCCAACCTTGCGCACCAACGGCGAGGCTTTCCAGCACCACATCGTCCAACCCGGCAAACAGCACGAAGCGATCGCCGACTTCGTTGCGCAGATCGATAAAGCGGCGGGTGTCGCCCGAAGAGTCTTTGAAGCACACGATATTTTCGCAGTCGACCAGCGAGGTCAGGATGTCGGGCGTGACGTCATTTTTGTAAATGGGAGGATTGTTGTAGACCATGATCGGCAGATCGGTCGCGCCGGCGACGCTGCGGAAGTGCGCGGCAGTTTCGTGCGGCTTGGCGGAGTAGACCAGCGCCGGCATCACCATAATCCCGTCGACGCCGGCCTTTTGCGCTTCACGCGCCATGTTCTGCGCGAAGGCGGTGGTGAACTCGGCGATGCCGGCGATCACCGGAACTTTACCGTCGGCGGCGTCTCTTGCCACTTCGATCACCGCCAGCTTCTCTTGCACCGTCATCGAGGTGTTTTCACCGACGGTGCCGCACACCACCAGGCCGGAGACGCCGTCGCGCACCAGGTTTTTAATCACCGTATGAGTGGCATCGAGGTCCAGAGAGAAATCGTTGCGGAACTGGGTCGTCACCGCCGGGAATACGCCGCTCCAGCTTATGGCTTTATGGCTCATCGTGTTTGTCCTGTCGTCCGAAAGTGTTAATGAAAAGTGAATCTTTGGTAAGGCTCACCGACAGATTGACCGGTATTGCGCGGAGAGGCTTGACGCTTTTCGCCGATTGCCGCGACGAAATTGGCACAATGGCGCCGAATAGCGGGCGTGAAAAAACCGGGCGCCGGTGCACCGTGAAAAGAGGGGGGTTAACCAGATAAATCAGCGCATTAAGCGGAAATCGTCAGGCGGAAATCGCGCGGCGTAGAGCCGGTCATCGCTTTGAATTGACGGCTGAAGGCGCTGTGATCGGTGTAGCCGCACAGCAGCGCGATGTCGGTGATCGGCAGATCGCCGGCCAGCAGTTCCGTGGCCTTTTCTAACCGCACTTTGTGGATCATCTGGCGCGGGGTGAGGTGGAAGATACGTTTGCAGTAGCGTTCGATCTGAGCCACCGACAAGCCGGTCAGCGCCGTTAGCTCCTCAAGCGCGATCGGCCGTGCGTAGTGGCGGCGGATGTGCACGTCGATCGCCGCCAGCCGTTGGTAGGCCGGGTGATGGGCCCTGGCCTCCTGCAGATCGTGAGAAATACCCGCCATACCGATGATTTTTCCCTGCGCGTCGTACAGTGCCAGCTTTTGCGTCAGGCACCAGCCGGTTTCGCGGCCGTTGTACAGGTGCATTTCCAACTGATCCTGGATCAGCACGCCGTGGCGCAATACCCGCAGATCCTGCTCGGTGTAGCCGGATCCGAGCTGGGCGGGAAAAACGTCGGCGGAGGTCTTGCCCAGCAACGGCGTAACAGTTTTGAAACCGCAGCGCCTGGCCAGCGTCAGGTTGGCCAGCAGGTAGCGGGCCTGGGCGTCTTTGATAAAGAACACCACGTTAGGGATCGCGTTCAGCAGCGGCGCGATCAGCGCCAGCGTATTCAGCAGATCGCGCAGGTTGTTCGGGCGCTGCTGCGCCAGGCCGTCGCACAGGCGCGACAGATGTTCAACGGCGAAAACGTCCTCTTGCTCCGGCAGCCCCACGAGCGAAGGCGGAGAGAGAGAAACCGGAGGCTGATAGTCTGAAGTGAATCGCATAGCTGTCCCTTTTCGGTCGTTAGCCGGAAAAACAGGCGGCTCGGGTTGATGTCTTCGCATCAATATTAACTTTTCTTTAACGAATCAAGCGCTATTTCCGGCCGCCTGCCAAATATGCGGATTGCCGCATACTTTTGCCGCGCGGTGCGTGGCGGTTGCTTGAAAACTGCGGCGCTTCTCGCCACGGGGAGGTTTAGCATGAAATTAAGGCTATGATAAATAAGTTATTGTTATGGTTTTCGTTAAGGGCGCGCCCGTGACGCGTCAGGCCTGACTTTTGTCACTGTGCTGATTTCTTCATTTGCCGCGCCGAAACGCATCAAGCCGTAATGGCCACATTCGTTCAGGCTAACGCCATTGGTAACATCTCATTAACCCAGGAGACGCCGATGGCACTTTCTGCGCATATCACCGCTTTGCGGGCGATCGATTCTCATACCGGCGGAGAGCCGACCCGCCTGATCGTGGAAGGCTTTCCCGATCTTGGCGAGGGCAGCATGGCGGAACGGCGGGCGCGTTTCGCGCAACATTATGACGATTGGCGCTGTGCGGTGATGCTCGAGCCGCGCGGTAACGACGTGTTGGTGGGGGCGTTGCTGTGCCGCCCCTGTTCGCCACAGGCCACCGCCGGCGTGATCTTCTTTAACAACAGCGGCTACCTGGGCATGTGCGGGCACGGCACCATCGGGCTGATCGCTTCGCTGGCGCACCTGGGGCGCATCCACGCCGGGCGTCACCTGATAGAGACCCCGGTCGGCCCGGTAAACGCCACGCTGCACGAGGACGGCAGCGTCACGGTGGAGAACGTGGCGGCTTATCGTTACCGCCGCCAGGTGCGGCTTGAGGTGGCGGGTTACGGGCCGGTGACGGGTGACATCGCCTGGGGCGGCAACTGGTTCTTCCTGATCGGCGAGTCGCCGTTGCCCATCGATAAACAAAATCTGGAGGCGTTGACCGCGTTCACCTGGGCGGTGCGGCAGACGTTGGAGCAGGCGGGTATCTGCGGTGAAGACGGCGGAGCGATAGACCATATCGAACTGTTCGGTGACGATCCGCAGGCCGACAGCCGCAGCTTCGTGCTGTGCCCCGGAAAAGCCTACGATCGCTCCCCATGCGGCACCGGCACCAGTGCCAAACTGGCGTGTCTGGCGGCAGACGGCAAGCTGCCGCCGGACACGCAGTGGCGGCAGGCCAGCGTGATCGGCAGCGAATTTCAGGCCTACTATCGCCGGAATGGCGATCGCATTACCCCCTTTATTCGTGGGCAGGCCTATGTGTGCGCCGATAGCCAACTGCTGCTCGACGAACGCGATCCCTTTGTCTGGGGAATACGCTGATGGGCGTCGGGCGGAAAGCCGATGTCATCGTGATCGGCGCCGGCATCATCGGTGCCGCCTGCGCCTGGTGGCTGGCGCGGGAAGGGTATCGCGTCTCGGTGGTGGACGATCGCCGCGCCGGCGCTACGGCCGCCGGCATGGGGCATCTGGTGTGCATGGACGACAACCCGGCCGAGCTGGCGTTGAGCGCTTATTCGCTGCGGTTATGGCGTGAAGTGACGGGGCGCATGCCGCAAGCGTGTGCCTGGCGCGGCTGCGGAACGCTATGGCTGGCGGATAAAGCGGATGAAATGGCCATCGCCGAGCAAAAGCGGGCGCGGCTGGCGGAGCAGGGCGTAGCCGCTGAATTGCTGACGGCGGAGCAGATCGCCGCCATGGAGCCGATGCTGCGGCACGGCCTGGCCGGTGGGCTGCGGGTGCCGGGCGACGGCATTCTGTATGCGCCGCTCGCGGCTCGCTGGCTGTTGGCCGACGGTGGCGCGGCGATCGACGTGGTGCATGGCGAAGCAGCAGCGCTGGAAGAGGGGGTTGTGCGGCTGGCGGACGGCAGGCGCCTGGCTGCGCCGACGGTGGTCCTGGCCTGCGGCCTTAGGGCCAATAGCCTATTGCCGCAGACTTTGCTGCACGCCAAGAAGGGCCATCTGGCGATCACCGATCGCTATCCGCCGCGGGTGCGGCATCAGTTAGTGGAGTTGGGATACGGTGCCAGCGCGCATGCCAGCGGCGGCACATCGGTGGCATTCAATGTGCAGGCACGACCCACCGGGCAATGGCTGATCGGTTCTTCCCGCCAGTTCGATGCCGTCGATTCGGCGTTGGACATGCCAGTGCTGGCGGCGATGCTCACGCGTGCGCAGCATTTCTTGCCCGCGCTGGCGCAGATGAACATCATTCGCTGCTGGACCGGGCTGCGCGCCGCCTCTGTCGACGGGCTGCCGCTGCTGGGCGTGCATCCGCGGCATTCCTGGCTGTGGCTGGCGTTGGGGCACGAGGGATTGGGCGTCACGACTGCCCTCGGCAGCGCCGCGCTGATTACTGCTCAGATCGGCCGGCAAACGCCGGAGATTGACGATACCCCGTATTTGGCGGCACGGGCGTTTGCTGCCGAGGAGCTGCCGGTATGAATGAAGGACAAAACACGCTTACGTTGAGCATCGATGGCGATCCCTGCCGGGTGCCGGTTGGCATTAGCGTTGCTGCGGCACTCAGCCTGTGTGGCGACGATCGTTGTCGGTTGTCTATTTCTCACCAACCGCGCCCCCCCTTTTGCGGCATGGGCGTTTGCCAGGAGTGCCGGGTGACCATTAATGGTCTGCGTCGTCTGGCGTGCCAGACGCTGTGCCAAGCCGGTATGCGCATTGAGAGGAGCGATGATGAGTAACTTCGACTGTGAGGTGCTGATCGTCGGTGCCGGGCCGGCCGGCATGGCGGCGGCGCTGGCCGCAGCGGAAAGTGGTGGCCAGGTGCGAATGATTGATGATAATCCGCATCCCGGCGGGCAAATCTGGCGCGATGGGCCGCAGGTGGCTTTGCCTGAAACGGCGAACCGCTATCGGCAGGCGGTGGCGACGATGGAAAATATTGCGCTGCAGTCCGGCTGCAAGCTGGTGGCGCAGTGTGGCGCTAACCGATTGGCCTATGAAGATGCCGAAGGCTGCGGCGTGATTCGCTATCAGAAGCTGATTTTATGCAATGGCGCGCGTGAACTGTTGTTGCCGTTTCCCGGCTGGACGCTGCCGGGGGTGACCGGCGCCGGTGGTCTACAGGCGCAAATCAAGCAGGGGCTGGCGATCCGTGGTGAGCGAGTGGCGATCGCTGGCAGTGGTCCGCTGTTGCTGGCGGTGGCGAACAGCGTGAAACAGGCCGGCGGCGAGGTAGTGCTGGTGGCGGAACAGGCGCCGCTTTGGCGGTTGGCGGCGTTCGCCGGCGGGCTGTGGCGCTGGCCGGCCAAACTGCGTCAGGCGTTTTCCCTGATGCCGCGTCGTTATCTTGCCGGCAGCCGGGTACTGGCGGCGTTGGGGCAGGAACGTTTAACCTCGGTGCACGTCAATAACGGCGGGCGGGAGAGAACGATCGCCTGCGACAGGTTGGCCTGCGGTTTTGGCCTGGTGGCGAATATTGAGTTGGCGATGCTGCTGGGGTGTCGGATAGAACACGACGCCGTAGCGGTGGATCATTGGCAGCAAACCAGCCTGGCGCACATTTTTGCTGCCGGGGAGTGTACCGGCATCGGCGGCAGTGAATTGGCACTCACTGAAGGCGCTATCGCCGGTTATGCTGCCACTGGGCAGCGGGAAAAGGCAGAGCGCCTGGCGGCGCAGCGGCGGCAGTGGCGACGTTTCGCCATGGCGGTGGCAAGCACCTTTGCACTTGATGATCGCTTGAATTCGCTGGCCAAACCGCAAACGATACTGTGTCGCTGCGAAGACGTCACGCTGGAACAGATTAGCCATCAGCCAGATTGGAACACGGCCAAGTTGAGCAGCCGTTGTGGCATGGGGGCTTGCCAGGGCAAAGTCTGTGCGACGGCGGCGAGGCAGCTTTTGGGCTGGCCTTTACCGCCACCGCGTGTGCCTTTAACGCCGGTCAGAGCGGAAACGCTGGTTGCTCTGGGAGGGCATTGCAGCGACGATGCCAATTGATGGCGCATCGCTGCGGTGACGTTTCAGTCCAATCCCACGTCGCTGCATCACCATTGCGGCCAATAGTAGGTTTTCTCACGCCAGCCTTTGCCGTACATACAGGCTTCGATGGTGGCGTCTCGGGCGGACTGATTGCGATCGGTCTGCACTGTTTTAATCGACGGTTCCTTGTCATAGCGGTATCCCGATGGGCAGTCTTTCTTGTTCTTCTCGCAAGGAATGTATTTGTTTTCGTAGCTGAACTCCACGTCCCGCACCACGTCCGGGGGGAAGCGATCATAGCCGCGGCTACGGCATTCGGCATATTCGGCATTCCGGGTACTCTCAACCGCGCCGGGCCTTTCCCATTGTGTGCAGGCGGTCAACATCAATAACGGCAAAACAATCAAACAACGGCAATTCTTCATGGTGTCCCTAATTCTTTCTCTATCCTGGGGCTCGCCGCCTAGGAATGTTCCTAATTGGCGAGGTGAGAAAGTGTAATAAACTGACGGAACAATTGGAAATGATAATGGTTATTGTTTAGGTGTGATTGAGGTAGCGCCGCGTCGAGAGAGGATGTGGCGAATTGAGGGAGGCCGGCAGGGATCGCGATCTTACGACGAGGGGGCGACGTGACGCTGGTTTTATCCATTCTCTTTTTTGCCGCAATATACCGAGCACCATTGCATCATTTTGAGAAGGGAAACAATATGCAGGCTAAGTATTTTCTTATCCTATTTTAATGTCATTTTTATTTAGGATATTTACCCATGCCTAAGATTTAATTACCGGTATTAATACTTTATTTTTTTATTTCTGTTTTTTTATTGTGGTTTTATTTTCAGATTTCATCCATGAAAGGCTTTTTAGTTACAGGGAATTCATTTGCATTTTAAATTTGGATTTTTTAAATTCAGCTCAGATGAAGGATAACCGTTCGCGACAGAGTCAAAAAAGGAGTTTATTTTGTCTGGGATAAAGAAAACGCCTGAAAGTCATGACGGTTTACCTTCATCATCAGAGGATTATGATACGTTTAAACACCTCTCTGATGTTGGCGCCGTGTTGGGATATGGGCGAACTCGCTTTTATCAGTGGTGCCGCGGGCGTGGATTTCTAACCCCGATGAATGTGCCTTCACATGAAATGATCAGCCTGGGATATATGGTGGCGGTGTTATCAGAGACCGGCCATACCCGGGTTTACGTCACGCCGGATGGTTTCAGTTACGTCAGCGGTGCGTTTGCGGCAGATATCCAACGTGGCATGGTCAAGTTTTAAATTTGCAAGAATCGCCTTTATTTCAATAGCTTTAATGCAGAATCTTCTTATTCCTGCGGGGTGGTGGGGGCGTGGGAAGTTGTCCGATTTTTTCGCCTCTGCGACATGAATGCTACTGGAGGCAGCTATTCTCTTGTTACGATAAGCATTATTTTCTTCAGGAGCCAAGGATGAAGCATTACGCCGCGTTGTTATTTGCCTCTGCACTGTTAACGGGATGTGCGACTCAAGCCATACCGCCGCAACAGGCTCAGTTACCGCCCCCGAGCCGTCTGATGCTCTATCAGAATATCCCGGATACGCCTTACGCCACGGTGGTGGTGGTTCGCGACAGCGGAATGCTGGCAGGCAGCTGCCGCACCGGCGTCTATGTGAATGGGGAGTTTGCCGCTTCGCTGGAGGCGAAAGAAAAAGCAGAGTTTCGCGTGCCGCCAGGCAATATCTCGGTCAGTATCGGGCAAGATATGATCGAGAATCACCTGTGCATTTGGCGTGATACCGGAGGCAGTATACCGATGACGCTGCGCGCCGGTGAAAGCCGCTATCTGCGCATCGCCGGTGACCGGCAGCGCGGTTTCGTTTTGCAGGCGGGGCGACCGTAACCCCGGCCGGGCAAGGGCGTTAACGTCCTTGCCACCATCCCCATAGGGTAATTAATAGCCACGCCGCCGCAACCCAGCACAGCACCGCCGCCCCCAGGGCCAACGACAGCCGCAGGCTGTTAATCAGGAAATACAAAGAAATCAAATACACCAGATAGGGCAGCACTGCCCACATGCCGAAAATTAGCGTCGTTTTCAGCGCCGCAATGGAACGCTCGTTGCCGACAATGTAGTGCGCAATCAGGGCGAAAGTGGGGAAAAGCGGAACTAAACCGGCGATATAATAGTTGCGCGTTTTGGCCAGCAGGCCGATCAGAACCACGACCAGTGCGCCGATCAGCGCTTTGACAAGGATGCCCATAATGGTCTCGGGTGTGGGGGAAAGCCAACACACTGCCCGAAAGCACGTGCAAGATCAATGGGGTGTGGCGTAACGCGGGGAAAAGCAGACCCGCATGAAGCGCGGGTCTGAGACGCAACGCTTACTGACGGTAAGCGTGCTTGATTTGCTGAATGCTGTTCTTGAAGATTTCCGCCTGGGTGGGATCTTCAATCTGGGCGATAAAACGTTCCATGTTGATGATAACTTTCCCGGCGTCGGCCTGGCCGATCGACTTCAGGATCAGCGTCAGCGTGGCTTTGAGGCAGGCAACCTCGGTCGCCAAGATCTCCGGGTTTGCAGACGTAGTGAAATCAACGTTGCTCATTTTCTCTCCTGATTTTTTGAGGCCGTAGCCTGATACAAGCTGCTTTGGCGCACCGCGCGCGGGCTAAACGTTGCCCCATGCGCGGCGGCGAATTTAACTGGGCGCGGAGTATAGCATAGCATGCGTCCATCATCTGCACCGGGCTTGCTCCGCTCACGCCGGTGGGCAGCGCCCGTTCACCGCCAGCCTGAATCATCCATTATCGGTAAGTTATTTCGGGGCGGTTAACAAGTATTTGTCCGGCACGTTATTGTTGAACCATTGGGGTTATTATAATTATTTGAGGCGGCTGGCACCGATTTTGCCGATGTTCGCCGGGAATAATAGTTCTGCACGCCGGGTGTTCAGCCAACGATGGCGGTGGTTTTTGCTACGTCTTTAAATATCAAATGATTACAAACGGCCAACCGCCGTGCTAATATTATTCATGTCGTGATTGCTTACACAGATTTCCCCCTCGCTGCATGATTATCGCGCTATCCTGTGTCTGACGCGGCGCAACGAAATTATTTTCGTCGCCCGATCTTTTCCGACGTGACGATTTATTGGCGGCATAGATGGCTAAAATTGAAAAATCAGCTCTGCTCCGCAAAGTTATTCGGAAGTATGTATTAATCTGTGTTCATTCTTGTCTGAAAAACAAGTAATATCTCTGGCGAAAACAGAGGCTGATTGCGTTACTCCCTTTTTTTGGAGATTTTTCCTTGATTAGCGTTCTTCTTGTTGATGACCACGAACTGGTGCGCGCAGGGATACGACGCATTCTTGAAGATATCAAAGGTATAAAAGTTGTCGGTGAGGCTCAATGCGGTGAAGACGCCGTAAAATGGTGCCGTGGCAACGCTGTCGATATCGTGCTGATGGACATGAATATGCCGGGCATTGGCGGGCTGGAAGCCACGCGCAAGATTGTGCGTTATGCACCCGACGTCAAAGTCATCATGTTGACTATCCATACTGAAAACCCGTTGCCCGCGAAGGTGATGCAGGCGGGGGCCGCCGGTTACCTGAGCAAGGGCGCCGCACCGCAGGAAGTGATTAACGCCTTGCGCTCCGTGCATGCGGGGCAGCGCTATATCGCGTCTGATATCGCCCAGCAGATGGCCCTGAGTCAGCTGGAGCCCCAGGCCGAAACGCCGTTCAGCTGCCTGTCTGAACGCGAGTTGCAGATCATGCTGATGATCACCAAAGGCAAAAAAGTGAATGAGATCTCGGAGCAGTTGAGTCTCAGCCCGAAAACGGTGAACAGTTACCGTTACCGCATGTTCAGCAAACTGAATATCAGCGGCGACGTCGAACTGACCCACCTGGCCATCCGACATGGATTGTTCAATGCGGAGACGTTGTTAAGCAGTGAATGACCGTTTTGATGCCAAAGCCTTCCTGAGTACCGTCACCAGCCAGCCCGGCGTCTACCGTATGTACGACGCCACGGGCACGGTGATCTACGTCGGTAAAGCCAAAGACCTGAAAAAACGTCTCGCCAGCTATTTTCGGCAGCAGGTCAGCAGCCGTAAAACCGAGACGCTGGTTAAAAATATCGCGCAAATAGACGTAACGGTTACCCACACCGAAACGGAAGCGCTGTTGTTGGAACATAACTACATTAAATTGTACCAACCGCGATATAATGTTCTTTTGCGCGACGATAAATCTTATCCGCTGATTTTTCTCAGCGCGGATACCCATCCCCGTTTGGCGGTGCACCGCGGCGCCAAACACGCCAAGGGCGAATATTTCGGGCCTTTTCCCAACTCTTACGCCGTGCGTGAAACGCTGGCGCTGCTGCAGAAGCTGTTCCCGATCCGCCAGTGCGAAAACAGCGTGTATCGTAATCGCTCGCGCCCGTGCCTGCAGTATCAGATCGGCCGCTGCCTGGGCCCTTGCGTCGCCGGCCTGGTGAGTGAGGAAGAGTACCGGCAGCAGGTGGACTACGTGCGGCTGTTCCTTTCGGGCAAAGATCAGCAGGTGCTGCATCAGCTGATTGCGCGCATGGAAGAAGCCAGCAAACTGCTCAATTTCGAAGAGGCGGCGCGCATTCGCGATCAAATTCAGGCCGTGCGCCGCGTTACCGAACGGCAGTTCGTGTCGGGCGACAGCGACGATCTGGACGTGATCGGCGTGGCGTTCGACGCCGGTATGGCGTGCCTGCATGTGCTGTTCATCCGTCAGGGCAAGGTGCTGGGGAGCCGCAGCTATTTCCCTAAAGTGCCGGGCGGCACGGATATGAGCGAAGTGGTGCAGACCTTTGTCGGCCAGTTCTACCTGCAAGGCAGCCAGGCGCGTACGTTGCCCGGCGAGATCCTGTTGGATTTCAGCCTGCCGGAAAAAGACCTGCTTGCGGAGTCGCTCTCCGAGCTGGCGGGACGCAAGATTCAAATTCAAAGCAAACCGCGCGGTGACCGCGCCCGTTATCTGAAGCTGGCGCGTACCAACGCGGCAACGGCGTTGACCACCAAGCTTTCGCAACAGTCGACGATCCATCAGCGGCTGGCGGAGCTGGCCAAGGTGCTGAACCTGACGGAAATCAACCGTATGGAGTGCTTCGATATCAGCCACACCATGGGCGAACAAACCGTGGCTTCGTGCGTGGTGTTCGACGGTAACGGCCCGGTGCGCGCGGAGTATCGGCGCTACAATATCAGCGGCATCACCCCCGGCGATGACTACGCGGCGATGACGCAGGTGCTGAAGCGCCGTTACGGCAAGGCGCTGGAAGAGAAAAAGATCCCGGATGTCATCTTCATCGACGGCGGCAAAGGGCAGCTCGGCATGGCGATCGACGTGTTCAAATCGCTGAACGTTACCTGGGACAAGAACAAGCCGCTGCTGATTGGCATCGCCAAAGGCGCCGATCGCAAGGCCGGGTTAGAAACGCTGTTCTTCGTGCCGGAAGGCGAGGGGATTTCGCTGCCGCCGGATTCGCCGGCGCTGCATGTGATCCAACACATCCGCGATGATTCGCACAATCATGCGATTACCGGCCACCGGCAGAGAAGGGCGAAAGTCAGAAATACCAGCGCACTGGAGCTGATTGAAGGCGTAGGGCCGAAACGGCGCCAGGTGCTGTTGAAGTATATGGGCGGACTGCAACCTTTGTTGAACGCCAGCGTGGAGGAAATTGCAAAAGTGCCGGGTATTTCACAAGCATTGGCAGAAAAGATCTACAATGCATTGAAACACTGAGGGCAATGTAGCAACATACTCTTAATTTCCACTCTAGCCAGATAGTTACCGTAGCATTATGCAATTGAATATACCGACTTGGCTTACCCTGTTTCGCGTAGTTCTGATCCCATTCTTTGTGCTGGCGTTTTATCTGCCGTTCAGCTGGGCTCCGATGGTTTGCGCCGTTATCTTTGTGTTTGCCGCCGTCACCGACTGGTTTGAC
The DNA here is from genome assembly GCF_016805595.1 of Serratia sp. 4542. Taxonomy (NCBI): domain Bacteria; kingdom Pseudomonadati; phylum Pseudomonadota; class Gammaproteobacteria; order Enterobacterales; family Yersiniaceae; genus Serratia; species Serratia sp. 4542. The sequence continues at coordinate 202,877 of NZ_RXKV01000003.1, forward strand.
GGCTTCCTGGCACGCCGCTGGAAACAAACGACGCGCTTCGGGGCGTTTTTGGATCCGGTTGCGGACAAAGTGATGGTGGCGGTGGCGCTGGTGCTGGTGGCGGAGCACTACCACAGTTGGTGGATCACGCTGCCGGCGGCCACTATGATCGCCCGTGAAATCATCATTTCGTCGCTGCGAGAGTGGATGGCGGAAATTGGCAAACGCAGCAGCGTGGCGGTGTCCTGGATCGGCAAAGTGAAAACCATGGCGCAGATGATGTCGCTGGTGGGCTTGCTGTGGCGGCCGGACCGCTCCGTAGAGTATGTGGCGATCGGTTTGCTGTATATCGCGGCGGTGCTGACTTTCTGGTCGATGTTCCAATATTTGAATGCCGCGCGCAACGATCTGCTGGAACCGTGATCGATGCGCTGCAAAAATCGGCAAACGATCGTGATGAGCCAACAATTTTATTGACTCATCACGTCAGGTAAGTAGAATGCATCGCATCAGACGACAACGATGAATTGCCGAAAGATAGCAAGGAAATCAGTCAGTTCTGGTAATGCGGGAATAGCTCAGTTGGTAGAGCGCAACCTTGCCAAGGTTGAGGTCGCGAGTTCGAGCCTCGTTTCCCGCTCCAAACATTAACCTGTTGAATCCCGGTGATTCAGCAGGTAAGCGAAAGGGGCTTAGGCCCCTTTTTCGTTTTCTATTCCCTCTCGCTTTCTGTACCTCACCCCTCTTTAATCAGCGGCTATGTTTCTGGCCGTCGATTCGATATACCGAAGCAACAGAATCGCGCATTTCTCTTCCTAATGATGTACTTTTTCTCTCCTGACAAATAGTCTGGATATCTAAGCGACCGATCAGGCATTGTCACCACCCGGCGATGATGAACAAGCGACTGCAGGAAGGGATATTTCCGTGAGTCTGATAACAAGGAGGTGGCTGTGGGTATGCACCGCATTTTGTGGATCGTCATGGTAACGATAGGGTGGTCTTGGTCAGCGGAATCGACAGCCGGCGACACCGTCGCGTTCACCGTTGAAACTTACGCGCTGCATTATCCGTATGCGAGCCCGACAGATAATCAAGCCGCGCTGGCCGCGATGATTCAGGGCTCGGGAGTGACCGGGCATTATTGGAAGCAGAGCAGGCGCTTAAAGCTTACGCGCTGCATGACCGGCGTGACGTGTTACCCCTCACCGCATTTTGCGGATGACATAATAGACCATACGGTGACCGTGCGGCCGCAGATTATACCTGGCCCGTCGGAACAGCAGCCGACGCGCCTTACTTTCAATCTCCCTGTCAGCCACCGTGGTGCGTTGCTGGATGGGGTCACTTTGGTGCTGCCTCTGAAACCTGTGTGGCGCCAGCCCAGTGTGCAACAGGCGTTGCAGCGCGCAGAGGTTGCCTTACCTGAGTATGCAAAAAACCGGCATGCTTTGAGCATAGGGGCTTCGGTGTCTGTCAATCTCGCGCTGCCGAAAACGCCGGGGGAATTTGGGCCCACGCTGAACTATTGTGCGGAGATCCCGAACCCGTTGAGCTGGAGCCACTCCGGGGTGCTTTCGATGAGGGTCCTCGTTCAGCAGGCGTCACGCACAAATAGGCCATGGCCGTTTATCGAAAACCCCTGGACTTCGGCCAATCATGGAACGGGGGAGAGCTGCGCAACCTGGCGGCCTGAGGTGGAGAATAGCTACCTGTGGCATAACGAGTAACAAGGCGCCGTTGGACGCTCGTTTTCTTTCTGTGGCCAAAGCCGTTCCGATGAGGCAGAAACTCGATCGTGGTCTCCCGCTAGCGCTCGCCTGCTGGATGCCGCCGTTGAACGATGCAAGAATGAGCGGCGGAATTTTGGCTAGGCCGGGAGGATCGCCATGCAGGAAGAAAATAAGACGGCGCACGACGCCATCCGCTTTACCGCTGCGGACGGCTATGTGTTGGGCGGCAGCTATTTTCCTGCATTGGGCGGTAGCAATACGCCGGTGCTGATTTGCCCCGCCACAGGCGTTAAACAAGGGTTCTACTATGCCTTTGCACAGTGGCTGAGCGAGCAGGGGCATCCGGTGATGGTGTTCGATTATCGGGGCGTCGGCGTTTCACTGGCGGAAGCGCATGTCCGGTACTCCAAAGCCCGTAAACAGGACTGGGGAGAGTGTGATATGCCGGCGGCACTGAACTGGCTGCTGGCGAAAACGGCTGCGCAACAGGCGCATGTGATCGGGCACAGCGCTGGCGCTCAGCTGGCGGGGTTGATGCCGAACCACCATGCCGTGCGCAGCCTGACGGCGGTTTCCGCTTCTTCTGGCTATATCGGCAATATCCGTTGGCCGTTCAGGGCGATGGCGATCGGCTTGATGTGGGGCTATATTCCGCTCTCGGTACGGCTGCTCGGCTATGGGCCGGCAAAGTGGCTGGGGTGGGGAGAGGATTTACCCGCCGGCGTCGCCCGGCAATGGGCCGCTTGGTGCCGGCGGCCGGGCTACGTGGAAAATGCCTTTGGTACGGAAATTCAACGTCATTACTATGCCGCGTTCCAGGCACCGATCGCTGTGGTTGCCGCCGCCGATGACGTGCTGGTAACGCCGCGCAGTATCGCTGACTGGCTGCGGCTGTTGCCTAACGCGCGACATGCCGTCCACTTGCTGCAGCCGGCGGAGGTTGATGGTCAGGCGATCGGGCATATCAACATGTTCAGGCGCAGCCGCGCTGCGCTTTGGCCGCGGCTAATTGCTGGGATATCGGCAAAGTGAAGTGGTCTGTCTGCATGATGAAAGAGCGTTTATGGTGAGGAGCTGAAATAGGCCCAGCCTGATACGGATGGACTGCGAATACGAAGAAGGGAGCCCGATGGTTTCAAAACTGAGTACGGTAGAGTTTATCATCGACAATATTTCTGCACCGGGTAAGCTTTCGGCGAAGAGGATGTTCGGTGAGTAGGGTATTTATTGCGCTGAGAAAATGGTGGCGCTGGTCTGCGATGATCGGTTGTTTGTTAAACCGACGCAGGGCGGCAAAGCGTTTCTGAACGAATATTCAGAAGCGCCGCCTTATCCGGGTGCAAAGCCTTGTTTTGTGATTCCGGAAGAGAAGTGGGGCGATAGCGCCTGGCTTTCCCAATTAATCGCGCTGACTTATGCTCAGCTGCCTGCGGCGAAGAAAAAGGTCTCGAAGAAACCCACTTAAGCCTATGGATTGGGGCGCCCGCCGGGTAGGGGCCTCATTATTGCAATCCTGCCGGTATCATTAAGGAAGCGGGAACGGGAGGGAGTATGAAGTCTGGCGCTATACGGCATCTGGTCAGGAGACTGGCAGGATGCATATTGTTCTTCGGGCTGGTCGCCCCGCCGTTGGGGGGCATGCTGATGCTGCTGCTGATGACGTTTGGTATCAGTGGCTATGTGGATCCCGGGTACTTTAACGTCGGCGATGTGCTGGGAATGCTGGTGTTCATTGGGGCTTTTTCCTATGCGCTCGGTTTTCTGCCGGCATGTTTGGTGGGGGCTATCGTCGGAATCGCTCATCCCGGCATTCGCCGATTGCGGTGGTTTCTGCTGTTATGCGCGGTGCTATCCGCCGTTGCTCCTGGTTTGCTGAATGCCGATCAGCGTATTTTTGGTACGATCGCGGTTTTGCCGGGCACGATCGCTGGGTTTTTATGGTGGCGCCGGAGGTTGCGCGATGCCCCCCATGAGGATGTTATGCACGGTACCCCATCACCATAAGCAAATGAAAAGCCGGAGAGGGCGCGGGTAAGCGGTTCCTGCCGAGAAAAAAGAACCGATTTGCCCGTGAATTCCTGAGCCGATGCATATAAAATCAACATTCCGCTTGCCTTTGCGTCGGCATTGTGAACAGTGCGCCCACAAAATAAGCAGTTGAAAGCGTTAGAGAACTTTTTGCTATTTCGGGGGGTTGCCAAGGTGGGGGGTTTAGTCCATAATGCAGTCCATCGATTCGGCGGTAACGAAATAAATTACTTAAGAATCAGATGATTAGGATAAGCGATTTCAACATCGCCAACCAAAAGAACAAAACGAAGTGGGTGAGTCACCGGCTTTGGCCTGAAAAGGCAAACAGAATAAAGGCGCGTTAACAAAGCGGTTATGTAGCGGATTGCAAATCCGTCCAGTCCGGTTCGACTCCGGAACGCGCCTCCAACTTTCCCGAGCCCGGGTGGTGAAATCGGTAGACACAAGGGATTTAAAATCCCTCGGCTTATGGCTGTGCGGGTTCAAGTCCCGCCCCGGGTACCAGGGAACGAAAATACCGAATAATCAAAGCAATAAGTAGTAATGTCGTAAACCGCCGAGAGGCGGTTTTTTTGTGCCTGAAATTCGTATTGCACCTGCACTTTTTCCTTTCTTATCATGCTCATACCCTTTGATTGTCAGCCTGCCTGCACGGAGGAGCCCCGCAGGGCTCCGAAATACAACTCATAAGAAACCGAACGCTGCGGCGAGGATCCAGCCGAAGACGCAGGAGACGCTGACGCCGATCAGGCCGGGCAGAATAAAGCTGTGGTTGATCACGAAGCGGCCGATGCGGGTGGTGCCGGAACGGTCGAACTGGATCGCCGCCAGATCGCTGGGGTAGGTCGGCAGAATATAATAACCGTAACAGGCCGGCGCCGAAGCGACGATATAGGCCGGGTTGACGCCGATCGCCAGCGCCACCGGCACCAGTGCCGCCAGCGCGGCGGCCTGCGAGTTGACGAATTTCGACACCAGCAGCAGGATCAGCGCATAGGCCCAGGGATATTCTTTCACCAGCACGCCCAGCGTGGCTTCGATCTGCGCCAGGTGCGCGCCGAACATGGTTTCCGCCATCCAGGCGACGCCATACACCGCCACGATGGCGATCATGCCGGAGCGGAACACTTCGTTTTTAGAGATAGACGCCGGGTTGGTGCGGGTAATGATGACGATCAACGCCCCGGCCATCAGCATGCACATCTGGATCACCAGGACCATGGAGAGCGGCTTGCCGCCGAAGCTGGGCCGCAGATCGGAAAATGCCCCCAGCACCGCCACCAGTGCGATGGTGGCGAGGAAAATCCACATGGCGATCCAGTTGCTGCGTGGGAGCACCCGATCCAGTAAGGTGGCGGCATCGCCATAGACGTAGCGATGGTTTTCCGGCACCGAGATGAATTTCTGGAACTCTGGGTCTTTGTCCAGGTCTTTGCCGCGGAACCAGCTGAAGATGCCGATCGCCAGAATGCCGCACAGGGTAGAAGGTATGGTGATAGAGAGCAGGTCGAGGAATTCCAGATGGCGACCATTGAAGGTGTAACTGCTGAGCATCGCCACCAGTGAGACCACCGCCACCGAAACCGGGCTGGCGATAATGCCCATCTGCGCGCCGATCGAGCTGGCCGCCATCGGCCGCTCCGGGCGGATGTTATTTTTGATCGCCACGTCATAAATGATCGGCAAGATGGTGTACACCACGTGCCCGGTGCCGCACAGGATAGTGAGAATGCAGGTCACAAACGGCGCGATGATCGAGACATAGCGCGGGTTACGTCGCAGCATCCGTTCGGCGATCTGCAGCATGACGTCCAAACCGCCTGAGGCCTGCAGGGTGGCGGAGGCCGCTACCACCGCGATGATCACCAGCATCACGTCTACCGGCGGTTTGCCGGGCTGCAGGTGAAAGCCGAACACCAGGATCATCAACCCGATCCCACCCAGTAACCCCAGCGCAATGCCGCCCTTACGCGCCCCATACAGCAGGCATGCCAATATCACCGCTAATTGCAGAAAGAAATCCATGATAAATACGCCTTAATAATTTTGAACTTAACTGCGCTCAGTTTCCGGCCGTGTTGGCTGCAGAAAGTTGTTTTAAATCTAAAGGCACTAATAAATTTGTGGTCATTAACCCTAAAGAGTGATGCTGGTCACACTCAAAGGAGTCAGGGCGGAGGTGGCATCCGCACGAAAAAGCAAGCGGACAGGTCTGACCTCTACTATATGAGAGGTTTACTGACCCGAGGAGAAACCCATGGACCCGACAAAAATGACCGGACTGGCGCTGTTACAGGCTGCGATGGCCGGTAAAATCCCACCGGCTTCGATCGCTGAAACCGTGCCCATGAAACCGGTGGCGGTTGAAGAGGGGTATATCCGCATCGTGGCGCGGGCTGACGGGCGCCACCTGAATCCGCTGGGGGGCGTTCATGGCGGCTTTGCCGCCACGGTCTTGGACTCGGTGACCGGTTGCGCGGTGCACAGTACGCTGGGCGCGGGGATTGGGTATGGCACCGTCGATCTGCAGGTTAAAATGTTGCGCCCTGTGCCGAAGGAAACTGACCTGATCGCCGAAGGGCGTCTGGTCTATGCGGCCAAAAACGTGGCCTTCGCGGAAGGCACGCTCAAAACGGCGCAAGGGAAGCTGCTGGCTTCGGCAACCGCCACTTGTTTTATCATTCGCCCTAGCGAACAAGCACCGCAATAACCTGCCTTTTATCGGGCTTCGGGCTATCAACCCGGGGCCTGATGCATTTCTCTTCGGTTGCATACAGCGCTGCGCTACGGCGGCAGGCGCGATACGCCATTGTGGTCTAGTATTCTGGGGTAAAAATTTATCGGAGTGATTATGCAACCGTATCCGTATAAAGAGGTTGAGTTTGATCATGAGCTTTGTTTGGCGATTGGCAAAGCCGTGTTGGACGTGGTGGCGCAGGGGGATGAAACCAGCGCTCCAGGAGTGATGAACGCGATTGAGCGGTCGGTGGAACAGGGGCTGAATGACGACGAAATCGCCGCTGCCGACGATGCCCTGGATTTGATGGCGCGTCTCATCCACGGCTGCCGGTTTGTTAATCTACCGGGTGAAGAGGAGGCTTCCCGTGCATTGGTTGAATTTCAAGCGCTACAAGAGTGACGTTGCCAGACAGGCCGTGCCGCCGCATTTGAATGTGGCTGAATTTGCACGGCATTACGCCGATAAGCCGCAAACCGATACGGAAGAGTATCTTTCGTTGAGCGGGGAGATGTGCTGGGATGCGGTGGTGCTTTGTGCCCACCGTTCAGGCGCGCTCAGCAAGGCGAAATACAAGCAGCTGTGGCAGACGGTGTTCGATAAGCAATACAAACATTTCGTTAGCCCGGACGATACCGAGATCCGCACGATGGCCGATATGCTGCGCGCGCCGCAGGGATGTTTTATCGGCATATTCTCCCTGCGTGACGCGGCGGCGCCCCGTTTGCTGCATGCCATGATCGGTACCGGTGCGGGATTTGCCGCAGGCAATAAAAATCTTTGCATCGGCGTGGGGGGCGCGGTCGGCTGGGAAAATCTCAATCTGGCGCGCGATCTGCGCTGGCAGCCTGAAGGCGGCTTTTTACGCCAGGGCGACAACGAAGTGCTGCGCATATTTTATCGGCCTTTCCCCGCCTGAGCCGGTCCGCATGCTTGTAGAGTAAAAAACCGCCGCCTGGCGGTTTTTTATTGGCGCGTGTCGCCCTTATTTGAACCCGCCGTTGCGAATGAATTCGAGACCGGCGGCGGTGATCCGCGTTTGATGCGGGTCGATATCATAGTTGTTCTCGTCGATGTCGCTCATCACATAGGCCTGTATCAGGCCCTTGGTTTTGAGATAGGCGAAGGGATCGGCGAACGCATGCGGGCTGGTGGCGTCTTGTTTCCACAGTTCGTAGGTTTTTTCATCCAGCGTGCCGGGGTGATTGGCGGCCAGCCGGGTCAGGATCTGATTGTAGAACGCATAATCGGTCATGATGCAGTCCCCTTTATCGCGAGCGATAATCGCGGAAAATGACGGTAAGGTCTTTCAATCATAGCCGATGTTTTCCACCGCCTGTGCGGGTTAGCCGCGTTGGCTTTCAATCCAGTGGAACAGGCGTGAAATGGTGAAGGTGATATCGCCGATGTTGAAGAGTGCGCCGAGCCACAGGGTGAGCATAACAAGGATGCCGATGATGACGGGAAGGTCCATTTTGCTCATGATTGCGTGCTTCATCAATTAAGAATGTGCTGTAAAGCCTACCATCAAACCCGATTGTCATAAAATGCGCTGCGTATTATTTCGGTTGAATTCAAAGCAAAAAAGCCACCCAATCGGGTGGCTTTTGTCTTTCAGCGCCGATCAGTCCAGCTTGGGATGCTGGTCGATCAGGATCTGCTTTTTCTTTTCCAATTCGGCGATCTGCGCGTTGATGTCCTCGACTTTCTGTTCGATGTTGTCGTAGGTCTCCTGCAGCAGCTCTTTCGCCTCTGAACGGTCAGACGCAGCCGGCGTCGCGCCGCGCAGCGGTTTGTTGGCGGTTTCTTTCATGTACAGACCGGTGATAAGACCGATCACCGCCACGACCATCAGGTAGTAGGCCGGCATGTACAGGTTGCCGGTCGCTTCGACCAGCCAGGCGGCGGCGGTCGGCGTCGCACCGGCGATCAGCACCGAAATGTTGAACGAAATCGCCAGCGCGCTGTAGCGGATGTGCGTCGGGAACATCGCCGGCAGAATCGAGGCCATCACCCCGGTGAAGGAGTTGAGCAGCACCGCCAGCACCAGCAGACCGACGAAGATCAGGCCAATCACGTTGCTGTTGATCAGAATGAAGCACGGGATCGCCAGCGCCAACAGGCCGATGCTGCCGCCGATAATGAACGGCTTGCGGCCGATGCGGTCACTGGTCAGGCCGATTACCGGCTGTACGAACAGCATGCCGATCATGATGGCGATGATGATCAGAACGCCGTGATCTTCCGAGTAGTGCAGGTTATGCGACAGGTAGCTCGGCATGTAGGTCAGCAGCATGTAATAGGTCACGTTGGTGGAAATCACGATGCCGACGCACACCAGCAGACTTTTCCAGTGTTTGGCCGCGATCTCTTTGAACGAGGTTTTTGGCGGATTTTCGATGGCGTTGCGATCCTCTTTCTCCATCTTGTCCACGTGCTGCTGGAACGCCGGGGTTTCTTCCAGCGCATGGCGCAGATAGAGGCCGATCAAACCCAACGGCGCGGCGATGAAGAACGGGATACGCCAGCCCCAGTCGAGGAAGTTGGCTTCGCCGACGATGCTGGAGATCAGCACCACCACGCCTGCGCCCATCACAAAGCCGGCGATGGAGCCGAAGTCCAGCCAGCTGCCCATAAAGCCGCGTTTGCGGTCCGGCGAGTATTCGGCGACGAAAATTGCCGCACCGGAATATTCACCGCCGACGGAGAAGCCCTGCGCCAGCTTGGCCAGCAGCAGCAGGATCGGTGCCCAGATACCGATCGACGCATAGGACGGGATCAGGCCGATACAGAAGGTGCTGACCGCCATGATGATAATGGTGACCGAGAGCACCTTTTGGCGACCGAATTTGTCACCCATGGCGCCAAAGAACAGACCGCCGAGCGGACGTACCAGGAAGGGCACGGAGAAGGTTGCCAGCGCGGCGATCATTTGTACGCCGGGCGAGGCGCCGGGGAAGAAGACCTGGCCAAGTGCGTAGGCGACAAAGCCGTATACGCCGAAGTCAAACCACTCCATCGCGTTGCCCAGGGCCGCCGCGGTGATCGCCTTCTTGAGTTTGCTGTCATCGATGATGGTGATGTCGCTGATGTGCATCGGTTTATGTCGTTTTTTTCTTAACTTCATATAATCATCCCTTAATGAATTATTCGTTGTTCGTGAAAGCGTAATCTCCGTTCACTGTTGTTTTCGAGTTATCAAATCGGCTAATCGAATCGCGGTTCAAGACGATTCATTATCCACATTTAAGTTGGGATGTGGATCACAAAATATCGTCGTTTATGCCAAGGTTATGTCATTTAGGTGACTAATTATTTTGCATCTATAGCTTAACGTTATATCTTGTGGCGATCAAATTTAGCAGTTTAACTTAAGTGTTTGCACCGATTTGGTGCGAGAATGGTCTAATAATTGTGCGATTCGACGGTTTTTCGTCTGATTGGCCATGTTTGAAGTATAGAGAGTGCGGGAGATAAAACAGGAAAAATTGATGTGTTTGCCGCTAAAAAACCACCTGGCCGGATGGCCAGGCAGTTTGGATCAGAGGGCCGATGAACCGCCGAATTCCAGATAGATTTTCGCCAGGTTCTGGTACTGCGCGAAGCGGTTTTCGTCCACCGCCAGCTCCGCCTGACGACGCTGCTCCTGAGCATTCAGCCAATCGGTAATGGTGACGGCGCCCTGCCGGTAACGCACCTCGTTCAGCCGCTCCGATTTGCGCGCCAGCGCCAGCGAGGCCTGCAACTGCGCCTCTTGCGCCAGCAGCTGTGCGCGCAGCGACAGGGCGTTATTTACATCGCCCATCGCCTTGTACAGCGCCTGCCTGAATTCCAGCACCTGCTGTTCGTAGTCGTTACGGGCGATCTTGATATCCACGCCCATTTGCCGCCATTGCAGGAACGGCAACGTCAGGCCGGCGCTGAGGCTGCCCGTCGGGTTGCGCAGAAACTCCAGCAGCGCGCTGCTGCTGGCGCCCAGCGAGCCGGTCAGGCTGAAAGCGGGGTAGTATTGCAGACGTTTCTCGTCGACGTTGGCCAGAGCGGCGCGCAACCGCAGCTCTTTGGCGCTGAGATCCGGGCGACGGCTCAAGACGTTGGCGGGAATGCCGGTGCTGATCTGCGGCATTGCCGCCGTCGGCAGACGTGCGGGCGCGATGGTGGTCTGGCCTGAAGGTACGCCCAGCAGCACCGCCTGTTCGTTCAACGCCTGTTGACGTTCGTGTTGCAACGTCAGCAGCCGGCTTTCCTGCGTTAGCACGTTTTGTTCCGCGTTCACCACGTCCAGCGCCGAGATGCTGCCGGCCCGGTAGCGGGCGTTGGCCAGCCGCAGCGTCTGTTTGGCGTAGGCGATGCTCGCCTGGCTGACGCCGATCTGCTGATTGAGGAAGCCGATGCGCCAGTAATTCGTGGCGGCGTTGGCCAGCAGCGTCAGGCGCGCCGTCTGCAGATCCTGCTCGGAAGCCTGGCTGGCCCACTCGGCGGCGTCGCGCTGGCGCGCCAATTTGCCCCACAGGTCGACTTCATAGCTCGTAGAGAGCGTCGCGCCGCTGGTTTTACTCCAGGCGGAGGACTCCGACAGCGGGCGATTGATGCCGCTGTTCAACGAGGCGTTGACGTCGGGCGCGGTGCTGATGCCAACGCGTTCAGCCTCGAGGCGTGCGCGGTAGACGCGCAACACGGCGACGGCCAGATCGTTGTTGCTCGCCATCACCTGTCGCAGCCAGCGATCGAGCTCGGGATCGTGGAAATCGCGCCAGTCAAACGGCGTCGGCGCGGCGTTTTCGGCGGCGTGCTGCCAGCTCGTCGGATAGTTGACCTGCGGCGCCCGGTAGTCGCTTTTCAGGGTGTTGCCGCAGCCGGCGGTGAGCAGGGCGGCGAGGCTTAATGCCAAGGGAGAGAAAATTTTCATGGGTTACTCGCTGGCCAATGAAACGACCGGATCCATCCTTGCCGCTTTGCGGGCGGGGAGATAACCGAAGATCATGCCGATTAAGGTTGAACAGAAAAACGCCGTCGCGGCGGCTTGCCAGGAATAGATGGCGGTGAACATGCCGCCCGCTAGCGAGGTGAACAGCGACCCGGCGGCGAACGACAGTGCGATACCCAATGCGCCGCCGATCAGGCAGACCAGCACCGCCTCGATCATGAACTGTTGCATGATATCGCCGCGCCTTGCGCCGACCGCCATGCGCACGCCGATCTCGTGGGTGCGCTCGGTCACCGAGACCAGCATGATGTTCATCACGCCCAGGCTGCCGATCACCAGCGAGATCGAGGCCACCATCAGGATCAGCAAACTGAGCGTCATCGAGGTGCGCTCGATCGATTTACGGAACTGATCGCGGTTGAACGTCATGAAATCCTTGACGCCATGGCGCTGGGTCAGCAACTGCGTAATGGCGCTGACGGCGGCTTCGCTGGCGACGTCATCCTTCAGCCGCACGGTAATGCCGCTGAGCGTGGTTTTGCCGACCATGCGGTACATCACCGTGCTGTAGGGCATCCAGACGCTGATGCGGTTGGGCGCATAGTTGCGTTCGCTTTTGGCGACGCCGACCACCCGCGCCGGCACCGAGCCGAGAAACACGATCTGGCCGAGCGGCTCGACGCCGAAATCGCCGAACAGCGCCTGGCGCGCGTTGTCGTCGATGATCACTTCCTGCAGCGCGTTGCGATCGTCGCGGAAGGTGGCGCCTTGCACCAGCGTGATGCCGTTGACGCGGAAATAGTCGCGCCCGACGCCGGTGATTGACGCAGTGGCAGATTTACTGCGAAAACGAATGCTGTCGGACGCGCTGACCTCCGGGCTGACGCTGTCGACGAAGCTTTGCTGCGCCAGCGCGTCGGCATCGGCCGGCACCAGGGTGCGGATGCTGTCGATGGCGTCGTCGAAGAAATCACGCCCCGGATAGATGCTCACCACGTTGGTGCCGAGTCCCTTGATATTCTCCAGCGTGCGCTGCTTGGCACCTTCACCCAGCGCCACGACCGTAACGACGGCGGCGATGCCGAAGATAATGCCGGTCATGGTCAGCGCGGTGCGCAGGCGATGGGCGTTCATCGCTTTCAGCGCCATGTGCAGCGATTCGCGGGTGCGGTCGATCAGGCTTTGCCAGCCGCTTTGCCGGCTGCGGTTCGGCGGCGGCAGCGCGACGGCGGGTGCCGATTGGCGGCCGCTGTCAGCGATGATCTCGCCATCCCGCAGCTCGATGACGCGCTGCGCATGTTGCGCCACGTTCATATCGTGGGTGACGATCACCACGGTGTGGCCGCGCTGATTCAGCTCGCTGAGGATCGCCAGCACTTCCTGGCCGGATTGGGTGTCCAGCGCGCCGGTCGGTTCATCCGCCAAGATAATTTCGCCGCCGTTGATCAGCGAGCGCGCGATGCTGACGCGCTGCTGCTGGCCGCCGGAAAGCTGGCCGGGCTTGTGGTCTTCGCGTCCTTCCAGACCCAACCGCGCGAGCAGCAGCGCTGCCCGCTGCCGCCGCTGATCGCGCCGGGCGTTGGCGTAGATGGCCGGAATTTCAACGTTGCCCAGCGCGCTGAGATCGGGCATCAGATGATAACGCTGGAAGATAAAGCCGATATGCTCGCGGCGCAGGCGGGCCAGTTCGTCCGGCGACAGGTGGGCGGCGTTCTGGCCGCTGATGTAGTAGTCGCCGCGATCCGGCACGTCGAGACAGCCCATGATGTTCATCAGCGTCGATTTGCCGGAGCCGGAGGCGCCGATGATCGCCACCAGCTCGCCGGCGGCGATGGTCAAATCGATGTCTTTCAACACCGTCAGCGCCTGACCGCCGTTGGTGTAGGTCCGGCTGATGCCTTTTAGCTCGATGATCGCGTTCACAGGAAAATGCCATCCTCAGCCGACTTGGCGGCGGGCTGCGACAGCACCACGGTTTCACCGGCTTTCAGGCCGTTGAGGATCTGAATGTCGACGTTGTTGGTGATGCCGGTGGTCACTTCGCGCGTTTCCAGCCGCTGATCTTGGGTTAGCACCTGCACCTGTTGCCCTTTTCCTTCGGTTTTATGCACCGCTTGGATCGGCACCAGCAGGGTATTCTTCGCTTCGCCGAGCAGTAAGGAAACCTGCGCGGTCATGGCGATGCGCAGGCGGTTTTCCGGGTTGGGCACGTCCAGCAGCGCGTTGTAATAGACCGAGGCGTTCGAGGTACCGGAGCCCGAAGCGGAGCTGGTGCCGGCGAGCGAGTCGTCTTTCATCACCGATTCCGGCGCCAGCTCGATGGTGCGCAGCGTGGCGTCGTAGCGTTTATCCGGATCGGAGAAAATGGTGAAGTAAGCCTTTTGCCCCGGCGAAATGCGGGTGATGTCGGCTTCGGAGATCTGCGCTTTGATGGTCATCATATCCAGCCGCGCCAGCTTGACGATGGTCGGCGCACTTTGGGTGGAGTTGACCGTTTGCCCCTGCTGCGTGACCACGGCGATGACGATACCGTCCATCGGCGCGACGACGCGGGTATACCCCAGGTCGATCTTTTTCTTGTCGACTTCAATCTGCGCCTGCACCAGGCGCGCATTGAGCGAAAGCAGTTCGGCGCGGGTGGTGGCGAGCGTAGCCTCGGCGGTTTCGAAGTCTTCACGCGAGCTGGCCTCGTCGTTCAGCATGCGCCGCTGGCGTTTGAAACGCGACTCGGCCTGCTTAAGCTGTGCCTGCTTGGCCTGCAGTTCGGCTTTGATGACGTTCAGCGCCGCCTCGGCGTTGCGCAGATCGTTGCGCTGTTGCAGATCGTCGATGTCGGCGATCGGCTGCCCTTTGGTGACGCGATCCCCCAGTTTGACCTTCAGCGATTTGACTTCACCGGAGACCCGCGCGCCGACATTAACGCGTTCGACGGCATCCAGCCGCCCGGTGGCCAGCACGGCATTCTCGATATCGCCCAGGCGGGCCGGTGCGGTAACGTAATCCTGCTGCGGCGGGCGTTGCCAATAGAGGGCCAGCGCGATGGCGACGGCGATGAAAACGATGACGGCGATCAACGCCAGACGACGGGGTGTGAGTTTCAGTGATGGCATGCCCAGGTTTTCCATAACGATAAAAGCGGCGGTTCCAGTCTGCCATCATGGCAGCGCCAGCCTGAACTGGCGCTAAACGTGAGGCGCTTTCCCGCTGGAAAGGGGATAGTAAAGGCTTTCCCGCTAAAGATCACGGTGAGTTATTATCCGCCGGGTGTGCAACCGGCTGCGCGGCACGCTATACTGGCTAAAAAACCAGTATTCATTCATCAGCAGGATAACGCCGCCGCCATGATGCCAAACCGCCTCGAGCCGGAACTCGACATTTACCAATACCCGGAGCACCTGCGCGCCTGCCTGGCGCCGTTGCCCAAAGGGCCGGGCGTCTATGTGTTTCACGGCCAGAGCGAAAGCCTGCCGCTTTACATCGGTAAAAGCGTCAACGTACGCAGCCGCGTAATGGCGCATTTCCGTGCGCAGGACGAGGCAAAAATGCTGCGGCAAACCCGGCATATCAGCTTTATCGAGACCGCCGGCGAGTTGGGGGCACTGCTGCTGGAGGCGCAGTTGATCAAGCAACAGCAGCCGCTGTTCAACAAGCGCCTGCGGCGCTCGAAACAGCTGTGCGCGCTGCGTCTGCAGGCGGACACGGTGACGATTGCCCACGCCAAAGAGATCGATTTCGCCGTCACGCCCCACCTTTATGGGCTGTTTGCCAATCGCCATGCCGCGCTGGAAAAGCTGCGCGCCATCGCCGACGAGCATCGTTTATGTTACGGCAAGCTGGGGATCGACAAGCTGCCCGCCGGGCGAGCCTGCTTCCGCTACAGCCTGCGCAAGTGCGCCGGCGCCTGCTGCGGCGTGGAGCCGGCGCAGGAACATGCGCGGCGGCTCGGCGCGGCGCTGGAACAGCTACGCATCGCCTGTTGGCCGTTCGCCGGGCGCGTGGCGTTGGAAGAGCAGGGTGAGACGCTGCGGCAGTACCATGTGATTCACAATTGGTTTTATCTGGGCTCGGTCAGCAGCCTGGCGCAGGCGCAGCGGTTGCAGAGCGCGGCCAGCCACTTTGACAGCGATGGCTACAAGATTTTGTGCAAGCCGCTCATCGCCGGCGATTATCGGATTATTGAGCTGCCGTAATGCCATAATGCTATCGATAACCTAAGACTTATCTGTAAATTCAGGGCATTATGCTAAAAAAGCTTGTGTCCATAATGTTGTTATGGATAATGGCGCCCCGAAGCGAAGGAACGCGCTATTAACTCAGTTGGCAGAGTGATTGGTTTTATAATGGCTTGTTTTGGCTTGAAAATTGATAGACGCGGGTTCGAGTCCTGCATAGCGCGCCAGCTTTCTTCCCTTCATCTCACCGCGCTTACCGTAAAGCGCACCCGGGTTGATTTGCACTATCGGCTCCTCGTTGGGATTTTCGGGTGTGCTTTACCGTAACCGCTGGCTTTCCTTCCTCTTTCTCTTTCGATCCTTTGCTAAACTGTAATCAGGCAGGCTTGCTGCCCGGCAACAGGAGGTCGATATGTCTCACTCCGAGCAACTGCAGGAACTCTTGCAACGCGTCGCCGCCCTCGAGGCGAGAGAGAAAGCGCTGAGCGCCGCGTCCAACGCTTATCAGGCGATTATCACCACCATGTTGGGCAATATGGAGAAGACCGAACGTGACCGGATCATCGCGATGATCGATCAGGCTCATGAAATCGCTTACGCCCGCGCCATTCAACGCAGCAACGAACCGCAAAAGCAGAAAATCAAACAGGCCGACGATGTGGCCCAGCGCATGTTCATGTTTGCGCAAGGCAAGGCCGCCCAGCCGCGCTGAATCCGAACTATAACAGTTGCCGCCATTAAGTTGGCTAACTGATCTACCCGGCGAAACTGTACTTGTGTTACTTTTAGCGGTGAGATTTGATGGCAATGCTGTTTCCAGCATAAGGTTGTAACGATGGACGCGATTAAAAGCATCTTGGTTAAAGAGATTGAACAGATCAATCGGCGCGAAGGGCGTGACGGCAAGCCGCGCTTCAACAGCGAATTTGCCCGCACTCACCGCTATCTGTGCCTTGCCATGTTCGCCGGTTATTTCGCGGTGATCGCCGTGATGTACCAGGTGCCGTACATGGGGATATATGCCTTCCTGGGCTTCACCGCTTTCGTGCTGTTCATGTTCGCCATGCTGCTGATAGAGATCCGGCCGGTATACCGCTTCGAGGACATCGGGGTGCTGGATCTGCGGGTTTGCTACAACGGCGAATGGTACTTTACCCGCGCGCTGTCGCCTTATGCGGTGCAGCAGCTGCTGGATGAGCCGTCTATCGGCGCCGCGCTGAAACAGAAGATGCGGGTGATCATCGGCAACAAGGGCGAAATCGACTTCTACGACGTGTATGACATGGCCTACGGAAAAAAGCCGCAGGATGAGCCACCGCAGCTGGCGGCGGCAAACTGAAAGGTTTCCGGCCGGCGGCTTGTCGATTATACTCAGCGTTTGAACGTGAAGCAGAGTGAGGACCAAGCGATGAGTGATGATATTTTCGATTTTGATATCGATGCCGAACTGGCGAAAGCCGAAGAAAAAGCGGCGCAGAAGGTAAAAGAGGTCCCTGAGTTCCTCGAAGACGAAGCGGACTGCGAAGGTTGCAAGATCTGATCGCCTGACCCATAAAAAAAACCGCCGCGGCGGTTTTTTTTATCTCTGAGCGTCGGGCGGTATCAATCCAGCACGAATCCCCAGATGAGGAACGCCGCCACCAGAATCAGGCAAAGCGCGGACACCGTCACCAGTATTTTCCCCAGAATGTCTTTTTCTTGTTCCCGCTGCGTCACGTTGAAATTATCCAATTAAAAGTCTATGGACCAAACCGGCGATGCTGAGATCGAGCGCCGCTACGCCCAGTGCCATGATCATCATCACCGAAAGAAATCGAGTCTTGCCGTTCACATCCCTAATCCCTGTTGGCGCCGCTGTTAAATTGTTTTTATATCAACCGGATATAATTCAGCGACGCCGTACTTCATGCATCATGATAGTGATTAAGAACGTTCTTAAGGCCAGAAGTTCCCTCGTCTGGTAACGCAGCCGGTGCGGCAGCGTCAGTCGGTTACAATCCGCACGCCTATCTTGCTGACTTGATTGCCGTCCATTTCGGCGATGGTCCAGGTCAGGCCGTCCCATTCCACCTGGTCGCCGATCACCGGTTCGCCGCCAATCAGCTGAATGACGAACTGGCCAAGCGTCTGCTGCTCGTCCACGTCGTCCTGCAGATTGAGGCCATAAAGCTGCGAGATGTCGCTTAAACGGGCGTCGGATTGCAGGATAAAGTCACCGAAGAAGCGCTCGTCGAGCGTCACGGCCGGCGCCTGGCTGAACAGCTTGCCGAGGATCGGCAGGTCGTGCTCATGACCGATGACGCACAGAATATCGTTCTCCCGCAGGCGGGTACTGCCGCTAGGGTGCAGCAGCTCTTTGCCGCGGAACAGGGCGGCAATGCGGGTGTTGGGCGGCATTCTCAGCTCACGCAGCGCCGCGCCGACGCACCAGTTTTCCGCCGAAAGCTGATAAACGAACTGTTCCCACTGGTTCTCCGGGTGCACATCCAACCCAACGCGGGAGATAGGCGTCAGTGCCGGCGGCACGATCACCTTGGCTTTTTTGGCGGCAAACGACAGCGTGGTGCCTTGCAGCAGCAGGGAGACCAGCACCACGAAGAACGCCACGTTGAAGAACAGCTGGGCGTTGGGCAGGCCGGCCATCATCGGGAACACCGCCAGGATCACCGGCACCGCGCCGCGCAGGCCGACCCAGGAAATAAAGCCGCGTTCGCGCAGGGTAAAGCTGCGGAACGGCAGCAGGCCGATGAACACCGACAGCGGGCGGGCGAACAGGATCATCCACAGCGATAGCAGCAGGGCAGGGATGGCGATCGGCAGCAGCTCGTGCGGGTTGAGCAGCAGACCGAGCACCAGGAACATGCCGATCTGGCTGAGCCAGGCCAAGCCGTCGAAGGTTTGTACGATGCCGTGACGGTTGCGGATCGGCCGATTGCCCAGCAGCAGGCCGCACAGGTACACCGCCAGAATGCCGCTGCCGTCCAGCGCGGTGGTCAGCGCGAAAATAAGAATGCCGCCGCTCACCGCCAGCAGCGGATAGAGGCCGTCCGCCAGTTTGATGTGGTTGATCAGCGTCAGCAGCAGCCAGCCGCCGCCCAGACCGAAGACGATGCCCATGCCGAACTGCTGCATCAGATGCAGCGGGAAGGTCCAGCTCAGCGCGGTTTCCCCGGCGGCGATCATCGCAATCAGCGTGATGGTGAGAAACACCGCCATCGGATCGTTGCTGCCGGACTCGATCTCCAGCGTGGCGCTGACGCGCTCGTTCAGGCCTTTGCCGCCCAGCAGCGAGAAGACCGCGGCGGCGTCGGTGGAACCGATAATGGCGCCGATCAACAGCCCCTGCAGCAGATCGAGATTGAACAGCCAGGCGGCGGCCATGCCGGTCAGGCCGGCGGTGATCACCACGCCAATGGTGGCAAGAGACAGCGCCGGCCACAGGGCGACGCGGAAAGAGCTGACCCGGGTGCGCATGCCGCCGTCGAGCAGGATCACCGCCAACGCGAGGTTACTGACCAGGTAAGCGACCGGATAATTGCTGAAGACGATGCCGCCGGGGCCGTCGACGCCGGCCAACATGCCGATCGCCAGGAAGATCACCAGGATCGGAATGCCGAGCCGGGAAGAAAATGAGCTGAGCAGAATGCTTGCCCCCACCAGCACGGCACCGATGACGAACAAACTGTTAATGGTGCTGGCATCCAAAATATCGTTCTCCTGAGGCTGGGGGATAGGGGGCACTGCGCGTGTGTCGATGATAGCGTGTTTAGTGGGTAAAACGCCAAGGCTGATTGCGAAAACAACCGATCAATTATTGCCCTTTGGTGTGATTAACCGAAGAAAGTGAGGAGAAGAGAGAGAATCCTGCCTTTTATCCAACATTATCAGGCTGCTGTATTTCGGCTTTGGCAACAATGGCCGATCGTGGCTGAGGGAAAAACCATTAAGCCCGCGCAGGCAGGCTTAATGGTTTGCAGGCGCGGTAGGGTTAGTGGTCGAGCGATTCCAGCGCCCGTTTGATCAGCTCGCTGGCCAACTTGCTTTCCGTTTCGGAAATGCCGTCGAGATTGAAGTTGGAGAGTTCAGTGACCAAAATGCTGCGTTCTTTGCCGCTGATTGAGGCGTCCAGCGCGGACAGCAGCCTGCCGAGGATCTTCAGCAGGGTGGCGTTTTCCACTTCGGCTTCCTGAGCCGGGGTCTTCTTATCAGTCATTCAAAATCCTCTCTGTCGTGACGGAAGGGAGATGCAGCTAACGCCATCGAATGAATTAAACGATCGCGCAGCCCTTCGGGGGTGTTGAGCCCAATCACTACCGTAAGGCAGGGATCCGGATTTCTACTTATGCATCGCAGTTATAACGATTAGGGTATGTATTCAGCCGTATCACTTTGCCCTAACGGACGGCGCCAGGCTGAGCAATGTGTGCTTTGCATGCAAACCACCAGTATAGGCTTTTTGCACGACGGCAAGATGACAGGAAACCCCTGCAAACGATCGGGTTTGCAGGGGCGCAAGGTTATTGCGGCTTACCGGAGAACAAGAAGCGCAGCACCGGAATACGCTTGTGCAGTTCATATAAAGCGAAGGCCAGCGAGAGCACAAACAGCAGGCCCAGCAAGAATCCCAACAGGTTGTTGCCGATATAAGGCGTCACGAAAGCGCCATATATCAGGGTCAACGGGTGGTGCACCAGATATATAAACAGTGAGGCATTGACCAGATAGGTGATGCGCGGCGAGTGATAATTCAGCAGGTTATGTCCGAAAGAGAACACCACGTTGGTCATCAGGATCCCCATTAGGGTTTTGATCACCACTTCCAGCTCGAACATATAGCTGCTGTGCGCCAACAGCTTTTGATTCAGCATATATGCGATAAACAGCAGCAGCGAGCCGAGCAGCGCCAGCGGCGAGCGACGCAGAAAAATCTCCTTAAGCCACACGTACTTAAACGCATAAGCGCCGAGGATGAAGAACGGCAGGTAGAACATCGTCTCCATCACCACGAAATTGAACAGGCCGTTGGATAATAGCTGCGGCGCGACAATTAAAATAATACGGTGCGCGGCCGAATAGCATACCGCATAAATAAAGAAAAACAGTGAGATGTTTCCTAATCCACGCAGTCTGTTTATTAACGCCGGAATATGCTCACGAGTTTGACGCTTGATTTTACGGAACAGATAAAAGCAGGCACAGGTTAACAACGACAGCGTCAATAAGAACCACAGATGAGAAACCAATTCCCAAACTGTTACATTTATTTTCTGATAGAGAGAAAATTCATCCCAGCCGTTTAATTTATCGGTGAAATATTTCAGCATGAAAAACTGCGGCACCGTAATTAGCGGGATGGAGCTTAACAGCGGGATCGCCACCCGCTCCAGCCTGACCTTCAGCCACTGGTGGCGCTCGTAGCGCTCGTAAAGCATGTAGGAGAAGTAGCCGGATATCACGAAGAACACCTGCATGCGGAAAGCGTGGATGAAGTCGTTCAGCACCGTGAGCGAGAAGGAGGGGGACGCGCTGTTCACCGCCCAGGCATGGCTGGAATAAATCAGGGAGAGGTGAAACGGAATCCCAAGCAACATCAAATAGGCTCGGATCGAATCGAGGAAAAACTCGCGCTGTTTGCTGCCTTTAGTCATAGATTACCGCTGGTGATTTAATCGGGTGCTCATTAACACGCTTAATAAGTCGTCAAACGTTAAATTGTTATCCGAAACCCTACTATAGCCCCCCGCATTTTTCCATAGCGTCTTGTTGCGCGGCTTGCTACGCTGGTGTTCCATCAGCTGCTTAAACAATGAGCCGTAAACATGAACCATCCATTTATCATGTTGTCGGAAAGCTGAGTAATCCATTAATATGGATTTAAATGATTTGAGCACACGAATAGGGGGGGATGTGCTAGTTAATATATTATCCGGACAACCACGCGCCGCGAGCGTTCGTTGGTTAGGTGCTACCGTATTGTTCACGCTGTTCAGTTCGCCGGCATGGGCCTTTTCTATTGATGATGTGGCCAAGCAGGCGCAGGATCTGGCCGCGAAAGGTTTCGAAGCCCCGAAGAGCAACCTTCCTTCTCAGTTCCGCGAGATGAAGTTCGCAGACTATCAGCAGATTCAGTTCAATCACGATAAAGCCTATTGGAGCAAGCTGAAAACCCCTTTCAAGCTTGAGTTTTATCATCAGGGGATGTACTTCGACACGCCGGTGAAAATCAATGAAGTCACTTCCACCAGCGTAAAACAGATCAAGTACAGCCCGGATTACTTCAACTTCGGTTCGGTCAAACACGACCCTGAATCGGTGAAAAACCTCGGCTTTGCCGGCTTCAAGGTGATCTACCCGATCAACAGCGCCGACAAAAACGATGAGATCATGAGCCTGCTGGGCGCGAGCTATTTCCGCGTGGTGGGTAAAGGGCAGGTTTACGGGCTTTCCGCTCGCGGCCTGGCTATCGATACCGCTTTGCCATCTGGCGAAGAGTTCCCGCGTTTCCGCGAATTCTGGGTTGAGCGTCCGAAGCAGGGCGACAAACACCTGGTGATCTACGCGTTGCTGGATTCCCCGCGCGCCACCGGCGCTTACCGTTTCACGGTGATCCCGGGCCGCGACACCACCGTGGACGTCGAGTCTAAAGTGTTCCTGCGCGACAAGGTGGGCAAACTTGGCCTGGCGCCGCTGACCAGCATGTACCTGTTCGGGCCGAACCAGCCGTCGCCGACGCTGAACTATCGCCCGGCGTTGCACGACTCCAACGGTCTGTCTATCCATGCCGGCAACGGCGAGTGGATCTGGCGCCCGCTGAACAATCCTAAACACCTGTCCGTCAGCACCTATACCGTCGAGAACCCGAAAGGCTTCGGTCTGCTGCAGCGCGGCCGCAACTTCAAGGATTACGAAGATCTGGACGATCGTTACGATCTGCGCCCGAGCGCCTGGATCGAACCGAAGGGCGACTGGGGTAAAGGCAAGGTCGAACTGGTGGAGATCCCGACGGCGGATGAAACCAACGACAATATCGTGGCGTTCTGGACGCCGGATACGCTGCCGGAAGCCAAAAAGCCGCTGACGCTGAGCTACCGTCTGAACTTCACCCGCGACGAAGATAAACTGCATTCGCAAGACATCGCCTATGTGGCGCGGACCATGCGTTCGACCGGTGACGTGAAGCAGTCCAACCTGATTCGCGAGCCTGACGGCAGCGTGGCCTTCCTGGTCGACTTCGTCGGCCCGGTGCTGAAAGGGCTGGACGCCAACACCCCGGTCGCTTCTCAGATCAGCATCGGCGACAACGGTGAAATGGTAGAAAACAACGTCCGCTATAACCCAGTGACCAAAGGCTGGCGCCTGACGGTACGTCTGAAAGTAAAAGACGACAAGAAGCCGGTAGAAATGCGCGCAGCGCTGGTCAATGGCGATAAGACTCTGTCGGAAACCTGGAGCTATCAGCTACCTGCCAATGAATAAGCCTACTCAACCCGCCCAGGATTATCTTGCGGCGCTGCCTCTGACCGCCGAGCGGTCGGAGGCGCTCAACCCTCACACGGCGGATGACGCTCAGGCACTGGAGGCGCTCCATCGGCAGATGGGCGCCGCCGACGCCAACGTCAACAGCCTGTCGGCGGATGACGTGGCGTTGGCCTCGGTCAAACCGCGCATCGAAAGCGCCTGGCCGGATGCGGTCAGCGATGACGATTTCGACACCGACGCCGAAGGGCGCGCCATTCTGAAGGCGACGCCGCCGATCAAACGAACCACCATGTTCCCGGAAGCCTGGCGTACCAACCCGGTGGCGCGCTTCTGGGATTCTCTGCTGGGGCGTTCGCCGCACAATCGGCACGCCACCAAAGACGAGGCCGAGGCCGAGAACCGCTGGCGCGTTGTCGGTTCCATGCGCCGCTATGTGCTGCTGGTGCTGATGCTGGTGCAGACCGGCATCGCCACCTGGTATATGAAAACCATCTTGCCTTATCAGGGCTGGGCGCTGATCGATCCTATCGCCATGCTGGATCAGGATCTGATGCAGTCGGTGCTGCAGCTGCTGCCTTATGTGCTGCAAACCGGCATTCTGATCCTGTTCGCCGTACTGTTCTGCTGGGTCTCGGCCGGTTTCTGGACCGCGCTGATGGGCTTCCTGCAGCTGCTGATCGGTAAAGACAAATACAGTATTTCCTCCACCATCAAGGGCGATGAGCCGATCAACCCGGCACACCGCACCGCGCTGATCATGCCGATCTGTAACGAAGACGTCGAACGCGTGTTCGCCGGCCTGCGTGCGACCTATGAGTCCGTTGCCGCCACCGGTCAGCTGGAACACTTCGATATCTACGTGCTGAGCGACAGCTACGATCCGGACATCTGCGTGGCGGAGCAAAAGGCGTGGATGGAGCTGTGCCGCGATGTCGACGGCCACGGCCGCATCTTCTATCGCCGCCGCCGTCGTCGCGTAAAACGCAAGAGCGGCAACATCGACGACTTCTGCCGTCGTTGGGGCGGTGAGTACAGCTACATGGTGATCCTGGACGCCGACAGCGTGATGAGCGGCGAATGCCTCACCGGGCTGGTGCGTTTGATGGAAGCCAACCCGAACGCCGGCATCATCCAGTCCGCGCCGAAGGCGTCCGGTATGGATACCCTGTATGCGCGCGTGCAGCAGTTCGCTACCCGCGTTTACGGGCCGCTGTTTACCGCCGGCCTGCATTTCTGGCAGCTGGGCGAGTCGCACTACTGGGGCCATAACGCCATCATCCGCGTGAAGCCGTTTATCGAGCACTGTGCGCTGGCGCCGCTGCCGGGCGAGGGTTCCTTCGCCGGTTCAATCTTGTCGCACGACTTCGTTGAAGCGGCGCTGATGCGCCGCGCCGGCTGGGGCGTGTGGATCGCTTACGATCTGCCGGGCAGTTACGAAGAGCTGCCGCCAAACCTGCTGGACGAGCTGAAACGCGACCGTCGCTGGTGCCACGGCAACCTGATGAACTTCCGCCTGTTCCTGGTGAAAGGCATGCACCCGGTGCACCGCGCGGTGTTCCTGACCGGCGTCATGTCCTACCTGTCGGCGCCGCTGTGGTTCATGTTCCTGGCGCTCTCCACCGCATTGCAGGTGGTGCACACCCTGATGGAGCCGCAATACTTCCTGCAGCCGCGGCAGCTGTTCCCGGTCTGGCCGCAGTGGCGGCCCGAGCTGGCGATAGCGCTGTTCTCCACCACGCTGGTGCTGTTGTTCCTGCCGAAGCTGCTCAGCATCGTGCTGATCTGGGCCAAGGGCGCGAAAGAGTACGGCGGGGCGTTCCGTCTGTTCATTTCGATGCTGATGGAAATGCTGTTCTCGGTGCTGCTGGCGCCGGTGCGCATGCTGTTCCATACCGTGTTCGTGGTGAGCGCCTTCCTCGGTTGGGAAGTGGTGTGGAATTCGCCGCAGCGTGACGATGACGATACGCCTTGGGGCGAAGCGTTCCGCCGCCATGGCTCGCAGATGTTGCTGGGCCTGGTGTGGGCCGGCGGCATGGCGTGGCTGGATCTTCGCTTCCTGTGGTGGTTGGCGCCGATCGTGTTCTCGCTGATCCTGTCGCCGTTCGTGTCGGTGCTGTCGAGCCGCGCGACGCTGGGCATGAAGAGCAAACGCGCCAAGCTGTTCCTGATCCCGGAAGAGTACAACCCGCCGCGTGAGCTGCTGGCGACGGAAGAGTACCTGCATCTCAACCGCAACCGCGCGCTGACCAACGGCTTTATGCATGCGGTGGTCAACCCGTCCTTCAACGCGCTGGCGACGGCGTTGGCGACGGCGCGTCACCATCTGCGCGCTACCCTCGATCGCAACCGCGAGGAGCGGGTGAACGAAGCGCTGGAGCTGGGGCCGGAGAAGCTGGTGAAGGGCAAACGTCTGGAGCTGCTGAGCGATCCGGTCACGCTGGCTCGTCTGCACCAGCGCGTCTGGCTGTTACCGGAAGGCGCCGCCTGGCGCGAGCACTATCAGCAGTTGCCGCACAACCCGCTGGCACACCCAACGGGCCGACGTTAATCGCTGAACGGTAACGCTCAGACGGGGAATGCGCATGGCGCGTTCCCCGTTTTTTTTACCTTTTGCTTACGCGCGCCGGTACCGGAAGAGAAAGGGAACTGTGATAGACTGCGGCCGATGCGTTGTTCACTCGCGAAACAACCCTTTGCTCAGAGTCAATGTCGTGAAGCTCTCTTCCTACCTTCGGCTGGCCTGCGTGGCGGCCGGCGTGATGGTCTTAACCGGTTGCGGCAGCATCATCAGCCGCACCGTGCCCGGTGCGGGGCATGGCCACCAGTACTATCCCGGCGTGCAGTGGGATTTGCGCGATACGCCCTGGCGTTACGTCACGGTGATAGACGTGCCGCTGTCGATGGTGGTGGACACCTTTATGCTGCCGTTCGATGCGCAGCATGGCCCCTATGAATAAACCTGCTCAGCGGGTGGCGAACACCACCAGCTGATAGCCTTTCTGCCCACAATGGAAAGGCGCCAGCGCCGTCATGCCCAACCCTTGCACGTGAGCCGCCAACGAATGCGGATTGTCGTCGTCGATAAACAGCGCGCCCACGTCGTAGTCATGACTGGTGTGCGCTTTGACCGCGGCGTAAAGGCGCTTTAGCACGCCTTTGCCGCGCCAGGCGGCGTCGAGGCAAACCGGGCCGTAGAGAAACACCCGCTGCTCAGTCAGCGCCCGTCCGGCAAAGGACTGCGTGGCGAGTGTCGCCAGCATCGCATCCACCACCGGCGGCCGCGGTTGCACGTCGGCGGGCATCAGGCAAACGAACCCTGCCAGTTGGTTCTCCTGTTCGGCCACGAGTATGCCGATGCCGCGGTTGATCGCCGTCAGCTGCGCCTCATTCATGCGCGATACGATAAATCCCTGTCGTTTTTGGCGTTCGTCGAGTGCTTCCGGCACGTTTTCCCCCTGCAGCTGCAAAATGGCGGGGTAGTCGGTAGGGCGGGCCCGGCGGATAATCATACTGCCTCCTTGGCGATAAAAACGTGGTGCGGGTTAACGTTCATCCCATTCATCGGCTGCGGCCTGGCCTTCTTCGGTATCCAGCGGCGGTTCGAGCTGGAAGTCGCCTTCTTCCCATTCGTACAGGGTATTTTCGTCTATCCACTCGGCGGTGATCTCTACCTCGTCGTAGTCACCGTCAAAGATCGCCTGCGCCGCCGCACCACTGCGCAGCGGCAGGCATTCCACCGCTTCGCCTTCTTCTTCGAAGAACTCCGCTTGCCACATCGTGTCGCCATCCTGCATTACGTACTTTTGCAGATTGAACTGCTGCGGCACCGGCGGTTCGTCATCGCCGCCGCCTTCGGCGGTGTCGATAAACTCTTCACGTGCGGCCTCGATGGCTTCTTCCAGGGTTGCATACAGGCTCATGTTCGCCTCCGTTGACAATGAGAGTAGAGCGCCCGGCGCACTGCCGGTGCGGTGGGAGAAACGTCAAAACTAATTGTTGTCTCACTGGCGCAGGATGCAAATTTTTTTGTTGTCCGCTTTGCGACGACGGTTGTCCGCAAAGCGGGAGAAGAGGAGGCGATGGCGGGAAATAATGACGCTATCGTTCACTCAGGTGCCAGGAGATGCCCATGTTAATCGACCCTTCAAGCAAATACCGACCGTTCCCGCCGGTGACGTTACCGGATCGCCAGTGGCCTTCGCGTACCCTGCGGCAGGCGCCGCGCTGGTGCTCCAGCGATCTGCGCGACGGCAACCAGGCGCTGGCGGAGCCGATGGATAACGCGCGCAAGCGCGAATTCTATCAATTGTTGTTGCAATGCGGTTTCAAAGAGATCGAGGTGGCTTTCCCTTCGGCGTCGCAAACGGATTTCGATTTTGTGCGCACGCTGATCGACGAACAATTGATCCCGCATGACGTCACGATTCAGGTGCTGACGCAGTCGCGAGACGATCTGATCGATCGCACCTTCGAGGCGCTGCTGGGGGCACCGCGGGCTATCGTGCATCTGTACAACGCCACGGCGCCGATGTTTCGCGACATCGTGTTCCGCCAGGATAAGGCCGCAACCGTGGCGCTGGCGGTGAACGGCGCGCGGCGCATTCGCCGGCATTGCGAGGCTCAGCCCGATACCGCCTGGTGCTTCGAGTATTCGCCGGAAACCTTCTGTTTTACTGAATTAGAGTTCGCGCTGGAGATCTGCGAGGCGGTGGCGGAGGTGTGGCAACCGGGGCCGCAGCGGCCGATGATCATCAACCTGCCGGCGACGGTGGAAGTGAGTACGCCCAATGTGTATGCCGATCAGATTGAGTGGTTCTGCCGTCACTTCAGCCGTCGTGCCGATGTGGCGATCAGCGTACATCCGCATAACGATCGCGGTACCGGCGTGGCCTGCGCGGAGCTGGCGCTGCTGGCCGGTGCCGATCGGGTCGAAGGCTGCCTGTTCGGCAACGGAGAGCGTACCGGCAACGTCGATCTGGTCACGCTGGCGTTGAATCTCTATACCCAGGGCGTGGCGCCGGGCCTGGACTTCAGCCGCCTGAAACAGGTGGTGGAAGTGGTGGAGCAGTGCAATCAGCTGCCGGTGCATCCTCGCCATCCTTATGCCGGTGAGCTGGTGTTTACCGCCTTCTCCGGTTCGCATCAGGATGCGATCAAAAAAGGTTTCGCCGCGCAACGGCAGCGACAAGATGGCTGGTGGCAAGTGCCTTACCTGCCGCTCGATCCCGCCGATGTCGGCTGCAGCTATGAGGCGGTGATCCGGGTCAACAGCCAGTCCGGTAAAAGCGGGGCTGCCTGGCTATTGGAACAAAATCATGGGCTGGCGTTGCCGCGCGGTTTGCAGATTGATTTTAGCCAGGTAGTGCAGCGCGCGACCGACGGCAGCGGGAAGGAAATGAGCGGCGCACAGCTGTGGCGCTTATTCCGCGACACCTATGGGCTGGTGGAGCAGCCGTGCTTGCAACTGCTGAGCTACCAGACGCAAAGTCATGGGGTAGAGGCCTACAGCTTCAACGCGCGAGTTGCCTGCGAGGGAGAGACACTGCGTCTGCAGGGGGCCGGCAACGGTCTGCTTTCCAGCGCGGTGGATGCGCTGCGTCAGCGCTTCGGCTTGCCGCTGGCGATCGAGGATTACCACGAGCACACGCTGGGGCATCAGAGTGATAGCCGAGCGGTGGCCTATATCCGCTGTACGCTGCCGCAAGGTGAGGCGACCTACGGCGTAGGCATCGACGTTGACTCCGCCAGCGCTTCGCTGCAGGCGCTGTTCAACGTTGCCGGGCGCTATCTGTCGTCGGCGCGGTCCGGCTGAAATAGTCGCTGGGCGCGACCCCCAATAACCGGCGGAACATGGCGCTGAACGCGCTGGGGCTGTCATAGCCAAGATCCAGCGCCACTTCCAACACCGAGCGGCCGGTCGCCAGCGCGTTCAACGCCGCCAGCAAACGGGCGCGCCGCACCCAATCGCTAAAATGCAGCCCGGTTTCTCGCTGGAAGCGCCGCGACAGGGTGCGTCCGCTGACGCTGAGATGAGCGGCCGCCTGTTCCAGCGTCCAGGGCTGTGCCAGCGTGGTCTGAATATGGCGGCACAGGGCAAGCAGTGAGGCCTCACGCGGTTCGGGCAGGTGCAACGGCAGGATCGGCAGCATTCTCAACTCATCCAGGATCAATTCCATCACGCGCTCATCGCGCCCGCCGCTTGGGTAGCCGGGCGCAATCTCCATCGCACAGATAATCAACTCGCGCAGCAGCGGCGAAACCTGCACCACCTGGCATTGGGCCGGCAGATCGGCGCGCGCCAATGGATCGACGAACAGCGTCCTGGCTGCCACCTGGCCGGTGATGCGCAGGCTGTGCACCATTTTCGCCGGTACCCAGACGCCGCGGCCGGGTGGCACCACCCAACTGCCGAGCCGGGTCGTGACCTGCACTACGCCGCTCAGGCTGTGAATCAGCTGCGCGCAGTTATGGTAGTGATCCGGCTCGCTGTCGCCGTGGCGATAATCCTTAGCCAACGGCCGGACGGGCTGATCGACCGGCAGAACGTCATGAAACAGCAGCATCGTTAGCGGCCTCCGCGCGGCAAAAAGGGGGATGACAGCATGCCATGCGGCGCGGTTCCACACCAGCCTGTGGCACGCGGCAGATAAATAGTTTATAAAATAATATTATATAATTTTATAGATTGATTGGAGGGGTGATGGATATCGACGCGATGCGCAAGGCGGCGGCGCAGGCCGGCGCGATGCTGCGCACCTTGGGCAACGAAGATCGGCTGCTGCTGCTGTGTCGACTCAGTCAGGGCGAGATGGCAGTGAACGAGCTAGCGCAGGCGCTGGCTATCCGCCAGCCGACGTTATCCCAACAGCTTGGCGTGCTGCGGGAGGAAGGGCTGGTCTCCACCCGGCGAGCCGGCAAGCAGATTTACTATGCGGTGGCCGATGCCAAAGCGCTGGCGCTGCTAACGACCCTGTATCAACTGTATTGCCCACAGCCGGAGAACCGCGATGACCATTGACTGGCAACACTTCACGCCTTATTCCGCGCTGGCGGGCGGGGCCATTATCGGCGGTGCGGTAGCGCTGCTGCTGCTGTTCAACGGCCGCATCGCCGGCATTAGCGGCATTACCGGCGGCTTATTGAGCGCGGGCGGCCGGGAGCGGGGCTGGCGCGCCGCATTTCTTGGCGGGTTGCTGATTTCTCCCTGGCTGTATGCTGCTGCGGCGGCTTTGCCTCCTGGTGAGATTGCGGCCGGCAGCGGCTGGCTGGCGATCGCGGGGCTGTTGGTGGGGGTGGGTACCCGGTTGGGCAGCGGCTGCACCAGCGGGCACGGCGTGTGCGGCGTCGCGCGGTTGGCACCGCGATCGTTGGCCGCCACGGCGGTGTTTATGCTGCTGGGCTTTACGACCGTGTGGCTGATGCGCCATCTGCTGGGAGGGTGAAGATGCTTAAGTCTCTGTTGGCGCTGCTGAGCGGCGTGATTTTCGGCCTGGGGTTAATTATCGCCGGCATGGCCAATCCCGCTAAAGTACTGGCTTTTCTCGATATTACCGGCCAGTGGGATCCTTCGCTGGCGTTGGTGATGGTTGGGGCGATTGCGGTGGCGGCGCCGGCCTTTATGTGGGCGCGCCGACGCCAGCGGAGCCTGTTGGGGGAACCGCTGCAGATCCCGGCCGCCGGGCGTGTGGATCGCCGTTTGCTGGTGGGCAGCGCGCTGTTCGGCATCGGTTGGGGCATGGCGGGCATTTGCCCTGGCCCGGCCTGGGTGTTGGCGGGGGCGGAAATACAACGGGTATGGCCGTTCCTGCTGGCGATGCTGGCGGGCATGGCGCTGTATGAGATTATCATGAGGTGGAGGCGTTCATGTCGATAGCCAAGGCGGTGCTGCGCATTGCGCGCCCGACCGATCGGTTGCAAGAGATTGCCACGCTGTATTGCCGCGGGTTGGGGTTTGAAAGGCTAGGCGAGTTTGTCGATCATCAGGGCTTTGACGGCATTATGATCGGGCATCCGCAGCATGCCTACCATCTGGAGTTCACGCAGCATCGCGGGGTGCGGGTCGGGCAGGCGCCGACGCAGGATCATCTGCTGGTGTTTTACCTGCCGGATGAGAACGAATGGCGAGCCGGGTGTGAGCGGATGCGGGCGGCGGGATTCTTGGCGGTCGTCGCCTATAACCCCTATTGGGATAGGGCGGGGCAAACCTTTGAAGATCCTGACGGCTACCGGGTGGTCCTGCAACATCAGGCCTGGCAAGCATAAAAAAACCGGCGCCTCGAGCGCCGGTTTGCGAGATAAAAACGGGTTATCCGTCAGGCGCTTGTCGCCGGTTTTTGCGCGCTCTTGGACTGGGTATTTTCCAGCATGCGGCGAATCGGCACGATCAGTACGATCAGCACGGCGGCGCAGATCAGCAGCGCGACGGAGCAGCGAGCGAACAGATCCGGCAACATATCCAGCTGGTCGGCCTTGACGTGGCCGCCGATCAGGCCGGCAGCCAGGTTGCCCAGCGCGCTGGCGCAGAACCACAGCCCCATCATTTGCCCGCGCATTCTCTCCGGTGCCAGCAGCGTCATGGTGGCCAGCCCGATTGGGCTCAGGCACAGTTCACCCAGCGTTAGCATCAGGATACTGCCCACCAGCCACATCGGCGATACGCCAGCGCCGCCGTTGCTCAGCACGTTCTGCGCGGCCAGCATCATCAGGCCGAAGCCGCCGGCGGCGCACAGGATACCGATCACGAACTTGGTGATGCTGCTCGGGCGCACGTTATTGCGCGCCAGCGCAGGCCAGGCCCAGCTGAACACCGGCGCCAGCAGGATGATGAACAGGGCGTTGATCGACTGGAACCACACCGCCGGGATCTCGAAGCCGCCGACCATGCGATTGGTGTAATCGTTGGCGAACAGGTTGAACGAGGTTGGCTTCTGTTCAAACGCCGACCAGAAGAACGCGGCGGAGATCAGCAGGATGAAGCACACCAGCAGGCGTGCACGCTCTTTGCGGCTCAGGCCGGCAAAGGCGAACAGGTAGATGAAATACAGGGTGACCGACGCGGCGATGACGTACACCAGCACGCTGGCTACCTCAACCGGGTTGATGACGATGGTGCCCTGAGCGATCAGTACGATGACCGCAGCCAGGACTACCGCCAATGCCAGCAGCCAGGCGCCGACGCCTTTTTTCTTCGCGACCGGGCTGTTCCAGGTGGAATCCAGGCCCACTTCGCGGTCATAGCGTTTCATCGCCGGTACGGCGAACACCCGGAAGATCACCAGCGCCACCAGCATCCCGATACCGCCGATGCCGAAGCCCCAGTGCCAGCCGTGTGACTTGATCAGCCAGCCGGAGATCAACGGGGCGATGAACGAGCCGATGTTGATGCCCATATAGAACAGCGAGAAACCGCCGTCACGGCGCGCATCGCCTTTCTTGTACAGCGTGCCGACCATCACCGAGATACAGGTTTTGAACAGGCCGGAACCGAGCACGATGAACATCAGGCCGATGAAGAACAGGTTGGTGCCCATCACCGCGGACAGGGCGATCGACAGGTGGCCGAGGGCGATCAGGATCGAACCGTACCAGACGGCCTTGCGCTGGCCGAGCCAGTTGTCCGCCAGCCAGCCGCCCGGCAGCGCCGCCAGGTACATGCTGCCGGCGAAAATGCCGACGATAGCGGAAGCATTCTCACGTGCCAGACCCAGGCCGCCGTCGTACACGGTGGCGGCCATAAACAGGATCAGCAGCGGACGGATGCCGTAGAACGAGAAGCGCTCCCACATTTCGGTGAAGAACAGAGAACCCAGCGGATAGGGATGGCCGAAGAAGGTCCGGCTTTCTGACTTATTGACAGAGGATTGCATAACGATTTCCCAATAAAAAGGCGCTGCATGGCTGCAGCCCGTACTGTGGTTGTATGTGTATTTAATGAAGGCGATCCGCCCAATGCGGATTACCCGACAAAACCGCGGCT
This sequence comes from Serratia sp. 4542, assembly GCF_016805595.1. Taxonomy (NCBI): domain Bacteria; kingdom Pseudomonadati; phylum Pseudomonadota; class Gammaproteobacteria; order Enterobacterales; family Yersiniaceae; genus Serratia; species Serratia sp. 4542. Next base: position 235,911 of record NZ_RXKV01000003.1, read on the forward strand.
GCAACGCTGATAAACCGTGGAAAGCGTGCTGACCTTTTTTCACTTGGCCGATGGTTCACATCTGGCGTGATATTATTTAACCATTTGATAACTGGTCGTTGGTTTTGTCTAGTACCTGTATCCCATTTTTTAGACGAAAAGTCGACAAGCATCTCCTTTTCTGGTTTTTCTGTTGGTTGTGGCGGGAATATGATTGACAGCGGGTTTTATGCGCTGAAAGTTAATTAATTGTTGATAAACAAGATGTTGAGGTAAGAATGTTCCGAGTGGGCCGAAAATTCGCAGGCCCGAAGGAAGCATTATTAAAAGTAGGGGAAACGCGGCGTTGATCCGGCCAATGGCGGAAATTGGCGATAAATGCAGCTATTGTTCTTCCTGCAGCGTGTCTTCCCGCATGTAGCCCGGCCGCCGCCGCAGACACCACCAGGAATAACCGGCGTTGAACAGCACGACTAAAGCGGTGACGCCGAAGACCGCGCGAAAACCGTAGCCGGCGGAGACCGCGGCGCCAAGCAATGGGCCGCTGACGTTGCCGACGTCACGGAACGACTGGTTATAGCTGAAAATGCGGCCGGCCACCTGATTGGTGCAGTTGTAAATCAGCAGCGTCTGTACCGCCGGCAGCAGCGCGCCGTCGGCCGCCCCCAGCAGAAAGCGCAGCACCCCGAGCTGCCACGGCGTTTGCACGAAGGCCATCGGGATCAGCAACAGCACCGAGACGATCAGCATACATATCAGAATGCGCTCCGGGCCGATGCGATCGCCCAGCTTGCCCAGACGTGGGGCGCTCATCAATGCCGCGACGCCGGGCACCGAGGCGATTAGCCCGCTGATAAACGCCAGATTATGGGTGGCGCCGGCCAGATCGCGCACATACAGCGTCAGGATCGGCGCAATCGAGCCGGTGGCGATCTGGATAATCATGGTAGTCACGAACAGGCTGAGCACCAGTTTCGGGTTTTTGAGCGAGGCAAACACCTGCCGTGCGTGCAACATGTCGCGTTTTTGTTCCGGGGTGAACTGCTCTTTGACATACAGCAGCGTCAGCACGAAGCAGACGAACAGCACCGTGGCGGTGATGTAAAACACCGGGCGCAGACCATAGAGGTCGGCCAACAGGCCGCCGATCAGCGGGCCGATCAGCGCACCGCCTACGCCACCGGTAGATAGGGTGCCGAGCGCCCAGCCGCTGCGGTTGCGTGGCACCTGGGTGGCGATCAGCGCGTTGGCGTTGGGTATGAACCCGCCAAGCAGCCCTAGCACCGCTCGCAGCGCGAGAAATTGCCAGATCGTTTGCGCCATGCCCATCAGCATCATGACGATCGCCATGCCCAATGCGGAGCGCAGCAGCATCAGTTTACGGCCGCGTCGGTCGGCCAGGGCACCCCAAAATGGCGCGGCGATAGCGGAAAACAGAAAGGTGATGCTGAACAGCAGACCGGACCACATATTGAGCGCCTGATGGCCGGTTACGCCCAGCGTCTCTACGTATAGCGGCAGAAACGGCATTACCAGGCTGAAGGCGGCGCCGGTGAGAAAACACCCTACCCAGGCGACGAAAAGGTTGCGTTTCCAGTTAACGGGTTCTGCTGCCGAAGCCATAAATATCCACTGCCGAAAGGTGACGCGTTTTGCCGGCGGCAAGATGAAGGGGCAAAACGTGAAAGTTAGCTTGGTAAGTATGCGCCGCCAGCGCGGCGACGGCAAACGAGGGGACAAAGATTGGGCAAAAAATGAAATAAAGTTTTAAAAAAGACGTTTAAACCTTATTCCGCGCTTAGCGCGCGGAATTTACAGCGTTTTATAGTCCGGCCAGCGCCTCGAAACCGGCGGCGGTGGTGGTGGCGCTAAAGTCGGTGACCTCGTAGTGAGCCACGGCGTTGAAGGGATCTTCGGCCAGGATGGCGTCCAGCCGCGCACGCTTAATGCCCTTGGCCAGGATCACGCCGCCGGTGCGGGGATTTTTGCGGCCGGAGGCGACGAAGGTGCCGTCCTGAAAATATTTCTTAAGCCAGGCGATGTGCCCGTCAAGGTGGCTGTCGACTTCGGCGATCGGGCGATGGTAGGTCAGGCTGACAATGTACATAGCGGCTCCAGGTTGGCGAAAGGCTTTACCATCCCACCCTCGCCGTCGATTCTCAAGAGGCGCGCAATAAAAAACCCGCCGGTGGCGGGTTTACTTTATCAGTAGAGCGAAGGCTCGCCTTCCGGGCGGGTCTTGAAGCGACGATGCAGCCACATATATTGGTCAGGCGCCATCAGGATCTCTTTTTCCACCACTTTATTCATAAAGGCGGCGGCCTCGATTTCGTTATCCAGCGGGAAGTTTTCCACCGCCGGTTGCATGATCAGCTCATACCCTTTGCCGTCCGGCAGGCGGCGCGGGGTGAACGGAATGATCGCCGGTTTGCCCATCCGTACCAGCACGTAGCTGCCGGTGGTGGTAGCGGCTTTGTCGACCGCGAACAGCGGCACGAAAACGCTGCTGCGCGGGCCGTAGTCGTGATCCGGCGCATACCAGATGATATCGCCCTGTTTCAGGGCGCGAATCATGCCTTTGACGTCCTTGCGATCCAGCATCGACTTGTTGGAGCGCATACGTCCCCAGGTTTGCAGCCAGTCCATCAGCTTGTTGTCGTGCGGGCGGTAAACGCCGATGCCCGGATTGTGAATGCCGAAGATGCGCGCGCCCAGCTCCAGCGTCAGAAAGTGCAGGCCAATCAGCAGCACGCCCTGATGGTTGTCGCGCGCTTTTTGGATGTGCTCCAGGCCGCTGACCTTGAACCAGCGCTCAATGCGCCAGTTAGGCCAAAACCACGCCATGCCGGTTTCAAACAGCCCCATGCCGACCGATTCGAAATTCTTTACCACCAGCGCATCGCGTTCGGCCTGCGGCATGTCGGGAAAACAGAGCTCGAGGTTGCGTTGGGCGATAGCGACGCGGCGCTTGAGAAAGCGCATGGCAAACCGCCCGATCGAGGTGCCGAGCCAGTAGATGACGGGGTAAGGCAGCAACACCAGCAGATACAGCAAGCCGATGCCGACCCAGGTCAGCCAATAGCGTGGGTGCAATAAGGAGCGATTGAAAGTAGGAACTTGAGTCATGGGTTCTCTGTTTGAATACGGTTGTTTAAGTGTAATGACAGAGTCATAGCATGGTCTGGCAGCCGGGTGAGTTCGGCCGCAAGGTTCGTTTCTGCCGTTTGTTTGCGACTATTGTGGCATTTTTCTCGTGCTCCGGGAAAACACAACGCATTAAAATCCCCTTGTCGGCGTTAAATATGCATCAGGTGCCGGATTTTTCCACAATATTTCCCGCTAAAGGCCAACGGCAATATCATGGCCGGGCATTATTCAGGAGCAACCGTGTAGGCATGATGGCGGGGCTGCGCGGCGGCGGTTTTTCGGGTATGATGTGCGCCGCGCGCGAGCCGGCAGGCTGCGCGCGATAATCAGTCACCTCCCGAAAGACAGGAAAGTACACCATGCCAGTGTTACATAACCGAATTTCTAACGAGGAACTGAAGGCGCGCATGCTGGCGGAAACCGAGCCTCGCACCACAGTTTCTTTTTACAAATACTTCTCCATCGACGATCCCAAAGCGTTTCGCGACAGCCTGTACGTTCAGTTCGAAAAACTGAAGGTGTTCGGCCGCATCTACGTGGCGAAAGAGGGCATCAACGCGCAGATCAGCGTGCCGCAGCATAATTTCGACGCGTTCAAAGCTGCGCTGTTCGCCTCGCACCCGGCGCTGGATCAGGTGCGCCTGAACATCGCACTGGAAGACGACGGCAAATCCTTCTGGGTGCTGCGCCTCAAGGTGCGCGAGCGCATCGTGGCCGACGGCATCGATGACGAGAGCTTTGACCCAAGCAACGTCGGCGAGTATCTGCAGGCCGATCGCGTCAATCAGATGATCGACGATCCGAATACGGTGTTCGTCGATATGCGCAACCACTATGAGTACGAAGTCGGTCACTTCGAAAACGCCATCGAGGTACCGTCGGATACCTTCCGCGATCAGCTGCCGATGGCGGTGGAGATGCTGCAGGACAGCAAAGACAAAAACATCGTCATGTACTGCACCGGCGGCATTCGCTGTGAAAAAGCCAGCGCCTATATGCTGCACAACGGCTTTAAAAACATCTACCACGTGGAAGGCGGGATTATCGAGTACACCCGCAAAGCGAAAGAGCAGGGGTTGCCGCTGAAGTTTATCGGCAAAAACTTCGTGTTCGATGAGCGCATGGGCGAGCGCATCTCCGACGATGTGATCGCCAACTGCCACCAGTGCGGTGCGCCGTGCGACACCCACACCAACTGCAAGAACGACGGCTGCCATCTGCTGTTCATTCAGTGCCCGAGCTGCGCCGCCAAGTTTGAAGGGTGCTGCAGCGAGATTTGCCGCGAAGAGCTGAAGCTGCCGCGCGAAGAGCAGCGCGCGCGCCGTGCCGGCCGTGAAAACGGCGTCAAGATCTTCAATAAGTCGAAAGGCTTGTTGCAGACTACGATGCACATTCCGGCACCGGAAGAAGAAGGCCCAGCGCGCTGAGCCTGAGGAAATGAGAAGCCCGGCCGCCAAGCCGGGCTTTTTTTATTTCTCGCGCACGCCTTCTACGGAGATGATCAGCTCAACGTCTTGCGACGCCGGGCCCAGATCGGTGGTGATGCCGAAGTCTTTCAGCTTGATCTTGCCGTTGGCTTCAAAGCCGGCGCGGTAGCCGCCCCACGGATCGTTGCCCTGGCCAATCAGTTTGGCGTCCAGCGTGACCGGCTTGGTCACGCCGTTCAACGTCAGGTTACCGACCACCGCATAACCGTCGCCGCTTTTCTTCACGTCGGTGGATTCAAACTTGGCCTGCTTGTTCTTCTCTACGTTGAGGAACTCGGCGCTGCGCAGGTGCTTGTCGCGTTCTGCGTGGTTGGTGTCGACGCTGGCGGTATTGATGGTCACGTTGACCTTGTCCTTGGACGGATCTTTTTCGTCGAAGGTGAAGCCGCCGTCGAAGTCTTTAAAGCTGCCGTACAGCCAGCTGTAGCCCAGGTGCTGGATGCGGAATTCGATAAAGGCGTGCTGGCCCTGTTTGTCGATCTTGTAGTCCGCCGCCAGTGCGGAACCGGCGCTCAGCAGCAGGGCGCCTGCGGTCAGGCCCAATACGGTCTTTTTCAACATAGCAATCTCCATAAATCCAAAGGTTAATCGGCGCTGCTACCCAGCATCCGTTTCAAAGTGACATCACGATCGATAAAGTGATGTTTAAGCGCGGCCAGCCCGTGCAGTACCGAGAGCACTACCACGGCCCAGGCCAGGTAAAGGTGAATGGCGCCGGCGGTATCGGCTTGCTCCGCCATGCCGGTCACGGTGGCGGGCACGTCGAACCAGCCGAATACGCTGATCGGTTGGCCGTCGGCGGTCGAGATCAGATAGCCGCTGATCAGAATGCCGAACAACACGGCGTACAACGCCAGATGCGCGAGAATGGCGCTGACGCGAGTGAGGCGACCATAGCTGGCCAGAGGCTTGGGCGGCGGCGAGACAAAGCGCCAGATCACGCGGATCACCATGACGATGAACAGCAGCGCGCCGATGCTTTTGTGGATCTCCGGCGCCTGGTGGTACCAGACGTCGTAATAGCCCAGCGTAACCATCCACAGACCAAGTGCGAACATGCCGTACACCGTCAGCGCCACCAGCCAGTGGATCAACACTGACACATGGCCGAAACGATCGGCGGTATTTTTCCAGAGCATCCTGTTTCCTTCGATTACCGATTGGCTGGCTGCAATAATTAAACTTTAGGAAACATAAAATCAATAATAAATTTAACTATGTTACTTCTTAGAAATATTAGTCAGTGAATTTGTTTGAGATGTTCGGAATTCATCAGATAAATCGTTGAAGATGATATTATTTCTTTCACGTAACGATTATGCTAGTTGTTGAAAATTATGCTTATTATCTATTAATGTCAGCTTTTGTCATTTTACGTAAACCGTCCATAAATTGCTCGGTGGGATTATTTGTTGGCAAAGGTTATGCCTATTTCTCGCGGCGAAGAGCAGGGCGGAAAGATTAATTTTTTCGAACGGTTACGCGAAATCCTCTGCGGCATAACGGCGGACTTTGCTACCATTAGCGTCAAACATCGGCTCTTGATGGCCGGCTAACCCAGTGAAATAACAAGGAAACGTCATGGGCCGAACCCGTGTAACCGACAACAGCCTGCGTTTGGCCGTCCTGTTGGCGATGTTGGTGATCATTCTGGCTGGGGTAAAAGCCGCCGCCGACATCGTGGTGCCGTTTCTACTGGCGGTGTTCCTCGCCATGGTGCTGAACCCGCTGGTGGCGATGCTGGAACGCAGACGGGTGCCGCGCATCCTTGGGGTGACGCTGCTGGTGACGGCGGTGATTGTGGTCGTGATGCTGTTCATCGGCATGCTGGGCGCTTCGCTGAACGAGTTCGCCCGTTCGCTGCCGCAGTACCGCGGCATGATGATCGAGAAACTGCGCGAGCTGCAGTATTACGCCGATCGCTTCAATATCAGCCTCTCCAGCGAAGCGATGCTGCAATATGTCGATCCCAGCGCGGCGATGAATCTGGTTACCCGCATGTTGGGGCACCTGTCTGGCGCCATGACCAACGTCTTCCTGCTGCTGATGACCGTGGTGTTTATGCTGTTCGAAGTGCAGCTGCTGCCTTATAAGCTGCAGCAGGCGCTGGATAAGCCGAATGAAGGCCTCGCCGCGATGCGGCGGGCGCTGGACGGCGTGACGCGTTATCTGGTGATTAAAACCATCATCAGCCTGGCCACCGGGGTGATCGTCTGGATCTTCCTGGCGGCGGTCGGCGTACGCTTCGCCTTTATCTGGGGGCTGCTGGCGTTTCTGCTCAACTATATTCCCAATATCGGCTCGGTATTGGCCGCCATTCCGCCGCTGATTCAGGCGCTGCTGTTCAACGGATTGGGTGATGCGCTGGTGGTGGCGGGCGGCTTTATCGCTGTCAACATGGTGATCGGCAATATCCTCGAGCCGCGGGTGATGGGGCGCGGGCTGGGGTTATCGACGCTGGTGGTATTCCTGTCGCTGATTTTTTGGGGCTGGCTGCTCGGCCCGGTCGGCATGCTGCTGTCAGTGCCGCTGACGATCGTGGCGCGCATCGCGCTGGAAACCACCGAGGGCGGTTATCGGCTTGCGGTTATCCTGGGCGACGGCCGCCCGCCGCGTCAGCCTCCGGCGCCGCCGGAGTGAGGAAGATCTTGCCGTTCACACCGGGCTGCGCAGCGTGTTGCAGCGCCGCTGCGTACTGTTGCAAAGGGTAAATCGCGGCGGGTTGGCGCAACGCCAGCTGGCCGCGCCGCAGCAGCTGGAATAGCTGATAAAACGCCGTTTGCCACTGCGCCGGTGCCGCCTGCGCATTCCATTTACGCAGGTGGAACAGCGAAGCACGCAGCTTCAATTCGTCCACCACGCGCCGCCAGTCCACCTGGCGCCCACCCAGCAGGCCCAGCGCCACAAAGTCGCCGCCGGTGCGAACCGCCCGCGCCAGCTGCAATCCGTCTTCTCCGCCGATGCAGTCGATAGCGGCGCGGGCACCAAAGTGGGTCATTTGCGCCAGCTGCGGCGCCTCAATAACGCGCCAGGCGCCGGCGGCCAGCAGCGCCGGGCGATGAGTGAGGTTACGCACCACCACCGCCAGACGAATGCCACGCAGCGCCGTCATCTGTGCCAGCAGCAGGCTAACGGCGGAGCCGCCGCCGTTGAGCAGCAGCACGTCGCCGGCGTTGAGCGGCAGCCATTGCGTCAGCAGCACCCAGCAGGTGAGCGGGTTGATATAGATTTGCGCCGCGCTGGCGTCGTCGATGTCGTCCGGTACCCAGACCACCCGTTCTTCAGGCAGTGTGACGAAGGTTTGCCAGCTGCCGTCACCCGCTACCGCCAGTGCGCGTCGGCCGGTCGAGCGTCCGCTTTGCGGATCGACGATGACGCCTACGCCTTCATAGCCAGGCACCTGCGGCAGGGCGATGCGGTGCGCGTATTGGCCGTGAATCGGGATCAGGTCGGAAGGGTTGATCGGGGCATAGCGCATCTGCAGCAGCAGCCGGCCGGGGCGCAGCGGCGGCCTGCTCGTCTGCTGCAGCGCCAGCACCTGGGCGGGATCGCCGAAGCGGCTGAAGCTCAATCGGGGAAATGACGACGGCATGGGTTACATCACGAAGAAAAAAAAGACATCCAGCGCCAGCAGCACCAGCCACAGACAAAGATACAGCACCAGGTGCTCACGCACGTTGTTGACGATAGCCGCCAGTATTCGGTTTAACATTTCAGCCGCCTGAAGAAAGAGACCTTTGATTATAGTCCTTTTCTCGGCACCTTTTATAGCGGGGCGCGCGTGAGCGCTGGAAGAGTGGCGATAAAAAAGCCTGCGTTATCGCAGGCTTGATGTTACACCGCCAGCAGCGCCAGCGGCGTCGAATTCGTTGGTGCGCTGGGCGGGTAGAAATAACGCAGCACGTTATACAGCGAGTAGAACTCCAGCCGGTTGCGCGCGTTGATCTTCTCCGTGATGTGACGCTTGTGCACATACACCGTATGCGAGCTGATCTGCAGCTTTTTCGCGATGCGGTAGTTGGGCATTTCTGCCATCCAATATTTCATCACCGTCAGTTCCTGCGGGCTGAACAGGGAACGCTCTTCGCCGTCATCGGCCAGCGCCAGCGGATTTTCGCGCAGCGTGCGCAAGGTGAGTGGCAGAATGCTTTTATTGAACAGGAACGCGTTATCGGCGATGCGCATTGGCGTTTCGCTGTAGGGGTAAGGCGTATCGAGATAGATAAACAGCAAGGCAGACTGACTGGCTTCCATAAACGCCAGCAGCTGTGCGTCCGCTTCGTTATAGCGGCACTGGTTGCTGAGGTTCACCAGAATGTGGCTCGGCTGAAAGCTGGCCAACAGCGGCGTAGCGTACTCAATGCTGTGGCAGCACTTGATCGTTGTAATCCCACTATCAGCAAAGTAGCTGGCTATACCGACCCGGGTGAAGCAGCATTCGTCCACGACAAGTAGTTTCATGGTGACGTCCTTGTTGAAAGCCGATGGAGCATATCTTCTGTAAAATAGGACTTACACTGCAAGTGTTCAATTCGGAAATTCAAATGCTGAATGCAAGAAATTTCCGTTATCAGAATTTTTACTTGGTATTTAAAAGAGTTAGCAGGTTAATAAATTGTAACTGCCAAATTTTGCTGTCCAGGGCACGACGGCAACCTGGACAGAGAAACCTTTCGCTTAGCTAAATCGTTTCAGACCAAAGCTGGAGACGTCGACCGGCGGCGCTTTGTCCTGCGCGAACAGGGCGGCAATCTCACCCAGCGCGCTGGCGAACTTGAAGCCGTGGCCGCTCAATCCGCTGATGACCATCAGGCGATCGCACTCCGGCAGGGTATCGATAATAAAGTCTTCGTCGGGGCTCATGTCATAACTGCAGGCTTCGCCGTGTAAACATACGCCTACACCCGGCAAAAACTGCCGCAGGAAGGAGAAAACTTCGGTGCCGTCACTGGCGTAGCTACCGAAGGGTTTGCGCTGCTCGGGGGCGTCCATCGGCTGCCCACCGTCGTGTTTACCCACTTTCAGGCCGTCGTTATCCGCCGGGAAGCCGTAATAGTGCGTGCCGTCCTGCGCTTCGACGGTAAAGGCCGGGAAGCGATTGTTCACGCTGTAGCGGCCGTCCGCCTGATGCCAGGAGAAAACCTTGCGCAATGGCGCAATCGGCAGCTGCGGCAACAGCGCTTTCACCCAGGTGCCAGCGGTGACCACGGCTTTTCGCGCCGTGAAACGCCCTTCGCCGGTGACGACTGCAACGCCACCATCGATAGGCTCCACCGCGCTGACCGGGCAGTTGAACAGCTGGCTGCAGCCGGCCTCTTTCGCCAGCTTGATCAGGCTGGCCACCGCCAGCTCGGAGCGCAGGAAGCCGGCGTCCGGCTCGAAAACGCCGACGTAACCTTCCGGCGCACGGAATTCCGGCCAGCGTTGAGCGATCTGTTCGGCACTGAGGGTTTGTGCGTTCAGGCGGAATTTCTGCGCGCTCTGCTGAGCATTGCGAATGAATTCGGAGTGCTGCGGCCCCAAATTGATCACGCCGCACGACTGGAACAGTTCCTCGCCGGATTGTTGAATCAGCGCATTCCACAACGCCTGTGCGCGCAGCACCAGCGGCACGTACTTTTCACCTTCGCCGTAAGCGTGGCGGATAATGCGGGTATCGCCGTGATGGCTGCCGTTGCGGTGCGGGGGAATGGCGCTGTCGATCATCAGCACTTTCAAGCCGGCCCGGGTAGCGTAATACCCTGCCGCCGCGCCGACTGAACCGCTGCCCACCACAATCAAATCATATTCCACGTGCCCACCCTCTCTGATAGCGATTTCTTATCGCCCCATGATAAAAGGTTGCCGAGCGCAATGCACTGATTGAACGGCGAAAGGCAAAGAAAAAGGCGCCGGGAATGGGTCGCGGCGCCTCAGGGGTTAGGGGACGATGAATCAATGTTTTCTGCGATCAAGATCCTGGTAATCCGTAGCTTCAATCTTGGCGATGCCGGCCTCTAAGATATTGATTAATTGACGGGCGACATCTGTGGTCAGCCAAAGCGTTCTGTCTACTTGGGCTTCTTCTGGCGTTTGGTCTAGTGAAGACAGGTAATGAAGGCGTATCATCATGGCGTCGTAAACGTCGACAGTACTGATATCCCAACCGACAAGCGGGTGCGTCTGAATTACTTCATCATTTCTGTCCATAAAGACCCCTTATTGAGTAGTAACTACCGTGAGTGACTAACGAGGATCAATGCGGCTCATCATCATGAGAGCAATTACAGTATACGCATCCGCTTTCATCGGTGGAGGGGGTTGTCACCGAAATTTGCAAAATAAATATTTATTTGAACAATTATTCTACAAACCGGTATGCGAATTTTTGGATGAATAAAGCGCAGGGCATTATTCCGCGCCGGCTGGCGGCGGTGAACCGTGCAGGCATTTTTCCAGCTCTTCGGCCAAATGGGCGAAATGTTTCTGCGTTTCGGCGTCGCGGTTTTGGCTGTGCGATTCCAGCTTCAGGCTGTGGATCAGCAGTTGGTTGGCTTTGTCATCCAGGCTGAAGGCCAGATAAGAGAAAGCCACTTCCAATACGTTCAAGCGCCTTTTCTGATCGGCAATCAGCGCCAGCAGTTCACCAAACGTCATCGCGTCTTCGGATTTCACCTTGTCCGGGGCCATGCTTACTCCTTTGCGTTAAATACAGCGCTGAGGCGGATTTTGTTCCAAAGTAAGGGTAAGCGATGAATGGGCAGGGCGCCAGAAACAAAAAAGCCGGAGAGCGACCCCCGGCAAAAACAGCATTGCAGTGTTATTCTGCGCTGAACCACTCGTCCGCGCTTTCCCAGGTTTCCTGAAGGATTTCCTCGATCAGATCCCGGTCGGTTTTGGCGCCTCCCAGCACGGAGAGGCCGTTGGCGCCGGCATAACGTACTTGCACGACGGCGTCTGGAAACTGGCTATTGACCCGCTTGCCCAGTTCGCCGGTCAGTGCCTCAATGGCACCCGCCGGCAGCGGCCGGGTTTTATCTATAGTGACTTCAACACGCATAATTGCCCCCGAAGCGATTTACTGTTTATTTATACAGTTAACCGGGTGCGGGGGCAAGAGGGCGAAGCAAAAATATCAGTTTTTCAGCGACCAGTTCAGGGTTTCACCGGCCAGGAAGGGGATCACGGATTCATTGCCCAGGGCGATCTCTTCCGGTTGGGTGGTCGGCACGCGCTGCAGCTCGATGAAGTCTTCGTTGAGCGGCAGACCATAGAAGCGTGGGCCGTTGAGCGAGCAGAAGGCTTCAAAGTGCTCCAACGCGCCGAGTTGTTCGAACACGGCAGCGTAAGCCGGGATGGCATTCGGCGCGTTGAAGCAGCCGGCGCAGCCACAGCTGGATTCTTTGCGGTGCTTGAGATGCGGCGCGGAGTCGGTGCCGAGGAAGAAACGATCCGAACCGCTGGCGACCGCCTGACGCAGCGCTTCCTGGTGGACATTGCGCTTGAGGATCGGCAGGCAGAACAGGTGTGGGCGAATGCCGCCCACCAGCATGTGGTTGCGGTTGAACATCAGGTGCTGTGGCGTGATGGTGGCGCCGAGGAAACGATTGCCTGCCTGCACATATTGCGCCGCTTCTTTGGTGGTGATGTGCTCGAAGACGATCTTCAACTCTGGGAACTGGCGGCGGATAGGTTCCATGACCTGTTCGATAAAGCGCGCCTCGCGGTCGAAAATATCGACGGCAGGATCGGTCACTTCGCCGTGGATCAGCAGCGGCATGCCGATTTTTTGCATCTGTTCGAACAGCGGGTAAATGCCGGTCACGTCGCTGACGCCGTGGCTGGAGTTGGTCGTAGCGTTGGCCGGATACAGCTTGGCGGCGGTAAACACCCCTTGCTCGAAGCCGTTGACCAGTTCACTGGCCGCCAGGGAGTTGGTCAGGTAGCAGGTCATCAGCGGAGTGAAGTTGTGGCCCTGCGGGACCGCCGCCAGAATGCGATCGCGGTAGGCGCGCGCGGCGGCCACGGTCGTTACGGGGGGAACCAGGTTCGGCATCACGATCGCCCGGCCAAATACCTGGCTGGTATAGGGCACCACCGTTTTCAGCATCTCGTCGTCACGCAGGTGGATATGCCAGTCGTCTGGGCGGCGGATTTTCAGAACTTGAGGTTGTGCGGTCATCTAGCTAGGCTCCGGCGGTCAAATACGTCTAATGAAAAGCGAATAATGGGTTTATTCACGCCGGGGTGTAAGGATAAGCGGAAAGTGCCTGAGATGCATCTGTTTGTTGGCGACAAGTTGAAATCAATAGGGCGGCGGGCGCATAGTGGCAGAGATTTCAACGATGCCGACGCCAATACCGTCGACCTTCATCAAGTGGAAAGGGAGAAAGCAATGGAAGTACGCGTTATCGCCACCCTGCAAGCGAAAGCGGGATTTGAAGCCGCCGTCAGCGAAGCGGTGCACGATATTATCGAGCCGAGCCGCCAGGAGTTGGGCAACCTGCAGTATGATTTACATCGCGATCTGGAAAAGCCGGGCGTCTTCGTGTTCTTTGAGCGTTGGACCAGCAGCGAAGCGCTGGATAAGCATAATGAGACGGCGCATTTTCAGCAGTTCGTCAGCCGGCTTGACGGCAAGTTGGACGTTTTGGACATCAAGAAACTGAAAAAGATAGCCTGAGCCTTTTTACAGGCAAGAAAAAACCCGCCGATGGCGGGTTTTTTTTAGGGTTGCAGATTAACTCATTCGTTAACCGGCTGTGGCTTGGTGGCCGGCGCAGTCGCCTGGCTCACCGCCGAATGGCCGCCTGCCGAGCCTTTGCCTTCAAAGTTGAAGGAAGGGCGCTGCCAGTCGCTGTGCTTGCGTTCTTCCGGCACGTAGGCCGGCGCAGGCGCTTTGGTCATCGGCGCAGTGGCGATGTGTTTGTACAGCACGTCCTGCACGGCTTTCACCGGTGCCGGCTGCTGAGCAACCACAGGCGCAGGTTCCGCGGCGATTGGCGCTGGGACTTTTTCGACCGGAGCGGCTTCTACGGCGGCTGGCGCAGGTGCGGCTTCTGCCACTGGCGTTTCTTCCGCTGGCGTGGCTTCTACCGGTGCAGTTTCGACCACAGGCTTCTCTTCCACCAGCTTGGCTTCAACCACAGGTTCTGCAGTTACGGCTTCAGCTACCGGCTCGGCTTCCACTGCCGGGGCAGTCTCTTCCGCTTTCGGCTCTTCAACTGCGGCAGGTGCCGGTGCGGTTTCCACCGGTGCCGGGGTTTGCTCGGCCGGAGTGGCGATGACCGGTGCCACGGCTGCAACTTCTTCCGTTACGGTGACGGCTGCAGTTTCAACGGCAGCTTCTGGTGCCGGCTCGTTGACGCTGGCCGCAGCCTGAGTTTCTTCCACTGCAACGCTGTGTTGTTCAACCGCTGCGGCGACAACCGGTGCGGCTGCCTGTTCTACGACTTCGGCCTGCACTTCGGCTTCTTCAACCTGAGCAACCGGGTAGCTTACCCAGACTTTGCCCGACGCCATTTCCGGCGAAGCGAACGCGCCCACCAGCGGCATTGGGGATTGCAGCGGGTAACGCTCATCGCGGTAACGGCGGCGGCGCTGGCCGCTGACGCGCAGGTGACGCGGTGAACGACGGGAGCGACGCGGCATGCCTTCGCCGTTGCCGCGGTTTTCGCCCTGGGTATCGTCTTCCGGCTGAGCGGCAACGGTTTCCGGCAGCAGCTTGACGCTGTCGTCGGCGGTCGGCTGCGCGTCTTCGGCTTTCGCGACCGGCGCTTTCGGCGCCAACAGCTCTTCCGCTGCACGCTGCAGTTCTTCTTCCGCAGACAGGATGCGCACTTTCTGCGACAGAGGGCGGCGCTGACGGCGCTGCATGTTCTGCTGCTGGCGTTCTTCCTGCTCTTCGTCGGTGCTCTCGACCGTGTTAACGCTTTCCAGCGCTTTCACTTCCTGCTGAGCCTGGCGCTTCTCTTCCTGACGACGACGCTGGCGTTCAGCACGTTGCTCACGACGCTGCTGCTGATCTTCGCGCGGCGCTTTAGCGCTTTCTTCCGAGGCGGTTTCCTCAGCGACCGGTGCGTTCTGCTGCTGGTTGCGGCGGTTACGGCGCTGTTCATCGCGGGATTCACGCGATTCACGGCCTTCACGGTTCTCACGCGGTTCACGGTTGTCGCGCTCGCGATTGTCACGGCCTTCACCGCGCTCTTTACGCTCGCCGCGCTCCGGACGATCACCACGCTCACCGCGCTCTTTACGGCCGGTGCCTTGACGGCGCTGACCGCGACGATCCTGACGACGGTTTTCACCGTTGCCTTCCGCCTTCGGCGTTTCGGCCGGTTTGGCTTCTTCGACGGCAGATTGTTCTTCACCGGCGAACAGGCTCTTCAGACCCCCAAACAGGCGGCCCAAGAAGCCCGGCTTGGCGGCGACCGACGCTGCGGCTTGGGCCTTGGCGGCGGCAGCGGCAGGCTTGGCCACGGCGACAGTTTCTTCAGCCGGCGGCGGCGCATCGGCGGACAGGGAGAAGGAAGCCAGGGCCGGTTGCTCCGGACGCTTGCGTTCCATCGGCGCATCTTCCAGCGGGCGCTCCATGTCTTCTTCATGCAGCTTCGGCAGCAGGTAGCTCAGGGTAGAGGTTTCCTCACCTTTACGCACACGCAGCACCGAGTAGTGCGGGGTTTGCATCTGATCGTTCGGCACGATGACGGCTTTCACGCCGCCCTGGCGTTTTTCGATCGCGCTGACGGATTCGCGCTTTTCGTTCAGCAGGTACGAAGCGACCTGAACCGGCACGATAGCGTGAACTTCTTTGGTGTTTTCCTTCAGCGCTTCTTCTTCGATCAGGCGCAGGATGGACAGCGCCAGCGATTCGTTGTCGCGGATGGTGCCGGTGCCGTTACAGCGTGGGCACACGTGGTGGCTGGACTCGCCCAGCGACGGGCTGAGGCGCTGACGGGACATTTCCAGCAGGCCGAAACGGGAAATGCGGCCGATCTGGATGCGCGCACGGTCCTGGCGCACGGCGTCGCGCAGGCGGTTTTCCACTTCGCGCTGGTGGCGAACCGGCGTCATGTCGATGAAGTCGATGACGATCAGGCCGCCAAGGTCACGCAGGCGCAGCTGGCGAGCGATCTCGTCCGCCGCTTCCAGGTTGGTGTTGAACGCCGTCTCTTCGATGTCGCCGCCGCGGGTTGCGCGGGCGGAGTTGATGTCGATGGCGGTCAGCGCTTCGGTGCTGTCGATGACGATCGAGCCGCCGGACGGCAGGCGCACTTCACGCTGGAAGGCGGATTCGATCTGCGATTCGATCTGGTAGTGGCTGAACAGAGGGATTTCACCGCTGTACAGTTTAATTTTGCTGCTGAAATCCGGGCGGCCCAGCGCAGCGATGTGCTCTTTGGCCAGATCGAGAATTTTCGGGTTGTCGATCAGGATTTCGCCGATGTCCGGGCGCAGGTAATCGCGGAAGGCGCGCACGATAACGTTGCTTTCCTGGTGGATCAGGAACGGCGCAGGGCGGCCTTCGGCGGCTTTTTTAATCGCTTCCCAGTGCTTCAGACGGAAGGAGAGATCCCACTGCAGCGCGTCGGCGGATTTGCCTACGCCCGCGGTGCGAACGATCAGGCCCATGCCGTCCGGCAGTTGCAACGAGGAGAGCGCTTCTTTCAGCTCGGTGCGATCGTCGCCCTCGATGCGGCGGGAAATACCACCGGCACGCGGGTTGTTCGGCATCAGCACCAGATAGCTGCCCGCCAGGCTGATGAAGGTGGTCAAGGCGGCGCCTTTGTTGCCACGTTCTTCTTTGTCTACCTGAACGATGACTTCCTGGCCTTCGCGCAGCACATCTTTGATGTTCGGGCGGCCATGGGAAGAGTAATTGCTAGGGAAGTATTCGCGGGCGATTTCTTTAAGGGGGAGGAAACCATGTCGTTCTGCGCCGTAGTCCACGAACGCTGCTTCAAGACTTGGTTCAATGCGGGTGATTTTGCCTTTGTAAATATTCGCTTTTTTCTGCTCATGACCCGGACTTTCGATATCCAAATCATACAGCCGCTGTCCATCTACGAGGGCAACACGCAACTCTTCCTGCTGAGTTGCGTTAATCAACATTCTTTTCATCTTAACTTACTCGTTATTTTTACATTATCGACAAAGCTGCGGGCAAAATAACCTCATGGCCGGAGTTAAACCGAAAGCCCCGTGTCTTCTCGCAAAGCCGTCAACCTCACGGTTGTCGCCTGCATAGGGGCGCATTATCTCGGTAAGCCTGCTTTTCTTTGTGAAAGACAGCACTTTTACTAGGGGAATAGCCTCTGATTTACGTCGACAGATCTGATTCCATTTGCCGGCCAAGCTGCAACCCGCAGCCCGCTAATTGTTTGATTTCGCATTACGTCTTACGCCATTGCTGCGTTTTTGCGCGATCAGACAAATTTTATAATTCCACCGTTTTCCCTGTTTAACGAGAATCAACGCGGAAAGTGACTGCATTATTCCACTGCTGATGCCGTTATAGCAAGGTGACTTTTCCTTAACTGCGGAAGAAATCGCAAACGTTCAAATCGGCTTGCTGCCTTATTGTCCGCTGGGGTTTCGCCCGCCGTCAGAGAGACAGTTAAGCACAGAAAAAGATGTGGCGCTATTCACGCGCTCTATTTAGAATCCCGCACCATGAAAACGAACAATCCAGCAGTACAATTCATCACGATTTCCGACGACGAAGCCGGTCAGAGAATCGACAACTTTCTGCTCGCTCGCCTGAAAGGCGTGCCGAAGAGCATGATTTATCGCATCGTGCGTAAGGGCGAGGTGCGGGTCAATAAAGGGCGCATCAAGGTCGAATACAAATTGGCGGCCGGCGACGTGGTGCGCGTGCCGCCGGTACGGGTGGCCGAGCGCGAAGAGACGCCGGTGTCGGCCAAGCTGGATAAGGTAGCCGCATTGGCCGACTGCATCCTTTATGAAGACGACCACCTGCTGATCCTCAACAAGCCCTCCGGCACCGCGGTGCATGGCGGCAGCGGCCTGAGCTTCGGCGTGATCGAAGGGCTGCGCGCGCTGCGCCCGGAAGCCCGTTTCCTCGAGCTGGTGCACCGTCTGGATCGCGACACCTCCGGCGTGCTGCTGGTGGCCAAGAAGCGCTCCGCGCTGCGCTCGCTGCACGAACAGCTGCGGCTGAAGGGGATGCAGAAGGATTATCTGGCGCTGGTGCGCGGCCAGTGGCAATCCCACTGCAAGGCCGTACAGGCGCCGCTGCTGAAAAACATTCTGCAAAGCGGTGAGCGCATCGTGCGCGTCAGCAGCGAAGGCAAGCCTTCGGAAACCCGCTTCAAGGTGGAAGAGCGTTACGAATTCGCCACCCTGGTGAAGGCCAGCCCGATAACCGGGCGCACTCACCAGATCCGCGTGCACACGCTGCATGCCGGGCACCCGATCGCCTTTGACGATCGCTATGGCGACCGCGAGTTCGATCGCCAGCTGGCGGGTACCGGCCTGAAGCGGTTGTTCCTGCACGCCGCAGCGCTGCGCTTTGAGCATCCATCCACCGGCGAAACGATGCGCATCGAAGCGCCGATGGACGAAGAGCTGCGCCACTGCCTGCAGGTGCTGCGCCGGCAGGCGGCCAAGTAATCCGCGTCAGACCAGCGGGTTGATGCCCTCAGCCCGCAACATCTCCAACAGCGCGATCAACGGCAGGCCGATCAGGGCGTTCGGGTCCCGGCCTTCCAGCCTGTCGAACAGTGCGATCCCCAATCCTTCACTCTTAAAACTGCCTGCGCAGTTCAGCGGTTGCTCCAGGCGAACATAGGCAGCGATCTCCGTTTCGCTCAGCGCGCGAAAATGCACGTGGAACGGCTCGCACAGGGCCTGCAGCTGCTTGCTACGGCCGTTGTACAGCGCCAGGCCGGTATAAAAAGTCACGGCCTGGCCGCTGGCCTGGCGCAGCTGCGCCCGGGCGTTCTCCTCGGTATGGGGCTTGCCGGTGATGTTGCCATCGATCACGCAGACCTGATCGGAGCCGATGATCAGATGCTCGGGATAGGCGAGGGCCAGCGCCTGAGCCTTCGCCGCCGCCAGGCGCAGCACCAGCGCTTCGGCGGTTTCACCCGGCAGTGGGGTTTCATCCACCTCGGGTGCGGCGCAGTCGAAGGGTAGCTGCAGCTTCTCCAGCAGCATTTTTCGATAGGGGGAGGTGGAGGCTAAAAGCAATCTCTGCATAATTTTTTTCGCAAACCGTAGCGTAAATGGGTACGGCATTTTAAACTGTCGGCCGCTGTGGAAGCGAATATTGGTGAAAGGAGCCGTTTTACGGCCTTTTTCTTTGACTCTATGTCGTTACAAAGTTAATATGCGCGCCCTATGCAAAAGGTAAAATTACCCTTGACCATTGATGCGGTACGTACCGCTCAGAAACGCCTGGACTATGCTGGTGTCTATGCGCCTGAGCAGGTTACTCGTGTTGCCGACTCCGTGGTCAGTGTGGACAGTGATGTCGAGGTGTCGTTGTCGTTCAATATCGACAATCAGCGCCTCGCGGTGATAACAGGGCATGCGGACGTCACGGTAACGTTGATGTGCCAACGCTGTGGAGTCCCGTTCGAACATCAGGTTCACACAACATATTGTTTTAGCCCGGTCGTCAATGATGAGCAGGCTGAGGCATTACCGGAAGCGTACGAACCGATCGAAGTTGACGAGTTTGGCGAAGTCGATCTGTTGGCAATGATTGAAGACGAAATTATTCTTTCACTGCCTGTCGTTCCGGTACATGAATCTGAACACTGTGAAGTGTCCGAAGCGGACATGGTATTCGGCCAACTGCCTCCCGAGGCGGAGAAACCGAATCCGTTTGCCGTATTAGCCAGTTTAAAGCGTAAGTAATTGAGGAGTAAGGTCCATGGCCGTACAACAGAATAAACCAACCCGTTCCAAGCGTGGCATGCGTCGTTCTCACGATGCTCTGACCACGACTACTCTGTCTGTAGACAAAGTATCCGGTGAAACTCACCGTCGTCACCACATCACTGCCGACGGTTTCTACCGCGGTCGCAAGGTTATCGGCTAAGTAGCGATACCTTGACTCGTCTAACCCTGGCGTTAGATGCAATGGGCGGGGACTTCGGTCCCTGCGTCACAGTGCCTGCTTCGTTGCAGGCACTGGCCTCTAATTTACAGCTTCATCTCCTGCTGGTCGGCAATCCCGACGTCATCTCCCCTTTGCTTGCCCACGCCGATCCGGTTCTTCTGGAGCGTCTGCAAGTCGTGCCCGCCGAGTCCGTGATTGCCGGCGACGCCAAACCTTCACAAGCGATACGCGCCAGCCGCGGCACGTCGATGCGCATTGCGCTCGAGCAGCTCAGCAGCGGAAACGCGCAGGGCTGCGTCAGCGCCGGCAATACCGGTGCGCTGATGGGATTGGCGAAGCTGTTGGTCAAGCCGCTGGAGGGCATCGAACGCCCAGCGCTGATGACGGCGATCCCGAATCAGCAACGCAGTAAAACCGTGGTGCTGGATCTGGGCGCCAACGTCGAGTGCGACAGCACCATGCTGGTGCAGTTTGCCGTGATGGGCGCGGTGATGGCGGAAGAGGTGATCGGCATTGCGCAACCGCGGGTGGCGCTGCTGAATATTGGCGAAGAAGAGACCAAAGGCCTGGATAATATCCGCGAAGCGGCCGCTGTGCTAAAAAATACTCCGGCAATCAACTATATTGGTTACCTGGAAGGAAACGAACTGCTCACCGGTAAGACCGACGTGTTGGTTTGCGATGGCTTCGTGGGCAACGTCACCCTGAAAACCATGGAAGGGGTGGTCAGGGTGTTCTTATCGCTGCTGAAATCGTCCGGCGACGGAAACAAGCAAGCGTGGTGGCTGAAATTGTTGGGCCGTTGGTTGCAAAAACGGGTGGTTAAGCGGTTCGGCCACCTGAACCCCGACCAGTATAATGGCGCATGTCTGTTAGGATTGCGCAGCACCGTAGTCAAGAGCCACGGCGCTGCGAACCCTCACGCGTTTGCAGTCGCAATCGAACAGGCTGTGCAGGCGGTGCAGCGGCAAGTCCCGGAAAGGATTGCTGCGCGCCTTGAGGCTGTATTACCTAAGAGTGACTGATCGTACATGTATACAAAGATTCTCGGTACGGGGAGTTATTTGCCCGTACAAGTGCGCACCAATGCTGATTTGGAAAAAATGGTGGATACCTCTGACGAGTGGATCGTCACGCGTACCGGTATCCGCGAACGTCGCATCGCCGCTGCGGATGAAACCGTTGCGACGATGAGCTTCCAGGCCGCTGAGAAAGCGCTGGAAATGGCAGGTGTGGCTAAAGAAGACATTGGGCTGATCGTCGTGGCGACCACCACGACCACTCACGCGTTCCCGAGCGCGGCGTGCCTGGTGCAGCAAATGCTGGGCATCAAAGACTGCGCGGCGTTCGATCTGGCTGCGGCCTGCGCCGGCTTTACTTACGCGCTCAGCGTGGCCGATCAGTACGTGAAAAACGGCGCGGTCAAACATGCGCTGGTTATCGGCGCGGACGTCTTGTCGCGCACGCTGGATCCTGAAGATCGCGGCACCATCATTCTGTTTGGCGATGGCGCAGGGGCGGTGGTGCTGGGGGCTTCTGAAGCGCCGGGCATTCTGTCTACCCATCTGCATGCCGACGGCAGCTACGGCAACCTGCTGACGCTGCCGTACAAGGATCGTCAGAATCAAGACAAGCCGGCCTATGTCACCATGGCGGGCAACGAAGTCTTCAAGGTTGCGGTTACCGAGCTGGCGCGCATCGTCGATGAGACGTTGCAGGCCAACAACATGGACCGCAGCGAGCTGGATTGGCTGGTACCGCACCAGGCCAACCTGCGCATCATCAGCGCAACGGCGAAAAAACTGGGCATGGGAATGGACAAAGTGGTGGTGACGCTCGATCGTCACGGCAACACCTCTGCCGCCTCGGTGCCTTCCGCGCTGGACGAAGCCGTGCGCGACGGGCGAATTCAGCGTGGCCAACTGGTGCTGCTGGAAGCCTTCGGCGGCGGCTTTACCTGGGGCTCGGCGCTGGTTCGTTTCTGATTTGGACAGGAAGAAAAAATGACGCAATTTGCTTTTGTTTTCCCGGGCCAAGGGTCACAGACCGTTGGCATGCTGGCCGAATTGGCCGCACAGTTTCCGATCGTCGAAGAAACCTTCGGCGAGGCCTCTTCCGCCCTGGGTTACGACCTGTGGCAGCTGGTGCAGCAAGGCCCGGTGGAAGAGCTGAACAAAACCTGGCAGACCCAACCGGCTCTGCTGGCCGCCTCGGTGGCGATTTTCCGCGTTTGGCAGCAGCAGGGCGGTAAAGCGCCTGCGCTGATGGCGGGCCACAGCCTGGGCGAATACTCGGCGCTGGTCTGCGCCGGCGTGCTGGACTTCAAGGCGGCGATCCGTCTGGTCGAGCTGCGCGGCAAGCTGATGCAGGAAGCGGTGCCGGAAGGCACCGGCGCGATGTACGCCATCATCGGTCTGGACAACGACGCGATCGCCAAAGCGTGTGAAGAGTCTGCGCAAGGGCAGGTGGTTTCTCCGGTCAACTTCAACTCGCCGGGCCAGGTGGTCATCGCCGGCAACAAAGAAGCGGTTGAGCGCGCAGGCGCCGCCTGCAAAGCCGCCGGCGCCAAACGTGCGCTACCGCTGCCGGTAAGCGTGCCTTCGCACTGCGCGCTGATGAAGCCGGCCGCCGACAAGCTGGCCGTGGCGCTGCAGGACATCACCTTCAACGCGCCGCAGGTGCCGGTGGTGAACAATGTCGACGTGCGTACCGAAAACGATCCGGAAGCGATCCGCAGCGCGTTGGTGCGTCAGCTGTACAGCCCGGTACGTTGGACCGAGAGCGTAGAATTTATCGCAGCACAGGGAATGACGTCGCTGCTGGAAGTGGGGCCGGGCAAAGTGCTGACCGGCCTGACTAAACGTATTGTTGACACCCTGACGGCTGCGGCGGTGAACGACACCGCCAGCCTGTCGGCGGCGCTTGAACAATAAAGAGGAAAATGATGAGCTTCGAAGGTAAAATCGTTCTGGTCACCGGCGCGAGCCGCGGTATTGGCCGAGCTATTGCAGAAACGTTTGTGGCACGCGGCGCCAAAGTGATCGGCACCGCAACCAGCGAGAGCGGCGCTGAAGCGATCAGCAGCTACCTGGGCGCAAACGGTAAAGGGTTTATGTTGAACGTTGTTGATGCGCAATCTATCGACAGCGTGCTGGCATCGATTCGCGCCGAATTTGGCGAAATCGACATTTTAGTGAATAATGCCGGCATCACGCGTGATAACCTGCTGATGCGTATGAAGGATGACGAGTGGGAGGATATCCTCGACACCAACCTGACTTCCGTATTCCGCCTGTCAAAAGCGGTAATGCGCGCTATGATGAAAAAGCGGTTTGGCCGTATCATCACCATCGGTTCCGTTGTCGGCACCATGGGGAACGCAGGGCAGGCGAACTACGCGGCGGCTAAAGCCGGTCTGATTGGTTTTAGCAAATCTTTGGCACGTGAAGTTGCTTCGCGTGGCATTACGGTCAACGTCGTGGCACCTGGCTTTATTGAGACGGACATGACACGGGCGTTGACAGATGATCAACGCGCAGGCATTTTGTCATCAGTTCCAGCCAACCGGCTGGGCGATGCTAAAGAAATCGCCAGCGCTGTTGCATTTTTGGCCTCTGATGAGGCCGGCTATATCACCGGTGAAACGTTACATGTCAATGGCGGCATGTACATGATTTAAAAAATGTGAAAACCATTTGCGTTATTTGAGGCAAAAACCGCAAAATAGCGTAAAATCGTGGTTTGACCAGCCGGGATTTAGTTGCATCTTTTTCAGCATTTTATACACTACGAAAACCATCGCGAAAGCGAGTTTTGATAGGAAATTTAAGAGTATGAGCACTATCGAAGAACGCGTTAAGAAAATCATTGTTGAGCAACTGGGTGTTAAACAGGAAGAAGTTTTGAACAACGCTTCTTTCGTTGAAGATCTGGGCGCTGATTCTCTTGACACCGTTGAGCTGGTAATGGCACTGGAAGAAGAATTCGACACCGAGATTCCAGACGAAGAAGCTGAGAAGATCACTACTGTTCAGGCAGCTATTGATTTCATCAACGCTAGCCAGCAGTAAGAGAACATATCTAGGCGGTCGTTCGACCGCCTAAGTTTTTTCTATCCCTAGTGTCATATTTTTCCCTCCCTGGAGGACAAACGTGTCTAAGCGTCGAGTAGTTGTGACCGGACTGGGCATGTTGTCTCCT
This sequence comes from Serratia sp. 4542, assembly GCF_016805595.1. Classification (NCBI taxonomy): domain Bacteria; kingdom Pseudomonadati; phylum Pseudomonadota; class Gammaproteobacteria; order Enterobacterales; family Yersiniaceae; genus Serratia; species Serratia sp. 4542. The sequence goes on from NZ_RXKV01000003.1 coordinate 259,791, forward strand.
GTCGGCAATACGGTAGAGTCCACGTGGAACGCTCTTCTTGCCGGTCAGAGTGGCATCAGCCTGATCGACCATTTCGATACCACTGCCTATGCGACCAAGTTTGCTGGCCTGGTAAAGAATTTTAATTCTGAGGATTTCATCTCTCGCAAAGATGCGCGCAAGATGGACGCCTTTATCCAGTACGGTATCGCTGCCGGCATGCAAGCCATGCAGGATGCAGGCCTGGACATCACCGAGGCTAACGCCACCCGCATTGGAGCCGCGATCGGTTCCGGCATCGGCGGCCTGGGTTTGATCGAAGAAAACCACAGTTCACTGGTTAACGGTGGCCCACGGAAAATCAGTCCGTTCTTCGTGCCATCCACCATCGTGAATATGATTGCAGGCCACCTGACAATCATGTACGGCATGCGTGGCCCAAGCATTTCCATCGCCACCGCCTGTACTTCAGGTGTGCACAACATCGGCCATGCGGCGCGTATCATTGCTTACAATGATGCTGACGTGATGCTGGCCGGTGGGGCAGAGAAAGCCAGCACCCCATTGGGCGTCGGCGGCTTTGGCGCAGCTCGCGCCCTGTCCACCCGTAATGACAACCCGCAGGCGGCGAGCCGTCCGTGGGATAAAGACCGCGACGGCTTCGTGCTGGGCGACGGTGCCGGCATGATGGTGCTGGAAGAGTACGAGCACGCGAAAAAACGCGGCGCGAAAATCTACGCCGAAGTGGTGGGCTTTGGGATGAGCAGCGATGCTTATCACATGACGTCGCCGCCGGAAAACGGCGCGGGCGCTGCGCTGGCGATGGAAAATGCCCTGCTTGACGCCGGTGTGACCCCGTCACAAATCGGCTACATCAATGCGCACGGCACCTCTACGCCGGCGGGTGACCAGGCGGAAGCGCAGGCGGTGAAATCCGTCTTCGGCGCCGATGCCCACCGCGTGCTGGTGAGTTCGACCAAATCGATGACTGGCCACCTGTTGGGTGCGGCAGGCGCGATCGAGTCTATCTTCACCGTGCTGGCGCTGCGCGATCAGGCGGTACCGCCAACCATCAACCTGGATAACCCGGATGAAGGTTGCGATCTGGACTTCGTGCCTCACGAAGCGCGCCAGGTCAGCGATATGGAGTTCACCCTGTGTAACTCCTTCGGCTTCGGCGGCACCAACGGCTCGCTGATCTTCCGCCGAGTGTAACTCGCGCTGCGGATAGCTGACGAAAGCCCGGTTTTTTAACCGGGCTTTTTTACGCCCGCCGTTTGGCCGCCGGCGGGGCTGCGTATCGTCTCGCCGCCTGCTATCCTGCGAGCGTAATGAAATAGCCCGGCAACAGGAGGAAGCATGTACTGGATTAACGGACAACGCCACGATGCGCTGGCGCCGAGCGATCGTGGCCTGCAGTTCGGCGATGGCTGCTTTACTACCGCCCGGGTTATCGACGGTAAAATCGAGCTGCTGCCCTGGCATCTGGAGCGGCTGCAGCAAGCGGCGCAGCGGCTGATGCTGCCTGCCACCGATTGGCTGGCTTTCGAGCGGGAGATGGCGCTGGCGGCCGAATCAATTCCGCTCGGCGTGGTCAAAGCGATACTGACGCGCGGCAGCGGCGGGCGGGGTTACAGCCCGACGGGGTGCGAAAACCCGACGCGTATCGTCGCCCGCAGCAGCTACCCTGCGCACTATTTGCAGTGGCGCGAGCAGGGCATCACGCTTGCGCTCAGCCCGGTGGCGCTGGCGCGCAATCCGTTGCTGGCGGGGTTGAAGCATTTGAACCGCCTGGAGCAGGTGCTGATCCGCGCGCATCTTGACCAGACGGTCGCCGACGAGGCGCTGGTGCTTGACACTGCCGGTATGCTGGTGGAATGCTGTGCGGCTAATTTGTTCTGGCGTAAGGGAAAAGCGGTATTTACCCCGGATCTGAGCCAGGCCGGCGTCGCGGGCTTGATGCGGCGGCGGGTGATCGCGCTGCTGGCGGGCTCGGAATACCGTCTGCAGTGCGTCAGTGAACCGCTGGAGACGCTGGCCGATGCCGACGAAGTGCTGGTGAGCAATGCGCTGATGCCGCTGCTGCCGGTAAACGCTGCGCAATCATGGCGTTATGCTTCGCGCCAGCTGTATGATTTTTTGCGTCCACACTGTTAACCATGGCTGATTGATGAAGAAAAGAAAGCTGAAGGTCCTGTCTGTTATTGTTGTTCTGGTATTGGCGCTGCTGTTTTGGGGCTACCAGAAGATCGAACGCTTTGCCGATACGCCGCTGGCTATCCAGCAAGAAACCATCTTCAAACTGCCGGCCGGCACCGGCCGGGTAGCGCTGGAAGGGCTACTGGTGCGCGATAAACTGGTGCGCAACGGGCGCTGGTTCCAGTGGCTGCTGAAGCTGGAGCCGGAGTTGGCGGAGTTTAAAGCCGGTACCTACCGGTTCACGCCGGGCATGACGGTGCGCCAGATGCTGAAACTGTTGGCCAGCGGCAAAGAGGCGCAGTTCACCGCACGCTTTATCGAAGGCTCACGCCTGCGTGACTGGCAGCAGGTGCTGCAGCAGTCCAAATACCTGAAACACACCCTGGCGGGCAAGAGCGAAGCGGAGATTGCCGCAGCGCTCGGCATTCCTGCGGGAGAAACGCCGGAAGGGCATTTGTACCCGGATACCTATCAGTATACCGCCGGCATGAGCGACGTCGCGCTGCTCAAACGCGCACACGTGCGCATGAACAAAGCGCTGCAGGCCGCCTGGGCCGGACGCGACACCAGTCTGCCGTATAAAACGCCGGAAGATCTGCTGACCATGGCCTCGATCGTCGAGAAAGAGACCGCGGTGCCGGAAGAGCGCAGCAAGGTCGCGTCGGTGTTCGTCAACCGCTTGCGCATCGGCATGCGCCTGCAGACCGATCCGACGGTGATCTACGGCATGGGCGAAAGCTATAATGGCAACATCACGCGCAAGGATCTGGAGACGCCGACGCCGTACAACACCTATGTGATCGCCGGCCTGCCGCCAACGCCGATCGCCATGCCGGGGGAGGCCTCGCTGCAGGCGGCCGCCAATCCGGCCAAAACGCCTTATCTCTATTTTGTCGCCGACGGCAAGGGTGGGCATACCTTCACCACCAATCTGGCGAGCCATAACCAGGCGGTGCGCGTGTACCGTCAGGCGTTAAAGGAAAAGAATGAAAAGTAAATTCGTTGTTATCGAAGGGCTGGAAGGCGCGGGTAAAACCACCGCGCGCGATACGGTGGTCAATGTGCTGCGCGAACACGGCGTCAGCGACATCGTCTTCACCCGCGAGCCGGGCGGCACGCCGCTGGCGGAGAAGCTGCGCGATCTGTTCAAGCGCGGCATCGACGGCGAATTGCCGACCATCAAGGCCGAAGTATTGATGCTGTACGCCGCGCGTGTGCAGCTGGTGGAAACCGTGATTAAACCGGCCCTGGCGCGCGGCGCCTGGGTGGTGGGCGATCGCCACGATCTCTCTTCACAGGCTTACCAGGGTGGCGGCCGCGGCGTGGATCCGCAGCTGATGAGCTCGCTGCGCGACACCGTGCTGGGGGATTTTCGCCCGGACTTGACGGTCTATCTCGATCTGCCGCCGCTGGTCGGCCTGCAACGCGCACAGGCGCGCGGTCAGTTGGATCGCATCGAACAGGAAGCGCTGCCGTTCTTCGAGCGCACCCGCGCTCGCTATCTCGAGCTGGCGGCGCAGGATAAAACCATCGTCACCGTCGACGCCGCCCAGCCGCTGGAGCAGGTGACCGCGGCGATCCGCGACTGCGTCGGCCACTGGCTGCGGCAGCAGGAAGGCGCATAATGAACTGGTACCCGTGGCTGAACGGCCCTTATCGCCAGCTGGTTGGGCAGTACGCCGACGGCCGCGGCCATCATGCGCTGCTGCTGCACGCGGCGGCGGGCAACGGTGACGACGCGCTGGCCTACGGCCTGAGCCGCTGGTTGATCTGCCAGCAGCGCAACGGTGAAAAAAGCTGCGGCGAGTGCCACAGCTGCCGGCTGATGCTGGCGGGGAACCACCCGGATTATCACGTGCAGGCGCCGGAAAAGGGCAAGAGCAGCCTGGGCATTGAGCCGATCCGTCAGGTGATTGAAACGCTTTACGCCCACGCGCAGCAGGGCGGCGCTAAAGTGATTTGGCTGCCGCAGGCGGAACAGCTGACCGAGGCGGCGGCCAACGCGCTGCTTAAAACGCTGGAAGAGCCGCCGGAGAAAACCTATTTTCTGCTGGGTTGCCGTGAGCCGTCGCGGCTGATGGCGACGCTGCGCAGCCGCTGCCTGTACTGGCATTTGGCCAGCCCGGATGAGCAGCTCAGCCTGCAGTGGCTGGGCCGACAGGCGGCCGGATCTCAGACGGACCGCCTCACGGCGCTGCGCCTGCACGACGGCGCGCCGCTGGCCGCCGAACAGCTGTTGCAGCCGCAGCAGTGGCAACAGCGCAGCGCCCTGTGCGCCGCGTTGAGCGCCGCGCTGCCGCAGCGCGATATGCTGTCGCTGCTGCCGGTGTTGAACCATGAAGACGTCGCCGAGCGCCTGCACTGGCTGTGCGCGCTGCTGGTGGACGCGATGAAGTGGCAGCAGGGCGCGCATCAGTATGTATTGAATCAGGATCAGCAGCCGTTGGTGCATCAGCTGGCCAGCCTGCTGAGCAGCGCCTCGCTGCAGCAGATCGTGCAGCAGTGGCTGAACTGTCGCCATCAGCTGCTCAGCGTGGTGGGCGTCAATCGCGAGCTGCTGCTGACCGAACAGTTACTTCGCTGGGAACAGATGCTCGGCGCCGCCGGCTATTCCCACCCTCATTCGCTGTAAAGTAAAAGAGTTAAACATTATGTTGTTAGTCGATTCTCATTGCCACCTCGACAGTCTGGATTATCAAACGCTGCACCAGAATGTGGACGATGCGCTGGCCAAGGCCAAAGCGCGCGACGTCGGCTATGTGCTGGCGGTCGCCACCACGCTGCCGGGCTACCGTTCCATGACCGAGCTGATCGGCAAGCGCAACGACGTGGCCTTCTCCTGCGGGGTGCATCCGCTCAATCTGGAAGAGGGGTATGATTACGCCGAGCTGCGCCGCCTGGCGGCGGCGGAACAGGTGGTAGCGCTGGGGGAAACCGGGCTCGATTACTTCTACCAGAAAGACAATCTTGAGCTGCAGCAGGACTCTTTCCGCGAACATATCCGCATCGGCCGGGATCTGAACAAACCGGTGATCGTCCACACCCGCGATGCGCGTGCGGACACGCTGGCGATCCTGCGTGAAGAGAAGGCACAGGACTGCGGCGGCGTACTTCACTGCTTCACCGAAGATCTGGCCACGGCCGAAGCGCTGCTGGATCTGGGCTTCTACATTTCCTTCTCGGGCATCGTGACCTTCCGCAACGCCGAACAGCTGCGTGAGGTGGCCCGCTATGTGCCGCTGGATCGCATTCTGGTGGAAACCGATTCGCCTTATCTGGCGCCGGTGCCGCATCGCGGCAAAGAAAACCAACCCGCCTATGTGCGCGATGTGGCTGAATACATGGCGGTATTGAAGGGCGTCAGCCTGGAACAACTGGCCGAAGCGACCACCGCCAACTTTTCACGCTTATTTCACCTCGATCTGTGATCTTTGACCTAGGCTATAGCTGTAGGTCATTGTCTGCGTAATTTTTTTTAAGCTCGTAATTAATCACTGAAACGGGTAAGGTTCCCTCCCGTTTCAGGGTGATTGATGCGTGTTTTTTGGCCCGTTTTGCCAAAAAACAGCCGGTTTATGCAAAGTTACCGCGGCTCGATCATCGAAACGTGATTGTCATCAAACATTGCGCAGGCTATTTATTTTACTCTGCGTAATAAATTCAAGGGGTGCTCAGACACCCTGAATTGCAGGGGTTTTTCTCCCCCCCTTGCAGCGCGAATTATCGCGACAAGAAGTAGCAAAGCATTATTACTCAGGAGCACACTCAACTATGTTCAAGAACGCATTTGCAAACCTGCAAAAAGTAGGTAAATCGCTCATGCTGCCGGTGTCCGTGTTGCCTATCGCAGGTATCCTGCTGGGCGTCGGCTCCGCCAACTTTAGCTGGCTACCTGCGGTAGTCTCCCACGTGATGGCGGAAGCGGGCGGTTCGGTCTTCGCCAACATGCCGCTGATTTTCGCCATCGGCGTCGCTTTGGGCTTCACCAACAACGACGGCGTTTCCGCGCTGGCGGCGGTGGTGGCCTACGGCATCATGGTGAAAACCATGGCGGTGGTTGCGCCGCTGGTGCTGCACCTGCCGGCTGAAGAGATTGCGGCCAAACACCTGGCGGATACCGGTGTGCTCGGGGGGATTATCTCCGGTGCCATCGCGGCCTATATGTTCAACCGCTTCTTCCGCATTCAACTGCCGGAATACCTGGGCTTCTTTGCCGGTAAGCGCTTCGTGCCGATCATTTCCGGTCTGGCGGCGATCGTTCTGGGCGTAGTGCTGTCCTTCATCTGGCCGCCGATCGGTACGGCTATCCAGACCTTCTCGCAGTGGGCGGCTTATCAGAACCCGGTCGTGGCCTTCGGCATTTACGGCGTGGTTGAGCGTGCTCTGGTGCCATTCGGTCTGCACCACATCTGGAACGTACCGTTCCAAATGCAAATTGGTGAATTCACCAACGCGGCGGGCCAGGTATTCCACGGCGACATCCCTCGCTACATGGCGGGTGACCCAACCGCGGGCAAACTGTCCGGCGGCTTCCTGTTCAAAATGTACGGTCTGCCTGCTGCAGCCATCGCTATCTGGCACTCGGCCAAACCGGAAAACCGCGCGAAAGTCGGCGGCATCATGATCTCCGCCGCGCTGACCTCGTTCCTGACCGGTATCACCGAGCCGATCGAGTTCTCCTTCATGTTCGTCGCGCCGATCCTGTACGTGATCCACGCTATCCTGGCCGGCCTGGCGTTCCCAATCTGCATCCTGTTGGGCATGCGTGACGGCACCAGCTTCTCGCACGGCCTGATCGACTTTATCGTACTGAGCGGCAACAGCAGCAAAATCTGGCTGTTCCCAATCGTCGGCATCGTCTACGGTCTGGTGTACTACACCATCTTCCGCGTGCTGATCGCCAAGCTGGATCTGAAAACCCCGGGCCGTGAAGACACCGCTGCCGAGCAGACTGCGCAGGGCGGTTCCGAAATGTCCGCGGCGCTGGTTCAGGCCTTTGGCGGTAAAGAAAACATCACTAACCTGGATGCTTGCATCACCCGTCTGCGCGTCAGCGTAGCCGACGTGTCCAAAGTTGACCAGGCGGGCCTGAAGAAACTGGGCGCAGCCGGCGTAGTCGTCGCTGGTTCCGGCGTGCAGGCCATCTTCGGCACCAAGTCCGACAACCTGAAAACCGATATGGACGAATACATCCGTAATCACTGATTCAGGCAGGGGAGTTACCAAGGGAGGCGAAAGCCTCCCTTTTTATTGCCTGCCGTCAGGCGCCAAGCCGCTGTTCGAGCTCGGCGAGAGAAGGGAGGAACCAGACCTGTTCGCCGCGATTGGCTTCACGCACAAAATCTTGCAGCGCGTTGCTTTGTGCCAGCCAGGGAGTGATATCGCCCAGCAGCGCCACGCGCAGGCGGTAGTTGATGAATTTCTGCAATACGGCGCCGGCCACGCCGCTTCTGAGTTGGAAGAAGGCGGCGTCGAGGCGGTTGACGGGGAGGGCAATCATCCCGGCATCGTGTTCAAAGGCGGGCGCGATAAACAGGCTGACGTCGTTTTCGTCTTTCAACGGCGGCCCGGCTTCGGCGAAAACCACCAGGCGCAGATCATGGATTTGCCGCACGGCGTAGCTCATCGGCGCTCCAGGAGTCAGGGTTTGGCGTGCTTTTGCAGGTAATGCTCGAACACCGCCAGCGTTTCGTCCGAGATATGGTGCTCAATCCCTTCGCTGTCCAGCTCGGCGGTTTCGCTCGGCACCCCGACGCACATCAGCAGATCGACCACGATGCGGTGACGGCGGCGCACCTTCTGCGCCAGCTGCTCGCCTTCTTCCGTTAAAAACACCCCGCGATAAGGGCGCGATTCCACCAGCCCGGCGCTTTTCAGCCGCGCGATATTTTTGATCGCCGTCGGGTGAGACACGCCGAAGCGGCGCGCGATGTCGGTGGTTCTGGCTTCGCGGGTGCTTTGCAGCAAATCGGCGATCAGCTCAACGTAATCTTCGATCAGCGCATTGGACTGCGCTTCGCGGGCGCGGCTAAAACGCAGGGCGTGCTCGGCCTCGTCCGGCATGTCGGTCTGGGCGTGGCGGTCGGCGTTATCTGGCGCGCGGGTAACCATAGCGTGGGGCGTCCTGTAAGCATAAAAATGGCATCTCCCGGCAATGCGGGGAGGGTTGCCCTAAGTTAGTCCAAATAGCACACATTATCAATTCGATGCCACGCATTGTGGTAGTTAGAAATATCTCTACACAAAGCCAATGAATTTCGCCTGTTGCATAAAGTGTAGCCGATGCTACATTGTCAGCATGATAGGTGGAAAAATAACCAGTGAAAGATTGAGGGTACTTCATGCGTGATGCGGCAACCACTCCATCGTTAACCGAACGGACCAACATTGCGATTGGCGCCGCCCTTGCCGGACGCAAGCGCGGCGCCTTTACGCCGTTGCTGTTCGCCGGCCCGGCGGTGATTGCCTCTATTGCCTATATGGATCCCGGCAACTTCGCCACCAACATTCAGGCCGGGGCGAAATACGGCTACAGCCTGCTGTGGGTGGTGGTGATGGCCAACCTGATCGCCATGCTGTTCCAGGCGCTGTCGGCCAAGCTGGGCATCGTCACCAACCGCAATCTGGCGGAGATGTGCCGCGAGCAGTTTTCACGGCCGGTAGTGATCGGCATGTGGTTGCTCAGCGAAGTGGCGGCGATGGCCACCGATCTGGCAGAGTTTCTCGGCGGGGCGATCGCGCTGGCGCTGCTGTTCCATATGCCGCTGCTGGCGGGAATGGGGGTGACGGCGGTGATCACCTATGCGCTGTTGATGGTGGAAAAAAAAGGTTTCCGCCCGGTCGAGCTGATGATCGGCGGCCTGGTGGGGATCATCGCGCTGTGTTACCTGGTCGAGATGTTCATCGTACCGGTAGACTGGCAGGCGGCTGGGATCGGCATGGTGACGCCGCAGCTGCCGGACGCGCAGGCGCTGACCATCGCCGTCGGCATTATCGGCGCCACCGTGATGCCGCACGCCATTTTCCTGCATTCGGGGCTGACCCAGCACCGCAGCCCGGCCAGCGATAACGGCGAGCGGCGTAAGCTGCTGCGTTTCTCCAATATTGAGGTGGTGATCGCGCTGGCGCTCGCCGGGCTGGTGAATATCGCGATGGTCATCATGGCCTCGAGTGCCTTCCACGCCGGTAACAGCGACGTGGCCGAAATTGGCACCGCCTACCATACGCTGACGCCGCTGTTCGGTGCGGCGGCCGCCGGTATCTTCCTCGCTTCGCTGATCGCCTCCGGCATTTCCAGCTCGGTGGTGGGCACTATGGCCGGGCAGATGATCATGCAGGGCTTCGTTGGCTTCCGCATTCCGGTGTGGGTGCGCCGCCTGGTCACCATGGTGCCGGCGTTTATCGTGGTGGCGATGGGCGTCAACGCCACCGACGCGCTGGTCTACAGCCAGGTGGTGCTGAGCCTGGCACTGCCGGCGCCGATGATCGCGCTGGTGATGTTTACCCGCCGCCGCGACATCATGGGCGAGTTCGCCAACGGCCGCTGGACCAGCCTGGCGGCGGTGGTCGGCACGGTGGTGATCGTGCTGCTCAACGTGGTGCTGCTGTTGCAGACCTTCGGCGTCGAGATCCCTGGGCTGGGGTGATCTTATGGGCCGCGCGGGGTGCGGCCGCGTCGCTAAATTAAATTATAAATTCCCCACGCCACCGTCCATCTGCAGCTCGGCGCCGACCATAAATGCCGACTCGTCCGCCGCCAGAAACACCGCCGCTTTGGCCAGCTCCAGTGCGCTGCCCATGCGGCCGATCGGCACCAGCGCGCGGATATCGTCGCGCAATGCCTGCTCATCCGCTTCCGCCAACCCCAGCTTACCCAACGCCGGGGTTTCGGTCGGGCCGGGGCTGAGGCCGTTGACGCGAATGCCGCGCGCGTGCAGCTCGCCGGACAGCGTTCTGGCCAGCGACAGCAAGCCGGCTTTGCTGGCGGCATAGGCGCTGCTCTGCGGCAGGCCGATATGGGCGCTGACCGAACCGCACAGGATCACCGAAGACGGGTTGGCCAGCAGCGGCAGCAAAGCCTGGATCAGAAAAAACGGCCCCTTCAGGTTGATGTCCATCAGCCGCTGATAGCTCTGCTCATCCCACTCCTGCAGCGGGCGATGCGTAACGTCACCGGCGTTGATGTACAGCACGTCCAGCCGCGGCCACCGTTGCCCCAGCCGCTGCGCCAGTTCGCGCTGCTGCGGGATATCGCCGGCGTCGCTCAGCAGCAACAGTGCCTTGCCCGCCAATGCCTGGCCCGCCGCGTCCAGGGCGCTTTGGCTGCGCCCGGTGATCGCTACCGTCGCGCCCTCGGCGATGAACTGGCGGGCGGTTTCCAGCCCGATGCCGCTGGTGCCGCCGGTAATCAATGCGTATTTGCCTTGCAGTCGTGACATAACCGATTCCTCTTTAGCGTCAGTTGCGGCATTATTTGCGCTATAGTTCCTTTTGCATAGTAGGCACCTTTTGGATACTAAAGGGCGAGGTGGGATGAAATGACGGCGCAAGCGCCATTAGCGGCGGAAAATAATTTGGCGGCGTTGCCGACGGCGGGCGAACCTTGCCCGATGGTGGACTTCGTCAATCTGGTGTCGGGCAAGTGGGCGATACCGATCCTGTACCGGCTGATCGTGATCGACAGCCCGGTACGATTCAGCGAACTGCAGCGGGCGGTGGCGCCCATTGCGCAAAAAGAGCTAACGCGCCAGCTGCGGCTGTTTGAGCAGCGCGGCCTGGTGACGCGGCAGGTGTATCCCGAAGTGCCGCCGCGGGTGGAGTATCAGGTCACTGCGCTCGGCAAATCGCTGCGGCCGACGCTGGACTCGCTGGCCGAGTGGATGCGTCGGCACGCGCCGCAGCTGATCGGCGGCTAGTCGCCGATGCCCGGCGGGTTGATGGCGGAGCGCTCGACCTTTTCGTCGCCTTCGCCCCAGCGCTCCAGCACCTGCGCGTATTCGCCGCTGACGATGACGCCGTTGATGGCGGCGTTGATGGCGTTCACCAACCCGTTGCCTTTTTTGGTGGTGACCGCGACGTAGGCCACGCTGGGGCCGATGCCGACCATTTTGGTCTTGCCGGTCAGCGCCGCCTTGTAGGCGCCGGTGGAGTGGGGGCCGAAGAACGCGTCGGCGCGCCCAGACTGAATGCTCAGGTTGGTGGCGGCGTCGTCGGTCACATAGATCGGCTGCACCGGCGGCAGCCCGGCGGCGCGGTTCTGCTTATCCCACCCCAGCAGAATGTTTTCCTGATTGGTGCCGGATCCGACGATGATCCGCAGCCCGGCGACGTCCTGCGGCCGGTTGATCGAGGTGATGTGGCTGGTGGATTTGACGTAAAAGCCCAGCGTGTCCACCCGATAGGTCGCGAAGTCGAATTTGGTCTTGCGCTGTTTGGTGACGGCGATGTTGAAGATCGCCGCATCGTATTTGCCGGCGCTGATGCCCAGCGGCCAATCTTCCCAGGAGGTGGGCACCAGATTCAGCTCAAGCCCGAGGCTGTCGGCCACCAGGCGGGCGATGTCCGGATCGCTGCCGATCAGCGTTTTATTGTCTTCGGCGAACAGCGCCAGCGGCGGGGAGTTCTCGAACGCCACCGCCACCGTCAGCTTGCCGGGCACCGCAAAGTGAAAATTCGCCGGAATCAGTGCGATAGCGGCCGGGTTCGGCTCTGCGCGTATCGGCTCTCGGTTAGCCTGCAGATCGATACCGCCCGCCGTGGCCGCCTGAACGGCAGCGCTCAGCAACAGCGCGCACAGCGCCGAAATCCTCAGTGGCATAACACCCTCTACTCTTTGTTAATCATGGGGTTACTATTGGCGGCGGCACGGGGCAAGTAAAGCAACAATAGTGAATAACCAAAGTGAAAAGATGCACAAGCGGGGCGCCGGCCTGCGCGAATCTGCAGCACTCGACGCGGAAAGTGCGCAATCAGGTTGAAAGCAGTAGAATTTGTCACTCATACTGCGTACAGCTAATTGTGTAAAAAGGAACGCCAGATGGCCGAAGAAACGATTTTCAGTAAAATTATCCGCCGCGAAATCCCTGCTGATGTGGTTTATCAGGATGAACTGGTCACCGCTTTCCGTGACATCTCCCCTCAGGCACCCACCCATGTGCTGATCGTTCCCAACGTGCTGATCCCAACCGTCAACGACGTGACCGTGGAGCACGAAGCCGCGCTGGGCCGCATGATCACCGCCGCGGCGAAGATCGCCGAACAGGAAGGCATCGCCGAAGACGGCTATCGTCTGATCGTCAACTGCAACCGCCACGCCGGTCAGGAGGTCTATCATATTCATATGCACCTGGTCGGTGGCCGCTCGCTGGGGCCGCTGTTGTCACGTTAAGCGAGGAAATCATGCGCGGTAAAAAAACTCTGCGTGGTCTGGTGGCGTTGGCGTTGCCCGCCGCGTTGCTGATGGGGTGCAGCTCGCCGTCCGGCATCGCGGTCAATCAACGCCAAACGGTGGTGATGGATCCTTCGGTGCTGACCGCCGGCATTTTGGCCGATACGCCCTCGATTTCGAACGCCTCCGGGCGGGTGATGGCGACCTCGGTGCTCAACAACAGCCAATCGACGCCGGTCACCGTGCATTATCGTTTCTATTGGTACGACGCGCAGGGGCTGGATATTCGCCCCTTCGAGAAACCGCGCGAGATCGTCGTGGCGCCCGACTCGGACGCCAAAATCTACTCGATTAACGGCAACCTGGACGCCAAAAGCGCGCGTCTGTATCTGTACCTGTAAGCGCTTGCCAGGTTTGGAGAAAAAGCATGAAAAAGTACGTCTTAGTGGCGCTGGCCGCATTAACCCTGAGCGGCTGTCTGTCGCGTCCGCCTGAGCCGGATCAGCCGCTGCCGCCGGTCACCGTCGAGCCAGATCAACCGAAGCCGCCGGTCGAGCAGCCACAGCCGCCAACCACCGAGCCGGTGCCGCAGCCGCCGAAAATCCAGCAGCTTGACTGGCTGGGCAGCGTTCAGCCGCTGGTGGGGCAGATGCTGAAGGCCGATGGCGTCACGGCCGGCAGCGTGCTGCTGCTGGACAGCGTCAAGAACAATACCAACGGTTCGCTGCAGATGGGCAAAGCTACCGCGGCGCTGTACAAGGCGCTGGCGTCGAATTCCACCTTCAGCGTGGTGCCGGAAGCGAAGCTGACCAGCGCCCGACAAACGCTGGGCCTGTCGGCGGATGACAGCTTCGGTTCGCGCAGCAAGGCGATTGGCCTGGCGCGCATCGTCGGCGCGCAGTACGTGCTGTACAGCGACGTCAGCGGAGACGTGAAGTCGCCGGCGTTGGATATGCAGCTGATGCTGGTGCAAACCGGCGAGATCGTCTGGTCGGGCAATGGCGCCGTTAAACGCTGAGGCCGCGCTGCGACGATTGATGGAAACCAGACTGCCGGCGGTGAATACCGCCGGTTGTCATTTCAGCCCGGTGCAGGGGCTGACCGGCGAGAGCTGGCGCATCGACGGCGCGGGCATCACGCTGTTGGCGCGGCAGCACAGTGCGGAAAAACGCGCGCTGGGCGTGAGCCGCCGGCGGGAAGCGCGGGTCTTGCGCCGCTGCGCGCCGGGGCTGGGGCCACGGGTTTTCACACAGAATAATCAGTGGCTTATCCTTGAATGGCTCGAAGGTGACGTCGTCACCGATGCCGAGTTTGCGGCGCTGAATCAGCGCGGCGAGCTGGCGGCGATGGCGGCGGAACTGCACCGGCGGCCGCTCAGCGGTTACCGACTGGATCTGCGACGGCAGTTCCGCCGCTACTGGCAGCAGCTGGATAGGCGGCGTTTAACCCCTGACTGGCTGCGCCTGCAGCGTCATTTTTTACGCAGCGCCTCGCCACGGCCGCTGCGCCTGGCGCCGCTGCACATGGACATCCATCCGGGCAATCTGCTCGCCACCGGCGAAGGGCTGCGGCTGATCGACTGGGAATATGCCGCCGACGGCGACGTGGCGCTGGATATCGCCGCGCTGTTTCGCGGCAACGGTTGGTCGGCCGGCCAGCAGCAGCGCTTTTTGCAGCACTACGCGCGCCAGGGCTATCACGACGTCGCCCGGCTGCAGGCGCAGGTGCACCGCTGGCTGCCGTGGGTCGATTATCTGATGCTGCTGTGGTTCGAAGTGCGCTGGCAGCAGAGCGGCGACGCCGAATTTTTGCGCTGGGGCGCGGCGGTGCGCCGGCGGCTTTGTTTATCACCATCCGAATTCTGAACGAACAATAATGAAGTGAGGTGCCCGTGGGCCCAGTAATGCTAGATGTCGCCGGCTACGAGCTGGATGCAGAAGAACGCGAAATTTTGAAACACCCGCTGGTTGGCGGATTGATCCTGTTTACCCGCAACTTCCACGATGCGGAGCAGCTGCGTGAGCTGGTGCGCCAGATCCGCGCCGCCTCGCACGATCGGCTGGTGGTGGCGGTGGATCAGGAGGGCGGGCGCGTACAGCGCTTCCGCGAGGGCTTCACCCGCCTGCCGGCGGCGCAGTCGTTCGCCGCGTTGCACGATGCGCAGGAAGGCGGCCGGCTGGCGCAGGAGGCCGGCTGGCTGATGGCGGCGGAAATGATCGCACAGGATATCGACATCAGTTTTGCGCCGGTGCTGGACATCGGCCACGGCAGCGCGGCGATCGGCGAGCGTTCGTTCCACAGCGATCCGCAGCAGGCGCTGGCGATGGCGGAACGCTTTATCCTCGGCATGCACAGCGCCGGCATGAAAACCACCGGTAAACACTTCCCGGGGCACGGCGCCGTCAGCGCCGATTCGCACAAGGAAACCCCGCGCGATCCGCGGCCGCTGGCGCAGATCCGCGAGCACGACATGGCGATCTTCCGCGAGCTGATCAACCGCCAGCTGTTGGACGCCGTCATGCCGGCCCACGTCATCTATACTGAAGCGGACCCGCGTCCGGCCAGCGGCTCGCCTTACTGGCTGCAGCAGATCCTGCGTCAGGAGCTGGGCTTCGACGGCGTAATTTTCTCCGACGATCTGTCGATGGAAGGCGCCGCCATTATGGGCAGCTACGCCGAGCGCGGCCAGGCGGCGCTCGATGCCGGTTGCGACATGATCCTGGTGTGCAACCACCGCGAAGGTGCGGTCAGCGTGCTGGATAACCTGTCCCCGGTCAAAGCAGAGAAGGTGAAGCGGTTATATCATCGCGGTCAGTTCACCCGTCAGGAACTGCGCGACTCCGAGCGCTGGCAGCAGGCGCACAAGGCGCTCAGCGCGCTGAGCGAACGCTGGGAGGAGCACAAGCAGCGTTCGCAAGGGTGAATCCAGGCGCCGCATCGCGGCGCAGAGCGGAAATGATGAGGGCCGCGCCCGCGGCCCTTGGCTTGTTGCGAGGATCCACATGATTATCTATTTGCACGGCTTCGATTCCACCAGTCCCGGCAATCATGAAAAGGTGTTACAGCTGCAGTTTATCGATCCGGACGTGCGCTTCATCAGCTACAGCACGCTGCATCCGCGTCACGACATGCAGCATCTGTTGAAAGAGGTGGACAAGGCGGTGCAGCAGGGCGGCGACGCGCACCCGTTGATCTGCGGGGTCGGCCTCGGCGGCTTCTGGGCGGAGCGCATCGGCTTCCTGTGCGGCATTCGCCAGGCGATGTTCAACCCCAATCTGTACCCGGAAGAGCACATGCACGGCAAGATAGACCGGCCGGAAGAGTATCGCGATATTGCCACCAAGTGCGTGGAGGATTTCCGCGAGAAGAACCGCGACCGCTGTCTGGTGGTGCTGTCGCGGCACGACGAGGTGCTGGATAACCGGCGCAGCGCCGAATTGCTGCATCACTACTACGAAATCGTCTGGGATGAACAGCAGACGCACAAGTTCAAAAACATCTCACCCCATCTGCAGCGGCTCAAGGCGTTCAAGGCGCTGGGTTAACAGTTTCATAACGCCGCCGCGAGCCGCGCTCCCCGTTTTGTACCGACGGAAAGTGCGGCTTTTTTGTACGCCAAGGTAAAGTTTTTCGTGGCAATCGGCAAAATTTAAAACTGTGACTCAGCGCTAACTATTTGAATCACAATCCCCAAAAAATCCCCGCGTCCAGCCTTTAACCAAAAAAATTTGATGTACGTCAATTTTGGTATGACCAAATAACCTCGCATGTTATTCTGGCCTTAGAGAGCCGATTTATTTTAAGCGAACCCTATGTATTCTAAGGATATTATTTATTTACCCTGGAATAACAAATGGTTCACATTTAGGGGGTTATTTTGACAACGCCAAAGAAGAAAATCGTTATTGTTGGCGGCGGCGCCGGTGGCTTGGAGCTGGCGACCAGCCTGGGCCATAAACTTGGCCGCAAGAACAAAGCGGAGATCACGCTGGTGGATCGCAACCACAGCCATTTGTGGAAACCGCTGCTGCATGAAGTGGCGACCGGTTCCCTCGATGACGGCGTGGATGCGCTCAGCTACCTGGCGCACGCGCGCAACCACCATTTCAGCTTCCAACTGGGGTCGTTGACCAACATCAACCGCGAGACGCAAACGCTGCAGCTGGCGCAGATCTGCGACGAGCAGGGCGGCGAGCTGGTGCCGGCGCGCGAACTGCCGTACGACATCCTGGTGATGGCGCTGGGCAGCACCTCGAACGATTTCGGTACGCCGGGCGTGAAAGAGCACTGCATCTTCCTGGATAACCCGCATCAGGCGCGTCGCTTCCACAACGAAATGCTCAACCTGTTCCTGAAGTTCTCGGCGCAGCCGGGGCAAAAAGAGCGCGTCAACATCGCCATCGTCGGCGGTGGCGCCACCGGCGTTGAGCTGTCCGCCGAACTGCACAACGCGGTGAAGCAGCTGCACAGCTACGGTTTCGAAGGCCTGGACAACAGCGCATTGAACGTGACGCTGGTGGAAGCCGGCGAGCGCATTCTGCCGGCGCTGCCGCCGCGCATTTCCGCTGCGGCGCACCAGGAGCTGATCAAACTGGGCGTGCGCGTGCTGACCAACACCATGGTGACCAGCGCCGATGCCAAAGGCCTGAACACCAAAGGTGGCGAGTTCATCGATGCCGATCTGATGGTATGGGCGGCCGGCATCAAGGCGCCGGACTTCATGAAAGACATCGGCGGCCTGGAAACCAACCGCATCAACCAGCTGGTGGTGGAGCCGACGCTGCAGACCACGCGCGATCCGAACATCTTCGCCATCGGCGACTGCGCCTCCTGCCCGAAAGAGGGCGGCGGTTTTGTGCCGCCGCGCGCTCAGTCGGCGCACCAGATGGCCTCGCGCTGCGCCACCAATATTCTGGCGCTGATGAACGGCCAGACGCTGAAGCCATACGTGTATAAAGACCACGGCTCGCTGGTGTCGCTGTCGCGCTTCAGCACCGTCGGCAGCCTGATGGGCAACCTGATGCGCGGTTCGATGATGGTGGAAGGGCGCATCGCGCGCTTCGTTTACATCTCGCTGTACCGCATGCACCAGGTGGCGCTGCACGGCTACATCAAAACCGGCCTGATGATGCTGGTAGGCGGCATCAACCGGGTGATCCGCCCGCGTCTGAAAATGCACTGATCCTGCCTTTGTCGACCAACCCGCGCCGGTTCGCCCGCGCGGGTTTTTTTTATGGCGGCGCGAGGCGAACGGCGGCGGTTGCTTGATTCTTCAGCATAAGCTGTCGTTAGTATGGGTAAAATTCTTAAGATTCCTCCTAAACAGCGGCGAAACGGCCGTTTTCCCGCATTTTTGGTCCCCTTGTCTTATTGCGGGCCCTCAAATCATTGTGCAGACTTTACCTCGTTTACAGACGGCGCGTCGCGCACGCCGTAAACCGGGATACCGCAAGCCGCCCATGCGCAAAATAATAAGCGCGGTGCAGCCGGTCACAGACCCCGGACAAAATGCGTGGTAACACTTTCAGGAGGTTTCCTGTGAACAAGTCAATGTTAGCCGGTGTTGGGATTGGTATCGCTGCCGCTCTGGGGATTGCCGCGGTAGCCAGCCTGGACGTCTTTTCTGCCGGTCCGCAGTACGCGCAGGTGCTCGCCGCAACGCCGATTAAAGAAACCATCAAAACGCCGCGTCAGGAATGCCGCAACGTCACCGTTACGCACCGTGCGCCGGTACAGGATGAAAACCGCATCGCCGGCTCTGTGCTGGGCGCAGTGGCGGGCGGCGTGATCGGCCACCAGTTCGGCGGCGGTCGCGGGCGCGACGTGGCGACCGTGGTCGGCGCGCTGGGCGGCGGCTATGCCGGCAACCAGGTGCAAGGGGCGATGCAGAACAACGACGTCAGCACCAGCGTTCAGCAGCGTTGCAAAACGGTCTACGACAAGTCTCAGAAAATGCTGGGTTATGACGTGACCTACAAGATCGGTAATCAGCAGGGCAAGATCCGCATGGATCACGATCCGGGCACGCAAATCCCGTTGGATAAAAACGGCCAGCTGGTGCTGAACAGAGCCTGATCGCCACATTCGAATTAAGCCCGCGGGCAGTGTTAGTTCTGATCGTTTAACCCGGTTAAGCGAGCGGCGTTAACATTGACGCGGGTTTCTGTTTTCTGCCTGCCCAAAAATTTGCGATCGTTCTAATGTCTGCGTGCCATATCACTGGGCAAAACTTCAAAAAAGCCCCCGCGTTTGTTATATTATTGTGCAATTAAGCGGTGTGTTCGGTGCCAATCGCCGCACCGGTAAAACCCGAGTATTTCGTCTCGCAGAGATAACGACATGTTAGATTTTCGCTTTCCGACAGCGTTGCAAATGGTCCTTAGCGTCGCCGTAGCTGAGAAGCAGGGCATGCGTTCGACGAGCGCCACCCTCGCCGCCGCTCTGGAAGCCAACCCCAGCTTTATCCGCAAACTGATGGTCCCGCTGACCAAAGACGGCATCATCGTTTCCACCCTGGGCCGAAACGGCTCTATCCATCTCGGCCGCCCGGCGGAAGAGATCACCCTGCGGGACATCTATCTGGCGGTGATCGACGACAAGCGCATCTGGGCTTCCCGCCCTGAAGTGCCGGCCCGCTGCCTGGTGAGCGCCAACGCCTGTTGGTATTTCAAATCGGTGGTGAACGAGGCCGAGCAGGCCTCGCTTGCGGTGCTGGCCCGCCACACCGTGGCCGATTCTCTGGCCGAACTGGAGCGGGGCGACAAGCGCGTCTGCGCGGAATACGCCGCCGAGCAAGAGGCCGAAGCCGCCGATAAATAATCGCGGTTCGCATGCATAAAAAAGGTCGGGCAATGCCCGACCTTTTTGCATGTTAAGACGATGATTACGCCGTCTGCGGCTGCGCTTTGCGTGCCACCAGGCGCCGCAGGGTGACGTAGAACACCGGCGTCAGGAACAGCCCGAACAGGGTGACCCCCAACATGCCGGAGAACACCGTGATGCCGGTGACGCCACGCACCTCGGCGCCGGCACCGTGGCCGAGGATCAGTGGGATGGTGCCGGCGATGAAGGCGATGGAGGTCATCACGATCGGCCGCAACCGCAGGCGACAGGCCTCCAGCGCCGCCTCGACGATGCCTTTGCCCTGCATTTCCAGCTCGCGGGCGAACTCGACGATCAGAATGGCGTTCTTGCAGGCCAGCCCCATCAGAACGACCAACCCGACCTGCACGAACACGTTGTTGTCGCCGCCGGTCAGCCACACGCCGAACAGCGCCGACAGCATGGTCATCGGCACGATCAGGATCACCGCCAGCGGCAGCGTCCAGCTTTCGTACAGCGCCGCCAGCGCGAGGAACGCCAGCAGCACCGCCACCGGGAACACCACCAGCGCGGCGTTGCCCTGGGTCGATTGTTGGTAGCTCAGATCGGTCCACTGGATGTTCATGCCGTTCGGCAACAGCTTGCCGGCCATCTGCGTCAGCGCGCCCATCGCCTGGGTAGAGGAGAGCACGCGCGGATCGGCGTCGCCGATCAGGTCCGCCGCCGGGAAGCCGTTATAACGGATCACCGGATCCGGGCCGTAGGTGGTGCCGATGCTGACCATACTGCCGATCGGCACCATTTCGCCCTTGTCGTTGCGGGTGCGCAGGTTGGCGATGTCCTCCACGCTGTCACGGAACTGGCCGTCGGCCTGCGCCATCACCTTCCAGGTGCGGCCGTAGCGGTTGAAGTCGTTGATGTAAGACGAACCGAGGTAGGTCTGCAGCGTGCTGAACAGCGCATTAAGCGGTACCCCTTGCGCCTTGGCCTTGTCGCGATCGATTTTGGCGTCCAGCTGCGGCACGTTGGCCTGATACGAGGAGATCGGGAACCCCATCCCCGGCGTTTGCATAATGGCGCCGGACATGGTGTTGATCGCCGTTTGCAACGCGCCGTAGCCCAGCCCGGCACGATCCTGCACGTACAGCGAATAGCCGGAGCCTTGGCCAATGCCGAGGATCGGCGGCGGCATGATTGAGAAGGCGAAGCCTTCCTGAATCTGTGAAATGCGCGCGTTGATCTCGGCGTTGATCTGCGCCGCGGTGCGGGTACGGGTGCTCAACGACTCCAGCGCGAAGAACACCGTGCCGGTATTCGGCGTATTGGTGAACTGCAGCGCATTCAGGCCGGGGAAGGCCACCGCATCGGTGACGCCGTCCACGCTCAGGCCGATGGCGCTCATCTTGCGGATCACCGCATCAGTGCGCTCCAGCGAGGCGCCTTCCGGCATCTTAACGCCGCCGATCAGGTACAGCTTGTCCTGCGTCGGGATAAAGCCGCCGGGTACGGTCTTGAACATCACGCCGGCGGCGGCCAGCAGCAGCAGGTAGACGACGAACACCGCGCCGCGCCGGCCCAGCACGCGGGAGACGCCGCGCTGATAGCGTTGCGAGCCGCTGGCGAAGAAGCGGTTGAACGGCCGGAACAGCCAGCCGAACAGCCGGTCAATCAGGCGCGACGGCAGATCTTTCGGCGCGCCGTGCGGTTTAAGCAAGCGCGCCGCCAGCGCTGGCGACAGGGTCAGCGAGTTGATGGCGGAGATCACTGTCGAGATGGCGATGGTGACGGCGAACTGCTTGTAGAACTGGCCGGTAACGCCGGAGAGGAACGCCATCGGCACGAACACCGCACACAGCACCACGGCGATGGCGATGATCGGGCCGGAGACCTCGCGCATCGCCTGGTGCGCCGCCGCCAGCGGCGACAGCCCCTCTTCGATATTACGCTCGACGTTTTCCACCACCACGATGGCGTCATCCACCACGATGCCGATCGCCAGCACCAGCCCGAACAGGCTGAGGGTATTGAGCGAAAAGCCCAGCATATACAGCGCGGCAAAGGTGCCGACCACGGAGATCGGGACCGCCAGCAGCGGAATGATCGAGGCGCGCCAGGTCTGCAGGAACAGAATGACCACCAGCACCACCAGGATCACCGCTTCCAGCAGGGTATCCACCACCGCGCGGATCGAATCGCGCACGAACACCGTCGGATCGTAAGGCGATTTCCAGCTCATGCCGTCCGGGAAGCGGGTCGCCAGCTCGGCCATCTTGCCGCGCACTGCGTCCGACAGCTCGATGGCGTTGGCGCCCGGCGACTGGAAGATGCCGATACCGACCGCATCCTTGTTATTGAGCTGGGCGCGCAGCGCGTAGCTGCCGGAGCCCATTTCGATGCGCGCCACGTCGCGCAGCCGCACGATCTCGCCGTTGTCGCCGCTCTTGAGGATGATGTTGCCGAACTCTTCTTCGTTTTGCAGGCGGCCCTGGGCGTTGATCGACAGCAGATAGTCGCTGCGCGTCGGCATCGGCTCCGCGCCGAGCTGGCCGGCGGAGACCTGCACGTTTTGCTCCTGCATGGCGCTCACCACGTCGGAGGCGGTCAGGCCACGCGCGGCGACCTTGTTCGGATCGAGCCAGATGCGCATCGCGTACTCACCGGCGCCGAAGATCTGCACCTGGCCGACGCCCGGCAGGCGGGCGAGCTCATCCTTGACCTTCAGGGTGGCGTAGTTGCGCAGGTACAGCGAATCGTACTTGCCGGAAGGCGAGACCAGATGCACCACCAGCGTCAGCGCCGGGGACTGCTTCTGGGTGGTGATGCCCTGGCGGCGCACGTCTTCCGGCAGGCGCGCTTCGGCCTGTGCCACGCGGTTTTGCACCTGCACCTGCGCCTGATCGGGATCGGTGCCGGGGCGGAAGGTGACGGTGGTCACCAGCACGCCGTCGGAACCGGCGACCGATTTCATGTACATCATGTTTTCGACGCCGTTGATCGCTTCTTCCAGCGGCGTGGCCACCGTTTCAGCGATCTCTTTCGGGTTGGCGCCCGGGTATTCGGCGCGCACCTGCACGCTGGGCGGTACCACGTCCGGGTACTCGCTGATCGGCAGCAGCGGGATGGCGATCGCCCCGGCGACAAAAATCAGGATCGACAGCACCGCGGCAAAGATCGGCCGGTCGATGAAAAAACGGGAAAAGTCCATGGGTCAGAAGTCTCTGCTGGGAGCTTAGTTAAGTGCGGAGGCGATAGGGTTCATGGCGACGGCTTTCGCGTCGACCGGCATGCCCGGCATAAACACTTTCTGCATGCCGTCGACGATCACCCGATCGCCGTTTGCCAACCCTTTCTGCACGATGCGTAACCCTTCGGCCATGCGGCCCACGTCGATGTCGCGGCGCTGCGCCTTGCCGTCTTTATCGACGATGTAAACGAACTTGCGGTTCTGGTCGGTCATCACCGCTTTATCGTCGATCAGCATGGCGTTGAACTCGGCGCTGCCGGGCATCTGTACCCGGGCGAACAGCCCCGGCGTGAAGCGGCGATCGCGGTTGTCGAGCAGGGCGCGCATGCGGATGGTGCCGGTCCCGGCGTTCAGCTGGTTATCGGTGAAATCCACCAGCCCCTGATGCGGGGTGCCGTCTTCGCCCACCAGGCCGACTTTCACCGGCAGGCGCGCGTCGTGCCGGCCCTGCTGCTGATAGCGCAGGAAGGTGGCTTCATCCACGTCGAAATAGACGTAGACCTTGTCGAGGGACACCAGCGTCGTCAGCACGCTGGCGCTGTCGCCGGTGGTGACCAGGTTGCCGGCGGTGATCATTGCGCGGCTGGCGCGCCCGTCAATCGGCGCGGTAACGCGGGTAAAGTCGAGATTCAGCTGCGCCATGTCGAGCTGGGCCTGTGCCGCCAGCACGTTGCTTTGCGCCTGCGCGGCGGACGACCGGCGCTGCTCCCAAACTTCCTGAGAGATGGCCTGAGTGCCGATCAGTTTCTCGGTGCGCGAGGATTCGCTGCGCGCCAGGGCGGCTTGGTTGCGTGCCCGCACCAGCTCGGCCTGCGCCTGTTCGCGCGCGGCGCGGTAGGTGCGATCGTCGATGGTGAACAGCACCTGGCCTTTCTTCACCTCGTCGCCTTCGGTGTAGTTGACCCGCTCGATGTAGCCGGAGACCCGTGGGCGCAGCTGCACGCTTTGCACCGCTTCGACCCGGCCGTTGAAGGCATCCCATTGGCTGATGGGCTTGACCACCACGCTGGCGGCGCTGACCACCGGCGGCGGTGGCGGGGCGTTATGCGCGACGCTGTTGTCGCACCCGGCGAGTAGGGTGGCCAGCAGCGCCACCCCGGAGAGCCGCTGGCCCAGAGCGACGGCGCGCGTGCGGCCGCCGGCGTTGAACGATGAGTTTGGTTGATTTGCCATTATTTTTATTCCGATAAGTAAGCGCGGTCAGGCCCCATACCCGGCCCTGTTCTCCGGGATTCGCCCATGCGCCGGCGTGCGGCGAGGGGGCGGCTGCGCCCAGCAGCGGCGCAGCGTTAGGTTTTGAAACACATTGGTGTCACATTAATGTATCAATATCGGTTACATTAATTGGGTGGAGTATAGTGGCGGCTTTCTGGTAAATGCAATAATAAAAATTGCATTTAAAGCGAAACTGTTGCAACGTATGTGCATCGGGCAGAGGGTGACCCTGCCGAATGATGGGAGCATCAGCATGAACACTACGGGCTTTATTACCGATTTGAAGGCGTGGATCGACAACAATCTGGAAGAGAAACTGGATATCAACACCGTGGCGGACCGCGCGGGGTATTCCAAATGGCATCTGCAGCGCATGTTCAAGCGCCAGACCGGCTACGCGCTGGGGGAGTATATCCGCATGCAAAAACTGAAAGTGTCGGCGGAGCGCCTGGCCAACAGCGGCGAGCCTATCGTCAGCGTGGCGATTTCGCTCGGCTTCGACTCACAGCAGTCGTTCAACCGCAGCTTCAAACGCCAGTTTGGCCAAACGCCGGGCGACTGGCGCCGCGCGTTGGCACAGCCGGCGTCCATGGGGCGCACGCACCACTGAGCGGTTGGGCAGTGGGGATAAAAAAGCCTGAATTTGCGTTCGGGCTTTTTTGTCTTTACCCGTGGGGATTCAAAAGTTGTCGCAACTGCCTGACTTCGCCACCGTGTCGCTGTCGCGGCAGAATATGCGAATCGCCTCGTTGAGGGAGTTTGAACGAGAAGGCGTCCAGTAGTTTTCAATGACCAGGTAGCGAACGGTATGCTGGCGGGAGTGGAAACCAAGGACGTCAAATATGCCTTCAATAGCGGCAAGTACAGGGTTTGACGAGTCGATTTCATAACGAATATCGACGATGGCCGCCTCCGGCGCCATCCAGGTGCGATTGGAAAGTGGCGGCACGCGAAACTTGAATGAGGAGTTCGCGGATAGGCGCTGGCCATCAAGCTCTTTAAATTCTGCGGCGGGAACATAGCTCTGGTTGCCGCCCGGCAAGGTAATCTGCCCTTTTTCATCGCGGGTGGCATACACATCCTCGGTGACTTTGTAGATCACTTGCTGGACGTCGGGGGGAACGATGCGGAAGGATTTTACGGTACGATCCGAAGGCGTGTCGTTTGTCAGTTGGAACTCATAGGCTCTTCCGACGGATTGAACGAAAGCTAATGAAACGCTGCCGGCGAAGTACTGATAGGCGGCGCCCAATATCGCCACGAGAATCCCCGAGCCTACCAAAAATGCCGATACTTTCGCTAAACGGTTATTCGATTTTTCTTTAACGGGGCCTGTCTTTGGCCGCGGGGCATTGCCTTTCTTCTTACGCGCCACGTTTCTCCCTTGCATTACGCATTGGCCTACCTATATGAGGGTATTATGATCGACAGCTTATGCCGCTGTCGAGGGGGCGCTCTCTGCGCCGGTGCACTATGCAAACAAAAAAGCCCGAACGCGAGTTCAGGCTTCTTCGTAGAATATGACGGTGAGGGAGGGATAGATTCGCTGCGCTCACCCTGCGGGCCGCCGTTGGCGGTCCAAAACGCAGGCGTTTTGTCGAACCCTGTCGAGGGCTCTCACCCTCCCGGTCGGTGCGCTATGCAAACAAAAAAGCCCGAACGTGAGTTCAGGCTTCTTCGTAGAATATGGCGGTGAGGGAGGGATTGATTCGCTGCGCTCACCCTGCGGGCCGCCGTTGGCGGTCCAAAACGCAAGCGTTTTGTCGAACCCTGTCGAGGGTTCTCACCCTCCCGGTCGGTGCGCTATGCATACAAAAAAGCCTGAACGTGAGTTCAGGCTTCTTCGTAGAATATGGCGGTGAGGGAGGGATTGATTCGCTGCGCTCACCCTGCGGGCCGCCGTTGGCGGTCCAAAACGCAGGCGTTTTGTCGAACCCTGTCGAGGGTTCTCACCCTCCCGGTCGGTGCGTTATGCAAACAAAAAAGCCTGAACTTTCGCTCAGGCTTTCTCGTTAGAATATGGCGGTGAGGGAGGGATTCGAACCCTCGATACACTTTCGCGTATACACACTTTCCAGGCGTGCTCCTTCAGCCACTCGGACACCTCACCATATTTTTTTGTTGCGAAATCATCGCTGCAACGGGGCGCTACTATAGGGAGTGGGGCCGATCCGGTCAAGAATAATTTCTGTGTTTTTGTTCGTCCGCTCAAACCGTGCGCACTTTGCTGAAAACTGCGGCGAACGGCAGGGCAGATGTCATGAATGGGCGAGAAAATCAGCGGTAAGGTTCGTGGATAACCGGCGGAAATGAGAATCGCGGTCGCAGAGGGGGGAGATGCGCAGTGCACCATGCAAAAAAAAGCCTGGAAGCGAATCCAGGCTTTCTCTTTGAATTTGGCGGTGAGAGAGGGCTTGATTCGCTGCGCTCACCCTGCGGGCCGCCGTTGGCGGTCCAAAACGCAGGCGTTTTGTCGAACCCTGTCGAGGCTTCTCGCCCCTCTCGGCGGTGCACCATGCAAAAAAAAGCCTGGACGCGAATCCAGGCTTTTTTTTTAAATTTGGCGGTGAGAGAGGGCTTGATTCGCTGCGCTCACCCTGCGGGCCGCCGTTGGCGGTCCAAAACGCAGGCGTTTTGTCGAACCCTGTCGAGGCTTCTCGCCCCTCTCGACGGTGCACCATGCAAAAAAAAGCCTGGACGTGAATCCAGGCTTTCTCTTTGAATTTGGCGGTGAGAGAGGGCTTGATTCGCTGCGCTCACCCTGCGGGCCGCCGTTGGCGGTCCAAAACGCAGGCGTTTTGTCGAACCCTGTCGAGGCTTCTCGCCCCTCTCGACGGTGCACCATGCAAAAAAAAACCTGGACGCGAATCCAGGCTTTTTTTTAAATTTGGCGGTGAGAGAGGGGTTCGAACCCTCGATACACTTTCGCGTATACACACTTTCCAGGCGTGCTCCTTCAGCCACTCAGACACCTCACCGTTTTGTTGTCGAAAACGCGTTGCGCTGTCGACGGGCGCTAATGTAGGAGAATCTGATCTCAGCGTCAACTCTCTTATTTCATTCTCATGACTGTTTAGCCAAACTTGCAGCAATTTGCTGATTTACCGAACGATATTCCCACTCGCGGCCGCCGGCGGGCAGGGCAGGCAGCGGTTGGAATCCATGAAAGACGATTGTTTGACCTTTTTCTGTACAGATAGCTCAATATGTCGCCAATGAGGTTGGGTTGTTTGCTGTTATATGCATTAATACTGGATTATTAGTCAGATGTGTCGCTAAATGGAATCATGTCGGCGCGGCGTTTTTGGCAAGGAATATCACGACGCCGCGCAGATTGCCGGGTGACAGGCCGGCGATATCGCAGACAGGGACAGACTCATTACATAATAATGCAGTAGAGGTTCGTTTTGACTCCTTCAGATGCCATGCCGGCGCCGCAAGCGCGCCATGCCATTCCCCCCGGTGCGGGGGCGCTGTTCTTCATCCAGATCTTCGCCACGCTCGGCTTCGCCGTGCTTTACTCTACGCTGGTGCTGTACGCCACCAAGCGGCTGGGCTTTAACGAAAGCAGCGCCAACGCCATGATGGGCGTATTCGGCGCCTTCAACTATGGCCTGCACATGTTCGGCGGTTACCTCGGCGGCCGATTCCTCAGCAACCGCAACCTGTTCGTGCTCGGTATGGTGCTGCAGGTGATCGGCTGCGCGCTGATTGCCGTCGCGGGCGTGTGGGGGCTGTACTGGGGGCTGGCGATGTTCCTGACCGGCAGCGGCCTCAACGTCACCTGCATCAATATGATGCTCACCCAGCGTTTCAAGCCGGACGATGATCGGCGCGAATCGGCGTTCCTGTGGAACTACGCCGGTATGAACCTCGGGTTCTTCGTCGGCTTTACCGTCGCCGGGTATTTCCAACTGACGGAAAACTACCGCGCGCTGTTCCTGTTCGCCACGCTGGGCAACGCGGCGGCGATCATCGTCGCTGTCTGCCGCTGGCGCATTCTGGCGGATCTCAATACCCCGCTGCATGACGCCAGCCGCAGCCAATACCGTTGGCGCATGCTGGTCGGGCTGGCGGTGCTGGTGGCGCTGGTGCCGATTATCCGCGTGATGCTGACCCATGCCGAGTTCAGCGGCCACTTCGTGATCGTGCTCGGCGCGCTGATCTTCCTGATGCTGTGCGTGGTGACGCTGCGCCACCACCCGCGCGATGAGCGCCGCAGAATGGCGGCCTATCTGATCCTGGCGCTGGGCTCGCTGGTGTTTTGGGCGCTGTACCAGCTGGCACCGATGGGGCTGATGCTGTTCTCCGAGCACAACATCAACCTGAACGTTTACGGCATTCAGGTGGCGCCGCAGTGGATCCAGAACATCAACACGCTGGTGATCGTGGTGGGCGGCCCGCTGCTGGCCTGGTGGTTCAACCGCCTGCGCGCTCGCGGTTGCAACATCGACATTCCGCTGCAGTTCTCCGGATCGCTGTTCTGCATCGGCTTGGGCATGCTGGTGCTGCCGCTGGGTATCAGCATGGCGGGCGGCGACGGGCTGGTGGCATTCAAATGGATCGTTATCAGCTATGTGCTGCAAAGCGTCGGTGAATTGATGATCTCGCCGATCGGCTACGCCATGATCGGCAAGCTGGCGCCGCCGCGCTATCAGGGCGTGATGATGGGCTGCTGGATGATGGTGACCGGCGTCGCCTCGGTGCTGGCGGGCTACGTCTCCGGCCTGATGCCGGAAA
Source organism: Serratia sp. 4542 (assembly GCF_016805595.1). Taxonomy (NCBI): domain Bacteria; kingdom Pseudomonadati; phylum Pseudomonadota; class Gammaproteobacteria; order Enterobacterales; family Yersiniaceae; genus Serratia; species Serratia sp. 4542. The sequence continues at coordinate 288,377 of NZ_RXKV01000003.1, forward strand.
ACAGCGGCAGCACGCCGCTGCAAACCAACCCCGGCTACAGCGAAATCTTCAGCGCGCTGGGCTGGGGGGCGACGGGCGTTGGCGTGGCGATGCTGATTTTAATTCCGCTGCTGCGGCGCCTTATCCGGCGCGACGGCCCGTCCGCCGCCTGATTCGCTAACATGCACAACAGCCCCACTGGTCGGGGCTGTTTTTATTTTGGGCTTTAACGCTTGCATCCGGCGGCGAATCGCGGAAGGCTGGAGGAAAACCAATAAAAACAAACGGGAGCCCGCAGTATGAACATCATTTATTACCACCCCTTGTTTAACGCCCAGGAATGGCTGGCCGGCATCAAGCAACGCCTGCCGCAGGCCGAGATCCGCGAGTGGCAGCGTGGCGACGAGCGGCCGGCCGATTACGCGCTGGTGTGGCGCCCGCCGCACGAAATGCTGGCCAACCGCCGCGATCTGAAAGCGGTGTTCGCCCTCGGCGCCGGCGTTGACGCGATCCTCGATCAGGAGCGCAAACACCCCGGCACGCTGCCTGCTGGCGTGCCGCTGCTGCGGCTGGAGGATACCGGCATGGCGCAGCAGATGCAGGAATATGCGTTGAGCTATGTGCTGCGCTATTTCCGCCGTTTCGACGAGTATCAGGCGCTGCAGCAGCGGCAGGAGTGGCAGCCGCTCGATCCGCACTCGCTGGATGATTTTACCATCGGCATCCTCGGCGCCGGCGTGCTGGGGCAGAGCGTGGCGCGCAAGCTGACCGAGTTTGGCTTTAGCGTGCGCTGCTGGAGCCGCAGCGCCAAACAGATAGATGGCGTGCAAAGCTTCGCCGGGGAGGCGCAGCGCGCGGCCTTCCTCGACGGCGTCAAATTGGTGATCAACCTGCTGCCCAATACGCCGGAGACCGTCGGCATCCTCAACCGCGAGCTGTTCGCGCAGTTGAGCACGGGCGCCTATCTCATCAACATCGCGCGCGGCGCGCATCTGGTGGAGGCCGATCTGCTGGCAGCGCTGGAGCAGGGGCAACTGGCCGCCGCCACGCTGGACGTGTTCGCCCGCGAGCCGCTGCCGCAGGATCACCCGTTCTGGCGTCATCCGCGTGTCACCATTACCCCGCATATTGCTGCCATCACGTTGCCGCAGCAGGCGATGGATCAGATCGCCGCCAACATTCGCGCGCTGGAGGCGGGGCATGCCCCGGCCGGCGTGGTCGACAGGCAGCGGGGGTACTGATCCTTCAGCCGCCGTTCGGTAACTGATAAGCTGTTATCGTCATCGCGCCTGTCCGTACCTTTGCGGGCGGGCCCTCTGGAAGGAGAAACAATGTACCCCGTTGATTTGCATATGCACACCGTCGCCAGCACCCACGCCTACAGCACGCTGCACGATTACATCGCCGAAGCCCAGCAGAAGGGCATCAAGCTGTTCGCCATCACCGATCACGGCCCGGACATGGCCGATGCGCCTCACTACTGGCACTTTATGAACATGCACGTGTGGCCGCGCCTGGTGAACGGCGTGGGCATTTTGCGCGGCATCGAAGCCAACATCAAAAACCTGCAGGGCGACATCGACTGCACCGGCCCGATGTTGGCCGCCACCGACGTGATCATCGCCGGTTTCCATGAGCCGGTGTTTGCGCCACAGGATAAAGCGTCCAATACTGAAGCGATGATCGCCGCAATGGCGCAGGGGGACGTGCATATCATCAGCCACCCCGGCAACCCGCGCTACCCGATCGACATTCCCGCCGTCGCGGCGGCGGCGGCCAAATACGAGGTGGCGCTGGAGCTGAATAACTCGTCGTTCACCCATTCCCGCAAGGGCAGCGAGGCCAACTGCCGGGCGATCGCCGCCGCGGTGCGCGATGCCGGCGGCTGGCTGGCGCTGGGCTCGGATTCGCACGTCGCCTTTTCGCTGGGTAACTTTGAGCACTGCGAGCGCATTATCGACGAGGTGGGCTTCCCGCAGGAGCGCATTCTCAACGTTAGCCCGCGCCGGTTGCTGGACTTTCTCGAGCGGCGCGGCAAGCCGGCGATTGCGGAATTGGCCGATTTGTGACATCGTCCCGGCAAAATTTTCCGTATTGTATAAGGCATTATCATGAATGAGTTTTCCATTGTCTGCCGCGTGCTGGGTACGCTGTTCTACCGTCAGCCGCAGGATCCGCTGCTGGTGCCGCTGTTCGCGCTGATCAAAGAAGGCAAGCTGCAGCAGCACTGGCCGCTGGAGCAGGATGACCTGCTGAAGCGCCTGCAGCAGGGCTGCGACGTCAACCAGCTGGCGACCGACTTCAACGCGATGTTCGTCGGCAGCGAATGCAGCGTGTCGCCGTTCCGATCCGACTACGTTGAAGGCGCCAGCGAGGCGGAAGTGCGCACCTTCCTGCAGCAGCGCGGCATGCCGCTGGCGGAGGCGCCGGCCGACCATTTCGGCCAGCTGCTGCTGGCAGCGTCCTGGCTGGAAGATCAGTCGCAGGAAGATGAAGCGCAGGCGCAGATCGTCCTGTTCGACGAGTTCCTGCTGCCGTGGTGCGGCCGCTTCCTCGGCAAAGTGGAAGCGCACGCCACCACCGCTTTCTACCGCACGCTGGCGCTGATGACCCGCGACGCCATCCAGGCGATGCGCGACGAGCTGGCGGAGTACGAGCAGGACGACGAAGCGGGCGACGAAGAAGCGTAACGCCGCAGCTTATCCCGGCGGGCCGCCCGGCCCGCCGATCCGCTAAACACAGGTTTGCATCCCCCAGACGTAAATTGACAAAAGATCCCCTAATCTGGCGGTTTACCGTCGGTTCGGCCGCGCCTGCGCGCCGCGCTTTTTCACGCAAGGGGTAGATGATGAAAAGTAACTGGATGCAGCAGATTCAAACGTTGATCGGGCAGAAGGCCGGCGCGATGGGCGGAGCAGAAGGCATCGGCAAGCTGCTGGCGCCCACGGCGCTGGGCGGCCTGGTCGGCGTGCTGTTGGCCAACAAATCCTCGCGCAAGCTGGTGGGCAAGTTCGGCAAGAATGCGCTGATCGTCGGCGGCAGCGCGGCGGTGGGCGCGGTGTTGTGGAACAAGTACAAGCAGCGGGTGAAGGAGACCCATCAGGGCGAACCGCAGTTCGGTTTGCAAACCACCCCGGTGGATCTGCGCGCCAAACGCCTGGTGCAGGCGCTGGTGTTCGCCGCCAAGAGCGACGGCCATATCGATGCCGACGAGCAGCGCGCCATCGATCACAGCCTGGCGCAGCTGCAGGTGGGGGAGGAGGCGCAGAGCTGGGTGCAGGAAGCGCTCGATCAGCCGCTCAACCCGGAATTGATCGCCCGCAGCGTGCAAAACGAAGACGAGGCGCTGGAGGTTTACTATCTGAGCTGCCTGGTGATCGACGTCGACCACTTTATGGAGCGCGGCTACCTCGATGCGCTGGCGCAGGCGCTGAAGATCCCGGCGGACGTCAAGCAGGGCATCGAGAGCGACGTCAACGAGAAAAAACGCGAGCTGGCATAGCGCCGCTTGGCAAGCCGGGGGGAATCGTGTCACTCTTGCCGCAATCTATGTAAGCGGATGATTTAGCAATGATGACCCCACCGAAAGCGGAAAAACGCCCTTATCCCATCACCATCCACGGCGACACGCGCGTGGATGACTATTACTGGCTGCGCGACGACGAGCGCGCAGACCGCCAGGTGCTGGACTACCTGCAGGCGGAGAACGCCTACACCGATGCGATGCTGAAACCGCAGCAGGCGCTGCGCGAAACCCTGTACGAAGAGATGGTGGCGCGCATTCCGCAGCAGGAACATTCGGTGCCTTACGTGCGCCACGGCTATCGCTATCAGACGCGCTATGAGCCGGGCAACGAATACGCGATTTCCGTGCGCCAGCCGCAGGCCGAGAGTGAGCACTGGGAAGTGCTTATCGACGGCAACCAGCGCGCCGAGAACCACGAGTTTTACACCCTGGCCGGGCTGGACGTCAGCCCCGACAACCAGCGGCTGGGGGTGGCGGAGGATTTCCTGTCGCGCCGCCAGTATGACATTCGCTTCAAGAACCTGGCCGACGGCAGCTGGGCGGACGAAGTGCTGGAGAACACCTCCGGCAGCTTCGAGTGGGCCAACGACTCCTCGACGGTGTACTACGTGCGCAAGCACGCCAAGACGCTGTTGCCGTATCAGGTCTATCGCCACGTGGTGGGCAGCGATCCGCAGCAGGACGAGCTGATTTACGAAGAGCGGGACGATACTTTCTACGTCGGGCTGGAGAAGACCACCTCTGAGCGCTTTATCCTGATCCACCTGAGCAGCACCACCACCTCGGAGATCCTGCTGCTGGACGCCGATCGTGCGGACGCCAAGCCGCAGCTGTTCGTGCCGCGCCGCAAGGATCATGAGTACGCCATCGATCACTATCACCAGCATTTCTACATCCGCTCCAACAAGGACGGCAAGAACTTCGGCCTGTACCAAAGCGAACAGGCGGACGAAGCGCAGTGGCAGACGCTGATCGCCCCGCGCGCCGACGTGATGCTGGAGGGCTTCAGCCTGTTCCGCGACTGGCTGGTGGTGGAGGAGCGCAGCGCCGGCCTGACGCTGCTGCGCCAGATCCACTGGCAGACTGGCGAAGAGAAGCGCATCGCCTTCGACGATCCGACTTACACCACCTGGCTGGCGTATAACCCGGATCCGGAGACCGCGCTGCTGCGCTACGGCTATTCGTCGATGACCACCCCGACCACGCTGTACGAGCTGAACATGGACAGCGGCGAGCGGACGATGCTCAAACAGCAGGAAGTGAAGAACTTCACGCCGGAAAATTACCGCAGCGAGCGGGTGTGGGTGAAGGCGCGCGACGGTGTCGAGGTGCCGGTATCGCTGGTGTATAGCCAGGACCGCTTCCAGCGCGGCGCCAACCCGCTGATGGTGTACGGCTACGGCTCCTACGGCAGCAGCATGGATCCGGCGTTCAGCGCCAGCCGCCTGAGCCTGCTCGATCGCGGTTTCGTGTTCGTGCTGGCGCACATTCGCGGCGGCGGCGAGCTGGGGCAGCTGTGGTATGAAGACGGCAAGCTGTTCAATAAGCAGAACACCTTCAACGATTTTATCGACGTGACTGAAACGCTGGTCGCCCAGGGATACGGCGACGGCAAGCGGGTGTTCGCCATGGGCGGCAGCGCCGGCGGCCTGCTGATGGGGGCGGTAATCAACCAGGCGCCGCAGCTGTTCCACGGCGTGGTGGCACAGGTGCCGTTCGTCGACGTGGTGACCACCATGTTGGACGAGTCGATCCCGCTGACCACCGGCGAATACGACGAGTGGGGTAACCCGAACGAGCAGGCCTATTACGACTACATCAAGCAGTACAGCCCGTACGATCAGGTGAAGGCGCAGGCATACCCGCATCTGCTGGTGACCACCGGCCTGCACGATTCGCAGGTGCAGTATTGGGAGCCGGCCAAGTGGGTGGCCAAGCTGCGCGAGCTGAAAACCGACGATCGGCAGCTGCTGCTGTATACCGACATGGATGCCGGCCACGGCGGCAAGTCCGGGCGCTTCAAGGCCTATGAGGATATTGCGCTGGAGTACGCCTTCATTCTGGCGCTGGCGGAGTAACGGTATTCGGCGGGCGGCCTCTGTGCCGCCCGCCGTGTTAGCCAATCAGATAGTATTTCAGCGTGTGCTTCATGTCCGGGCTCAGATCGTCGATGGATTTCAGCATCCAGCGCAGATAGCCGGGATCTTCCTGGGCGATGCGATCGATCTCCTGCCCGCGATACTTGCCGAATTTGAACTTCTTCAGCAGCACCGGTTGTTCGGTGATCTGCACCATTTGCTCCGGCGTCCAGCCCGAATCCTTGATGATGCGTTGCAGCAGCGCGGCGGTGACATAGCAGTCATACAGCGCGCGGTGCGGGTACAGCGTGGCGTCTGCCGGTAGCTGCACATCCAGGTTCAGCGCATAGCGCAGATACTGGTTGCCGTACTTGATGTCCGGATACAGCGTGCGCGCCAGCTTGAGGGTACAGATCCAGGCGCCGTTCATCTCCGGCAGCACGCCGCGATCGAAAGCGGCGTTGTGCGCCACGTAGTAGGGGCTGCCCTGATAGCGGCCGATCGCCACCGCGATGCGCGGTTTGCCTTCCACCATTTGCTCGGTGATGTGATGAATCGCCATCGCGTCGAGGCTGATGGGGCGATCCGGGCTGACCAGATCGCTCATCGGGTTGGCCAATTGACCGTCGAGCAGATCGAGGGAGGCCACTTCCACCACGCCGCCGTCCAGCCCGCAGGTCTCGGTATCTATTACGCGTAACGTCATGTTTTCCTCCGCGTTGCCGTCAGCCCTCAGCTTAACCGGCACAGGCGGCCGTGCCAACCGCACCCTCACTACAGGCAATAAAAAACCCGCCTTGGCGGGTTTAATGACGGATGGAAGGACGCTTACTCACCAGACGGATGCGCTTTTTTGGCGCGTTTCTCCGCACGTTTCTCAGCTGGGGTTTTCAACGGCTTCTTCTTCGCATTCTTTTTGCTATCCATTCCCTTACTCATGATGGCCTCTCGTTACCTATGATTGGGTGGCTTGCTCAGCCATTAACCGCCTAAAGCCAAGAGGATGCAAGCGGCAAAGTGCAGGTTTAGGTTAACCGGCTGTTTGTGCATGAAATTTTGTTTTTGGATGACCGGGTGCTAAAAATAAATATTATGTTATAATGTTACACCTTTGGTGTTGGGAGAGCGCAATGACAGTCATGACGTTACCGGATGCGCAGCAACTGCTGGCCATGCCGGATTCTGATTATATGAACTCGGTTCAACGGGCGTTTTTCCGCCAACTGTTGCAGGACGAGCGGCAAAAGTTGCTGCTGCACATCGATGAGCTGAAAAAAGAGATCGACGGCGGTGAAGCGACGGGCGATGAAGCCGACAAGGCGGCGCGCGAAGAGGATCTGCGCCTGCTGTTCCGCCAGTTGGATCGCGAAAGCCGCCTGCTGCCGAAAATCGACGCGGCGCTGGCGCGATTGCAGAACGGCGAGTACGGCTACTGCCGGGAAACCGGCGAACCTATCGGGCTGGCGCGCCTGCTGCTGCGCCCGACGGCGGAGCTGAGCATCGAGGCGAAAACCGCACAGGAGATGCGTGAGCCGCATATGCGCAAAGGTGGCTAATTGAGTCCCGCCGGGGGGGCGAATGTGCCCCTCAACCGATCGGACCTGTGGGCATTTTGCAGGCAGGTCGTTGTGATTTTGAGCAAACGCGCGCCGAGTTCTCGGCGCGCGTTCGAGTTTTCGGGTTTTACCGTTGACCTGCCGGGCGGCTTCCGCTTTGATGAAAGCATGACTCACAGAGAGACGGAAAGCGCCATGGAACAATTACGAGGTTTGTACCCGCCGTTAGCAGCATACGACAGCGGTTGGCTGGACACTGGGGATGGCCACCGGATCTACTGGGAGCTGAGCGGCAACCCGAACGGTAAACCGGCGGTCTTCATTCACGGCGGGCCGGGCGGCGGCATCTCCCCGCATCATCGTCAGCTGTTCGATCCGGAACGCTACAAGGTGCTGCTGTTTGATCAGCGCGGCTGTGGCCGCTCCCGTCCGCACGCCAGCCTGGACAACAACACCACCTGGCATTTGGTGGCCGATATCGAGCGGCTGCGCGACATGGCCGGCGTCGATCAATGGCTGGTGTTCGGCGGTTCCTGGGGATCGACGCTGGCGCTCGCCTATGCGCAGACCCACCCGGAGCGCGTCAGTGAAATGGTGCTGCGCGGCATCTTCACCCTGCGTAAGCAGGAACTGCTTTGGTATTACCAGGACGGCGCGTCACGCTTCTTCCCGGACAAATGGGCGCGCGTGCTGTCCATTCTGTCGGATGAAGAGCGTAAAGACGTGATCGCCGCCTACCGGCAGCGGCTGACTTCGGCCGATCCGCAGGTGCAGCTCGAAGCGGCCAAGCTGTGGAGCGTGTGGGAAGGGGAAACGGTGACGCTGTTGCCGAGCCGCGAATCCGCTTCGTTCGGCGAGGATGATTTCGCCCTGGCGTTCGCCCGCATTGAAAACCACTATTTCACCCACCTGGGCTTCCTGGAGAGCGATGACCAGCTGCTGCGCAACGTGCCGCTAATCCGCCATATTCCGGCGGTGATCGTCCACGGCCGCTATGACATGGCCTGCCAGGTGCAGAACGCCTGGGATCTGGCTAAGGCCTGGCCGGAAGCGGAGTTGCATATCGTGGAAGGGGCGGGGCATTCGTTTGATGAGCCGGGCATCTTGCACCAACTGATGATCGCCACCGACCGGTTCGCCAGCAAGTGACGTAAAAAACCCGCCGTTACGGCGGGGTTTTTTT
>NZ_RXKV01000004.1:0-417216 GCF_016805595.1 Serratia sp. 4542
AAAAACCCCGCCGTTACGGCGGGTTTTTTGTTATTTGACCTTCGGCTCGTACGGCAGGCGCGAAAACCTGTGGGATTCCGCGCGGTAGTGCGCCACGCGCTCGCGAAAATAGTCGCGCAGCGCTTCCGGCTGCTCACGCTCCACCACTTCCGGGATCACCGGCATGTTGTAGCGCTCTTTGTACGCCACGCCTGAGGCGGCGAGATCCACGTTCACCCGGTCCATCTCTTCTTTAGACAGCTCGGCCAGATTGTAACCCACGCTATGCTCCTTACTTACTTTGCCGCTTTGAACCTGCGCAGAAGGTAATCCACCCGGCGGCGCTTGGCAAGCCCGTTGCGCCGCTGCTGCGGGCGATATTTGTCCGGGAGTAATGCAATCTATTTATTCTTTTAAATAAGAATGATTCGCTTTTTGATTAAAATAAAAGATGAAAATAATTATCATGTTAATTCTCAATGTGGTGTTGATATTTTAATTTATTGATATATATGATTTTTATAATTAATGTGATTTGAGTGTAAATAAGGTGTTTTTATTTTTGCGGCAGCAGGGCATAATGCGCGGAAATTAAATTCATGACCTGCAAAATAAAAGGAATCATTATGCTGACGCAAGAAATGACTCAAAAGCTGAATGAGCAACTGAATCTGGAGTTCTACTCCGCCAACCTGTACCTGCAGATGAGCGCATGGTGCAGCGATAAAGGCTTTGAAGGCGCCGCCGCATTTCTTAAAGAGCACTCTCAGGAAGAGATGCAGCATATGCAACGTCTGTTCGACTACCTGAGCGACACCGGCTCTCTGCCGCTGCTGGGCACCATCGCCGCGCCGCCGGTGACGTTCGAATCGCTGGCGGACGTGTTCCAGCAGACCTACGAACACGAACAGTTGATCACCCGTCAGATCAACGAACTGGCGCACGCCGCCATGACCGCACACGATTACTCCACCTTCAATTTCCTGCAGTGGTACGTGGCGGAGCAGCACGAAGAAGAGAAACTGTTCAAATCCGTGCTGGATAAGCTGGCGCTGGTGGGCACCAGCGGCAAAGGCCTGTTCTTCATCGACAAAGATCTGAAGAAAATGGGCGCGATGGGCCAGGGCGGCAACGGCCAGGCTTAATCCGCATCAGAAAATCGAAAACCGCGCGCGGGCGAGCCTGACGCGCGGTTTTTTTTACCCTGCGTTTATCGCGGTTATGCGGCGATACGTGCTGCCGGATCGCAAAATGCCAGTGATGCGCTCGACTTGCCGCAGCCTGGTCGTTATGATTTACCGCGATACGCTACAGGGATGGTAGAGTCAAAACAGCGGGTTAGCCGATACAACCCGTTTTTCTGTTTACCCGTGGCGCAATCATTTGCGGTGGGTTGGGGCCGCTGATACATCGCCTTGGCTGTGGCCTTAACCCTTATGACCCTCTTTATACTGTTAAGGGATACCACTGTGATCGGTAAAATTCGTTCCTCCTGTCGCCTGCTTTCCACCGTTTTCGTCCTGTTCGTCGGCCTGTCTTCGCAGCAAGCGCTGGCGCACGCCCATCTGAAAGTGGAAACGCCGAAGGCCGACGCCAGCGTCAGCCCGGCGCCGAAGGCGCTGACCCTCAGCTTCTCCGAAGGCATCGAGCCGAACTTCAGCGGCGTGAAAATCACCGGCCCGGACAACGCCGTGGTGAAAACCGGCAAGCTGCAGCTCGATCCGAACAACAACACCCAGGTCAACGTGCCGATCGAAGGCGAGCTGAGCGCGGGCAAATACAACGTCAGCTGGCATGTGGTTTCGGTCGACGGGCATAAAACCAAAGGCCAGTACAGCTTCACCGTAAACTGATCGTGAGTCTGGCGACCCTGTTCGTTCTGTGTCGCTTGGTGCACTTTGCGGCGGTGATGCTGATGTTCGGCATCAGTCTGTTCACCGCCTTATTGTCACCGCAGCGCCTCTCCCCGATCCTCTCCCGCGATGTGCGCCCGCTGCTGCTTGCGGGCACCTGGATTGCCGGGCTTTCCGCCGTGGCGCTGCTGGCCATTCAGGCCGGGCAAATGGGCGACGGTTGGCAAGACGCCTGGCGGCTGGAGGTTTGGTGGGCGGTGCTCGGCACCACCTTCGGCGAAGTGTGGCGCTGGCATCTGGGCCTGTCGCTGCTGGCGATCCTGAGCCTGCTGCTGCCGGAAAGGCCGCGTGCGCAGGCGTTGGCGCTGTGTTCGGCGCTGCTGCTGGTCAGCCTGGCGTTCATCGGCCATGCGGCGATGCACGAAGGCACGCTGGGCGTGCTGCACCGCGCCAACCATGCGGTGCACCTGCTGGCCGCCGGCTACTGGTTCGGCTGCCTGGCGCCGCTGCTGGTTTGCCTGCGCTACCTGCAGCCGCCGCAGTGGCGCAGCGACGCTATCACCACGCTGATCCGTTTCTCGCGCTGGGGGCACCTGGCGGTGGCGGCGGTGATCGTCACCGGCATCGTCAACAGCCTGATCATTCTCGGTGGTTGGCCGCTCAACCTCGGCTCGCCTTATCAGCGCCTGCTGCTGATCAAAACCGCGCTGGTGGCGCTGATGGTAATGGTGGCGCTGGCCAATCGCTACGCCATCGTGCCGGCAATGAGCCGCGTGCCGGCGCTGGCGCAGCGCGGCGTGGTGCTGGCCTGCTGGCTCGAAGTCGGGTTGGGGATGGCGGTGCTGCTGCTGGTCAGTTTATTTGCAACCTATGCGCCGGTTTGACATTTCGGCTTGCCGCAACCGGGCAAGCTGCGGGAAAATCGATGTGAATAGCAACCTTAGGGCCAACACATGAAATCGGTATTACTCGGCATTACGCTGCTGGCAACCGCGACCGGCGCGCTGGCGGCAGACAAACTGGTGAACATCACCAAACTGGAATACGGCAAACAGTGGGCGTTCACCAAGGAAGAAGTGACGCTGCAGTGCCGCAGCGGCGGCGCGTTGTTCGTGCTCAACAACAGCACTCTGATGCAATACCCGCTCAACGACGCAGCGGAGCAGCAGGTGAAGAAGGGCCATCAGCGCGCGCAACCGCTGGAGGTGCTCCTGCTGGACGACCCTGCCGAACCGGGGAAAAAAATGAGCCTGGCGCCGTTTATCGAACGCGCCGAGAAGCTGTGCGCTGACTAACCGCTTGTTTGCCAACGTCTTGCCCAACGTACGCGGATTGATGCGCATTTGCCGCATAGTTATTTCGTCACGAAACTATCACGCGGCCGCCGGGCGGCTGGCAAAACTGGCGCGGTAGGCTACTCTTAAAGTGCACGGCTGAACAAGCCCTGCATTAAATGCCAACTTTTAGCGCACGGCTCTCTCCCAAGAGCCATTTCCCTAGACCGAATATAGGAATCGTATTCGGTCTTTTTTTGTGTGATTGATTTATAAGGAAATTTCATTTAAGGCACCACCAGCAATCCCCGCTCCTCTTTTCGAGTCATAGCCACCAACCCGATCTCCATCCTTATTCCCCACCCGCACATATCGCTAATTTCGCCGCACCAAAAGTTATTACGTCATTTATGGCGCTGATAAGCTCCGATCATTGCTCCCATCACCGTTAAATGAGAGTGGCATTATGGGGAATATCAAAGCATTAGGTGTTGTAAAAGGAAACCAGCGTTGAACGATCGGTTGAGCCAGTTGAAGATGGCGTTGCCCGGCTATCTCGAGGCGTGGCGTGAGGGGGCTTTACCCTCTGACTGGGGGAAGATGGCCAACCCCGAAGTGGTTGCCGCCCTGTTGGCGGAGTGGGAGGCGCTAAGCGAATTGGCGTCTCGGTTCGAAACAACCACTGAAACTCCCTCCGATCTCGCCGCGTTTTGGCAGGCGCGTGCTGAGCTGATGGCGCAGCGCAATCTCGAACTCAGTGTCCAACTGGCGACGCCAGTCCGTCTGCCTGGCACGCGGGTAGCCTTTTTTGGCTATGTGAAAACGGCGGTGATGGATGCCAGGCAGGTGAAGGCGGCGATTCGTGATGCCGGTTTTCTCATTGATGGCGATGATAAAAACGACAGCGTACCGTCATGACCGCTGTCCTGTAACGCGTGAGTTTGGAGAATAAACGCGAACGAATAATGTCGCTCCTGTGATACGGAGCAAGGTTCAATTCATCCAGTCAATTTGTTAGGATCGCCTGACCTACATGACTATTGGTGCAGTACATTGAAAATTAAAGCGTTGTTATTTGTTGCGTTGGCCGCGCTGGCCGGCTGCAGCCAGGAGGGAACCTCGATGAATCAGCCCGCGAACGAGAAAGGCGGCCAAACGGAGGTGTTGCTGGTGAACAGCGCGCTGGTGGACTGCGTGGGCGTCGGCCCGATGAAGTGCATGCAGGTGCGCCGTTCCGCGCAGCAGCCGTGGGAGTTGTTCTATACCGGTATCGAGGGTTTCACCTTCGAACCGGGCTATCAGTATCGGCTGAAAGTGCTTGTTACTCCGGTGGAGAACGTGCCGGCCGATGCTTCATCGCTGCGCTATACGCTGATTGAGCAGATGGAAAAGAACAAGGCGTAATGGATCTACCTTGTCACCACCAAATGGCGTTTCATTTGGTGGTGACGTCTTCAGGAAAGTTTGTCTTTTTTCTTTCTTCTGGAGGATTCGAAAGTGGCGAAGGCATGTGCAAGAGCAAACCCCAACGCACAGTAGCGTAGAGGCCAATTTTCTTTGGCCCATGTTTCAGAGTCAGCAATAAACATCGCGTTGCCGTTGGCAAAAAGGGTAAATTGCCAGCAAAGGATTAAAAAGCATATCGTAACCAGAACGACATAACCCTTGGAACCCAGAGGCGGTCTGAAGCCGTATTTCACGGCCAGACAGGCCGCGGCAGCGAGAGTTGAAAGAATATAATATAAAGTCGGTTCCATTACTGTTCCTGGTGATTTTATCTTCCCTGATATTCGACCGAAAAACAGCCACACCATAACGCAACGCCAGAAGCATGATCAACTTTTGCTGATTTGAAGAGGGAAGGCTTGAACGCGCTGAGGGTGCGACGCGTGGCGCGTGGAGGCAGCACGATGCGGAGTTGGGCAACCCTGATCCCTCGACTAAACTGGTCTGTTCACTGCGCTTGTTTTCGCACTTTCTTAAGTATATCGAGAAAATCAGGTATATTGTCCTTCGGTTTTTAGCTACCAAGAAAAAATTACTATGATTATCAAACCTAAAATTCGTGGTTTTATCTGCACCACCGCTCACCCGGCAGGCTGTGAAGCCAACGTCCGTGAGCAAATCGCCTACGTTAAGTCGCGCGGCGAACTGAAAAACGGGCCTAAAAAGGTGCTGGTCATTGGTGCATCCACCGGTTACGGTCTGGCCTCGCGCATCAATGCCGCTTTCGGCAGCGGTGCGGCCACCATCGGCGTATTTTTCGAGAAGCCTGGCAGCGAAGGCAAAACCGGTTCCGCCGGTTGGTACAACTCCGCCGGTTTCGACAAGGCAGCTAAAGAAGAAGGCCTGTACGCGAAAAGCATCAACGGCGATGCATTCTCCAACGAGTGCCGTCAGACCGTGATCGATCTGATTAAAAAAGACCTGGGTCAGGTTGACCTGGTGGTTTACTCGCTGGCTTCGCCGGTGCGTAAGATGCCGGAAACCGGCGAAGTGGTGCGTTCCGCACTGAAGCCGATCGGCGAGCCGTACAAATCCGTCGCGCTGGACACCAACAAAGACGTGCTGGTTGAAGCCGTGGTCGAGCCGGCCAACGAGCAAGAAATCGCCGACACCGTGAAGGTGATGGGCGGCCAGGACTGGCAGCTGTGGATGGACGCGCTGGACGAAGCGGGCGTGCTGGCGGATAACGCGCAGTCTGTCGCTTACTCCTACATCGGTACCGATCTGACCTGGCCAATCTACTGGCACGGTACGCTGGGCAAGGCGAAAGAAGATCTGGATCGTGCGGCGCACGCCATCAACCAGAAGCTGCAGGCCAAAGGCGGCGCGGCTTACGTTGCGGTGCTCAAGTCGGTGGTGACTCAGGCTTCCTCCGCCATTCCGGTAATGCCGCTGTATATCTCCATCGTGTTCAAGATCATGAAGGAGCAGGGCATTCACGAAGGCTGCATCGAGCAGATCCAGCGTCTGTTCGCCACCAAGCTGTACAGCGGTGCGGCGCCGGACACCGACGAGAAACACCGTCTGCGTCTGGATGACTGGGAGCTGCGCGACGCCGTGCAGGAAACCTGCCGTGAAATCTGGCAGCAGCTGAACGACAACAACATCAACGAACTGACCGATTACCAGGGCTACAAGGCGGAATTCCTGCGCCTGTTCGGCTTTGGTCTGCAGGGCGTTGACTACGACGCCGATCTGAGCGGCGAAGCCAACTTCGATGTGATCGAGCTGGTCTAAGCGCGTCGAGCGGTCAAACAAGGTCGGGTTAGCCCGGCCTTTTTTATTGCACGCGAATTATCGGGTGGCTAAGCGAAAATGTTTATTTCAGGTTAATAGGTTAACCAGGTGATTAACATCGACGGGCGGCGTTGAAATAACAGCGGTTATTAAACTAAAGAAAGTCATTTTTTTATTTACCCTTGCCGCCGGCTGCGGGTATTTTATTTCCTTTAAGGAGAAAACTATGACATGGCGTTATTGGGCCCCGGCATCGTTATTGTTGTTGAGCGCTTGCAGCGCGATTCAGCCGACGTCGACGTCCCCAGACTGGTCTCAGCCGCAGCCTGCCACGCGGGAGCAGCGGCAGCACATCATGGCGGGCGAGTCCGCCTCCTCGGTATTGCACGAAGGAAATGTCGGCATTGGCGGCACCTTCGATGGGTCGAAAATATTCGATCGTTAAGCCGCTAAATATATTCAGCCAAATTAATGCGCGCATTCTGCCGATATTGTCGGAGGGTTTACCTTTCCTGCGTTATTCTGCCGTGGCCCGACCATTTATTGCGTTAGCAGACAATTCGTTTTCCTTATAGGGAACTGCCGGTTTATTTCGGTGTAATCAAAGGAGTTGCCCATGGCGAAGGACATGGCCGCGATCTTTCTCTTGCTGTTGCTGCCGCTAAGCCAAAGCGCCGGCGCGGCGCGCTACGACAGGCAATGTGAAGGCGTGTCGCCGGTGCTGTTTCAAAAGCGGCTGAAAGCGCTGGCGCAGGATCTGCGGCAGGAAATGAGCGAGGAAGCGACACCGGCAGAGCGCGATGCGGAAGAGCTGGCGCGGCTGGCGGAGTGCGGTATCGAGCCCGGCAAAGCGCCCGTCACCGGCGGGCAGCGCGCGCCCCGTTCAGAGGAAAAGCCGCCGGCATCGCCGAACGGTTGTTGAGCCGGCGTGCGCGCAGAGTAAAACGATGTAAAAGGAATCATTAATGAAAAGGATAGTGTTGGCCGGCGCGGCCTTGTGTTGCGCCAGCTTCGCGCAGGCGCGGGTGGATTTGGAATACCATGCGGCGGCGCCGAAGGACAGCAAGGTCACCGAGGAGTATCAGAAAAAGCGCGACGCATTGCGCCACAAGGTGTGGAATGTCGATAATCTGACGCTGGCCAACGAGCAGGCGATTGCGCGCGAACAGCAGCGCGAGGCGGCAGAGAGCGCCAAACGGCAGCAGCATCACCTGGAACAGCAGGAGAAAAAGCAGCGCTGCCTGCGGAGACACTCGAAAGATCCTCACCGCGAGGCGAAGTGTTACATGCACAGCTTCTAACATTAACCGTCCGGGCGCCATCAGCGCCCGGCGTCGTTTAGGCCGGGCGGCAATGCTCTTTCAGCATGGCGATCGCGTCCGGTTTCAGCTGATACAGATAGACCGGGCGGCCGGTGGCGCCGTACAGAATACGGGTGCCGAGAATGCCGCTCTCCGCCAGATAGATGAGGTACTTGCGGCAGGACACCCGCGAAATGCCGATGGCGTTGGCCAGGTTGTCGGTGGAGAATTCGCTGTCATGCTGCTGTTCGATCCACTCGCACACCGTGCTCAGGGTAATGCTGGTCAGCCCCTTCGGCAGCTTCTTGCTCTCCTGGCCGCCGGGCTGGCGGCGCAGCAGGCTGTCGACGTCGGCCTGCGAAAACTCGCGCTGCGCCAGAATCTGCGACTGCTGCCGGTAGTGGCTCAGCGCCTCCTTGAAGCGGCTGAACTGGAACGGCTTGATCAGATAATCCACCACGCCGTAGTGCAGCGCCTTTTGCACCGTGTTCACGTCGCTGGCGGAGGAGATGATGATCACATCGGTCTTCTCACCCAGTTCGCGCAGGCCGGGCAGCAGATCCAGCCCGTTCTCCTGCTGCATGTAGATATCCAGCAGCACCAGATCGATGCTGACGTCGGCATCGGCCAGCAGGGCGCGCGCCTGGTTCAGGGTGGCGACCGTCGCCTGGCAGTGAAAACCGCTGACCTGGCTCAGGTAGTATTTGTTCAGCTCCGCCACCATCGGGTCGTCGTCGACAATCAGTACGTTAATCATGGGCTCTGCTCTTGGCCTGATAGGGAAGGTGCACGAAAAATTGGGTCAGCTCGCCCGGTTCGGATTCGAAATCGATGCTGCCGCCCAGTTTCTCCAGATGGCTGCGGATCAGCGCCAGGCCAATGCCGCGTCCCGTTCCCTTGGTAGAAAATCCGTGTTCGAAGATGCGCGCGCCGATCACCGGATCGATACCGGGGCCGTCGTCGCTGACGATACAGTGTAATTGATCGTCGTGGTGATGGAAGCTCAGGCCGATCTCGTGGCCCTCAACGCCGTCGATGGCGTCGATGGCGTTTTCGATCAGGTTGCCGAGCACGCTGATCAGCACATGGGTGGTTTCCGCGTCGTCGGTTTCCGGCAGCAGGCTGGTTTCCTCGATGGTCAGCTCAACGCCGGCTTCGTGGGCGCGGCTGATCTTGCCGATGAAGAAGCCCGCCACTTCCGGCGAGTGAATCTTGCGCAGCAGCGCGCCGATCTCTTCCTGATAGTTGCTGGCGGTATTGATGATGTAGTTTTCCAACTGCTGGTAGGCCTTCATGTGCAGCATGCCGAGTATCACGTGCAGCTTGTTCATAAATTCGTGCGACTGCACCCGCAGCGCATCGGCGTAGTGCGCCATGCCGCTCAGGCGCTGCAGCAGGCGGCTGACCTCGGTCTTGTCGCGGAAGGTGGCGATGGCGCCGGTCACCTGGCCGTTGACGATCACCGGGACGGTATTGGTCAGCAGTTCGCTGCCGTTGAAGCTGATCTGCCGATCGCGCAGCGGTTTGCCGCTGGCCAGCACTTCCGCCAGATGCAGCTGCGCCGGCCAATGCTTGCTGGCGGCTTCCAGCAGCAGGTTTTCCACCGGGCCGCTTTGGCGCAGCAGGCGCTTGGCCTCGTCGTTGACGATGGTGATGCGGGATTCATTATCGACCGCGATCACGCCTTCTTTAATCGATTGCAGCATGGCGTTGCGCTGTTCGAACAGGTTGGAGATTTCGTAAGGCTCGAAACCCAGCATGATGCGCTTGAGTGCGGAGACCAGGAAGAAGGTGCCCAGGCTGCCGACCAGCGCGGCGAAGGCGATGGTCCAATAGATGATCCAGCGGCTTTCCGCCACCACCCGCTGCACGGTATCCAGCGCGATGCCGAGCGCCACTACGCCGATTTGCTGTTTCTGCGCGTCATACACCGGCACGAACACCCGCAGCGCCGGGGCCAGCGTGCCGCGGTTGATGGCGCTGTTGACGTTGCCTTGCAGCGCGGGCGCCAGATCGTCGCCGATAAAATGCTGGCCGATCAGCCAGGGTTTGGGGTGCGAATAGCGGATACCCTGCATATCCACCACCACCACGAACAGCAGCTCGTTTTGATGGCGCACCTGCTCGGCGAAGCGCTGAATGGCGCCGCTTTGGTCGCGCCGCTGCAGGCCGTCAACCACCGTGCTGGAGAGCGCCAGCGTATTGGCGACGGCGATGGCTTTCTGCTGCAGCTGATCTTGCCCCTCGCGGCTCATCTGCACGAAAAACAGCGCGAACACCACCAGCAGCACCGAAGCGATGATGGCGGACACCATCAGCGTGATGGAGGTGCTCAGCTTGAGCGGCACCCGTTGTTTTGGCATGGCGGTTCTCCGAATGGCGATATCACGGCGTATTCTAGCGAGGAATGAGGCAAGCTGCAGTTACCGGCAGCAGGTTATAGCATGCTGCCGGGGAGCGGGGGGCTTATTTTAGTTACAAAAGCGGGTCACTGCTGGTGGTAGATCTCCAGCGCCTGTTGGCCGCTGGCGCCCTGATGGATGATTGCCATCAACGCGCGCACCACCTGCGACGGATTGCTGTGTTGATAGACGTTGCGGCCGTAGACCATGCCGGAGGCACCCTGGGCCATCAGCGCGGCGGATTTCTCCAGCACCGGCCCCAGCTCCCCCTTGCCGCCGCCGCGCACCAGCGTCGGGCAGCGCGCCGCTTCCACCACGCGGTGAAAATCTTCCACCCGCTCGGTTGGATCGGCCTTGATGATGTCGGCGCCCAGTTCGCGCGCCAGCCGCACCAGCGGCACGATCTTCTCCACGTCACCCAGCGAACCGTAGGCGGCGCCCTGGCCGGCCGGGGCCATCACCAGCGGTTCGATCATCAGCGGCATGGCGTATTGGTCGCAGGCGTGGCGCAGGCGGCCGATGTTCTCCACGCACTGGCGGAAAATGCCGGGCTCATCTGGGATCATATACAGATTGACCACCACCGCGGCGGCGTCCATTTGCAGCGCCGCGAGGATCGGCGCCTCCGGGTTGTGCAGCACCGCCCACATTTCGCGGTGGCGCGCGGCGTTATAGGCGTTGCCGACGTCGGTGCGCATCACCAGCGCCGGTTTTTCGCGCTGCGGCGCGCGCTGCAGCAGATCCGCCTGGCCGTAGTTGACCTGAATGGCGTCGGGGCGCGCGGCGATCAGGTTGCCCATCACCCGTTCGATATCTTCCAGGCCGATCAAGAAATCCGGTTCGTTGGCGATGCCGTGATCGATCGCCACGTCCAGGCACTTGCCGTTGTTGAACAGGCGGTTCATCCGCACCTTACTGCTGAGCTGCATGTCAGGTCCTCCTGAGATAGGGATATGTCCATTATTGCCGAGTAAGGATGGTCGGGAAACGCGGAAACCGCAAACTGCGTGGCCGCTCGCAGTTTTTGCCGGCGCACGAAAGAGGAACGCTCGCCGGCGGCTTTCATTTCATTTGTTAGATCCGTGTCATGTTTTTGTTAATAAGCCATTCCAAAATGCATGTTTCGCTTGTTTGGGTTAAAAAGTTTCAATAATCTAAATTATGAAATAAACATTTAAAAACGTGCTGAAGGTGCCGTTTGTTGTGCCAGGGGTTTATTTCAATTGGTTGTTTTTAATCTGTTTTGAGATATTGATCACCATTTTTCCAACGGCCTTTATACGGCGATAACGCGGTAAATTCGCCGTATCAAAGGGATAACACCGACCGTATTGTTGTTTGAATGTAAAAAATATTTTTCATTAGCTGTCAACCAACAGACCTCTTCATTCTAACGATTAAAGGGTAACGAACATGAAGCTGAAGAAACTGATCGCCGCCTCGGTACTGATGTGCATGCTGCCGGCCAGCGTGTTGGCGAAAGACATCAAGATCGGCGTTTCCATGGCTTACTTCGATGACAACTTCCTCACCATTCTGCGCCAGTCGATGCAAAACAAAATGAAGGCCGACGGTAACGTCAGCGGCCAGTTCGAAGACGCCAAAGGCGATATCGCGCAGCAAATTCAACAAATCGAAAACTTCGTCAGCCAGGGCGTCGACGCCATCATCCTCAACCCGGTGGATACCCAGGGCGTCAAGCCGATGATTAAGCTGGCCGAGAAGGCCAAGATCCCGCTGGTGTTCGTCAACCGCAAACCGGAAGTGGCGCTGCCGGCCGGCATGGCCTACGTCGGCTCCGACTCCAAGCTGGCCGGCAAGCTGCAGATGGAAGCGCTGGCCAAGCTGATGAACGGCAAGGGCAACGTAATGATCCTGATGGGCGAGCTGTCGAGCGAAGCCACGCGCGACCGCACCCGCGGCGTGGAAGAGGTGGCGGCCAACTATCCCGGCATCAAAATAGTCGACAAGCAAACCGCCAAGTTCTTCCGCAAAGAGGCGGTGGACGTTACCACCGACTGGATTTTGTCCGGCCAGCAGATAGACGCCATCGCCTCCAACAACGACGAAATGGCCATCGGCGCTATTTTGGCGCTGAAGCAGGCCAAGAAATCCGGCGTGCTGGTGGCCGGCGTTGACGGCACGCCGGACGCGCTGGAGTTCATCAAGAAGGGCGATCTGGCGTTGAGCGTGTTCCAGGACGCCAAAGGCCAGGGCGAAGGCGCGGTGCAGACCGCCGTTCAACTGGTGAAAGGCGAGAAAGTGGAGAGCAACGTGCTGATCCCTTACCAGCTGATCACCCAGGCCAATTACCAGCAATTCGCCGATAAAAACAAGAAATAAGCCGTGAAGCCCGCCGCGGGCGCCGGTGTGGGGCGAACGCGGCGGAAAACGTGGGTCAGTGCGGAGGTAAGCGGTATGTACCCTTATGTTCTTGAGGCCGAAGGCATCAGCAAGCAGTTCCCCGGCGTCAAAGCGCTGGATAAGGTCTCGATTAAAATCAAACCCGGCAGCGTGCACGCGCTGATGGGGGAAAACGGCGCGGGTAAATCGACGCTGATGAAATGCCTGATCGGCATCTACCACCCGGACGAAGGCTCGATCAAAATCAAAGGTCGGCCGGTCACCTTCAGCGACACGCTGCAGGCGCTGCATTCGGGCATTTCCATGATCCACCAGGAGCTGAACCTGATGCCCTACATGACGGTGGCGGAAAACATCTGGCTGGGGCGCGAGCCGGCGCGGCTGGGGTTCGTCAACCACGAACAGCTGAACGAACAGACCCGCGAACTGCTGGCGCGGCTGAACATCAAACTGCAGCCGGAAACGCTGGTGGGCGAGCTGAGCATCGCCAACCAACAGATGGTGGAGATCGCCAAGGCGGTATCCTACAACGCCGACGTGCTGATCATGGATGAACCGACCTCGGCGCTGACCGAAGGCGAAGTGGTGCACCTGTTCGCCATCATTCGCGAGCTGCGCGAGCAGGGCAAAGGCATCATCTATATCAGCCACAAGATGGACGAGATCTTCGCCATCACCGACGAAGTGAGCATTTTCCGCGACGGCACCTTCATCGCCTGCGACAAAACCGAAAACCTGACCAAACAGTCGCTGATCACCATGATGGTGGGGCGAGAACTGACGCAGATGTTCCCCAAATTCAACAACAATATCGGCGAGGAAGTGCTGCGGGTGGCGGGGCTGCGCCGCAGCGGCTGGTTCCATGACGTATCGTTCAGCGTCAAGCGCGGCGAGATCCTCGGCGTTGCTGGGCTGGTGGGCGCCGGGCGCAGCGAAGTGATGGAGAGCCTGTTCGGCATGCACCCGGCGGACGGCGGCGAGATCTTTATCGAAGGCCAGGCGGTAAAAGTGGATTCCCCGGCGAAGGCGATCGAGAGCGGGCTGGCGTTCCTCACCGAAGACCGCAAGAAATCCGGCCTGTTTCTGGTGCTGTCGGTGGTCGAGAACATGAGCATCGTCAACCTGTCGGAATACATCGGCAAGAACGGTTTCGTCAGCCACGTGCAGATGGCCAAAGACTGCATGGATCAGATTAAAAAGCTCAACATCAAAACGCCGACCATGGATCAGATCATCAATAACCTCAGCGGCGGCAACCAGCAGAAGGTCTTGATCGCGCGCTGGCTGCTGGCGCAGCCGAAAATCCTGATCCTCGACGAACCGACGCGCGGCATCGACGTGGGGGCGAAAGCGGAAATCTACCGCCTGATCAGCGAGCTGGCCAACCGCGGGGTCGCCATCATTCTGGTCTCCTCCGAGCTGCCGGAGATCCTCGGCATGAGCGACCGGGTGATGGTGATGC
The DNA here is from genome assembly GCF_016805595.1 of Serratia sp. 4542. Taxonomy (NCBI): domain Bacteria; kingdom Pseudomonadati; phylum Pseudomonadota; class Gammaproteobacteria; order Enterobacterales; family Yersiniaceae; genus Serratia; species Serratia sp. 4542. The sequence continues at coordinate 13,879 of NZ_RXKV01000004.1, forward strand.
ACGGCGGCCGCATCACCGGCATTTTGGACAAAGACGACGCGGACCAGGAGAAGATCCTGGCGCTGGCCTCAGAATAACGAAGGGTGAACACCATGAGTAACGTAAAGATTGAGAAGCCGCTCTCCGCCGATTCAACGGGCAAGGGAACGCTGTTCTCCGGGCTGAGCGGCAAAATGCCGAAGGATACCGGCATCTTCATCGTGATGATCGGCATCGCGCTGATCTTCGAAATCCTCGGCTGGTACATGCGCGATCAGTCATTCCTGCTGAACCCGAACCGCCTGCTGCTGATCGTGCTGCAGGTGGCGATCATCGGCATCATCGCGGTGGGCGTCACCCAGGTGATCATCACCACCGGCATCGATCTCTCCTCAGGCTCGCTGATTGCGCTGACTGCGGTAGTGGCGGCCAGCTTGGCGCAGACCTCGGACAGCATCTCGCCGATGTATCCGGGGCTGCTCGATCTGCCGGCGGCGATCCCGATCGGCGCGGGGATCGGGGTGGGCATCGTCTGCGGCTTTATCAACGGCTTCCTGATCACCCGCACCGGCATTCCACCGTTCATCGCTACGCTGGGGATGATGGTGTCGGCGCGCGGCCTGGCGCAGTACTACACCAAGGGCAACCCGGTCAGCTTCCTGTCGGACGGCTTCACGTCAATCGGCCAGGGCGCGATGCCGGTGATCATCTTCCTGGTGATTGCGGTGATCTTCCATATCGCACTCAAGCACACCCGCTACGGCAAATACATCTACGCCATCGGCGGCAACATGACCTCGGCGCGGGTTTCCGGCATCAACGTCAATAAGTACCTGGTGACGGTTTACACCATCGCCGGCGGCCTTGCGGGGTTGGCGGGCGTGGTGCTGGCGGCGCGCGTCAGCAGCGGCCAGTCGAGCATGGGGATGTCCTACGAGCTGGACGCCATCGCCGCGGCGGTGATCGGCGGCAGCAGCCTGATGGGCGGCGTCGGGCGCATCACCGGTACGTTGATCGGCGCGGTGATCCTCGGCCTGATCAAAAGCGGCTTCACCTTTATCGGCGTCGATTCTTACATTCAGGACATCATCAAAGGCGTGATTATCGTCGCCGCCGTGTCGATCGACATGCGGCGCAACCGTAAAAAACACTGATTGCCGTGAATTGCCGCCGGCGCCAGGGTTGGCCGGCGGCGCTTTTTTACCGGGGGACACATCATGAATTACCTGAAAGGGCTGTGGCTGGCGGTGGCGCTGTGCGCGTCTACCCCGGCATGGGCGCAAACCATCGGCGTGTCGATGGCCTATTTCGACCAGAACTTCCTCACCATCATCCGCCAGGCGATCGACAAGGAGGCTAAGGCGCGCGGCATCACCGTGCAGTTTGAGGACGCGCGCGGCGACGTCGGCCGCCAGACCGATCAGGTGCAGAGCTTTATCAGCACCGGGGTGGACGCGATTATCGTCGATCCGGTCAATTCGGCCAGCACGCCGGTGATGACCAAAATGGTCCAGGCCGCCGGCGTGCCGCTGGTGTACGTGAACCGCACGCCGGGCGACGCCAAACTGCCGCAGGGCGTGGTGTTCGTCGGCTCCGACGAGCGGGAATCCGGCACGCTGCAGATGGAAGAGCTGGCGCGGCTGGCCGGCTATCAGGGCAACGTGGCGGTGATGGTCGGCAACCTGACCGACGCCGGCGCGCTGCAGCGCACCAAAGACGTGGAGCAGGTGGTGAGCAAGTACCCGAAAATGAAGGTGGTGCAGAAGCAGAGCGCCAACTATTCACGCAGTGAAGGTATGGACCTGATGATGAACTGGCTGACCAACGGCGAAGCGATCGACATCGTCGCCGCCAACAACGACGAGATGGCGATCGGCGCAATCATGGCGCTGCAGCAGGCGGGCAAGGCGGACAAGAAAGTGCTGATCGGCGGCATCGACGCCACGCCGGACGGCCTCAAGGCGCTGGCCTCCGGCAAGATGCAGGTCACGGTGTTCCAGGACGCGGTCGGGCAGGGCAAAGCCTCGGTCGATGTGGCGCAGCGCATGATCAACGGTGAAAAGCTCGAGCCGTATTACTGGATCCCGTTCGAGCTGGTGACACCGACCACGATGCAGAAGTATGCGGCCAGGCCGTGAGTTAACCGTCCGATCCGCGTTGCCGGGGCGCTGCTTGCAGCGCCTTTTTTATTGGCGTCAGTTACATGTCCGCTAGCGGCCAGCGCGGCGCGGGATCTTGCTTCACACTGAGGATCTTTAAACCGCGTGAGGATGAGCGATGAACGCATTGAACGGCAAGGTGGCGGTGATCGGCGGCGCCAGTTCGGGGATCGGCAGGGCGGCGGCGCTGCTGTTCGCCCGCCAGGGGGCTGCGCTGGTGTTGGGCGCCCGGCGCGAGCGGCTGTTGGCGGAGCTGGTGGAGGACATTCGGCGCGAGGGGGGGCGGGCACTCGCGGTGGCGGGCGACGTGCGCGATGAAGCCTTCGCCGAACGGCTGACGGCAACGGCGGTCGACGAATTCGGCGGGCTGGATATCGCCTTCAACAACGCCGGCACGCTGGGGCCGCTGGGACCGTCGCTGGCGCTCACCGCGCCAGAATGGCGCGAGGTGCTGGAAACCAACCTGTCGAGCGCCTACTACGGCGCCAAATATCAAATCCCCGCCATGCTGGCGCGCGGCGCGGGCTCGGTGATTTTCACCTCCACCTTCGTCGGCCACACCGCGGCGTTTCCCGGCACGGCGGCCTATGCGGCCGGCAAGTCGGGGCTGATCGGCCTGACGCAGGCGCTGGCGGTGGAGTTCGGCGGGCGCGGCATTCGGGTGAACGCACTGCTGCCGGGCGGCACCGATACGGCGATGGGCCGGCAGATGAGCAATACCCCGGAGGCGCTGGCGCAGGTGGCCGAACTGCACGCGCTGAAGCGGCTGGCGATGCCGGAGGAGATCGCGCAGGCGGCGCTGTATCTGGCGTCTGACGCTTCCTCATTTATCACCGGCACCGCGATGCTGGTGGATGGCGGGGTGTCTATCCAGCGCGGCTGAGACCACGGGCGCCGTGGCCTCAGCGGGCGTCAGAAAGCGGACAGGTGGCGGCGCACGATCTCGCGGCCGATCTCCAGCGAGGCAGTCGCCGCTGGAGAAGGGGCATTGCACACGTGCAGCGAGCGTTTACCCTGCACGAAATGGAAGTCGTCCACCAGCTTGCCGTCGGCGGTCAGCGCCTGAGCGCGCACGCCGGCCGGGCCGGGCCGGATATCCTGCTCCTGCAGCGCCGGGATCAGCCGACGGGCGTTCTCGGCAAAGCGGCGGCGCGACAGCGAACGGCGCATTTCCGCCAGCCCTTCGCCGAGGTAGTTGCCGGCGATTTTCCAAAAGCCGCGATAGCCGAGCACCTCGCTCAGATCGCGCAGGCTGAAGTCGCATTTGCGGTAGCCTTCGCGTTTGAAGGCCAGCACCGCATTGGGGCCGACGTCGCGTTTGCCGTTATACATGCGGGTAAAGTGCACGCCGAGGAAAGGGAAATCCGGGTTGGGCACCGGGTAGATCAGATGGTTGACCAGGTGGTTTTTCGCGTCGTCCAACACATAGTATTCACCGCGGAACGGCACGATCTTCATGCCGGTTTCGTAACCGGCCAATTTGGCGATGCGATCGCTGAACAGCCCCGCGCAGTTGATCAGCAGCCGTCCCTCGAAGGTGTCGCCGGCGGCGGTGACGGTGACGCCGCCGGCGTGCTCGCGGATGGCCTCAACCTGATGGCCGTAGGCGATCTCGCCGCCGCGCCGCACAATGATCTCCGCCAGCTTGGCGGCCACCTCCGCGTAGTTGACGATGCCGGCGTCGGGCACCAGCAGCGCTTCAAGGCCATTGACGTGCGGTTCGCGCTCCCGCAGCTGCGCCTGTGACAGCCGGGTGACCTGCAGGCCGTTTTGCAGCCCGCGCTGATAGATGTTCTCCAGCCGATCCAGTTCGTTTAGCTGGGTGGCGACAATCACCTTGCCGCATTGGTCGTGATACAGGTCGTGTTCGCGGCAGAAGGCGAACATGCTGCGGTTGCCCTGTTTTGCCAACTGCGCTTTCAGGCTGCCGGGCGTGTAGTAAATGCCGGAATGCACCACGTTGCTGTTGTGGCCGCTTTGGTGCGCCGCCGGGCCGCGTTCTTTTTCCAGGATCAGAATGCGCCGCTGCGGATCCGCTTCCTGCAGCGCATTCACCACGCCGAGCCCCACCAGGCCGGCACCGATAACGATCGCGTCGTACATCACGGCTCTTGCTCCTCGTTTTCCAGGCGGCGTAATTTGCCGCGTACGTTGTTCAGATGGCTTTGCATGGCGGCGGTGGCCGCCGCCGCATCGCTGTCGCGAATGGCGATAAACACCCGCTCATGTTCGTCGATCACCCGCTGGCGCTCGGCCTGCCGCCCTAGGTTTTTGCTGAGCGAGTACACCAGCACCCCCAGATACAGCTCGTGCATGTTATCGAGGATCTGCACGAAAAAGGGGTTATGCGAAGCCTGCATGATGGCGCGGTGGAACAGGTAGTCCTGCCGATAGCCGATCTGGCCGTCGTTCAGCGTACAGTGACGAAAGGCGAGGTGCGCCTGTTCGATCGCCTGCAATTCCTGTTCGGTACGGCGCTCGGCGGCCATGCGCGCCGCCTGCTGCTCCATGACCTCGCGCATTTCCAGCAGCGCTTCCACCTCGCGGCGGTCGGCTACCTCCATCACCAGCGGTTCGTATTTGCTCAGCAGCGAATGCTGTTCCACCCGGTGGCCGCCGCCCTGGCGTGAGGAGATGATGCCGCTGACCTCCAGCACGCCGAGCGCCTCGCGCACCGGCACCCGGCTGACGCCGAACGCGTCCGCCAACACGTTTTCCGACGGCAGCTTCTCGCCGACCGGAAAGGTGCCATCGTTGATACCGGCTTTCAGCTGCGCCAGCACCTGATGAGAGGCTTTCTGGCGCGTGACCTTGCGGATCATGACGCGCCTCCCGGCAGCGCGGCGCGCTGTTTATAGCGCAGCAGGTGCATGGCGGCGGCGGCGGCGATCAGGGCCGCACCGCCCAGATCGGTCATCAGGCCCGGTTTGATCAGTAAAATCGCCGCCGCGGTAAACAGCACCCGCTCCAGCCAGTGGGTCTTCATCAGCCAGAAATTGGCGCTGGCGATCGACAGGGCGTAGATCCCCACCAGCGCGCTGATCACCATATGCAGCACCGACAGCGGGTTGAGATCGTCACCCTGCATCAACAGCATCGGGTTGTAGACCAGAATGAACGGGATGATAAAGCCCGGCAGCGCCAGGCGCACCGCGTCCCACGAGGTTTGCATCGGATCGGCGCGGGCGATGCTGGCGGCGGTGTAGCTGGCCAGCGCCACCGGCGGCGTGATGTTGGACAACGCGCCGAACCAGAACACGAAGAAATGCGCCGCCAGCGGCAGCACGCCGGCTTTGATCAGGATCGGCGACACGGTCACCGCGACCACGATGTAGAGCGCGGTCGAGGGTAGCCCCATGCTGAGCACGATGCACACCAGCATCACCACCAGCAGGATCATCCACAGGGTGTTGTCGGTCATGGCGACGATGTTGAACGCCAGCGTGGAGCCGATGCCGGTCATGGTCACCACGCAGATGATCACGCCGATGGCGGCGCAGGCGATGGTGACCTGAATCGAGCCGCGCGCCGCGTCATTCAAGGCCAGAACGATTTTTTTCGGCGTCATGCGCACCGAACTGTCGGGGGTGAGCCAGCTGGCGACGATGATGGCAATGATGCCGAGGAAGCCGGCATAGATCGGCGTTTTGCCCAGCAGCAGCGTGCCGATGACGATGACGAGCGGCAACAGCAGCAGCCCGCGCGCCTTCAGCACCGCGCGCACCTCAGGGATGTTCTCCTTGTTGATGCCTTTCAGGCCCTGTTTCTTGGCTTCCAGATCGATAGCCATGATCAGCGCGGCGTAATAGAGCAGCGCCGGCACGATGGCGGCGATGACGATGGTGGTGTACGAGATGCCGAGGAAACCGGCCATGATAAACGCCGCCGCGCCCATGATGGGGGGCATGATCATGCCGCCGGTGGAAGCGGTGGCTTCCACGGCGCCGGCGAAGCGGGACGACAGCCCGATGCTTTTCATCAGCGGAATGGTGAAGGTGCCGGTGGTGGCGACATTGGCCACCGCGCTGCCGCTCAACGAGCCGGTCAGTGCCGACGAGATCACCGCCACCTGGGCCGGGCCGCCGCGGCGGCGTCCGGCGGCGGCCAGCGCCAGATCGTTGAACAGCGCGGTCGCGCCGCTGACGCTGAGAAAGGCGCCGAACAGAATAAACACCACGATGGCCGTGGAGGCGGTGGACAGGGTGATGCCGAAAATCCCCTCGCCGGTCATGAACAGCCGATACAGCAGGCGTTCTACCGAGAAGCCCCCGTGGCCGAAGATGCCCATGAAGTACTGCCCGAACAGCGCATAGATAATGGCGAAGCTCGCCAGGCCGGGGATGAAATAGCCGGTGGTGCGCCGCGCGGCTTCGAACAGCACGCCGATACCGATCGCCGCCATCACATAATCGGTGGTGTTGGGGATGCTCTTGCGCACCACGTGCAGATCGACGTAGTTAACGTAGAAATAGCCGTAGCTGACCAGCGTCAGGATGATGAACAGATAGTCCCAGCGGTTGAAGCTGCGGGTGGCGTACCGGGCCGAGAAGGGAAACAGGATAAAGCCCAGGATCAGAATACCGCTCAGGAAAGTGGTGTTGCGGTAGAACTCCTGCGTGTTGGACAGCGCGTTGGCGTAGATGGCATAGGCGGAGATGGCGATCGCCAGGACGGTTGCCAGCTGCAAATAGACGCCGCTCAGCGGCCGATTGCCGGCGCCGGCTTCTTTGTCCAGATCGACGGCGGGCTGCGGTGAAGAAGAGTGAGTGCTCATACGTCCTCCTGGATTAAGGGTTGGCGGCCAGCGCGGCGGCTTCCGGCGGGATCAGATAATCGGGTATCTCGACGCCGGCTTCGCGGTAGTAGCGATAGGCGCCGAGGTGCAGCGGCACGGAAACGCCTTTCAGCGCATTTTCCAGCGAGATGTATTTGGCCGAGCTGTGTACCTGGTGCACTTCCGGCAGGTTCTCGAACATCGTTTTGGTCAGGTCGTACACCAACTTTTCATCGAGCCGGCTGAGGGCCACCAGAATATTGGGCTGTGCGATGGTGGCGACCGCCTTGGGCTGGCGCGGGTAGGTCTCCGCCTTGATGTCGAAACGGAACCAGGAGTTGGCGATGGCGTTGATGCTGGCCAGCTGTTCGTCGGTGACTTCCAGGATGCGTGCCGGCACGCCGCTGGCATACATATCGGTGACGGCGGCGGCCGGCACCCCGGCGGGCAGGGCGCCGCCGTCCAGGCGCCCGTCGCGCATCGCGGAAACCGTGTCGCCGTAGCCGAGGTATTCCGCCGACAGCGACTTTTTGGTCAGGTTGACGCCCTGCAGGATGATCATCGTCGACTGTTCGGTGCCGCTGGCCTGCGGCCCGACGGAAAAGCGCGTGCCGGCGATATCGTTCAGCGTGCCGTCTTTCACCCGGCTTTCCAGCATCACGAAGTGTTCGACGTTGGGCCACAGCATGGAGATGGAGCGCAGATCGCCGTAGGCGCGGCCGTCGAAGTTACGCACGCCCTGATAGGCTTCGACGGCGATCAGGCTTTGCAAAATCGCCAACTGCGCCTCGTCTTTTTGCAGCAGGTCGATATTCTCGATCAAGCCGGCGGAGGATTGGCCGGTGACCTGAATCCCCTGGTGCTTCAGCCGGTTGCTCCAGACGTTGGCCAGCCCGACGCCCATCGGGTAGTAGGTACCGCCGGTGGAGGCGGTGGCGACGGAGAGGAAGGTTTTATCGGCGTTTTCCGCTTTGCCGGCGATGGCCAACAACGCGGCGCCGACCACGGCGCAGGTAACAAGTAACGTTTTGATTTTTCTATTTTTCATTATTTTCCCCAGCGGTTTTTTGAAACAAATAGAAAACATTTACGCAAACTTGTATACAACATGGCAGCTTTATTCACCTAAAGCGCAGTGCTTGATTTGTGATCTGAGCGGGCGAAAATTGAACGATGCAGCGGGGGGCGGAAATGAAAAACCCGTGGCCGGGCGCCACGGGCATGCGGGGGAGGGTTACCAGCCTTTGACGGCGTCGCCCTTGTAGATGTCGGCGGCGCTGGCCGCCACTTCGTCGGTCTGATAGGCCTTGACCAGATCCTTCACTTTCTCGCTGTCTTTGTTGTCGATGCGGCTGGCGAAGATGTTGACGTACGGCGAGTTTTTGTCTTCGACAAACAGCCCGTCCTTGGCCGGCGACAGGCCGATCTGGCTGGAATAGTTGGTGTTGATGATCGCCAGCGTCACTTTCTGATCGTCCAGCGCGCGCGGCAGCTGCGGCGCTTCAATCTCGACGATCTTCAGCTTTTTCGGGTTGCCGACGATGTCCAGCGCGGTCGGCAGCAGGCCGACGCCCTCTTTCAGGGTGATCAGCCCCTGTTTTTGCAACAGCAGCAGCGAGCGGCCCAGGTTGGTCGGATCGTTCGGCACCGCCACCTGCGCGCCGTCCGGCAGCTGGCTGAGTGCGGTTATCTTCTTCGAATAGCCGGCGATCGGGTAGACGAAGGTGTTGCCCACCGCCGCCAGCTTGTAGCCGCGCTCCTGCATCTGCTTGTCCAGATACGGCTTGTGCTGGAAGGCGTTGACGTCCAGATCGCCGTTGTTCAGCGCTTCGTTCGGCAGCACGTAGTCGTTGAAGGTCACCACCTCCACGTCCAGATCGTATTTCTGCTTGGCGACCTTTTGTACCACCGCCCACAGCGACTGATCGATACCGGCGCTGATGCCGACCTTGATGTGGTGATCGTCCTGTGCCGTCGGGCCACAGGCGGTCAACAGCAGCGTGCCGGCGGCGGCCAGCGCCAGGGCGAGGTTTTTCAGCGTAAATGTCATTTTCCCAGGGTCCTTTTCAACATTGCCTGCTAATTTTGGCGGGCAGAATAGTGGCAGTGACTGTAGGTAATCGCTGGGCTAAAACAAAATACTGATTCACTATGACTCATAGCGATTAGCTATGAGCGGCCGCCGCCTGGCGCGGTGCGGATTGTTTTGACGGCGAATCGGCGGGCTTATTATGATAGCCGTTGGCCCGTGAGGGCAGACTGGGTACTGAAACGAAGGAAAAGACAATGCGATTGAACACTTGGAGCAAGGCGCTGCTGCCGCTGGTGGTGTTGGCCTGCGTCTCGGCGACTCAGGTTCGGGCGGCGGAGAGCGATACCGGGCCGATCCCCAAACAGCTGCTGGGCAACTGGCGCGTCAGTAAAATTGTGCCGACCCAGACCACCGGCTGCTGGGATCAACAGCAGGCGCAGAGCCTGATCGGCGGCAAAATCAGCTACAAAGCGGATGCGTTCAGCTGGAACGGCACGGCGCTGAAAAGCGAAGGGGCCACCGTCAGCACCGTAGAAGCGCAGGAGTTTGTCGAGGACAATTCCGGCAGCAGCTCCTACATCGATTTCCCGATGCTGGGCATCAGCACGCCGTCGGTCGAACGCGTGGCCATTCAGCACGCGGATACCGCCATCAAAGGCATCACCGATCAGGGCACCGATGGGGTGCCCGGCGATAACGTGCTGGTGAAAGACGCCAACACGCTGATCCTGTCGCTGTGCAACGTCTGGTTTGAGGCGCAGCGCGAGAAGTAATTTTTGCCTTCAGCCCCGGCAACGGGGCTTTCCCACCGCGTCGCCACCCGTCATACGCGCCATTTCTGAACTAAAATTAACCATAACGATATGACCCCGGCGTGATATCGGAGCCTCGGCTCTACCGAGTCCATGACAGGAGGCGCTATGTGTTACCACCATATTGTCATCGCCACCGATCTGAGCGATGACGGCAAACGGCTGGTCGAAAAGGGGGCGCTGCTGGCGGAGGCGCTGCAGGCCAAACTCTCACTGATCTATGTGGACGTTCACTACGACACCTACCACGCGGCGATCGGCTTTTCGGAGCGCAGCTATGACGGCGTGCCGTTCGAAGAGAAGATCCGCAAAGAGCTGGAGCCCACCACGCAAAACGTCAATTACCCGATCGCGGAGGTGATTATTGGGCGCGGCGGCTTCGTCGATGAACTGCGTACGGCAGCCGTGGATAAGAACATCGATCTGCTGGTGTTCGGCCATCACCACGATCTGTGGAGCAACCTGTTTTCTTCCACCCGCAATGCCATCAACCAGCTGAATATCGACGTGCTGGTGATCCCGATCCGCTCATAAACGCGGGCCACCGCCGGGCAACGATGGCGGTGGCCGCTGCGGCTTATTGCGTGAAGAAGTCGTTATACAGCATGTACAGGTGCGCCGCGCTCCAGGAGAAGTTCGGCGCGCCTTGCTGCTTGCCGGTGAGCGGGTTGTAGTTCTCGCGGATCGGCCCGTCGGCGACCAGGCCGTCGGCGTGGCGGAAGAAGGCCTGCGCCATCGCCACCGCATCGTCGCGATAGCCGTAGCGCTCCATGCCCTTGAGGCCGAAATACAGCTGATCGACCCACACGCGGCCGCGCCAGTAGATGTCCGCGCCGAACGCCGGATTGGTCAGCGCCGCGGTGCCGAGCGGCACGTAGGTATTGAACTCGCGCGGATCCTTCATCACCCTGACCACCGCATCGGCGTGCGGTTGGCTGGCGGCGCCGTTGAACAGCGGCGACCAGCCTTCCGGCCCTTTGCCGCGTTCGACGATCGGTTTGCCGGCGCAGCCGTTGGCCAACGGCCGGCTTTCGATGCGGATGTCATAGAAGAAACCGCTCTGCTTGTCGAACATGCAGGTGTTGATGTAGGCCGCCAGCCGGTCGGCTTTGGCGCGGAAGGCAGCGGCCTCGGCACCGCGGCCCAGAATATCGGCCATCTCCGCCAGATAGCGGTTGTCGCTGTACATATAGCTGGCCTGATCCACCGACTCCTGCAGCAGCGAGTAGCCGAGCAGCGTACCGTCCGGCGCGCGGTTTTCGGCGAATTTTACCTGCCAGTCTTCGCGTTTGCCGCCCTGCGCCACGTAGCGCGCCAATTGATCCGGATCGATAAAGCCGAATATCGCCGCGTCGTCGCGGCCCGACTCCCAGGAGGCGGCGGTCTGCGCCGGGATCTCGATGCTGTCGTACTGCCCCTCGCGCACGATGCGATCGTAATTGTCGAGGCCGGCCAGCGTTTGCTCGCGCTGCCCGCGTTTGACGGTAAACAACATGCGCCCGTCGGGGGTATTGTGCGCTTTGTCACGGGTGGCGCCGTACTCCGGCACGCCGTTGCCGTTGTGATCGCGGTTGCGCAGCCACCAGTCATGGTAGGCCACCAGCTTCGGGTACATCTCCGCCAGCCAGTCCTTATCGCCGGTGACGCGATACACCTCCATCACCGCCCAGGCCGCCAGGCTCGGCTTGGTGTTGCGCTCGTTCCAGTTGCCGCCGTCGCCGCCGCGCTCCGGGCTGGGGTTGTAGGCGATAAGGTCGGGCAGAAAACCGGCGTCCCACGGGCGCAGGGCGTCGCCCGGTCGGATCTGGAAGGCGAACACTGCGCGAATGTTGTCCTTGGCCACGTCCGGGTTGAAGTGCGCCATGGCGTAGGCCTGTTTCCAGGTGTCCCACGGCCAGGTTTGGTTGCCGGAGAACCAGCGCCCGGTCACCGACGGGGTGACCGAGTCGAACTTCATCGCTCCGGCTGCGCCGCGCCAGTTGCCGTTCAGCGTTTCCATCGCTTTGACCGCCACGCGGGTTTGTTCCGGCGTGGCGTGCGGGTTGCTGAGCCCAGTGGCGAGATAGCGTTCCCAGCGCTGGGCCGACGCGGCCATATAGCGCTGCGGGTGAGCGAGGATATCGGCGATAGCGCGCTGTTCGCGCTGTGCCTCTTCGGCGGTGAGCAGGTGCGAGTAGGTGGTGTACAGGGTGGTGGAACCGGTGATGCGCGCCGTGGCGCGGAAGCGGTGGCCGTCGACCGTGGTGCGCTGCGGCAGCGATTTGTGGATCTGATATTCGGACTGGCCCGAGGTCATCAGCTGCGACGGCGCGCGCACCTTGCCGAAGGTGACGCGCAGGCCGTCAGCCGTCGGCACAATGCGGCGCGTGTAGTCCGGAAACGCCTGCTCGAGGGTCGCCGGCGGCTGCGGCTTTTGCTCTTTGGCCGCGTAGCGCTCCAGCAATTCACCGTCCCACACCAGCTCCAGCGGCGTGTCGGTCAGGATTTGGGTTTCCAGCAGCGAGGTGCGCGCGGCGGCGAAGCGCAGCGTCAGGTTGACGGTCACGCCCGGCGCGCTGAGCCGCTGCACCAGGGCGCCGGGCAGGCTGTAGGCCGTCATGGTGAAATGCACCGGTTTACCGTCTCGATAGACGCTGAGCCGATCGAAATTGTTGGCCATAAAGTTGATGTACTCTTCGGTCAGCAGCGCCGGGCCGGGGAAACCGCCCATGCCTTCCGGCCCGCTCGGCAACAGGTGGCCGTGCCAGGCGCCGAGATCGAAGAACGGATTGAAGCGCTGGTGATCGTCGAAATCGTAATCGAGCATAAAGTGCGGCGCGCCGCGGCGGTCGATGACGTTTTTATAGCGCTCGGCCAACGGGGCGTCGGCGTCGGGCGTTTTCGGCACACAGCCCGTCAGCGCCCATGCGAGGATGAGGGCAGTGGCCAGCGGGGTCAGGGGAGTCATGTTCATCGTAGGAGCCTCAACGGTTACCAATAGAAATATTGCATCAGAAACACCGAGTTGCTGGCACCGGTGCTGTCGTTGCGCATGAAGAATTTGCTGTCCAGCGCGGTGGCCAGTTTGCCGCCGGCGTATTCGTACCAGACGCCAAACTGGGCGTATGAGGTGGCGGTGTCCGCCGCGCGATCAAACCGGTGGCGGGCGTAGCTGTAGGCGGTGGAGAGATACAGCCCTTTGGCGGTTTCCGTCATCGCGCTGAGCATCAGGCCCGATTCGCTGCCGGGATGGCCGCCGCTGTCGCCTTTGCCGGTGTGGTGCCAGACGCGGCCGGCCAGGTGTTTGCCGCGCAGCCCCAGCAGAAACAGCTGCCCCAGGCCGTCGGTCACTTCCAGGCCGGTCAGCAGCGTCAGATTCTCCTGCAGGTCGTACTGGGTGTAGCCGTTGACCATCGCCCGGTAGGTATACTTGTCGGAATAGCGGTCGTATTTACCGAAGTGCAGCAGCGCCTTGCTCTCGTCGATGCGGCTTTCCGGGGCCGCCGTCACGCTGTAGCGAAAGCGCCCGGTCAGGTTTTGCAGCTTGGCGGCATAGCTGAGATCGCGGGTGTTGGGGATCACGTAGCCGTACTCCGGTGTGAAGTCGCCCCACCACTGCAAATCGTCGAGCGACGAATCGTTGCGCACGCTGAGCATCATCTCGGTGCCGTCGTCGGTGCGGTAACCGCCGTAAAAGCGGTTCAACCCACCCTCGAAGCCGCCCCAGCTGTGGTCCGGCGTCCAGGCGTGGCCCTGGCTGTCCGCCTGCACGGTCCAGCCTTCGCCGTAAATCAGGCCGAACCAGTGGCCCCGTTTGATCTCCAGGCCACCTTCGATATAGGTGCCGTCGCTGTATTTATGCTGATGTTCGCCGTTCAAATAGACGCTGCCGCCGATGCCGAGCTCGCCGTAAAAACGCAGGGCGGTCGCGGTGCTATCGGGTAGCGGCGGCGGCGGGAGCTGATTGCGCTCCGCCGGGGTCACCGGTTCCTGCGCCGCCCAGGCGGGCGCATTAACGAGCAGCAACAAGGGCAACAGGGCGTGATGGCTTAGTGATTTCATGGGGCATAGCCTGGTGTTGGATGGATCGGAACGTCAGCCGAGCGGCGGCTCACGCGAGGTCGCTCCCGGATCCCTGGGAGAAGAGAAAAAGTCCGCCCTCATGGGGCAGTAAACGGCAGGTATATTAGTAAAATATTTAGTAAAAAATACGCTTAAATCAGTAAATCGTTAACTTGATCACAGCGGGCGAAATGGGTATCTTTCGCTGCAGGCGCCCGGCAACGGCTGACATGAGCGTGCGCTGACCCGGTCTGGGAAGGAGAGGAGGCGGGCGGCGCTGTACGCCGTGGCGCTATCCGATTAAGCTACCGTTTTTCGTCTGTGCATTGGGACTCTATGGCCACACTGAAGGAAATTGCTGAAGCCGCTAATGTGTCCGTCGCCACCGTTTCGCGCGTGTTGAATGACGACCCCACCCTGAGCGTGAAGGCGCAAACCCGCCAGAAGATCCTGGAAGCGGCGGAGCGCCTCGAATACAAGGTTGCACCTTCCAAACGGCAAAGCGGGCAACGCCTGCATTTCGCCGCGCTGTTCACCTATACGCAGGGCGTGGAGATCAACGATCCCTATTACCTGGCGATGCGCTACGGCATCGAAACGCAGTGCGAAAAGCTGGGCGTGGCGCTGAGCGCCGGATATGACTTCAACGGCGACAAGGCACTGCCGGCCGCCGACGGCCTGCTGGTGATCGGCCGGCCACAGCCCGCGCTGTATGAGCAGCTCAGGCAGCAGGAAACGCCGGTCGTATTCATCGACGGCGTGGTGGAGGATGAGCGGTTCGACTGCGTCAATGTCGACCTGTACAAGATCAGCCGCAAGGTGATCGACTACTTCATCGGCCGCGGCTATCAGCGCATCGGCTTTATCGGCGGGCGCGACGATCCGGCCGGCATCGACCAGCGCGAGCAGGCGTTCGTCGAGTATGGCCGGCAGCAAAACGTGGTGCGAGCGCAGGACATTTACCACGGTGATTTCAGCAGCCAGTCGGGCTACCAGTGCGCCAAAGCGATGTTGCAGAGCAAGAATGGCTATCCGCCGGCGCTGCTGGTGGCGACCGATTCGATCGCGATCGGCGTGCTGCGTGCGCTGCACGAACACGGCATTCAGGTGCCGGGGCAGATCGCGCTGATCAGCGTCAACGACATTCCCACCGCCCGCTTTATTTTCCCCGCCTTGTCCACGGTGCGCATCCCTTCGGAGACCATGGGCGCACAGGCCGTCAACCTGCTGGCGGAGCGGCTGCGCGATGAGCGCGCCGTCCCGCTGTCGATCTTCGTTCCCAGCTCGCTGCAGCTGCGCGACACCACCGTCGCCTGACCGGCCCCGCTTCGGCGGGGCGTTGCGTTGGCGCCCAAAATTAACGTCATGATAAAAAAAGGCATTTGAGATTTATTGTGATCCTGTCGTCATTTGGTAAATATCAACTGTAGTTTTTACTAAATATTTACTATCGTTTCCGCATTGCACAGGTGTCGGGAGACGTGACGTGAATAATTGGGAAAACATTGAAAAACAGTCGGAGCACCGGTTGGCGCCGCGCGCGAGCTTCTTCAGCTACGCGGACGCCGGGCAGGCGCTGAGCTTCGATCGCAACGCCAGCCGGCGCTTCCAGCTGCTGAGCGGCCGCTGGCGTTTTCGCTTCTTCGAGCACCCGGCGCAGGTGCCGGCGGCGTTTTACCGGGAGCCGATGAACGACTGGGGCGATATGGCGGTGCCGGGCATGTGGCAGCTGGAAGGGCACGGCCACCTGCAGTACACCGACGAGGGCTTCCCGTTCCCGATCGACGTGCCTTACGTGCCGACCAACAATCCCACCGGCGCCTATCAGCGCCCCTTTACGCTCGACGCCGGCTGGCAAGATCAGCAGGTGCTGATCAAATTCGACGGCGTGGAAACCTACTTCGAAGTGTACGTTAACGGCGACTATGTCGGCTTCAGCAAGGGCAGCCGGCTGTGCGCCGAGTTCGACATCAGCCCCTATGTGCGGCAGGGCGAGAATCTGCTGTCGGTGCGGGTGATGCAGTGGGCCGATTCCACCTACATCGAAGATCAGGACATGTGGTGGATGGCCGGCATCTTCCGCGACGTCTATCTGATCGGCCAGAGCGCTATCCACATTCACGACCTGACGCTGGTCACCACCTTTGATGAGCGCTATTGCGACGCGCAGTTGGCGATCGACGCCGAGCTGCGCCATCTCGGTGTGCAGGCCGCCGAGGGCTGCCGCCTGCAGGCGCAACTGTTCGACGGCGATCGCTGCGTGGCGGAGCAGTGGCGCGACGATCTGCGCATCGAGCAGGCGCTGAGCTGCCGTTTCGAACTGCCGGTCAGCCGCCCGCAGCAGTGGAATGCGGAAAATCCCTACCTGTATCAGCTGTTGCTCAGCCTGTATGACGGCGCCGGCAACCTGCTGGGCGTGGTGCCGCAGCGGGTGGGTTTCCGCGAGATCGCGGTGCGCGACGGGCTGATGTACGTCAACGGGCGCTACCTCAAGCTGCACGGCGTCAACCGCCACGATCACGATCACCGCAAAGGGCGCGCCGTCGATATGGCGCGGGTGGAGCGCGACATCGTGCTGATGAAGCAGCACAACATCAACTCGGTGCGCACCGCCCATTACCCCAACGATCCGCGCTTTTACGAGCTGTGCGATCTCTACGGCCTGTTCGTGATGGCGGAGACCGATCTGGAAAGCCACGGCTTCGCCAACGTCGGCGATCTGAGCCGCATCACCGACGATCCTCGCTGGGAACAGGCCTACGTCGAGCGCATCGAGCGCCACGTGGCGGCGCAGAAAAACCACCCGTCGATCATCATCTGGTCGCTGGGCAACGAGTCCGGCTACGGCTGCAACATTCGCGCCATGGCCCGGCGCTGCAAAGCGCTCGATCCGACCCGTCTGATCCACTATGAAGAAGATCGCGACGCCGAAGTGACCGACGTGATCAGCACCATGTATTCCCGCGTGGCGATGATGAACGCCTTCGGCGAATACCCGCACCCCAAACCGCGCATCCTGTGCGAGTACGCCCACGCGATGGGCAATGGCCCCGGCGGGCTGTTCGAATACCAGTCGGTGTTCAACCGTCACGCCAGTTTGCAGGGGCACTACATCTGGGAGTGGTGCGATCACGGGCTGCTGAGCCACGACGCGCAGGGGCGCGAGCGCTACCAGTACGGCGGCGATTACGGCGACTACCCGAACAACTACAACTTCTGCATGGACGGCCTGATCTATCCGGACCAGCGCCCCGGCCCCGGCCTGCGTGAATACCAGCAGGTGCTGTGCCCGGTGGAGGTGACGGCGGAAGAGGGGGCGGGTGACGTGCTGCGGGTGAAAAACCGCTATTGGTTCAGCTCGCTGGCGGATATCACGCTGAAGGTCAGCGTCAAGACCGACGGCCGCCAGGTGGCAAGTTACGAATTCAAGCTGCCGCATCTACAGCCGGGCGAGAGCGAAGACATGCATCTGCCGGTGTTGGCGCTGGGGCAGGGGGAAACGCTGATCGACGTGGCGGTGCATAAGGACAGCGCCACCCGCTACAGCGAGAGCGGCCAGCGGCTGGGGCATTATCAGCATCTGCGCCAGGCGGCGACGCGGCGACCGGCTCCACCGTTGGCCGATGCGCCGGCGCTGCAATGCCGCGAGGAGAATCATCAGCTGCTCGTCAGCGGCGGCCGGTTCCAGCTGGCGTTCTCGCTGCTGAGCGGCGAACTGCTGTCGTGGCGGGTAGACGATGAAGAAATGGTGGGGCGCGCGCCGCGCATCACCTTCTTCAAACCGTTGATCGATAACCATAAACAGGAATATGAGGGGATTTGGCTGCCGCAACATTTCCCCATCATGCAGCAGCACTTCCGCCGCCTCAGCCGGCAATGGCAGGGCGAAGATCTGCTGCTCGAGGTGCACAGCCTGATTGCGCCGCCGGTGTTCGACTTCGGCATGCGCTGCACCTACCGCTGGCGCATCTCCCCGCAGGGCTACGTCAGCCTGGATCTGTCCGGTGAGCCTTATGGCGATTTCCGGCAGATTATCCCGAAAATCGGTCTCGATTTCGGCATCAGTCGCCGCTTCGTGCAGGTGGAATACTACGGCCGCGGGCCGGGCGAGAACTACCGCGACAGCTGCCGAGCCAACCTCATCGGCCACTACCGGCAGCGCGCCGAGGCGCTGTTCGAACACTATCCGTTCCCGCAGGACAACGGCAACCGGCAGGACGTGCGCTGGCTGAGCCTGCAGGACGCGGCGGGCAAGGGGATCTTCATCCAACCGCGGCGGCCGATCAACTTCAGCCTGTGGCCTTACAGCGTCGAGATGCTGCACCAGGCCCAACACATCAACGAGCTGGAACCGAGCGACTGCCTGACGCTGAACCTGGACGACCAGATCCTCGGCCTCGGCTCCAACTCCTGGGGCTCCGAAGTGCTGGATACCCACCGGGTCTATCTGGCGCCGTTCAGCTACGGCTTCACGCTGGTGCCGTTCGACGGGCGGCAAACGCAGGGCGCCGCGCTCGCCGGTTATGACTTCGCGCCTGCTCACCACCACCCGCAGTCTGCGGAGGAAAACGCATGATCATTCTCGAATCCCTGGCGGAGTTCCAGCGCATTTATCACAGCGGCAAGAAGTGGCTGCGTTGCATGGAAGCGATCGCCAATGTCGAGCGCATCAGCCCAAACGTGTGCCATTCGATCGGCGACTCGCTGACGTATCGGCTGAGCGTCGGCGCCGGCCGCCAGCACGGCTGGCTGGAGGGCAACCGCCGTTACTTCGACGTGCACTATTACCTCGACGGGGAAGAGACCGTCGAGGTTGCCGACAAACGGGCGCTGACGACGGTGGCGCCCTATCAGGACGAAACCGACCGCGAGTTTTTCAGCGGCGAAGGCGAGAGGCGCCGGGTCGGCAAAGGCAACGTGGTGATCTTCGAAAACCACCAGGCTCACCGCTTCGCAGAAAGCGGCAAGGTAAAAAAAGTCATTTTAAAAGTGACGGTGGAAGACAGCTATTTCGTCAATAAATAGCGCGCTCGCCGATCGATAACAACAAACCGAAGTCCCCTACACCATTCGGAGAATCTCTATGGCTGCGTCGAACAGAAACACCATCGGCAAGTTTGGTCTGCTGTCGATGACGTTTGCGGCAGTGTTCAGTTTCAACAACGTGATTAACAACAATATTCAGCTCGGCATCGCCTCGTCGCCGGTGTTCCTGGTGGCGACGATCATTTACTTCATTCCCTTTTGCCTGATCATCGCCGAGTTCGTCTCGCTCAACCGCAACTCCGAGGCCGGCGTTTATGCCTGGGTGAAAAGCGCGCTCGGCGGGCGCTGGGCGTTTATCACCGCCTACACCTATTGGTTCGTAAACCTGTTCTTTTTTACCGCGCTGCTGCCGCGCGTCATCGCCTACGCTTCTTACGCGTTCCTGGGCTATGACTATGTGTTTACCCCGCTGACCACGGCGATCATCAGCATCTTCCTGTTCGCCTTCTCGACCTACATCTCCAACAGCGGCGCAAAACTGCTGGGGCCGATGACCTCCGTCACTTCGTCGCTGATGCTGCTGCTGACGTTTTCCTACATCGTTCTGGCGGGCGCAGCGGTGCTGGGCGGCATCGAGCCGGCCGACCCGATCAACGTGCAGGCGATGACGCCGAACTTCAACTGGGCGTTCCTCGGCATTACCGCCTGGATCTTCCAGGCGGCGGGCGGGGCGGAGTCCGTGGCAGTGTACGTGAACGATGTGAAAGGCGGCAGCCGCGCCTTCGTGAAGGTGATCATCGTTTCCGGGCTGTTCATCGGCGTGCTGTATTCGGTGTCTTCGCTGCTGATTAACGTATTCGTGCACCGCACCGATCTGCACTTTACCGGCGGCACGGTTCAGGTGTTCGAAGGCCTGTCGGCGCACTTCGGCCTGCCGACGGTGCTGATGAACCGCTTTGTCGGCATTGTTTCCTTCACCGCCATGTTCGGTTCGCTGTTGATGTGGACGGCGGCGCCGGTGAAGATTTTCTTCACCGAAATCCCGAAGGGCATTTTCGGCGAGAAAACCATTCGCCTGAACCGGCACGGCGTGCCGACGCGCGCGGCCTGGATCCAGTTCTTCATCGTCATCCCGCTGATGCTGATCCCGACGTTGGGTTCCAGCAGCGTGCAGGATTTGATGAACACGCTGATCAACATGACCGCCGCCGCCTCGATGTTGCCGCCGCTGTTCATCATGCTGGCCTACCTGAATCTGCGGCTGAAGTACGACCGGGTGGCGCGCGATTTCAAAATGGGCTCGCGCCTGCAGGGCATCGCCATCGTCAGCGTGCTGATCGCCATCTTCACCGTCGGTTTCTTCGCTTCGACGTTCCCGACCGGCGCCAGCATCATGACCATCGTGTTCTATAACGTCGGCGGGTTGGTGGTGTTCCTGGGATACGCCTGGTGGAAGTACAACCGCTACTCGAAGACCCTGAACGCCGAGGCGCGCTACCACGAAGACATGCCGCTGGCGCGCCTCGCGCTGGAAGCGCAGGAAGGGGCGCCGGCCGGGCAACCCGCGCTGACCACGCCCGCTTGCAATAAGCCGCTGTAATCTCACCTCTATCGGCTCCGCGCTCAGGCGCGGAGTCTCGCTTGTGTAAAAAATCCACGTCTGCGTTTGCATAATACATAAGTGAATACTAATGTGTTTATATGAACGAAAATGACATCTTCAAGGCGTTGGCCGATCCGACCCGCCGCACCATCTTCGACAAACTCGCCGCCGGCAGCATGAACGCCAGCGCGCTGCGCGAAGGGCTGCCCATCAGCCAGTCGGCGATGTCGCAACATCTGGCGGTGCTGCGCAATGCCGGGCTGGTGCGCGAGGCGAAGCAGGGGCGCTGCGTCAATTATCAGGTCGACCCGGACGGGCTGGCGCAGATCGCCCTGTGGTTGGCGAAGTACCGCGCCTGGTGGCCGGCGCGCATCGACGCGCTGCAAACCTTACTGAAGGACATGGATCAATGAACAAACGGGCTGAGCCGCCGCCGCACGATCGGCTGGTGTTGGAGTATTCGCTCGATGCGCCGGCGGAAAAAGTGTGGCGGGCGCTCAGCATTCCCGAGCTGCGCGAGCAGTGGCTGCCGACGGGGGATCTGGCGCAGGCCGAGCCGCTGGCCACCACGCCGGGCGAGGCGGTGAGCTATCGCCTGCGCGACGACCAA
Organism: Serratia sp. 4542; assembly: GCF_016805595.1. NCBI lineage: Bacteria > Pseudomonadati > Pseudomonadota > Gammaproteobacteria > Enterobacterales > Yersiniaceae > Serratia > Serratia sp. 4542. Next base: position 34,875 of record NZ_RXKV01000004.1, read on the forward strand.
CCGCCGTTCCTCGAAAGCGTAGTGACGCTGCAGATTGTGCCGGATGCCGGCGGCGGCAGCCTGTTGCGGATTATTCACCAGCTCGACGCCGCCAACGACGGCCCGACGACGGTGATGCGCGCCGCCTGACGCGCTAAACACACTTCCCTTTGTTGCCAACCCAGGAGTTCACCGATGCGTGAGAAGATGATGCTCGTCCCGATGGTGGTGGAACAGACCAGCCGGGGAGAACGTTCCTTTGATATTTATTCGCGCCTGCTGCGCGATCGGATCGTGTTCCTCAACGGTGAAGTCAACGACGACGTGGCCGAAATGCTGTGCGCCCAGCTGCTGTTTCTGGAGGCGGAAAACCCGGAAAAACCGATCCATCTGTACATCAACTCGCCGGGTGGGGCGATCACCAGCGGGTTGGCGATTTACGACACCATGCAGTACCTGCGCGCGCCGGTGCATACCCTGTGCATGGGCACCGCGCGTTCGATGGGCTCGTTCCTGCTGATGGCCGGCGAGCCGGGGCACCGCATGGCGCTGCCCAACGCCAGCCTGCACGTGCACCAGCCGCTGGGCGGCTTTCAGGGGCAGGCCTCCGACATCTTGATCCACGCCGAAGAGATGAGGCGCACCAAAGACCGGGTGATCCGGCTGTACGCCCAACATTGCGGCCTGAGTGATGAAGCGGTGGAGCAGGCGCTGGATCGCGATCGCTTCATGACCGCCGACGAAGCGGCGGCCTGGGGGCTGATCGATAAGGTGCTGCGGGAGCGGTAAACGTTGGTGGCCGATAATTGATTTCTGTCGGCCTTTCCTCAGGATATCCGCATTCGTGTTAATGAAATAAATAATAAAAATGAGCATGCCTTATTTGGCATTGTTTAATATTTAACTTGCTTGCTAGTTATCTGTTTGATTAGTTAACCCTCTGCCAAGCTACGCTGTTCATCTTTATCGTGATAGATGAATAATGTGGCATATTTCTTCTTTATATATTATCACTTGTGATTTTCTTTGGCATTTATAAAGTTGGTGTATATATTATTGTTTTTATTTTTTAACACCAGTGCCGATCACAAGTTTTGGAAAATAGTCTTGCCATTAGCTTGTCTATACAACTATACCTATGGCTGAGATATGACAAAACTAGACTTTCCACCATTACGTCATCGTTCTGATATCAGTGACTTCTGGCGGCGGTTGCCAGCCGTTCAGACATTTTCAGGTCATTCTCATTCGGTGTCGTTTTTCGGAGTAATGTTATTGGGAGTGGCTTGAAAACCTGTCTGGATGCGGCAGGTTATGACACGCACTTCAAAGAAGGCTGTGCGGGGCCCAATTTCCTAAACTCGAGCTTTGGCGAACAAAGTGTTAATTACGATGGGAATTTATAATGAAAAAGACCAGGCAGTTCCGCGGTTGGTATATGGTTGGCGCCGTACATCTCTTGCTGGCGGTTATTTTTGGCTCCGCTTACTCATTCGGGGCATTTTTTACCGCATTACAGACGAACTTTGACGCCGGGCGTTTTTCTACCGCCTCAATCTTCTCGCTGACGGCGTTAATTTACTATGCCGTTGGGGTATTTTCCGGTGCCTGGAGCGATCGCACTTCGGTGAGAACGGTAACCGGTATCGGTATTTTACTGCTTTCGCTGGGATTCTTTGGCAGTAGCCTGCTGGCGTCGTCACTGTCGACGTTTTTGCTCACGTTTTGTCTGTTGGTAGGGGTTGGCGTCGGATTGGTTTACGTGCCGGCTGTTTCAACCATCCAACGTTGGTTCATCGTTCATCGCAGTTCGGCTTCCGGCTTGGCGCTGGCCGGCACCGGCTTGGGAACGCTGGTGGGACCAATGGTGGCCGGTGGGCTGATGCAACATTTGTCCTGGCAAAGCACTCTGCAAGTTTATGCCGTCGCTATCGCCGTGTTGGGGTTGTCTGCCGCCTTCATTTTACGAGGCCGGCCAGAGGACGTGGGCGAATATCCCGATGGGCTTCGTCCCGTTGAGGCGACCTCAATGCAGTGTCCAGGGTTCAGCGGTAGCGTCACGCTGCGAGAGGCCGCTGGCCGAGCCCAATTTTGGTGGTTTTTCATCGCGATATTTTTCGGTTCGATCGGGCTGTTTCTGGCATTGGTTCATATTAATCCTTATGCGCTGCAACAGGGGCTGAATGCAACGCAGGCCAATCTGCTCATCGGCTTGATCGGCGTGGGTAATATCGGCGGCCGTCTGGCGTTGGGGCGTATCGGCGACCGCATGGGCGCGCGACGTTTTTTAGTCATTGTTACGTTGAGTTTGGCCGTGTTGTGCGGCTTTTGGAGTGTGGCGCACAGCTTAACCGCGCTGGTGATTTTCGCGCTGTTGTTCGGTGCGGCCAACGGCGGTTGTATCGCGCTGTACCCGGCAGTGGCCAGTACATGGTTCGGCACCGCCAATCTGGGCGCCATTTTGGGGGCGTTGTACATCGCCGTGGGGATCGCCGCCGTTGGCGGGGGGAGTGCTGCCGGTTGGCTGTATGACCTGTATCAGAGTTACACGCTGTCCATTGCGTTGGCCGGCATTGCGGCAGTGTTATCCGCCGGGAGTGTCGTCTTGGCCGCCGCCTACGGGACGCTTCATGACCGCCGACGAAGCGGCGGCCTGGGGGCTGATCGATAAGGTGCTGCGGGAGCGGTAAATCGGCTCAGCGGGGCTCGGCGGCCTGCGGCGTGTGCCAAACCCGTTCAAGCCCGAATTCGACCATCGCGAAATAGAGGCTGAAATAGCGTTCTGCCATGATAAAGAACGAGCTGTTGAGTTCGATCACCACGTTATTGGTGGTGGTCAGCAGGCCCGATTTTTCCGCCGCCTGCAGGATGCGGTTTACGTGCGCGCGTGAGACGGAGCACGACTTGGCGATTTTCGCCGAGGAGAGCAGCAGAAAGGGGGAGTCCTGCCGGATGCTTTCGATATGCAGCATCAGTAGCACCATGTGGCCGGCGTCCTTGCTGATAAACAGTCCGGATTGCGGCACCAGATCGATCAGGTAGATCTCCTTGAGCATCAGCTGCCCGTAGGCGGCGAAAAAGGTGGGCAGAAAGTCGGGCGCCGCCAGCAGCGCCGCGATGGGCATCTGTGGCGCCAGCGCCTGATAGGGCCGCGCCATGGAGGCGATCAGCGCCTGGGTTTCCGCCAGCGCGTGCGGCGTAGGCTTATAGCGCAACTGGCGTTTGTCATGTTCGCAGGGTTTGACCTCCAGCCGGCGGCCGACCCGCAAAAAGAACAGAAAGGAGTCCAGGGAGTTCTCGCTGATCATGTTCTTTCCTTTAAAAAAGGCTTTGATGTCTTTCAGCCCGGCGGCGGGCTGGTGATAGTAAATGGACAGGATGGTGGAACAAATGATGAACCGGCTGTTCCTGAAGATGATTTTGTAAAACAGCGGATGCTTCTTGTAGGTCTCTTTCAACAACTCCCCGTGTTTGACGATGGCGGCGTGAAATCCCGGTGACTGCCTGATGTTGTTGGCCTGTTTCTCCAGGTGAAACTGTAGCTGGAATCTGCTTAGACTCATTTTTCCCTATTTCCTGTACTTAAAAAATGTGCTGCTTTTTATCGTTATGGGTTTGCTGTGTATGACTTGACGATCTGTTGGCCCTGGTCGTTGATGAGGGTGGCCTGAACGGTGATCTGTGAAGGGAGTGTCGGCGCCGCAAAGCCGTCGAGGTGATAATCCCGCATGCTGAACGGCGCGGTCATCATGTCGCTTTCTTGCCGCACCGGGTAATCACGTTTTCCTATGTGTACGCTTATGCGGGCGAAGGAGAGATAAAACGCCGACCGGTTGTGGCAGCGCAGCAGATAGCCGCCCGGCGATTTTTGCAGCGAGAACGAGACGGCCTCGGCCGCGTTTTCGGCGTTTCCCTTTAGCGCTTTGGGGCGGTAGAAGATTTTCATCTGCGTGTTCATCGCCAGCGTCACGCGCGACGCCAGCGGCGGCGTGGTCGGCTGGCTGGGCGGGATCTCATACAGGTTAAGCCAGAACACCGACTCCCTGTCGGTGGGCAGGGCCGCGCCGGCAAACAGGATCCGCAGCCCTTTCAGCGCCGAAGGCGGCAGGGCGAATACGCTGGGCAGGGTGACAAACGGCGCGCGCGACAGTTCGGGGGCGGCATTGACGTCGCCGTTATCGACCCAGGTTTGCGCCACGATCGGATAGCCGTTGGTGTTGAGCAACATCAGGGTTTTTTCCGTGTCACCCTCGCGGAAAATCACCCGGGTGGCGGAGGCGATGATGCCCGCCTGCGCGCCCATGGCCGCCAGCGCCAGCAGCAGGGCGCATCCCATTGTCAGATATTTCTTTCTCATCATTATTGCACCTTAACCCAGACGTAGGCCCTGGCGTCCACTTTGCCGGCGGTGACGGTTTGCCCGGGCAGCCGGGCAAGCGTGGCGGTGAGCTGGGTGGTGTAGTGGGTAAACCCCGCCGCGGTGCTGCCGCCGCCGCTGGCGCCGTTGAGCACCGGGTACCAGCCGGCGTCGTTGCCCTGCGGGCATTGCCCGGCGCTGCAACGCGCCCAGCCGACGAAGTTCATCGGCGCGCCGTTGCCGGCGTTGGCGAGTGCGATGCCCACGCCGGTGGCGACGCTGCTGTCGGTGCCGTAGCCGCTGGAGAGCAGGTAGCTCACGCCCCCGTTGGCGCTGACCAGCCCGAGCTGCTGCGCCGCGACATAGCTTTCATACGGTACCTGCAGGCCGAGGGCGGTATTGTTGCTGCTGACGCCGGACACGGCGGCGTTGTCGCATTCGATATTGATGGTGAACTGCGCCTGAGAGGTTTGCCCGGCGGTCAGCTGGCTGACGGAAATGGTCGGCAGGATCACCAGCGGCGTGACGTTGCGCGCCACGCAGGTGGCGGTATAGGTCAAGGAGGAGATCGGTGCGGTGCCCATGCCCATCGCGTTCCAGCGCCCGGTGCCCCAGGTGGCGTAGTTGGTGGCGGAGTCGCTGCCGATAGGATCCGAGGCGATGCCGGGCCCCTGAAAGGTGACATAGCCGTTCGGCTGCGTGCAGGTATAGTTCGAATTGCCAGTGGTCGAGGCCATGCCCACCAGCGGGTTGCCGGCGCTGTAGCCGCAGTAGTTGCTGGCACCCGCGCCCGGCAGCGAGCTGATGCGGATCAGATCGGCACGGATGGCGCTGAAGTCTTTCACCCGGATCTGAATTTTGCTGCCGACGGTGGCGTAGCGGGTAATCGGCGCCGACTGCCAGTAGCGGGTAAAAACCTTGCCGGAATCCAGATGGGTCAGGCGGATGCCGACGTAGGGGAAGTAGGTGGCGTAGTAGTTGGGGTTGCCGTCCTGGGCGCCCAGATCGTAATAGCCGCCGACGCGATCGTCGCCGTTGGTGGCGAAGACTTCATAGATCTGCCCCGCGTCGCCGGCGTCGCATTCATACAACACTTTGTTGGGATCGGGATAGCGCGTGCCGGAGGTGAAGTCGAACACGCTGGTGCCGAGCGGCGTGCCGACGGGCTGCAGGTAAGTGCTGGTCAAATTGACCCGGCCCAGCGCCGTGCCCACCCCGCAGGGATCGCAACCGGAATCGATCGCGGGAGAAACCCGGGTGCATTGCGCCAGCGCGGCGGGCGCGCCGAACAGCGACAGGGCGAGCAGCGCCAGGGCGGCGAACGGGTAAAGAATGCGTTTCATCGTCTCTCCTGAAAATAAGTTTAACGGGCTAGCGGCACGGGGCGCTGAGCCGTTGAATCGGGCCGTCTTCCCCGGCGGGCAGGCGGTAATGCAGCGTGCACTGCTGGCCGGGGGCGTCGCCCCAGTTCAGCGTCAGTTCCCCGGCGCGCTTATCGCTGCGCAGATACACCTGATTGGCCTGGCCGACCATGCCTACGCTGTTGCCCGCGTTGTCCAACACGTTGGCGCCCATCGGGATCGGTGCGTTATCGGGCCGCTGCGCGGTGATCAGCAGCGCCTGGCCGCGCACGGTGTTGAAGTGCAGGCGCACCGTGGCTCCTGCATAAGGAGCGACGCGCCGCTGGCCGTCTTCCAGTTCCGCTTTATCGTTCATGCCCTCGGGATTCAGCGCGACGGTGTTGTAGTGATAGGGCACCAGCGACGGTGCCAGGGCGTAGCCGAAGCGATCGACGCGCGCGCCCTGGCCGTCCATCACCCGTGCGCCGCTGGCGCCGGGCGCCTCGATCAGGGCGAAGGTATCGCCGACATACGGCCCTAGTGTCACGCCGCCGCGGTGCGCCACCACCGCCCCCTGCAGCGACAGGGAGCCTTGTCGGTACTGGCGCGCGGTGGAGAACGAGCCGGTGACGTTGGCGTAAGGCAGACGGGTTTGCAGGTTGCCGCCCCAGATGCTTTGTTGGCGATCGTCATCGGTGGTGAAGTTCAGGCCGTAGCTGACCGGCTGTTCGTCGCCGACGCTGCCCGACAGCGCAGCCTGATAGTTGCCGCCCTGGCCCTGGCTGTGGTTGGCCAACAGCGAGACGCTGGGGGCGGATGACGAACGGCCGAGCGGGAAGCTCAGCGACAGGGCGGTGACGGTCTGCGCGTTCTGCGCCAGCGGCGCGCTGTAGACGTTATCCAGCGGCCCGTAGCCGCGGTAGTCGCCGTTGCTGTAGCCCAGGCTGCGGGTGCGGGTGACGGAGAGGTTAAGCGCCACGCCGTTGCCGAAGGTTTTTCCCCAGCCCAGCTGGAGCTGATTGTCGCGGCCGCGCTGATCGCGGTAGTCCTGAGTCGAGCCGGACATCGTCAGGCTGCCGAACGCCCCCATCCCCTGATTGACGGCGACCTCGAAGCGCGAACGCTGGCGGTAGGAGTCGGACTGCCAGTTTTGGCCGGTAGTGGCGGCGCGCCGTACGCCGAGCACGTCGCTGAGATCGCGAAAGCCTTCGGTGGAGTAGCGGTAGCCGGCGATGGATAAGGTGGTGTCCGTCGGGCTGAAGGTTCGGCTGTAAGAGAGGTGCAGCATCCAACCGGAGGCGCCGCCGTCCGGCAGGCTGGCGTGGGAATAGGTGGTGTCCATGCCGAAGGCGCCCAGCCAGCTGCTGTACACGCCGCCCAGCATCATCGCCTGATAACCGTCCGCCAGCTGATTGCCGAGGTTGAAGGTCAGGGCGTTGGTCAGGCCGTGCTGCCAGGTCACTTCGCTGAACAGATCGTTGTCGCCGACGTAGCGGGAACGGCCGACGATCGCGGAGTAGCGCGACTGACCGGGGCGGATGGATTCCGGCACCGCGGCGAACGGCACGGTGAAGGTACTGACGCTGCCGTCGGCTTCCGTCACCACCACGGTGAGATCGCCGGCGTAGTTGGTGGCGTACAGATCGTTGATGGCGAACGGCCCCGGCGCGACGGTGGTTTCATACAGCGTGCTTTTGCCCTGCAGCACCGTCACGCGCGCGTTGCTTTTCGCCACGCCGCGTACCACCGGCGCATAGCCGCGCTGCGAATCCGGCAGCATGCGGTCGTCCGAACTGAGCTGAATACCGCGAAATCCCAGGCCGGAGAAGAAGTGCCCGTCGGTAAAGCCTTCGCCCAACAGCATTTCGCTGCGCCAGGGCAAAATTGCGCGCTGGACGTAGCGGCGGCTGGTGTCCAGGTGGCCGCCGAACTCCCGATCGTAGCGGTAGCTGGACTGCTGGCGGTAGCGCCATAGCCCGAGGTTGAACCCGCCGTTCAGGTTGGCGTAGGTCGAGTCGAGATCGCGGGTTTGCCCCTGTCGATAACTGACGTGGTACTGGTTGAGGTTGTAATTGACGAAGGCCATCGATTCGCCGCTGTCCAGGCTGGCGGGATTGACGCTGCCGCGCGGCTGGCCGTTCAACAGCGCCTGCGGAATGCTCAGATCCAGCCGCAGCCGCGAAATGTCCGCGTTCACCGCGATGTCCTTGAGATCCCGACCGGGCAGCAGGCATTCTGCTTCGGCGGCCGCCGGCGGATTTTTCAGCCCGAAGCGCGCTAACTGCGGCCGATCGAAACAGGGCAGCACCTGCTGGCCTGCGCGCACGAAGCGAATTTGGTCGCGCTCGAGAAACTGGCCGTTGAGGTACAGATCGATCTGATAGCTGCCGGGAGCAACGGCGTCCTGCTGGTTGAACTGGCTCAGGGCGCTGTTGCTCAGCACGCTGCCGCGCAGCAGCGCGGGATCGAAGGTATAGCCGTCGGCGGCGGCGCAGCCCAGCGGCAGCGCCAGCAGCGCGCAACACCAGCGCGCAGGCAGCGGCGTCGCCTTGCGGACATCGAACATGAAAACCTCCCTGTCTGGTTTCAGCGCGCGACGTCCAGGGTGCGTGAGATTTCCACCCCATAGTCATTGATGACGCGCAGTGCGACCTGCCGCACCTCCCCGTTCACCGGCCAACTGGCCTGTGAAAACGGCGGGATCAGATCCGCCTGCGGGATGGTGATGCGCTTCGCGCCGCTCATGATCGCGGCCTGGCTGACGTTGGCGAAGTAGCCGGTCGGGTTGTCGACGCGCAGCGCGTTACCGGCCTGGCGCAGGCTGAGCCGATCGATGACGTGGTTGGCGTCGCCGGCCAACCCGGCGGGGCGATAGAACACCTTCAGCCGATTGGTGACCACCAGCAGCAGTTTGTTCTTGTCGCTGTCCGTCTGGCGCACGGCGGGCACCTGCAGGAAGTTGAGGTAGAACAGCGATTCGCGATCGCGCGGCAGCGGCTGGCCGACGAACGACAGCCGCACCATCTGCCCGCTGTGCGGATTCATGCGGAAGATTTGCGGCGAGGCGACAAAGGGCGCATCGGCGTTTTCCGGCGTGGATTTGGGGTTATTGATGTCGAGCCAGATCTGCATCAGCGCCGGGGTGCCGTCGTCGTTGGTGAACTGCAGCGTTTTTTCCCGCGCCTCGGCGGGGTAGATCACGCGGTTGCCGAGCAGCGTCACGCTGGCCGACGCGTGGGTAGCGGCAAAACTCATCAGGCAAAGCGACAGGGCGGCCCATCGGCGGGCGGAGCGGGTTATCTGCGGCATAAACGTGAACCGATAAAGGGAGCGAGTCATTCAGCGCCGCCCGGCGAAGGGCGGCGCTGGCATCAACAGGTATGGCGCCTGACGCCGGCTTATTTGTAGCTAATGGCGAACTGTGCGGTGGCGATCACCGAACCGGCCGCCACGCCGGTGTCTTCCGCGTAGTAGCGGGCCACCAGGTTCTGCGAGGTGGAGGTGGCATCTTTGGCCAGCGTCATCGCCGACGTGGTGACGGTCGAACCGCTGGCGAACGACAGCGGCGTGGTGGCGTCGCTGTCCAGCAGTTGAATGGACACTTTGGCCGCATCGCCCGCGTTGCCCAGGTTGCCGTTGGTGGTTGGGTTGTTGCCCGCCAGCACGGTTTTGATCGCCGTATCGCTGGTTGCGGCCGCACAGCCGGTCACGTTGACGGTGAAGGTGGTGTCGCCGGCGGTGGCGCCTTTGGTGGCGAGTTTGCTGGCGGCGACGGTCGGCAGCAGAACGACCGGGTTGGATTGGTTGCCGTTAATATTCACCGAGCAGGTTTGCGTGCTGACTTCGCCTTTAAATTGCACCGTATTGGACGAAGCGGCCGCACAGGCGCCGGAGAGAGCCAGCATGGATAATGCGACTAATTTAACATTCATGTGAAATGCCCTTTAATTTACTTTAGAGAAAAGCTTTCCTGACAGTAATAAATTACTGACGTGCGGTTGTGGGTTAATCATGTTGCGCAATTGTTTTTTAAACGCGTCGGCAAACATGGATTTTCATCCTAACAAACTAAGAATTTTCCCTATAGGTGTTTTGAATAAGGCAATAAGACGAGAAGGCCTGCTGTTACATTTTTTTTCATTTGTGCTTATATCATACAAAATAGAAAATAGATCTATATCATTACGTTGCGATTTTATTGGATTGCCAGTTTTTGTGATTGAAATAATTTGAAACATTCATGCCTTTTTTGCGTATTAATCAACGTGCTGACGGTTGCGTGATTATTTGAAAAACATGTTATCAAGATGTTTTATATCGGTGTGCTTTGCAGGCGAATTACCCCAAAAAAGAGCAGCGACAAGCCGCCTGAGGTGTGGAAGCATGCGTCCATGCTGATAAGGAGAATTAAAGTGAGAGTGATTTATATCGATGGTTCACCGCTGTGCCGGCTGGGCATGAAAACATTATTGGGCGGTGGGGTGATAACCTTATCCTCACCCAATATGAACATCATTAAAAATATAAGCCCGGCGCCTGATTTAATTATTATGGAGTTTCCCCAGGAGATTTACCGGTTCGAGGCGTATTTAAAATTCATTAAATATTCACGCAGTGAATATAAAGACGTCCGGTTACTGTTCTTCATCGATAAGACTTCACCGCTGATCCTGGCGTTTATCGCTGCGGCGCAGCCGGATGCGATTTTGCACAAACGGGAAGCGCTGCAGGTGGTGCGAGAGACCTGCGCAACGCTGGCCCGCCAGGAGACGAGCGAACGGCACGTGGTGAACCGGCAGCGGGCGGCGGCAATCACGCCTGGCGAGGCAGCGGTGCTGTGTGAAACCGCCCGCACCGAAGATATCCGCCTGACCGCGCGGCGGCTTAACCTGCACCCGAAAACCGTTTATTCGCACCTCAATAACGCCGGCAAAAAGTTCGGCATCCGCAATCGGGTTGAACTGCTGAAGATGATTGCGCTGTTGTAGCGCGCCGTTAGCGGGTTTTGCCGACGGCCAGCCGCCATCGCGTGATCTCATCGGCGCCGGGCCCGGCGGCCAGCGCCAGGTTTTGCGGCGGCAGCGATTCGCCGGTCACGGCATCGACCACGCGCAGGGTGGCGGGGTGGCCAGTCGCACGGTCGACCACGCGCAGCGGCGGCCCGGCCAGCTCGGACAGGTTCCACTTGTCGCCAATCTGGATCATCGCCATCACCAGCAGACCGAGATCTTTTCCCTTCTCCGTCGGAAGATACTCGTAGCGATCGGGGCGCGTCTGGTATTGCCGCTTTTCGATAAGGCCGCTGCCTTCCAGCGCCTTGAGCCGATCGGCCAACGTGTTGTTGGTGATGCCGGTCGATTGGCGCAGATCGTCATAGCGCGAGAGCCCCAGCAACAGATCGCGCATGAGAATCGCGCCCCAGCGATCGCCCAATGCCGACAGCACGTGGGCCACCGAACACGTCATGCCCTCAAACCCTTTTGCTTTCACTTTGCCTTGCCTCCGTTTGCCGCCCTAATGCGGATAATTTTATCGCCTCGGCTTGATCACTTCAATGATTGGAGTTATTACTCTTATTATTGGAGTTTTGTTTGACACAGGCTGCCGGCCAGAACGATTGTCGATACCCCGCAGCTTTACCGAGGAGATAACGCGATGCCACTGTGGCAGATTTACCACCCTGAACCGGCCTTCAGCGCCGCCGATAAACGCGCGATTGCGCAGAAGGTCACCGCCCTGTACCAGGACTTTTTGCCGCGCTTCTACGTCAACGTCTTCTTCCACGCGCTGCCGCCAGGTTCGGCCTATCTCGGCGGCGAACCGGCCGATGACTTCGTGCGGGTGACCATCGACCATATTGCGCGCGCCATGGACAACGACGCAGAGCAGCAGCAATTCCTGGCGGCCTGCACCCGCATCCTGCAACCCTACCTTGCCGCGCGCGGGTTGCGCTGGGAGCTGCACGTGGACGAAACGCCGTTCTCACTGTGGACTATCGAAGGTTTGAAACCCCCGTTGCCGGGGACGGCAGCGGGGGAGAAATGGCGCAGCGAGAATCGGCCTTCGGTGTGGGGGGGGAGCGGCGCTGACAGAATGCCCGATGCTTAAAAGCGACGATGAGCGCCGGTTTTTTATCTTCGCTTAAACAAAACCGGCATCACCGCGTGGGGGCTACGAAGGTAACCCGGCAGGCATCATAGGCTGTGTTGTACATCTGATATGAATGCATTAACGATGGCGGATTTTTCATCCTTACGATAGATGAAAAAAACCTCAGTTGCGTTATCGACGGCGGGGAGCGGCCTGTAGGTGATGTTGGGCAGTTTGATTGAGGATAGCGAAGAGGGAACGATGGCGATGCCCAGGCCGGAGGCCACCATGCCGAGCACGCTTAATGTGCTGTCCAACCGATAGGCCACTTTGATGTCTTCTTCAATAATGGCGTTCAGGATACGAAGCTGGCCTTCGTCTCCGCTGTTTTCCGAGTAGATGATAAAGTCTCGCCCAGAGAGGTCTTCCTTTTTCAAGGCCTCTTTTTTCGCCAGATCGGAGTCTTCCTGAATCACGACGACCCAGTCAAATTTTTTTATGGGTATAAAGCCGAGCTCCGGTGGGATATTGAGATCCAGATTGGGGCAGTAGCTGACGTCGATATTTCCGTTGGCGATCTCATCGATTTGTTTCCAGTATGACAGCTCTTTGGCGCGGAAGTTAACGTCGGGGTGCTCTGCTTTAAATCGATGAATATCGGCGGTGACTAATCCTGCCGCCACGGCATTGCCGACAAATCCGATGCGCACATTGCCATTCTCACCTTTCGCCGCCGCTTTGGTTTCGTCAAGCGTACTTTTTATTTTCTCATAAATATCCGGCGCGTTTTTTAAAAATACCTCTCCCACCTCAGTGAGTTCGACATTACGGTTGTTACGAATAAAGAGTGGTGCGCCAATCTCTTCTTCCAGCGCTTTTATCTGCATGCTGAAAGCCGACTGCGTAATATGAATGCGCTTGGCCGCTTTGCCAAAATGTTTTTCTTCAACGAGGGCCAGGAATGCCTGGATATGGCGAAAATTCATGGATTAGATTCCTGTATCAGTCGTTCAAAAAAATGAATTGGATATATGGTTTCCATGAAAATACCCTCTAATAGAGCTCGCGTTAAAGTGTAGATTATTTCTGAAATGCGGGCTAGTCAACAACACTCAGCGTGTTGCTATATATTTCAACGATAAAATATATGCATAGTGGAGGCGCTAAATGAATTCATTAGCCAGAATCGACGTTCATACTCACCTGGTCCCGCCCTTTTGGGGCAGCGCGCTGCCGAACCACGGCGGCGATCCGTCCGGCTGGACCTTGCCCAAATGGACGGCGGACGACCATCTTCGCTATATGGACAAACAGCAAATAGCGACCAGCGTCCTATCGTTAACCGCGCCAAGCGTGGTTGGCTGGGAAGGTCAGGCTCGCCGCGATATGGCCAGGAAAATCAATGAATATACGGCGAATCTGGTGGCGAAATACCCCACGCGGTTTGGTCACTTCGCGACCGTGCCGTTGCCGGACGTTGAGGGGGCGGTGCGTGAAGTTGAGTATGCACTGGATGTGCTGAAAGCCGATGGCGTGGTGTTGTTAACCAATTATGAAGGGGTCTATTTAGGTGATAAAAAGTGGGCTCCGCTTTGGGCGGCGCTTAACCAACGCTCTGCCGTTGTTTTCATTCACCCTGGTCATCCCATCATGGATTTGCTGGATGGCGTTCCTGGCCCCTTGGTTGATTATCCGTTTGATACTACACGCAATGCCGTCCATATGGTGTTGAACGGCGTTATGGATAATTATCCTAACGTGAAAATTATTCTTTCGCATGCCGGCGGTTTCTTGCCTTATGCCGTTTTGCGTTTTATATTGCTGGCAGAGTCACTTAATCCAAATGGGCCGTCAGCTCAGGAATTGGACGGTAAATTTAAGCGCTTTTATTTTGATACCGCATTGTCTTCCGGCCCTAATGCATTCTCCAGCCTACTGGCGTTTGCGAATCATAATAATATTCTGTTCGGCAGCGATTATCCTTATGCGCCTGAGCCCGTCACCGCTAAGTTTAATCATATTTTTGACACCGAGACAAACCTGACCGATGCGCAGAAAGTAAACTTCAATCGGAATAACGGTCTCGCGCTTTTCCCGCGGTTAAATAAATAAAGGTTTATGCTGGGATGATGCCGCATTGCTTTAAGCGCTGGCACGTTCCCTCCCGAAAATAAAAAATCCACGCCGAAGCGTGGATTTTTCCGTTTCCGGCAGCGGAGAAATACGCTGCGGGGAAGGGGTTAGACGTTAAACAGGAAGTTCATCACGTCACCGTCTTTGACGATGTAGTCTTTACCTTCTGAGCGCATTTTACCGGCTTCTTTGGCGCCTTGTTCACCCTTGTAGGTGATGAAGTCGTCGAAGGCGATGGTTTGCGCGCGGATAAAGCCTTTCTCGAAGTCGGTGTGGATCTTGCCGGCCGCCTGCGGGGCGGTGGCGCCGACCGGGATGGTCCAGGCGCGCACTTCTTTCACGCCGGCGGTGAAGTAGGTCTGCAGGTTCAGCAGCTCATAACCGGCGCGGATCACGCGGTTCAGGCCCGGCTCTTCCAGGCCCAGCTCGGCCATGAACTCGTCGCGCTCTTCGTCTTCCAGCTCGGCGATATCGGATTCCACAGCGGCGCACACGGCAACTACCACGGAGCCTTCGGCATCGGCGATTTTACGCACGGTGTCCAGGTACGGGTTGTTCTCGAAGCCGTCTTCGTTAACGTTGGCGATGTACATGGTCGGCTTCAGGGTCAGGAAGCTCAGGTATTTGATCGCCGCTTTGTCTTCTGCAGTCAGATCCAGCGCGCGCAGCATGCCGGCGTTTTCCAGGTGCGGCAGGCATTTCTCCAGCGCCGCCAGCTCGGCCTTGGCGTCTTTGTCGCCGCCTTTGGCTTTCTTCTGCACGCGGTGGATGGCGCGCTCACAGGTGTCCAGGTCAGACAGCGCCAGCTCGGTGTTGATGACGTCGATGTCTTCGGCCGGATCGACCTTGTTGTTGACGTGGATGATGTTGTCGTTCTCGAAGCAGCGCACCACGTGGCCGATGGCTTCGGTTTCGCGGATGTTGGTCAGGAACTGGTTGCCCAGGCCTTCACCCTTGGACGCGCCTTTCACCAGGCCGGCGATGTCGACGAATTCCATGGTGGTTGGCAGAATGCGTTGCGGCTTGACGATCTCGGCCAGCTTATCCAGACGCGGATCGGGCATCGGCACCACACCGGTGTTCGGTTCAATGGTGCAGAACGGGAAGTTGGCTGCTTCAATGCCCGCTTTGGTCAACGCGTTGAACAGGGTGGATTTGCCTACGTTAGGCAGGCCGACGATACCGCATTTGAATCCCATGTTGTAATCACCTTAAATATCTTAACTATCAGCCGGTTAGGTTTAATCGACTGCATAAAGGGCAAAATAATGCCGCCATTATACACGTAATGGGCGTTTATCTCGATCAGACTTGTTTGGCCGGGGCGAGCCCAGCGCCCGCGGCAGGTTTTTATTTGAGATTTGGATCACATTTACCCATACTGGCCGTTCCGATTAACCGACAGGAAACGCGCCGGATGTATTTCTTGCCTACGCCACCCTGAGTTGTGCCCGCCTGCAGTCTGCCGCGCCTTGCGGTACCCCATACCCGCTACGCGGGGAGATGATGTCATCTGTCATAAGTGAATAATGCATGTTTAATCTGAGTAACGTCAGGATCGCGGACGTTAAAAATGAAGTCCTGGCGGGCTTTGTGGTGGCGGTTTCGATGATCCCCGAGGCGGTCGGCTTTTCGCTGGTCGCCGGTCTTTCGCCGATCGTCGGTTTGCATACCGCGTTTATTATCGGCCTGGTCACGGCGTTGTTCGGCGGCAAGCCGGGCATGGTCTCCGGTGCCGCCGGCTCCATTGTGGTGGTGCTGATGAGCCTGGCGGCGCAGTACGGCATGGGTTACGTGCTGTGGGCCACGCTGTTCGCCGGGGCGATTCAAATCCTGATCGGCGCCTTCCGGCTGGGCAAGTTCATTCGTCTGGTGCCGCTGCCGGCGATCCACGGCTTCGTCAACGGTCTGGCGATCGTCATCATGTTGGCGCAGCTGAAGATGATCGCCGGGCAGGGGCCGCTGATGTACGGCCTGGTGGCGCTGGCGATTGCGGTGGTGGTGCTGTTCCCGCGCCTGACCAAGGCCATTCCGTCTTCGCTGGCGGCGCTGCTGGTGGTTTCGGCGTTGACGATCGGCCTCAATCTGCACACGCTGCGGGTGGGCGATCTGGCGGACATTTCCGGCGCGCTGCCGCACTTTAGCCTGCCGACGGCGCCGTTCACTCTGGAGATGGTGCGGGTGGTGTTGCCCTATGCGGTGGTGATCGCCCTGGTCGGTTTGATTGAATCGCTGCTGACCATGACGGTGCTGGATGAAATGGGCGGCAAGAAGGGGAACGGCAACCGCGAAAGCATCGCGCAGGGCGCCGGTAACGCGGTGTGCGGCCTGTTCGGCTGCTTCGCCGGCTGCGCGATGATCGGCCAGTCGATCATCAACTTCACCTCGGGCGGGCGCGGGCGCATTTCCGGCACGGTGGGTGCCATCCTGCTGATTTTGTTCGTGGTCAGCCTGTCGCGCTATATCGGCCTGCTGCCGGTGGCGGCGCTGGCCGGGGTGATGCTGGTGGTGTGTTACAACACCTTCGAGTGGAGCTCGCTGCGCCGTTTGCGCCGCATGCCGAAGGCGGACGCGCTGGTGATGATCGCCGTCACGCTGATCACCATTTTTACCGATCTGGCCGTGGCGGTGATCAGCGGGGTGATTATCTCGGCGCTGGTGTTCGCCTGGCAGCAGGCGCGCATCCGCGTGCGCCAGCGGCAGGTGACGGGCGACGTGGCGGTGTATCAGCTCGATGGCCCGCTGTTCTTCGGCTCCGCTGCCGCTTTCGCCGAGTTGTTCGATCCGCAGAGCGATCCGCAGAATGTGGTGCTGGATTTTGCCGGCACCCGGGTGATGGATTCCAGCGGCGTAGAGGCGATCGATAAGCTGACGGCGCGTTATCTGGCGGCGGGGAAAAGCATTCGGCTGCGCCACCTGAGCGGTGACTGCGTACGCCTGCTCAAGCGCGCCGGGCCGTTCTGCAGCCATGAGCTGGACGATCCGCAGTATTACGTGGCGGAAGAGGGCTTCACCGCCGATGACCGCCGCGTGAGCGAGGAGACCTTCAACCCGCGCGGCTAAATGCAGGCAGCGGGCAGGACGCCCGCTGCGGCAAGGTTCAGGCCTGCGCCTTGAAGCTGTGCAGGCGCTGAACGGTTTTTTCCAGCCCGTCCTTCATCAGCATCTCGGTGCAGCGCAGCGACTCGTCGATCGCTTCGTCAATCATCTTCTGCTCGCTGGCCGGCGGTTTGCCGAGCACGAAGCCCACCACCTTGTTCTTGTCGCCCGGATGGCCGATGCCGATGCGCAGGCGGTAGAAGTTCGGGTTGTTGCCGAACTTGTTCTGGATGTCCTTCAGGCCGTTATGGCCACCGTTGCCGCCGCCGAGCTTGATTTTGGCCACGCCGGGCGGCAGATCCAGCTCGTCGTGCGCCACCAAAATCTCGTTCGGCTCGATGCGGTAGAAGTTGGCCATCGCCAGCACCGCTTTGCCGCTCAGGTTCATGAAGGTGGTCGGCACCAGCAGGCGCACGTCGTTGCCCGCCAGGTTCAAGCGGGCGGTGTAACCGAAGAACTTGCTCTCTTCTTTCAACTGCTGATTGTGGCGCTGAGCCAGCAGATCGACGTACCAGGCGCCGGCGTTGTGGCGCGTCTGGGCATATTCCGCGCCCGGGTTGGCCAGGCCGACTATCAATTTAATACTGCTCACTGGGAGATTCGCTATGATCAGGGTAATGGAAAGGGCGTTAGTTTACCTGCCGGGGCGGCGAATGACAAAATCCGATCTCCGCCGTCGCCCTCGGTAAGAAAGACGAATGATTCATTAGCTGAATAATTCAATTTGTCCGCTAATTTTCAGCGGCGTGTTAAGAAGTGTCAATAATTCTTTACCATTTGTGATCGCCTCCGCAATCCCCTTGCCGCCACAAGGACTATACTTAACTTATCAAAGTGGGTTAACAAGTTGCAGCGTTATCCCGGTTGGCACATGGCAATCATGGAGGTGGCATATGAAACGTAGAAACGCGGACAGAATGGGCAACTTTTTTATGGGGCTGGGACTGGTCGTGATGATCGGCGGCGTCGGATACTCCATTATTGCTGAAGTATCTCAGTTCGATTTACCGCAATTTTTCGCCCACGGCGCCATCATGAGTATCTTCGTCGGCGCGCTGTTGTGGCTGGTGGGCGCGCGTATCGGCGGCCGCGAGCAGGTGGCGGATCGCTACTGGTGGGTAAAACACTTTGATAAACGGTGCCGTAACGACCAACATCGTTCGTCGCATTGATTAAAAAATCAGAAGGGAAGCGAGAGCAGGGCAAGGGAATATCTGCCGTGCATTAAGGTTTGAGGTCATGTTGGACTACGAGTAGAAAACCCGTTGTTGCTCACGCACCAACGGGTTTTTCTTTTTCTGCTGTCGGGCACGCTATCTTTCCGGCACGGTGGGCGCCGCACCGGAAAGACGACGAATCAATGCTCGAACATCGCAGAGATCGACTCTTCGTTGCTGATGCGGCGGATGGCTTCAGCCAGCATGCCGGACAGGGTCAGAGTGCGAACGTTTTTCAGTGCCTTGATTTCCGGCGACAGCGGAATGGTGTCGCAGACGATCACTTCATCAATCACCGAGTTCTTGATGTTGTCCACGGCGTTGCCGGAGAAGATCGGGTGCGTCGCGTAGGCGAATACGCGCTTGGCACCGCGTTCTTTCAACGCTTCAGCCGCTTTACACAAGGTACCGCCGGTGTCGATCATGTCGTCGACCAGCACGCAGTCGCGGCCTGCCACGTCACCGATGATGTGCATCACCTGAGACACGTTCGCGCGCGGGCGGCGTTTGTCGATGATGGCCATGTCGGTGTCGTTCAGCAGTTTGGCGATGGCGCGGGCACGCACTACGCCGCCGATGTCCGGGGAAACCACGATCGGGTTTTCCAGGTTCTGCTGCAGCATGTCTTCCAGCAGGATCGGGCTGCCGAACACGTTGTCTACCGGTACGTCGAAGAAGCCTTGAATCTGCTCAGCATGCAGATCCACCGTCAGAACGCGGTCAACCCCTACGCTGGAGAGGAAATCGGCAACCACCTTGGCGGTGATTGGCACACGCGCGGAACGCACGCGGCGATCCTGGCGGGCATAGCCGAAGTAAGGGATAACGGCGGTAATACGACCTGCGGAGGCGCGACGCAGGGCGTCGACCATCACAACCAGTTCCATCAGGTTGTCGTTGGTCGGGGCACAGGTGGACTGGATGATGAAAATATCACCGCCGCGTACATTTTCGTTGATTTGCACGCTCACTTCGCCGTCGCTAAAACGACCTACAGCGGCGTCACCAAGGCTGGTGTACAAACGGTTGGCAATACGTTGTGCTAGTTCCGGGGTGGCGTTACCAGCAAAAAGCTTCATATCAGGCACGAGAAGAACCTCAGGCTTGCGTCCAGAGAAGATATTGTCATACGACATCGCCAAGGGGCAGTCGGCGACGCCGGCGCAATATACATACGGGTATGTAAAACTAAAATTGAGACCGCAGGCAGCGCAGGGATAACAGGGCCAGGTGTGCATGACCCTGCGCAGCGAAACGTTGAGCTACGACTCAAACCGCCCGGAACGAATGCGATGTAGTGGGGAGACGTTAACGCCGCGCGCTACAAAACCACACAACCACTCCGGGGCTTGATTTAACACCTGACGGGCGGCGATTTCTGTGTCGAATTCAGCAAACACACAAGCACCTGTGCCAGTCAGGCGTGACGGGGCGTATTCTAACAGCCATGAAAGAAGCTGTTCAACCTCGCGAAAACGTTTTCTTGCGATCGGTTCGCAATCATTTGCGTACGGCGCCTGCAACAGCTCACTTAAGGAGCGAACCGGGGTGTCTCTTTTCAATTCGGGGTCACCGAAGATAACCGGCGTCGGGATGCCGACGCCGGGATGCGCCACCAGATACCACTTTTCCTGCGGCTCGGCCGGCTGTAGACGCTCGCCGATGCCTTCGGCGAAGGCGGCGTGGCCGCGCACGAACACCGGCACGTCGGCGCCGAGGCTGAGCCCCAGCTCGGCCAGTTGGTCGTCGCCAAGACCGCAGCGCCACAGTTCGTTGAGCGCCACCAGTACGGTGGCGGCGTTGGAGGAGCCACCGCCCAAGCCGCCGCCCATCGGCAGACGCTTGTCGATGCTGATGTCGGCGCCGCGCGGTGCGGTCTGCAGGCCGCGCTCATCGCAATAGCGCTGCAGCAGGCGGGCGGCGCGCACGATCAGATTCTGTTCGTCCGGCACGCCGTCGACCGGCGTCAGCAGATGAATGCGGTCGTCCTGGCGCGGATCAATGGTCAGGGTGTCGCCGTAGTCCAAGAACTGAAACAGCGTCTGCAGCAGGTGATAGCCGTCTTCACGACGGCCGGTGATGTACAGAAACAGGTTGAGTTTCGCGGGGGAGGGCCACTGGCGAATCATTTGAACGTCCAGTTATCCATTTTCAGCTTGATGCGCTGCTCGCCCTGCTGCAGTTCCAGGCGGTTCGGCAGCGTCGGCTGCACCTCGTTGCTGTAGCCCTGGTAATCCACTTTCCAGGTCTGGCCGCCTTGCTGGTAAGTCAGCTTGCTCAGGCGATATTGGTCATCCAGCGCAAAATCGCTGGCTTCGCCCGGCAGGCCGAGCATCCACTGGCGCAGGTTGTTCAGCGGGATCGCCATGCCGGTCAGCTTGCGGATCATCTCGTCCGGGTTGTCGCTGACGTAGCGTTTGCCCTGGTTGTCGGTCAGCTGCACCACGTTTTTCTGCACGTTGAGATCCATTTCCGTGCTGCCCAGCGGGTTGGTCAACAGCAGACGGTAGCGCTCCGGCGAGAACTGCTGCCAGAAGAAGCGGGCGTAGACTTTTTTCTGATCAGACAAGTAGGCGAAGGAGCCGCGGGTCTGATAGGTGCTGAGCTGCTGCACCGCCTGCTCATGGGCGCGCCACTGCGGAGAAGTCGGGCTGGTGGCCGGGCCGGTCGGCTTGGTGGTGGTACAGGCGGCCAGCACCAGGCTGGCCAGCGGGATCAGACGGAGCAAACTAACTTTGCGTATTGGCATAACTTTCTCTTGTCCTTTTGTCCTTGCGGGCATGCGCGACGAAACCCGGATTCAGCGCTCACGCTAACGGGGCGGCGGCGGCGCGTCAATTTTTTGCTGCATCGCGTTGAATCTTGCCGCTTTTACCGGCGCAATGCCAACCCGGTACGCGCATTGGGGCGTCATTAAGATTAACACAATCGTTTCGTGCCGTTGTCCGGGGGCAACAATTTTCGATACGACGGGGTGACCGCCGTTAGCGTTTGGTTGATGTTTGCCTCGGTATGCTGCCGGGGGTTTTTGTTGCGGGAAATAATCGAATGAAGATTGCGGCGCGGATAATCATTTCGCTTCTGTGCTTTGCCGGCGCGGTATTTTTTTATTTTCAGGCCAAGCAGGTTTTTTGCCAGCAGGTCTCTTTTATCCTGGATCCCTCCTACCGTTGCGGCACGCTGGGTTGGTAAACGCGCGGATTATAAGCGGATAACCTGCGGGTTTTACCGAATCCTGTGCGGGAGATCGCATCCTGCGCTAAAATTCAGTATGTTATGTCGTCAAATTATAAATCATCTCACTGTATTTATTAATTATTCATCGATTGATGCCGTCTATGGCAACGATTGAACGGAAGATGCGGTTGTTACTTTTATTGATCCCGCGCATCAAGTAGAATGCCGTTCAACGAGAACCCGTACCAACAGAAGTATTACTCGAAGCAATGACCCTGCTGGCGTTAGGTATAAATCACAAAACCGCTCCGGTTTCTCTGCGTGAAAGGGTGACCTTCTCGCCAGAGTCCATCGATGAGGCGCTGACCAGCTTGCTCCAACAACCGTTGGTGCAGGGCGGCGTCGTGTTGTCCACCTGCAACCGCACCGAGCTGTACCTCAGCGTAGAGCAGCAGGAACACATGCACGAGCAGCTGGTCGCCTGGCTGTGCGCCTACCACAACCTGCGCCCGGAAGAGGTGAAGAAAAGCCTGTACTGGCATCAGGGCAACGACGCGGTCAGCCATTTGATGCGGGTGGCCAGCGGGTTGGACTCATTGGTGCTGGGCGAACCGCAGATCCTCGGGCAGGTCAAAAAGGCCTTCGCCGAGTCGCAACGCGGCCAGTCGCTGTCCGGCGAGCTGGAGCGTCTGTTCCAGAAATCCTTCTCCGTCGCCAAGCGCGTGCGTACCGAAACCGACATCGGTGCCAGCGCGGTCTCCGTGGCTTTTGCCGCCTGTACCCTGGCGCGCCAGATCTTCGAATCGCTGGCCGATCTCAACGTCTTGCTGGTGGGCGCCGGTGAAACCATCGAGCTGGTGGCGCGCCACCTGCGCGAACACAAAGTGCGGCACATGATCATCGCCAACCGCACCCGCGAACGCGCCCAGCTGCTGGCGGACGAGGTCGGCGCGGAGGTGATCACCCTGCCGGAGATCGACGAACGCCTGGCGGACGCCGACATCATCATCAGTTCTACCGCCAGCCCGCTGCCGATCATCGGCAAGGGGATGGTGGAGCGCGCGCTGAAGGCGCGCCGCAACCAGCCGATGCTGCTGGTGGATATCGCCGTACCGCGCGACATCGAACCGGAAGTCGGCAAACTGGCCAACGCCTATCTGTACAGCGTGGACGATCTGCACGCCATCATTCAAAGCAACCTGGCGCAGCGCAAAGCGGCGGCGGTGCAGGCGGAGTCGATCGTGCAGCAGGAAAGCACCAACTTCATGGCCTGGCTGCGCTCGCAGGGCGCGGTGGAAACCATCCGCGACTACCGTTCGCAGGCCGACCAAATTCGCGCAGAGATGGAGGCCAAAGCGCTGGCCGCCATCGCGCAGGGCGCCAACGTGGAGCAGGTTATTCACGAGCTGGCCCATAAACTGACCAACCGTCTTATTCATGCCCCCACCAAATCCCTCCAGCAGGCCGCCGGCGACGGCGACGTGGAGCGGTTGCAGTTATTACGCGACAGCCTCGGGCTGGATCAGCATTAGTTTTCTCTATAACAGGGTTTATTACCACGCATGAAGCCTTCTATTGTTGCCAAACTGGAAGCGTTACAAGAGCGCCATGAAGAAGTGCAGGCGCTGCTCGGCGATGCCGGCGTTATCGCCGACCAAGACCGGTTCCGCGCACTGTCGCGAGAATACGCGCAGCTGACCGACGTCAGCCGCTGCTTCCTGGAATGGCGTCAGGTGCAGGAGGATCTGGAGACGGCGGAAATGATGCTGGACGATCCGGAAATGCGCGAGATGGCGCAGGAAGAGCTGAAACAGGCGCGGGCGGCCAGCGAAGAGCTGGAGCAGCAGCTGCAGGTGTTGCTGCTGCCGAAAGATCCGGACGATGAGCGCAGCTGCTTCCTCGAAGTGCGCGCCGGTACCGGCGGCGATGAGGCAGCGATCTTCGCCGGCGATCTGTTCCGCATGTACAGCCGCTATGCGGAAAGCCGCCGCTGGCGCGTCGAGGTGATGAGCGCCAACGAAGGCGAGCACGGCGGCTTTAAAGAAGTGATCGCCAAAGTCTCCGGCGACGGCGTGTACGGCCAGCTGAAGTTTGAATCCGGCGGCCACCGCGTGCAGCGCGTGCCGGAAACCGAATCCCAGGGGCGCATCCACACCTCTGCCTGCACCGTGGCGGTGATGCCGGAAGTGCCGGAAGCCGAGCTGCCGGACATCAACCCGGGCGATCTGAAAATCGACACCTTCCGCTCCTCCGGCGCCGGTGGCCAGCACGTTAACACCACCGACTCGGCAATCCGCATCACCCACCTGCCGACCGGCATCGTGGTAGAGTGCCAGGACGAGCGTTCACAGCACAAAAACAAAGCCAAGGCGATGTCGGTGCTGGGCGCGCGCATTCGCGCCGCTGAGATGGCCAAGCGCCAGCAGGCCGAGGCGTCCACTCGCCGCAACCTGCTGGGCAGCGGCGACCGTTCCGACCGTAACCGCACCTACAACTTCCCGCAGGGGCGGGTGACCGACCACCGCATCAACCTGACGCTCTACCGCCTGGACGAAGTGATGGAAGGCAAACTGGACATGCTGATCCAGCCGATCGTGCAGGAGTATCAGGCCGATCAGCTGGCTGCGCTGTCCGCCGAGCAAGAGTGATGGACTATCAACACTGGCTGAAAGCCGCCGCCGCGCGTTTGACCCACAGCGACAGCGCCCGGCGCGACGCGGAAATCCTGTTGGGTTTCGTGACCGGCAAGGCCAGAACCTTCCTGATGGCGTTCGGTGAAACCCTGCTGACGCCACCGCAGCAACAGCAGCTGGAGACGCTGCTGGCGCGCCGCGAACGCGGTGAGCCGGTGGCCTATCTGGTGGGCGAGCGCGAATTTTGGTCGCTGCCGCTGTCGGTTTCACCCGCAACGCTGATCCCACGCCCGGATACCGAATGCCTGGTGGAGCTGGCGCTGGCGCGCCTGCCGCCGCAACCCTGCCACTTCCTCGATCTCGGCACCGGCACCGGCGCCATCGCGCTGGCGCTGGCCAGCGAGCGCCCGGACTGTTCGGCTATCGGCGTCGATGTGCAGCCGGAAGCGGTCGCGCTGGCGCAGCACAATGCGCACAAGCTGAAGATCGACAACGTCCGATTTCTACAGGGCAGCTGGTTTGCGCCGGTGGCGGGGCAACGCTTCGCGCTGATCGCCAGCAATCCGCCCTATATCGACGCCGCCGATCCGCATTTGTCGCAGGGCGACGTGCGCTTCGAGCCCGGCAGCGCGCTGGTCGCCGCCGATCGTGGGTTGGCGGATCTGGCCGCCATCGTGCGCCAGGCGCCGCACCATTTGCAGCCCCAGGGCTGGCTGCTGTTGGAACATGGCTGGCAGCAGGGCGAGAGCGTGCGCGCGCTGCTGCAGGCCGCCGGATTTTCCGCTGTCGCCACCCACCGTGATTATGGCGACAACGACCGCGTGACGCTCGGCCAATGGCCGGGATAAGCGCCTCTCATAATAACGACGCCCGAGCCATTTAAGGGAGCATCATGACTGCATACACCGCGTTGAAACATTTCCATTTGCTGACGGTCGCCATCAGTATTACCTTGTTTGTGCTGCGTTTCTTTTGGCAGTGGCGCCGCTCGCCGATCATGGGCCGCCGCTGGGTCAAGGTAGCGCCGCACCTGAACGACACGCTGCTGTTCGTCAGCGGCATCGCGCTGGTGGTGACGTTCGGGTTTTATCCGCTGCTGGGTATGGACTCATGGCTGACCGAGAAGCTGTTTGGCGTTATTATCTATATCCTGCTTGGCTACGTCGCATTGGGCAAGAAGACCAAAAGTCAGCGGCTACGAACCGTGGCGTTCGTGCTGGCGTTGGGCTGCCTGTACCTGATAATTAAACTTGCCACGACGAAAATACCGTTTCTGATGGGATACCTATGAGTAGCATTGCTGATTTTGAATTTAACGCCTCGCCGCTGAGCGAAGGGGTGATCCTGGTGTCGCAGTCGGTGCGGCGCGATTTCCCGGTTGCCGACGTGGAGCGCAAGCTGCAACAGCTGGTGGACGAAGCGCGCGCGGCGGTGCCGGTCGATATCACTCAGGAGCAGCAACTGGATGCGCTCATCGAACTGTTTTACAAGACCTGGGGATTCGGCGGCGCCAGCGGCGTGTACCGCCTGTCGGACGCCATCTGGCTGGACAAGGTGCTGGAAGCGCGGCAGGGCACGCCGGTCTCGCTGGGCACTATCTTCCTGCATATCGCCAACGCGCTGGACCTGCCGCTGCTGCCGGTGATTTTCCCCACTCAGCTGATCCTGCGCGCCGACTGGCTGGACGAAGAGCTGTGGCTGATCAACCCGCTGAACGGCGAAACCCTGAGCGAACACCAGCTGGAAGTGTGGATCAAGGGCAACCTGGGGCTGGGCGCCGAGTTGGAAGACGACGATCTCGACGAGTCGGAGAACATCATGGTGGTGCGCAAGATGCTCGATACGCTGAAGGCCGCCCTGATGGAAGAAAAGCAGCTGGAAATGGCGCTGCGCACCAGCGAAACGGTGCTGTGCTTCGATCCGGAAGACCCGTACGAGATCCGCGACCGCGGGCTGATTTACGCCCAGCTGGAGTGCAACCATATCGCGATTTCCGACCTCAACTATTTTGTCGAGCAGTGTCCTGAAGACCCGGTCAGCGAAGTGATCAAAGTACAGATCCACTCGATTGAGCCGAAACAGGTGACGCTGCATTAATTCAATGACTCCGTGCAGTTTGCAAGGCGACGGTTACAACCTTAACAAAGGCGAAAGCATGAAACAGAAAGTGGTTAGCATTGGCGATATCGACGTAGCAAACGATCTGCCGTTTGTGCTGTTTGGCGGTATGAACGTGCTGGAATCGCGCGATCTGGCGATGAGCATCTGCGAACACTACGTCACCGTGACGCAAAAACTGGGCATCCCTTACGTATTCAAAGCCTCTTTCGACAAGGCCAACCGTTCTTCCATCCACTCGTACCGCGGTCCGGGCCTGGAAGAAGGGATGAAGATCTTCGAAGAGCTGAAAAAAACCTTCGGCGTGAAAATCATCACCGACGTGCATGAAGCGGCGCAGGCGCAGCCGGTTTCCGAAGTGGTTGACGTGATCCAGCTGCCGGCCTTCCTGGCGCGTCAGACCGATCTGGTGGAAGCGATGGCGAAAACCGGCGCGGTGATCAACGTCAAGAAGCCGCAGTTCGTCAGCCCGGGGCAGATGGGCAACATCGTCGACAAGTTCAAAGAAGGCGGCAACGATCAGGTGATCCTGTGCGATCGCGGCAGCAACTTCGGCTATGACAACCTGGTGGTCGACATGCTGGGCATCAACGTGATGAAGAACGTGACCGGCGGCCATCCGGTGATCTTCGACGTGACCCACGCGCTGCAGACCCGCGATCCGTTCGGCGCCGCGTCCGGCGGCCGCCGCGCTCAGGTGGCCGAGCTGGCGCGCGCCGGTATGGCGGTTGGCCTGGCCGGCCTGTTCCTCGAAGCGCACCCGGAACCGAAAAACGCCAAGTGCGACGGCCCGTCCGCGCTGCCGTTGGACAAGCTGGAGCCGTTCCTGGCGCAGATGAAAGCCATCGACGACCTGGTGAAGAGCTTCCCGGAGCTGGATACCAGCAACTAAGCGTTCGTCGCCATAAAAAAAGCCCGACTCGTCGGGCTTTTTTACGTTTAGGCGCCGGTGGCCGCCAGCGCTTCCGGCAGCGTCGGGTAGAACTGCAGGCGGCCCTCGATCGGCTGCACCCGCGCACGCGCCAGGGTTTTCAGCGGCTGGAACGGGACGTCGGTGATCACCAGCTTTTTGTCCGCCGGCAGCACGTCGATAAAGCGCCGCAGGGCGCTCAGGCCGCCGGCATCGAGCACCGGCACCGCATCCCATTGCAGCACGATCGTGCGGTAGCCTTCGCTGCGCGCCAGCAGTTCGGTAAAGATGCGCTCGGCGGCGGCGAAGAACAGAGGGCCGTTCACCCGCAGCACCAGGCGGCCGCCGCCGGCGCTCAGCTCGCTCAGCCGCGTCATGCGGGCGATGCGGCGCATAAACAGCAGCGACGCCAGCACGATGCCCACGGTAATGGCGATCACCATATCGAACAGCACCGTCAGCGACATGCACAGCAGCAGCACCAGAATGTCGTCCTTCGGCGCCCGGCGTAGCAGGTAAATCACCTTGTGCGCCTCGCTCATGTTCCAGGCGACCATCAGCAGCAGTGCCGCCATCGCCGCCAGCGGCAGGTAAGAGAGCCACGGTGCCAATACCAGCAGCGCCAACAGCACCAGCAGCGCGTGGATGATGGCGGACACCGGCGAGGTGGCGCCGGCGCGCACGTTGGCCGCCGAACGGGCAATCGCGGCGGTGGCGGTAATGCCGCCGAAGAACGGCGCGATGATGTTGCCCGCACCCTGGCCGATCAGCTCGCTGTTCGAGTTGTGCTTCTTGCCGGTCATGCCGTCGAGCACCACGGCGCACAGCAGCGATTCGATCGCGCCGAGCATCGCCATCGAAAACGCCGCCGGCAGCAGGGCGGAAACGGTTTGCCAGCTCAGGGTGAACGGCTGCCCGCCGCCGCCCGGCAGATCCCAGGGCAGCAGCAGCTGCGGCAGGATCGGCGGGATGCCCTGGCCGCTGCTGCCGTCGGCCAGCAGGTAGCTGAAGCGCGAGCCGATGGTCGCCACCGGGTGGTCAAACAGCGCCAGCAGACCCATTAGCGCGGTGCCCGCCAGCAGCGCCGGCAGGTGGCCAGGCACCCGCAGGCCGAGCTTGGGCCAGAAGATCAGGATCAGGAGCGTCACCGCGCCGATCAGGGTATCGCCGAAATCCAGCGTTGGCAGCGCCTGCAGTAGGGCGTACAGCTTGCCGACGTAATTTTCCGGCGTGTGCGCCAGCTGCAGGCCGAAGAAGTCCTTGATCTGCATGGTGGCGATGGTGATGGCGATACCGGAGGTAAAGCCGAGCGTCACCGGCAGCGGAATGTACTCGATCAGCCGGCCAAAGCGCGCCAGCCCCATCAGCAGCAGAAACACCCCGGAGATCAGCGTGGCGACCAGCAGGCCGGCCAATCCGAACTGCTGCGAAACCGGATACAGGATCACCACGAAGGCGGCGGTAGGGCCGGAGACGCTGTAGCGCGAACCGCCGCTGACGGCGATGACGATCCCGGCGATGGCGGCGGTATACAGGCCGTACTGCGGCGGCACGCCGCTGGCGATCGCCAGCGCCATCGCCAGCGGGATGGCGATAATACCGACCGTCACCCCGGCGATAGCGTCTTTCAGCAACCGCGCCAGGCTATAAGGTTCCCGCCAGCAGGCGTCTATCAGCGCGCTGAAGGGGCGAATTTTGTTTATTTCATGCGTTTTCATCTACGGTGCGTACCAAATCTTCAAAAGTGAAAGGAATGGCGGGCCCGATGAGGTCCGTCTTGTCACGTGACAGATACCATACGCCTTTTGTTCAGCGGATTACCAGACCTGTGTCAATTTGGCACAGGAAATCAGAGAGTCGCCCTTTTGTTTGGCGCTAAATGCGGATAACAGATAAGTCAGCCGCAGATTCTGCGGCTGAAAAGGAAAGGAATAATCAAGGTTTTAACGGCTAGTGGAGCGCGGGCAGGGATAAGCCGAGAAAGTGGGCTAAAGTGCTTACCAGCAGCTGGTGATCTTCCTTCTGCGGCGCGCCGGAAATGCTGATGCTGCCGATGCAGCCGAGGCCGGTCAGAGTGAGCGGGAAGGCGCCGCCGTGCACCGAATAGTCGCGCACGCTCAGCCCGTAGCGCTCTTCCAGCGACGTTTGCCGCTGCTGCAGGCGCAGGCCGATAGCATAAGAGCTTTTGTGAAAATGATTCACCAGATTGCGCTTGCGCCGCACCCAGTCAGCGATGTCCGGCGTGGCGCCCGGCATGGCGTAATAAAACAGCGTCTGCCCGGCCAGTTGGATCTCGATGGCGATGCTCAGGCCGCGCCGCTCGGCGGCGGTTTTCAGCGCCGCGCCCAGCTCCCAGGCGGTGGCGGCGTCAAAATGGGTAAAGGCCAGCGTCGCTTCCTGTTCGCTGAGCGCCTGCAGTTCATCGTCGATATTCATGCGGTTCTCCCCCGATAACACAAAGCACAGAGTAGCCTGAAGCGCGCATCGTGAGATAGACGGCTTGGCGATAAGATAGAACTGCTACTCTATTAATAGACTGTGTAAAATAGCCGCCGCCGAAGCGGAGACGACAGGGATGCGTTATTCAACGTCTGCATATCAACCCCTGGCGATCCCGAGGAGCCGCTGACTATTTATGACCTACATTGCGTCCATTCCCGCCATTTACAGCGACGCCTGCATCACCTACGCCACGCTGTCGGTAAGCTATTTCGTTCTCAGTAAAAACGCGCCGTTCTCCTATCGCTCTGCGCTGTGGAAGCGCGTCGTATTCGGCCTGTTGGCCGGGGTGGCAGTGCTGTATTTAAGCCAGGACCGGCTGGAGCTGACCGATAAGGTGCACTACAGCTTTTCGATGATTCCGATGATCCTGGTGACTTTTTTCGGCGGCGGTATCAGTGGGCTGGTGAGCTTTTTGTTCGCCATGGCGCTGACCGGCGGTTTCACCGTCGATAACCTGTTTATCGCCTCAATCCTGGTGCCGTTGCTGCTGTCGCGCGTGTGGCTGAAGAAATCCCACTGGGTGTTTTACCTGACGATCGGCGCCATCGCACTGTATCGCATCGCGGTGGTGTGGCTGCTGGTGGACATGAGCGGGCTATGGCTGGACGTGTTGCTGTACCAGGCGGTTTCCGCGCTCTGCCTGGCGATTTGCTACCATGCGCTGAATTTCAAAGAGCGCCACATCTACGCCTATTTCGCGATGCGCGCCCGCGCCACGACCGACAGCCTGACCCATATCAACAACCGCGCCAGCGTCGATTACCACCTGATGCTGCAGCGCGCCGAACGCCGCCCGTGCGGGCTGATGATCCTCGATCTGGATGATTTCAAAAAGATCAATGACACCTACGGCCACCCGGCCGGCGACGTGCTGCTGGCCAGCGTCGGCCGGCTGCTGCAAAACAGCGTGCGCAACGAGGACTTCGTCGGGCGTTACGGCGGCGAGGAGTTTATGGTGATCACCGCCAGCTACGATCCGCTGGTCATCGGTGGGGTGGCGGAGCGCATTCGCAGCGCGGTGGAGAGCTCGACGTTCTTGCTGAATGCCCACGATGAAGCGCACATCACGCTGTCGATCGGCGTGTCGCTGTATCTGCCCGGTATGACGCTGGACAAGGCGATCGCCATGACTGACGAAGCGTTATATGAGGCGAAGCGCAGCGGTAAAAATCGGGTGGTGACCAGCCGCGTGATGCAGCTGGCGCCGCTGGGCGCCGGTTTCCCGCGCGAATAAGCCGCCTCCCGCCGCGCCGGCGGGAGGCGTTGGCTCAGGCCGCCAGCGTGTGTTCGCGGAAGGCGTCCAGCAGATCTTCGGTGAACGTCAGGCGTTTCTGGCGGTCGGCCAAATCGAGCGTGAACTTCAGCTTGCTCGGGCCGTCCAGGCGGTAAACCTGCGGATTGCCCTGCAACAGGCCGATCAGATAACCGGGATCGACGCGGTTGTTGTCGCCGAACTCGATAAAGCCGCCGCGCTCGTTGCTCTCGATGCGTTTGATGCCCAGCTTCTGTGCATGCAGGCGCAGCGCCGCGCACTGCAACAGGTTGCGCACCGCGTCCGGCAACTGGCCGAAGCGGTCGATCAGCTCGACTTTCAGCTCGTCCAGCTCGCCGTCGCTCTTCGCGCTGGCGATACGCTTGTACAGCGACAGACGGGTATTGACGTCGGGAATGAAATCTTCCGGCAGCAGCGCCGGCATGCGCAGTTCCACCTCGGTCTGGCTGCTGGTGAGATCTTCCAGCGACGGTTCGCGGCCGTTTTTCAACGCATCGACGGCGCTTTCCAACAGCTCCATGTAGAGCGAGAAACCGACGGTGGTCATCTGGCCGCTCTGGTCTTCGCCCAGCAGTTCGCCGGCGCCGCGGATCTCCAGATCGTGGGTCGCCAGCGCGAAACCGGCGCCGAGATCTTCCAGCGATGCGATGGCTTCGAGCCGTTTATGGGCGTCGGTGCCCATGGCTTTCGGGTTCGGCGTCAGCAGATAGGCGTAAGCCTGGTGGTGCGAACGCCCGACGCGGCCGCGCAGCTGGTGCAGCTGCGCCAGGCCGAAGCGATCGGCCCGCTCGATGATGATGGTGTTGGCGCTGGGGATATCGATGCCGGTCTCGATGATGGTGGTGCACACCAGCACGTTGAAGCGCTGGTGGTGGAAATCGTTCATCACCCGTTCCAGATCGCGTTCGCGCATCTGGCCGTGGCCGATGGCGATGCGCGCTTCCGGCACCAATTCCGCCAGGCGCTGCGCCGCTTTCTCGATGTTTTCCACGTCGTTGTAGAGGTAGTAAACCTGGCCGCCGCGCAGCACTTCACGCAGGATCGCCTCGCGCACCACCAGGCTGTCGTATTCGCGCACGAAGGTCTTCACCGCCAGCCGGCGCGCCGGCGGGGTGGCGATGATCGACAGATCGCGCATGCCGCTCATCGCCATGTTCAGGGTACGCGGGATCGGCGTGGCGGTCAGCGTCAGGATATCGACGTCGGCGCGCATCGCCTTGATGCGTTCTTTATGGCGCACGCCGAAGCGGTGTTCTTCATCGACGATCAGCAGCCCCAGGTCTTTCCAGCGGAGATCGCTCTGCAGCAGCTTGTGGGTGCCGATGATGATGTCCACTTTGCCTTCGGCCGCGTCGTCCAGCACCTGCTGCTGCTCTTTGGCGCTGCGGAAGCGCGACATCATTTCGATGCGGATCGGCCAGGTGGCAAAGCGATCGCGGAAGTTGTCGAAGTGCTGCTGCGCCAGCAGGGTGGTCGGCACCAGCACCGCCACCTGCTTGCCGTTTTCCACCGCCAGGAAGGCGGCGCGCATCGCCACTTCGGTTTTGCCGAAGCCGACGTCGCCGCACACCAGGCGGTCCATCGCCAGCGGCTGGCACATGTCGCTCAGCACCGCGTTGATCGCCTGTTCCTGATCCGGCGTGGTTTCGAACGGGAAGCTCTGGCAGAACAGCTGATACTGTTCGCGATTGTGTTTGAAGGCGAAACCGGCCTTGGCGGCGCGCTGGGCGTAGATATCCAGCAGCTCCGCCGCCACGTCGCGCACGCGCTCGGCCGCTTTCTGCCGCGCGCGCGTCCAGGCGTCGCCGCCCAGCTTGTGCAGCGGGGCGTTTTCGTCCGCGCCGCCGGCGTAGCGGCTGATCAGATGCAGCGAAGAAACCGGCACGTACAGCTTGTCCTCACCGGCGTAGGAGAGGATCAGGTACTCGGCCTTGATACCGCCGGCCTCCAGCGTGGTCAGGCCGACGTAGCGGCCGACGCCGTGCTCCAGATGCACCACCGGCTGGCCGGGATGCAGCTCCGCCAGGTTGCGGATCAGGGTATCGGTATTGATGGTGCGCCGGTTGTCCTGCCGGCGGCGGCTGACGCGCTCGCCGAGCAGATCGCTTTCGCAGATCAGCGCCCGCTGGCGCAGGCCGTCGAGGAAGCCGTGTTCGGCGGCGCCGACCATCATGTAACGGCCCGCCGTTTCCCCCTGATCGAGGCGCTGAATCAGCGCCGGCGCCAGCTTGATGCGGCCGAGCAGATCCTGCAGCGTTTCACGCCGCCCCTCGCTCTCGACGGAGAAAATCACGCTGCCGTCGAAGCCTTCGATAAAGCGCCGCAGGTTATCCAGCGGGGATTTATGCTGCGCTTGCACCGCCAGATCGGGCAGGGCATGGTAGTCCAGATTGGTATTGCCGGCCTTGGCCGGCAGCTCAGCGGTTTTCAGCGCGATGCGCGGCCAGGCCTTCAGCTCGCCGAACAGCGCGTCGACGCGCAGCCACAGCGTATCCGGCGCCAGCAGCGGGCGCATCGGATCGACGCGGCGGCTTTCGTAACGCTGGTTGACGTCCTGCCAGAAGCGCTCGGCGGCGCCCTCCAGATCGCCGGTGTTGACGATCAGCGTATTGGCCGGCAGGTAGCTGAACAGCGACGGCAGCGGCTGGCTGAAGAACAGCGGCTGCCAGTATTCGATGCCGGCCGGCCAGGCGCTTTTGCTGACTTGCTGATAGATGTGCTCGGCGTCGCGGCGCACCTCAAACTGCTCGCGCCACTGGCTGCGAAACAGCTCGATGGCGTTTTTGTCGGTGGGGAACTCGTGGGCCGGCAACAGATTGATGGCCTCGACTTCGCTCAACGTGCGCTGGGTATCGACGTCGAAGATGCGCAGGCTGTCGATTTCGTCATCGAAGAAGTCGATGCGGTAAGGCTCATCGCTGCCCATCGGGTAAAGATCGAGCAACGCGCCGCGGGTGGCGAATTCGCCGTGCTCCATCACCTGATCGACGCTGCGGTAACCGGCCTGTTCCAGCTGCGCGCGCAGCTTGTCGCGCGACAGGCGCTGGCCTTTCTTCATCACCAGCGCGTGGCCGTGCAGGAACTCGTGCGGGCAGACGCGCTGCATCAGGGTGTTGACCGGCAGAATGATCACGCCGCGCGCCATGGTCGGCAGGTGATACAGGCTTGACAAGCGATCCGAGATGATTTCCTGATGCGGCGAGAAGCTGTCGTACGGCAGGGTTTCCCAGTCGGACAGCGTGGTCACCATCTGGTCGGTGAACTGCTGGATCTCGTCACGCAGCCGCAGGGCGTTCTGCATGTCCGGCGCGATCAGCATCACCGGGCCAGGGTGGCGTTCGACGATCTCGGCGCACTCCACGGCGCAGGCCGCGCCGGTCAGTTGCCCCAGCTGGCGCAGATCGCCCGCGCGATCGGGCAGAGAATAACGGGGGGATGAGGAACGGTTACGGCTATCGGAAGTGCTCATTCAGGTATCTTTAATCAATGTGTTAGAGGGCGTTCCGGCACGGATAACCCAGCGCCTTTATGCTGTTTATAGTAGCCCAGCGGCCGCCAAACTGACACAGCAAAAAGCGCTATACCCTGATGTTCCGCCTGTTATTTAACCGATGCGCCGCGTTAATTTTCGCCGGCCAGGGCGAGATAGTGCGCAATCTTGTCGACGTCAAGGTTGCCGCCGCTGACGATAACGCCGACCTTTTTACCGTGCAGATCGAGCAGGCCGTTCATCGCCGCCGCGGCCGCCAGGCAGCCGGTCGGCTCAACCACCATTTTCATCCGCTCCATAAAGAAGCGCATTTGCCGACACAGCTGGGCGTCGCTGACCGTCAGAATGCCTTCGACATATTCTTGAATGATCGGGAAGGTCAGCCGCCCGACCTGTTGGGTCTGCGCGCCGTCGGCAATGGTTTTCGGCACCGGGATGTGCACCGGTTCACCGCGCTGAAAGGCTTGCTGAACGTCGTTGCCGGCTTCGGGCTCGACGCCGAACACGCGGCAGCCCGGCGACCAGTGATGCGCCGCTACCGCGCTGCCGGCCAGCAGGCCGCCGCCGCCGGTGCACACCAACAGCAGATCCAATGGCCCGGTCTCTTCAAACAGCTCCTTGGCGGCGGTGCCCTGGCCGGCGATCACCTGCGGATAATCGTACGGTGGCACCAGCGTCAGGCCCCGCTCTGCGGCCAGGCGTCGGGTGATTTCTTCACGATCTTCGCTGTGGCGCTGATAGATGACCACGTTGGCGCCGTAGCCGCGCGTCGCCGCCAGCTTGGCCGCAGGGGCGTCATGGGGCATTACGATGGTGGCGCTAACGCCCAATTCGCGCGCCGCCAGCGCCATCGCCTGTGCGTGGTTGCCGGATGAAAAGGCGATTACCCCGGCCCGACGCTGCTCTGCGCTGAGTTGCGCGATGGCGTTATAGGCGCCGCGAAATTTGAAGGCGCCGATGCGCTGAAAATTCTCGCACTTGAAGAACAGCTGCGCGCCGGCGATCTGGTCGGCCTGGCGCGAAGTCATGACCGGCGTGCGCAGGGCATGCCCGGCGATAACGTCGGCGGCGGTGGCAATATCGGTGGCGGTGATGCAGCGTGGGACTGAACTCATGGCGACCTCGCACAGGTAAGTGATGGACGATACATTGCTTGGTGTGGATTTTTAATTTACTCTTTGTAAAGTTATTGTCAAATGGTTAACTTAATGAGCGATCTCAGGCAGGAAAATGCGCTGTTGCTGCGCGAAGCGGAAAAAATTGTTCAGGCGCTGGGCGTGATGTTCGCGCCCGGTTGCGAAGTGGTGCTGCACGATCTGACCCAGCCCGATCGCGCCATTGTCGCCATCGCCAACAATCTGTCCAACCGCCGCATCGGCGACGCCGCGACGGAAATGGGGCTGGAGCGCATCGCGTCGCCGGAGTTTCCAGACGTGGTGCAGAACTACGCCAGCGTGTTTCCGGACGGGCGCCCGGCCAAGAGCACCTCGATCGGCCTGCGCAATAGCCAGGGCCGCTTTGTGGCGGCGATTTGCCTCAATCTGGATGTGTCTATCTTCAACAGCGTCACCGCTATCCTGCAGCAGCTGACGGCGGTGGTGCAAAGCGCCGCGCCGCAGGCGGCGGAGAGTGCACGCTCGCTGTCGGACATCGCCGCGGCGATCAACGCGTTCGCCGCGTCGCATGCCACCCAGCCGCGCGCTTTGTCTTCCGAACAGCGGTTTCAGGTGGTGCAACAGCTGAAGCAGCAAGGGTATTTGCAACTGCGCGGCGCGGCCACCATGGTGGCCGAAGCGCTCGGCATCTCGCGGGTGTCGGTCTATAACCTGCTCAAGCGAGACGCCGGATGAGGGGCCGCCCGGCGCAATAAAAGGCCGCCGGGTGTTCCCTAAACGAGGGAGAGCCTTTATTATCCATGATCACTTTGCTTAAGCCACGGCTATCAAACGGATTTCATGTATCAACCTGTCGCGTTATTCATTGGCCTGCGCTACATGCGCGGGCGAGCCTCAGACCGCTTCGGGCGGTTTGTTTCCTGGCTTTCCACCATCGGCATTACGCTGGGGGTGATGGCGTTGGTCACCGTGCTGTCGGTGATGAACGGTTTCGAAAAGGATCTGGAGAACAACATCCTCGGCCTGATGCCGCAGGCGTTGGTTACCAGTCCGCAAGGATCGGTCAACCCGCAGCAGCTGCCGGCCTCCGAGGTGCAGAAGCTGCAGGGCGTCACGCGCGTCGCACCGCTGACCACCGGTGACGTGGTGCTGCAAAGCGCCCGCAGCGTGGCGGTCGGGGTGATGCTCGGCGTCAATCCCGACGAAGCCGATCCGCTGACCCCGTATCTGGTCAACGTCAAGCAGCAACAGCTGCAGCCGGGCCAATACAACATCATCATCGGCGAACAGCTGGCGGGGCAACTCGGCGTCAAGCGCGGCGATTCGCTGCGCGTGATGGTGCCGAGCGCCAGCCAGTTCACACCGATGGGCCGCATACCCAGCCAGCGCCTGTTCACCCTTATC
Source organism: Serratia sp. 4542 (assembly GCF_016805595.1). Lineage (NCBI taxonomy): Bacteria > Pseudomonadati > Pseudomonadota > Gammaproteobacteria > Enterobacterales > Yersiniaceae > Serratia > Serratia sp. 4542. The sequence continues at coordinate 71,712 of NZ_RXKV01000004.1, forward strand.
GGCACCTTCCACGCCAACAGCGAGGTGGACGGCTATCAGCTGCTGGTCAACCAACAGGACGCTTCGCGCCTGATGCGCTACCCGGCGGGCAACATCACCGGCTGGCGCCTGTTCCTGCAGCAGCCGCTGGCGGTCGATACCCTCAGCCAACAGGCGCTGCCGGCGGGCACGGTCTGGAAAGACTGGCGCGATCGCAAGGGCGAGCTGTTCCAGGCGGTGCGCATGGAGAAAAACATGATGGGGCTGCTGCTCAGCCTGATCGTGGCGGTGGCGGCGTTTAACATCATTACGTCGCTCGGCCTGCTGGTGATGGAAAAGCAGGGCGAGGTCGCCATTCTGCAGACCCAGGGGCTGACTCGCCGCCAGATCATGTCGGTGTTTATGGTGCAGGGCGCCAGCGCCGGCATCATCGGTTCGCTGCTCGGCACGCTGCTCGGCGTGCTGCTGGCCACCAACCTGAATAACCTGATGCCGATCCTCGGCGCCTTGATCGACGGCGCTTCGCTGCCGGTGGCGGTCGATCCGCTGCAGGTAACGATCATCGCCGTGGTGGCGATGGCGGTTTCCTTGTTGTCAACGCTTTATCCTTCATGGCGCGCTGCCGCCGTACAACCCGCTGAGGCTTTACGTTATGAGTAACCATCTTTTGCTGCAGTGTGACAACCTGTGCAAGACCTATCAGGAAGGCAATCTGCACACCGACGTGCTGCGCAATGTCAGCTTTGCCATGCAGCAGGGCGAGATGATGGCGATCGTCGGCAGCTCGGGTTCCGGCAAGAGTACCCTGTTGCACCTGCTGGGTGGGTTGGACTCACCGACCTCCGGCGAGGTGATCTTCAAGGGCGAATCGCTGAACGCCATGTCTTCGGCGGCCAAGGCCGAGCTGCGCAACCGCCAGCTGGGCTTCATCTATCAGTTTCACCATTTGCTGCCGGACTTCACCGCGCTGGAAAACGCCGCCATGCCGCTGCTGATCGGCGGCGCCAAGCCGGCGCAGGCGCAGGAGAAGGCGCGGGAGATGCTGGCGGCGGTCGGGCTGGAAAAACGCAGCAAGCACCGCCCGTCCGAGCTCTCTGGCGGCGAGCGTCAGCGCGTGGCGATCGCGCGCGCGCTGGTCAACAACCCGGCGCTGGTGCTGGCGGACGAACCGACCGGTAACCTGGACAAACGCACCGCAGACAGCATCTTCGATCTGCTGGGCGAGCTGAACGTGCGTCAGGGCACCGCTTTTCTGGTGGTGACGCACGATCTGCAGCTGGCCAAGCGCCTGAGCCGCCAGCTGGAAATGGCCGACGGCCACCTGCAGGCGCAGCTGACCCTGATGGGGGCCGAGTAATGGCGGGAGCCTCACTGTCCTTCCTGACGGCCCTGCGTTTCAGCCGCGGCCGTAAACGCGGCGGCATGGTGTCGCTGATCTCGGTCATCTCCACCATCGGCATTGCGCTAGGGGTGGCGGTGCTGATCGTCGGCCTGAGCGCGATGAACGGTTTTGAGCGCGAGCTGAAGAACCGCATTCTGGCGGTGGTGCCGCACGGCGAACTCGAGCCGGTCAATCAGCCGTTCAGCGGCTGGCCGTCGATTCTGCAGCGGGTGGAAAAGGTGCCGGGCATTGTGGCCGCCGCGCCGTACATCAACTTTACCGGCCTGATGGAGAACGGCGCGCAGCTGCGCGCGGTGGAAGTCAAAGGCGTTGATCCGCAGCAGGAGAGCCGACTGAGCGCGCTGCCGCAGTACGTGCAGGGCGACGCCTGGGCCAACTTCAAGCCCGGCGAGCAGCAGGTGATCCTCGGCAAGGGCGTGGCCGACGCGCTGGGCGTCAAGCAGGGCGCCTATGTGACGGTGATGATCCCCAACAGCGACCCGGAAATGAAGCTGCTGCAGCCGAAGCGCATCCGTCTGCACGTGACCGGCATTTTGCAGCTCAGCGGCCAGCTCGATCACAGCCTGGCGCTGGTGCCGCTGGCCGATGCGCAGCAGTATCTCGACATGGGTGACAGCGTCACGGGCATCGCCCTCAAGATGAACGACGTGTTCGCCGCCAATAAACTGGTGCGCGACGCCGGCGAAGTGACCAATTCTTATATCTACATCAAAAGCTGGATCGGCAAGTACGGCTACATGTATCGCGATATCCAGATGATCCGCGCCATTATGTACCTGGCGATGGTGCTGGTGATAGGCGTGGCTTGCTTCAACATCGTGTCCACGCTGGTAATGGCGGTGAAAGACAAAAGCGCCGACATCGCGGTGCTGCGCACCCTGGGCGCCAAAGACGGCTTTATCCGCGCCATCTTCATCTGGTACGGGCTGCTGGCCGGGCTGCTGGGCAGCCTGAGCGGCGTAGTGATCGGGTTGATCGCCTCGCTGCAGCTGACCAACATCATCCGGGGCATCGAGAAACTGGTCGGCCACTCCTTCCTGTCGGGCGATATCTACTTCATCGACTTCCTGCCTTCCGAGCTGCACTGGCTGGACGTGCTGATCGTGCTGGCGACCGCCATCGTGCTGAGCCTGTTGGCCAGTTGGTATCCGGCCAGGCGCGCCAGCCGCATCGACCCGGCGCGGGTGCTGAGCGGACAATAAAACCCACGGGGAGGCAGCGATGCCGCCCCGTTTTTTTAGCCTGGGGATGGGTTATGTACTACGGTTTCGATATGGGCGGCACCAAGATTGAGCTGGGGGTATTCGACGACCACCTGCAGCGTATTTGGCAAAAGCGGGTGCCGACGCCGCGTGAAGATTACCGGCAGCTGCTGGCCACGCTGTGCGATCTGACCCTTGAGGCGGATGCGTTTTGCGGCCGGCGCGGCAGCGTCGGCATCGGCATCCCCGGTCTGCCCAACGACGATGACGGCACGCTGTTTACCGCCAACGTGCCGGCGGCGATGGGGCGGCCGCTGCCGCGCGATCTGGCGGCGCTGATCGGGCGCGAGGTGCGGGTCGATAACGACGCCAACTGCTTTGCGCTGTCGGAGGCCTGGGACGACGAGTTTCGCCGCTACCCGACGGTGCTGGGCATCATCCTCGGCACCGGCGTAGGCGGCGGGCTGGTCGTCGACGGCAAGACGGTGCCTGGGCGTAACTATATTGCCGGCGAGTTCGGCCATTTGCGCCTGCCGGTGGACGCGCTCGAGGTCTTGGGGCGTGATGTGCCTCGCGTTGCCTGCGGGTGCGGCCATCAGGGTTGCATTGAAAATTACATATCGGGCCGCGGTTTCGAATGGATGTACGCCCATTTCTATGGCCGGCACTTGCCTGCCACCGAGATCATTGCGCATTATCAGGCAGGTGAGCCGCAGGCGGTGGCTCACGTCGACCGCTTTATGGACGTGCTGGCGATCTGCCTGGGCAACCTGCTGACGGTGCTGGATCCGCACCTGGTGGTGATCGGCGGCGGGCTGTCGAACTTCGACGCCATTTACCAGGCGTTGCCGCAGCGGCTGCCGGCGCATCTGCTGCGGGTGGCCCGGCTGCCGCGCATCGAGAAGGCGCGCTATGGCGACGCCGGCGGCGTGCGCGGCGCAGCGTTCCTCAATTTGGTAAACAGGGAAAAGTAAGGAGAGAGTTAATGCACACTCGCCATCGGCTGTGTCAGTTTCGCAAGAGTAAGCATGTGCTGCATCAGCGCTTTCGTTCACGCATTTTTCACCGTGACACCATGGCGGCGGCCGAGCTGAAAAAGCCGTTTGTGGTGGTGTTGACCGGCGCCGGCATTTCGGCCGAATCGGGCATTCGCACCTTCCGCGCCGCGGATGGGCTGTGGGAAGAGCACCGGGTGGAGGACGTCGCCACGCCGGAAGGTTTTCAGCGCGATCCGGCGCTGGTGCAGGCGTTTTACAACGAACGCCGCCGCCAGCTGCAGACGGAGGAGATCGCCCCGAACGCCGCGCACCGCGCGCTGGCGGATCTGGAAGAGTGGCTGGGGGACAACTTCCTGCTGGTCACGCAAAACATCGATAACCTGCATGAGCGCGCCGGCAGCAAGCGAGTGCTGCACATGCACGGCGAATTGCTGAAGGTGCGCTGCACCCAGTCGGGCCAGGTGTTCGAATGGCCTGGCGATCTCAGCGTCGACGATCGTTGCCACTGCTGCCAGTTCCCGGCGCCGCTGCGGCCGCACGTAGTGTGGTTCGGCGAGATGCCGCTGGGCATGGACGATATTTATCAGGCGCTGAGCAAGGCCGATTTCTTCGTCGCCATCGGCACCTCCGGCCACGTCTATCCGGCGGCCGGCTTCGTGCATGAGGCGCGGCTGGGCGGCGCCTACGCCATGGAGCTGAATCTGGAGCCGAGCCAGGTGGAGAGCCAGTTCGACGAGAAACACTACGGCCTGGCCAGCGAAGTGGTGCCGCGTTTTGTGCACAAATTCCTGGTGGGCAAGGTGGAGCGGGCCGACAGGCCCTGAGAAAGGCATCAGGGCGCACTGCGCGCCCTGATGGGATGGCGGGGCGTGTTAGCGCCCGGCTTTCAGCTTTTGGAAGTAGCTTTCGTACAGCGTGCTGGCGTCGCCGACGTCGTTTTGCCACTCGCCGTGCTCAATCACCGCCTTATCCGGGTAGAGTGACTTGTCGTTGGCGATCTCCGGCGACAGCAGCTTCTTCGCCGCCAGGTTCGGCGTCGGGTAACCGATGGTTTCCGCCACCTGCACCGCGATTTCCGGCCGCAGCAGGAAGTCGATCAGTTTCAGTGCCCCCTCGACGTTGCGCGCATTGGCCGGAATGGCCAGGCTGTCCATCCAGAAGATCCCGCCTTCCTTCGGCCAGACGATCTCCAGCGGCGTGCCGGCCTGGCGCGCCACGAAGGCCGAACCGTTCCACACCATACCGACGTTGACTTCCCCTTCCATAAACGGGTTGCCCGGGTTGTCGGAGTTGAAGGCCAGCACGTTCGGCATCAATTTCTGCAGTTCGTGATAGGCGGCTTCGATCTCTTTCGGGTCGGTGGTGTTGCCGGAATAGCCCAGCTTGAGCAGCGCCATCTGGAACACTTCGCGCGCGTCGTCGGTCAGCAGCAGGCGGCCTTTGTACTGCGGCTGCCACAGATCGGCCCAGGACGTGACGGTAGAGGGCTCCTGCGCATCGCTGTTAACGCCGATGGCGGTGGCGCCCCAGATATAGGGGATGGAATAGTCGTTGTTAGGATCGAACGGCTTGTTCAGCAGGGCAGGATCGAGATCCTTGAAGTGGCTGAGCTTGCTCTTGTCGATTTTTTGCAGCATGCCTTCCTTGCTCATCTTGGCGATGAAGTAGGTGGAAGGCACCACCAGATCGTACGCGCCGTCTTTATAGGTCTTCAGCTTGGCGTACATGCTTTCGTTGGATTCATAGGTGGAATAGATCACCTTGATGCCGGTTTCCTTGGTGAACTGCTCCAGCAGCCCCGGCGGGACGTATTCAGTCCAGTTATAGAAATACAGCGTTTTGCCGTCAGAGGCGTTTGCAGAGCAGAAACTCAGCGCCATCATCCCGGCTGCGAGCAGATGTGACCACTTTTTCATGCAGCGTATCCTTCAGCAGTAATGAGCCGAACCCGTATGGGCAAACCGTTTGGCGGCCGCGCCATACCCCAGAAAGGGGCCATTATAGGGGCCGGGGCGGGGTGGGTAAAGGCGGTTATCCCAGCGGCAAATCAGCGGGTTAACCGAGCCTGGCCGATCAAAAACGGCCGCAGTCATATCACTGCGGCGAATGAAAGAGTCGGGCGCTGCCGCGCCCGGCGGGAAGGGCTACTCGGCCTTGGGCGAGCGATCGCGCATCACCCACTGGCTGGCGATCACCAGCACCAGCGACAGCAGCAGCAAAATGGTGGCCAGCGCGTTGACCTCCGGCGAGACGCCGACTTTCACCATCGAATAGATCTTCAGCGGCAAGATTTCGTAGCTCGGCCCGGTGACGAAGGAGGAGACGACCACGTCGTCCATCGACAGGGTGAAGCTCAGCAGCCAGCCGGCCGCCACCGCCGGCATCGCCAGCGGCAGGATGATCTTGCGCAGAATGGTGAACTCGCTTGCGCCGAGATCGCGCGCGGCCTCCAGCATCTTCACGTCGAACCCTTTCAGGCGCGCGTAGACGGTCACCACCACGAACGGCAGGCAAAAGGTGATGTGCGAGAACAGCAGCGACCAGAAGCCGAGCGAAATGCCGAGCAGCATGAACAGCACCAGCAACGAGATGGCCATCACGATGTCCGGCGACATCATCACCACGAACAGCATGCCGCCAACGAACGGCTTGCCGCGGAAGCGGTAACGGTACAGCGCCACCGCGGTCAGCGAGCCGATCAGCGTGGCGAAGGTGGCGGAGAGCACCGCCATGGTCAACGAGTGGCCGGCGGCCTGCAGCAGGCTGTCGTTATTCAGCAGCGTGCTGTACCACTTGGTGGTGGCTCCTTGCCAACTGATGCCGAAGCGCGAAGCGTTGAAGGAGTTGACGATCAGGATGACGATCGGGATATACAGGTAGGCGTATACCAGCGTCATAAAGCCGCCGCGCAGCAGACGTCCGATCATGCCAGATCCTCCTTCTTGTTCAGCAGGCGGGCGGCCCGGTAATAGACCAGCAGCAACAGCCCCATCACCAGCGTCAGGCAGATGCTGGTGGCCGCGCCGAACGGCCAGTCGCGGATATTGAGGAACTGGCTTTTAATCACGTTGCCGATCAGCAGATTCTTGGCGCCGCCCATCAGATCGGCGACGAAGAACAGCCCCATCGCCGGTAGCACCACCAGCAGGCAGCCGGCGATAATGCCCGGCATGGTCAGCGGCACGATGATGCGGATAAAGGTCTGCAGCTTGCTGGCGCCGAGATCGCGCGCTGCCTCCAGGCAGGACTTATCGAGTTTTTCGATGCTGGAGTAGAGCGGCATCACCATAAACGGCAGCAGGATATACACCAGGCCGAGGATCACCGCTTCCGAGGTGTACATGATGCGCAGCGGCTTGTCGATGATGCCGATCCACAGCAGCGCGTCGTTGAGATAGCCGCGGGTGCTGAGAAACAGCTTCAGGCCGTAGATGCGGATCAGCGAGTTGGTCCAGAAGGGCACGATCAGCAGAAACAGCAGCAGCGACCGCACCTTCTGCGGCAACCGCGCCAGAATAAAGGCGAACGGATAGCCAATCACCAGGCAGCACAGGGTGGCGATCAGCGCCATGTTCAGCGAGTGCAGCAGCACCTGGGCATACAACGGATCGAACAAGCGCCGATAGTTATCCAGCGTGAACACCATCTGCACCAGATTGGCGTCGTCGCGGGTCAGGAAGCTGGTGGCGATGATCATCAGGTTCGGCATGAACACGAACAACAGCAGCCAGGCGACGACGCCGACGATCACCACATTCTGGAAGACTTTACGCGATTTCTTCATCGGCCAGCACCACCTCCCAGCTTTCAACCCAGGTCACCGCCATCTTCTGGTTGAGCGAGTGGTCGACGTCCGGATCGTCTTCATTGAAGAACTCGCTGACCATCACCGTTTTACCGCTCTCCAGCTCAACCACCGACTCCAGCGTCATGCCTTTGTAGTTGCGTTCGCGCACGTAGCCGATCAGCCCGTCGTGCTGCGCGCTGTCGTTCACTTCTTCTACCCGCAGATCCTCCGGGCGCAGCAGCACCTTCAGCTTTTGGCCCGGCTCTACCGGCAGATCGGCATAGATGTCGCACTCGCGGCCTTCGACGTTGGCGCGCACCCGCTGCGCATCGAGGCGCTGCAAGACCACCGCGTCGAAGATGTTGATCTCGCCGATAAAGCTGGCGACGAACAGGTTCTTCGGCTCTTCGTAGATCTCACGCGGCGTGCCGTCTTGCTCGATGCGGCCTTCACGCATCACCACGATGCGATCCGACATGGTCAGCGCTTCTTCCTGATCGTGGGTGACGAACACGAAGGTGATGCCCAGCTTGCGCTGCAGCGCCTTCAGCTCGTTCTGCATCTGTTTGCGCAGCTTGTAGTCCAGCGCCGACAGCGATTCGTCCAGCAGCAGCACCTTCGGCTTGTTGACCACTGCGCGGGCGATGGCCACGCGCTGCTGTTGGCCGCCGGAGAGCTGGCCCGGCCGCCGCTTGGCGAACGCATCCAGCTGCACCATGCGCAGCGCCTCTTCGACGCGCGGCGTCAGTTCTGCCGCCGGCACCTTTTGCATGCGCAGGCCAAAGGCGACGTTGTCGAACACCGACATGTGCGGAAACAGGGCATAGCTCTGAAACACGGTGTTGACGTGGCGATGTTCGGCCGGAATGGCGGTGATGTCCTGGCCGTCGAGCACGATGCGGCCCCGATCGGCGTCTTCAAGACCGGCGATCAGGCGCAGCACCGTGGTTTTGCCACAGCCGGAGGGGCCGAGAATGGTGAGGAATTCGCCGTGGTTAATCGCCAGTTCGAGATCGGCAATGATGGTTTTGCCATCGAACGCTTTGCTCAGGGCATGCAGTTCAACAAGGGGAGTCAGAGAGGATGTCTCAGTCATTTATCGTATTACTCTATCCCGTGGGCTAATGCAGATAGAACCGCAACTGGAAAAGACTGCCGGAGCTTGCGGAATGCCCGCTGATCAAATGAAGCTCAAACCAGTTGCGCCAATGGAAATTTTTCGAGCGCGCATGATAGACGCTGAATGCCGGAATTGAAAGCCGATCCGGCCCAGATGCCGCGTTTTTCATCATGATAGCGACAAATGACCCTGTGATGACAGTGTTATTTCCCTCAGAAATCATCACAAAGATTAATGATATTGGCGAATTCTGGTTAAAAATGACCTGACGCAATATTTGATCCTGATCGGTTCCGCATAATGAAACGCGATATTCTGAGGGGCCGCTACCATGGACAAATTACTTGACCGCTTTTTCAACTACGTCTCTTTCGACACCCAGTCCAAAGCGAACGTAAAGCATGTGCCGAGCACCGACGGGCAGTTGAAGCTGGCGCGTGCGTTGCAGCAGGAAATGATCGCGCTCGGCTTCGAGCGGGTGTCGCTCAGCGAACACGGCTGCGTGATGGGCACCTGGCCGGGCAACGTCGCCTGGCCGGTGCCGGCGGTCGGTTTTATCGCCCATCTGGATACCTCGCCGGATTTCAGCGGCAAACACGTCAATCCGCAGATCGTCGAGAACTATCGCGGCGGCGACATCGCGCTCGGCATCGGCGATGAGGTGCTGTCGCCGGTGATGTTCCCGATCCTGCACCAGATGCTGGGGCAGACCCTGATCACTACCGACGGCAAAACGCTGCTGGGCGCCGACGACAAGGCCGGCATCGCCGAGATCCTCACCGCCATGGTGCGCCTGCGCGCGCGCAAAATCCCGCACGGCGACATCCGCGTGGCCTTCACCCCGGACGAGGAGGTGGGCAAGGGGGCGCAGCTGTTCGACGTGGCGGCCTTCAATGCCGAATGGGCTTACACCGTGGACGGCGGCGGCGTCGGCGAGCTCGAGTGCGAGAACTTCAACGCCGCCTCGGTGACGATCAAAATCCTCGGCAACAGCGTGCACCCCGGCAGCGCCAAGGGCGTGATGGTCAACGCGCTGTCGCTGGCCACCCGTATTCATCAGGCGTTGCCGGCGGACGAAGCGCCGGAGACCACCGAAGGCTACCAGGGCTTTTATCACCTCAGCAGCATCAAGGGCAGCGTAGAGCGCGCCGAAATGCACTATATCCTGCGCGACTTCGAGCGCGAGGGGTTTGAAGCGCGCAAGCGCAAGATGGTGGACATCGCCCGCGAGGTCGGCAAAGGCCTGCCGCGCGATTGCTATATCGAAGTGAGCATCGAAGACAGCTATTACAACATGCGCGAACAGGTGGCGGAGCACCCGCATGTGATCGCGCTGGCGCAGCAGGCGATGCGCGACTGCGACATCGAACCGGTGATGAAGCCGATCCGCGGCGGCACCGACGGCGCGCAGCTGTCGTTCCGCGGCCTGCCGTGCCCGAACCTGTTCACCGGCGGCTACAACTACCACGGCAAGCACGAATTCGTGACCCTGGAAGGCATGGAGCAAGCGGTGGCGGTGATCATGCGCATCGCGGCGCTGGCCGCCGAGCGGGCGCGGTAAACGGGACGCTTGCGATCGGCATAATCGCTTGCCGTAACAAGGCGTTGCTCATAGTGTGGAAGCCTATTCCCCACGCATAAGGACCGCATGATGAGCACCGAATACCGTATCGCCAGCCCGCATTTGGCGCAGTTCGTTCAGGCGATTTGGCGCCAGGCCGGCAGCACGGCGCGCGAAGCCGAGCTGGTGGCCGATCATCTGGTGCAGGCTAATCTGGCCGGGCACGACTCGCACGGCGTCGGCATGATCCCCAGCTACATGGCGTCGTTGGCGCAGGGGCAATTGCAGCTCAATCAACATGCCGAGGTGGTGCGCGACGCCGGCGCGGTGCTGACGCTCGACGGTGCGCGCGGCTTCGGTCAGGTGGTGGCCAGCGAAGCGATGGCGCTGGGCATTGAACGCGCAGGCAAGCTGGGCCTGGCGGCGGTGGCGCTGCACAACGCGCACCATATCGGCCGCATAGGCCATTGGGCGGAGCAGTGCGCCCGCGCCGGTTTTATCTCGATTCACTTCGTCAACGTGGTGGGCGATCCGATGGTGGCGCCGTTCGGCGGTAGCGATCGTCGCTTCGGCACCAACCCGTTCTGCGCCATTTTCCCGCGGCCGGGCCGCACGCCGCTGCTGTTGGATTTTGCCACCAGCGGTATCGCCTTCGGCAAGACCCGGGTGGCCTATAACAAAGGGCTGTTGGTAGCGCCGGGCTATCTGATCGACGAACACGGGCAGCCGACCACCGAACCGAAAGTGATGCACGAAGCGCCGTTCGGTTCGCTGCTGCCGTTCGGCTTGCACAAAGGCTATGCGCTGGCGGCGATGTGCGAAATCCTCGGCGGCGCGCTCTCCGGCGGCCGCACCACCCACGACGCCACGCTGAAAGCCGACAGCGACGCCATCTTCAACTGCATGACGACCCTGATCCTCGATCCTCAGGCCTTCGACGCCCCGCAAATGCAGGCCGAGGCCGAAGCCTTTATCGGCTGGGTGAAAGCTTCGCCGCCGAGCGGCGAACAGCCGATCGCCGTCCCGGGAGAGTGGGAAGAGGCCAACCGCGCGGCGCGGCTGGAGCAGGGCATCCCGATCGATGCCAATACCTGGCGGCAGATTTGTGCGGCGGCGGAGCAGGCGGGCATGGCGGCGGGGGAACTGGCGGATTACCGCGCACAGGCGCGGCAGGCATAAAAAAAGCCACCCGGCAGGGTGGCTTGTTCGCGTGACCGCAATCAGTCGTTAAAGTACCAATACCCGCTGTTGACCAGCGCGGTCAGCAGCGCCAGGAACGACGGGTCGTCCACCGCGTCGCCGAGCAGGGCGGCATCGACGCTGAAGTTTTGGCACAGGGCGTCTGCGGCCTGCAGCTGGTCGGTGTCGATCAGCTCGCCGTTGACGAAGCAACGATCGCCGACGCGCAGCACGCGCAACCCACCCAGGCGCTGTAGCGCTTCACCCTGTTGCAGCAGCTCGTAGATTTCCCCGGCCTGATACGGTGGCTCCGGCGGCGCCAGATCCAGCTCGTGGCGCGACTGGGAGATGAACTCGCCGAACCAGTGCTGGAAGTGTTCCGGCTGTTGCACCAGATCCAGCATCATCTGCCGTAAGGCGTCCACTTCCTGCGGCAGGATCTCCGCCGGGTGTTCGCGCAGTTTAACGTCCGGATCGCCGTAGCGCTTGCTGCCCAGCTCGCGCGCCAGCACGTAGTCGGCGAAGCCGCTCACCAGCTCGCGGCCGTTCGGTGCGCGGAAGCCCACCGAGTAGTTGAGCGCGTTTTCCAGCGCGTAGCCTTCGTGCGGGAAGCCCGGCGGAATATAGAGAATGTCGCCCGGTTCCATCTCTTCGTCGATGATGGCGTCGAACGGTTCCACCTGCAGCAGATCCGGATGCGGGCAGTGCTGTTTCAGCGGCGTTTTTTCCCCGACGCGCCAGCGGCGGCGGCCGGTGCCCTGAATGATGAACACGTCGTACTGATCGAGGTGCGGGCCGACGCCGCCGCCCGGTACCGAGAAGGAGATCATCAGGTCATCCATCCGCCAGTCCGGCAGCTGGCGGAACGGGCGCATCAGCGCTGCGGAAGGCTCATGCCAGTGGTCCACCGCCTGCACCAGCAGCGACCAGTTGTTTTCGCTCAGGTGGTCGAAGCTCTCGAAGGGGCCGTGCGCAACCTGCCAACGGCCGTCCTGGTGGCTGACCAGGCGGCTGTCCACTTCGTTTTCCATCGCCAGCCCGGCCAGCTCATCCGGGGAGATCGGATCGATAAAGTTTTTGAAGCCGCGCTTCAGAATCACCGGACGCTTTTGCCAATAACGTTGCAAAAAATCGTTCCAGTCCAGGTCTAATTGATAATCCATGTTCTATTCCAGGAGAGAGGAGTGAGCCTGAGTGCGATTATAACGGAAGTTTGGCCCCGTGGATCGGGGCCGCAGAGGCATAATTTACTCGTTGTGGTGGGTGTCGTGCTGGCGGGCGAAGGTGACCTGCATGCGCGCGCCGCCGAGCGGGCTGTCGCTGATGACGATTTCGCCGTCGTACTGCTCGATGATCTCCGCCGCCACCGACAGGCCCAGGCCCTGGCCGGGGCGCAGGGTATCCACCCGCTGGCCGCGCTGGAAGATCAGCTGGCGCTTGCTTTCCGGGATCCCCGGGCCGTCGTCGTCGATGACGATGGTGAGGTTTTTCTCGGAGTGCAGCGAGGTGATCTCAACGAACTCCAGGCAGTATTTGCAGGCGTTTTCCAACACGTTGCCCATCACTTCCATAAAGTCGTTCTTCTCGCCCATAAAGGTCACCTCCGGCGAGATGTCCAGCGTGATCACTACCCCTTTGCGCTGATAAACCTTGTTCAGCGCCACCACCAGGCTGTCGAGCAGCGCCGGCACCGAGTGGATCTCGCGCGTCAGCACCGTCTGGCCGGAGTTGATGCTGGCCCGGTGCAGGTAGTAACCGATCTGCTGCGAGATGCGCCCGATCTGATCCAGCATGATCGGCTCGGCTTCTTCGATGGTGGTCTGTTTGCCGCTGCGCAGCGAACGCAGGGTACTTTGCAGCACCGCCAGCGGCGTTTTCAGGCTGTGGGTCAGATCCGACAGGGTAGTGCGATACTTGGTGTAACGCTGGCGCTCGTTGCGCACCAGAATGTTCAGATTGCGCACCAGCCCGCGCAGTTCACTGGGCGGATTTTCGTCGAGCTGATCGCGCTCGCCGTTCTCCAGCTCGCCCACCTGAGTGACCAGCGCCTTGATCGGCCGCAGGCTCCAGTAGGCCGCCAGCCACAGCAGCGGCACCACCAGCAGCAGGTTGGCCAACAGTACGTAGCTGAACCACTCCCACACCACGTCGGATCGCTGCAGCTCCTGCGGAATGCTGTCGACCACCACGATGGTCAGCGCCGGCAGCCGAGGCGTGGCGGCATAGGTGTTGACCGCCACCGAGTGGGTCAGCGCGTTCTGATCGGTATCGTCGTAATCTTTCAGCTGGTTTTGCGCTTTGGGGTTGTCCCCCAGCACTTCGCTACTGACGCGGGTGTCGGTGTCGATTTCGTAGAAGCCGGACTCCTCCAGCCACTCCTTGTTGATCAGCTTCTCCAGCTCCGGCACTTTGCGCTGGCTCCACAGCAGGTTGCCTTTATCGTCGTAGATAAACACCAGCGTCGGGAAGTTGAGATCGATATCGGGGGGAATGGCGATGGTGAGCTTGTTGTCTTTCCACTGCGCCAGGCTGAAGAACAGGTTGCTCTCGCCGCGCAGCAGGCGGAAGGCGGTCTTGTCGAAGCTGACGATGTAGCCGACGACCGCCACCAAACCGTAAGAGAGCGACAGCGCCAGGATCACCCCGGCGGTCGCCATCAGGAAGCGGGCGCGCAGCGAAAACGGTTTTTTATTCTTGTTGAACATCATGTTCACTTCGCGTCAAAACGATAGCCCTGGCCACGTACCGTGGTGATCACTTCATGCGGGTATTCCGCCTGCACCTTTTTACGCAAGCGGCCCATCAGCACGTCGATGGTGTGGCTTTCGCGCAGTTCGGCGTCCGGGTAGAGTTGCAGCATCAACGAATCCTTGCTCACCACCTTGCCGGCGTTGCGGATCAGGGTCTCGATGATGGTGTATTCAAAAGCGGTCAGCTTGATTTGCTGATCGTTAACGCTCAGTTCGCGGCGCGACAGATCGATCTGGAACGGCGGCAGCACGATCACCTGCGAAGCCAGGCCGCTGTTGCGGCGCATCAGCGCCTGCATGCGGGCGATCACTTCTTCCAGGTGGAACGGCTTGGTGACATAGTCGTCGGCGCCGGCTTCCAGCACCGCCACTTTGTCCTGCCAGCTTTCGCGGGCGGTCAGCACCAGGATCGGCAGCTTGGTCTGGTGCGCGCGCCAGCGGCGGATCAGGCTCAGGCCGTCTTCACCCGGCAGGCCGAGATCGACGATGGCGATATCCGGCGCGTGTTCCTGCAGGAAGTAATCGGCTTCCTTGGCGTCTTCGGCCGCGTCGACCTGATGGCCCATCTCGCGCATCTGAACGGAAAGGTGGTGGCGCAGCAAACCATTATCTTCAACAACCAGTACTCGCATGGCGAACTCCTGTGACTATGCGGGTGAACGTCCTGTCACCCACGCGATAAAAGGGAACACGCTCTGCGGCGTGTCAGGGGATAACGCGGCCACCTGAACCATTTTGGCAAAAAATGCTGAGGTTATGGTAGGTATAACCCGCTCGGCCCGCAAGAGAGCCGAAGCAATGTATTAAAATAAGCGTTATCAATTTGTTCGCCGACATTATCGGCAAGCTCTGATAAACGTCGGATAAACAGCGGCGGGGCAACGTTAAACGCACCTTAAACGCGGTGGGCATTGCCGGCAGGCGGAAGGGTGAACCGGATCGCTTGAAAAGCTTTAAAGGTACTAATAAGGTATTATTGATGTATCGGCACACTTTTCAGGAGCGACGGATGAAGCAGTTAACCCAGGCAGAACGCATAGCGGGCGCACTTTACGGACAGATGCTGGGCGACGCGCTCGGCATGCCTTCCGAGCTGTGGCCGCGCGAGCGGGTTAAGCGCCACTTCGGCTGGATAGACGGCTTTCTCGATGGGCCGAAGGAGAACACCGCCGCCTGCTACTTCAAGGCCGGGCAATATACCGACGATACCGCGATGGCATTGGCGTTGGCCGATGCGTTGCTGGAAGCAGAAGGCGAGGTGGTGCCGGAACTGATTGCCCGCAACGTGATCCGCTGGGTGGACGGTTTTGATGCCTTCAACAAGAACATTCTCGGCCCCAGTTCCAAACTGGCGCTGAGCGAGCAGAAAGCGGGCACGCCGATCGCCGAGTTGGAAAACAACGGCATCACCAACGGTGCGGCGATGCGCATTTCGCCTTTGGGCTGCGTGCTGCCTTCCGCGCCGCTGGAGGATTTCTGCCAGCAGGTGTGGCTGGCCTCCAGCCCGACGCACAAATCCGACATCGCCGTTGCCGGTGCAGTGGCGATCGCCTGGGCCGTCGCGCGGGCGGTGGAGGGGGCGGACTGGGCCTCGATTCGCCTGGCGTTGCCGGAGGTGGCGGAGTATGCCCAGCGCCGGCAGGAGACGACGTTCAGCCCTTCGCTGGCGGCGCGCATCGAACTGGCGTTTCAGGTGGTGGATGAAGCCGCTGACACCGAGCAGGCCTCCGAACGGGTGTATCAGCTGATCGGCGCCGGGGTGAGCACCATCGAGTCGGTGCCCGCTGCGCTGGCGATGGTGCAGCTGGCGCAAACCGATCCTACCCGGTGCGCCGTGCTGTGCGCTAACCTGGGCGGTGACACCGACACCATCGGCGCGATGGCCACCGCGATTTGCGGCGCGCTGCACGGCGCAGAAGCGATCGAACCTGGGTTGCTGGCGGAGTTAAAACGGGTGAATCCGCTGGATATCGAGGCTTACGTTCGGGCGTTCGCGCGTTTTCGCCGCCGCCAACAGGGCGAGGCGTAAGCGACCGCGTGACGCAACGGATCAGCTTTCGCTGGTAAATTCGTACATGTCGCTGCGGCAGAAGCTTTCGCTGTATTCGATCGGCTTTTTATGGTGGTCGAACAGCGTCTGGCGCACGATCAGCAGCGGCATCGGTTCCGAGAGCCGCAGCGCCTGACGGATATCGTCGTCGGCCATCGCCGCGCTGACCTGGCTGCGCAGCGATCCCATCTCAACCTTATTGCGCCGGAAGTAGTCGTACAGCGAAATGCCGATCTCGTCGACGTTGGCAATTGCCGTCACCACCACGTAGGACACCGCCACTGACATTGGCCGCCGATCGATCAAGTGAATGCGTTTGAGTTTGTAGATTGGCGTACCGGCCGCCAGCTGGAGCTTTTCAGCCAGCTCAGCGCCGGCGGCCATCCGTTCGCGGCTGATCCATTGCGTGTCCGGCCGGCGCCCTTGCTGTATCACCTCGCGCGAGAATCCTTTGACGTCTGCCAATGAATAGAACAGCTTCGGCTCGGGCCGTTGCGGTTGGATAAAGGTGCCGTAACCGCGCGAACGGCCGATGATACCGTCCTGCTCGAGGCAGGCCAGCGCTTTGCGCACCGTGATGCGTGAGATGCCGAGCCGTTCGGTGAACAGGCGCTCGCTGGGCAGAAAATCCCCCGAATTCAGCAACCCCTGTTCGATGGCCTGGCGCACCGAGGCGTTGAAGCGCAAATACAGCGGCATCGCGCCCGCACTGGCCAGATCCTGCTGCAGTTTGTCCAGCAGACGCTGGTTGGTCTCCTTGCTCATAGCCGACGGAAGTCCTGTAGCCGCAATGCGATGGCTTATTTAAGGGGATTTCGCCGGGCAGTGCAACTGCCGCCGCCGCCGGGGTGAAATGAGGTAGAGTAGTGCATCGGCCCCAGAGCCAGGAGAAATCCCCTCATGAGCGACACCCCACGACACGCGGACGATGCGGCGATCCTGTCCGCCTTCGCACAGCAGCGCCGGCAAGGCCTGACCCGGCGTTCTGCGCTGCATCAGGCCCTGTTGCAACTGATTGCCGCCGGAGAACTGCCCTGGCGGACGAAGCTGCCGCCAAGCCGTGTGTTGGCGGTCCGGCTGGCGGTGGCGCGCGACACGGTGGAACAGACCTACGCTCGGCTGGAGGCGGAAGGGTTCATCAGCCGAACGGTGGGGCGCGGCAGCTTTGTGCGCTATCGCTGCGACACGCTGCTCGGCCGCGAACTGCTGGCGGCGACGACGGAGCAAGAAGCGCGGCTGGCGGAGCGCGAGCTGAGCGACCGCGGCCGGGCGTTGCTGGCGGTCAGCCATACGCCGCACACCAGCCGCCAGGCTTCGCTGACGCCTTCGCTGGCGGATCTGCGGGCGTTTCCCATCGACCAGTGGCTGCAGCGGGAGAAGCAGGCGCTGCGGCAGCACGGCGAGCGGCTGTTGGGGTATGCCGATCCGCAAGGGTTGCCGGAGCTGCGCGCGGAGATCGCGCACTACTTGCAGCGGGAGCGGGGCGTCAAGGCGACGGCGGAGCAGGTGATCGTAGTGACCAGCTCTCAGCAGGCGCTGGCGCTGTGTACCCAGGTGCTGTTCGATCCCGGCGATGCGGTATTCGTCGAAGAGCCGGGTTACCAGGGGGCGAAAAAGCTGGTGCAGTCGGCGGGGCTGCAGGCGCGGCCGATCGGCATCGACGGGCAGGGGCTGGATGTCGGGCAGCTAATGCAGGCCTCGGGCGGCGGACGGGGCGTTTATATCACGCCGTCCCATCACTATCCGCTGGGGTATTCGCTGAGCCTCGATCGGCGGCTGGCGCTGTTGCAGTGGGCGCAGCGGCAGCGAGCCTGGATCATCGAGGACGATTACGACGCCGAGTTCAACTACGACCGGCAAACCAAGGCGGCGCTGCAGGGGTTGGACGGCGGCGGGCGCACGCTGTACCTCGGCACCTTCAGCAAGACGCTGTTTCCGGGGCTGCGCATCGGTTTCATGATCGCGCCGCCGCAGCTGGTGCGGCCATTGGTCGCCGCTAGGCAGTTTCAGGACGGCTACACGTCGGCGCTGGCGCAGATGACGCTGTTCCACTTCCTGCACGAGGGCGGCTACGCCGAGCATCTGCGTAATATGCGCACGCTGTACAAGGCGCGGCTGGACGCGCTGTACGACGCGGTGCATCGTCACCTGGCGGCCTGGACGCGTCCGGCGCTGCCGCAGGGCGGGCTGCAGCTGGTTTGCCCGTTGGCGGATGCGGCGACGGAGCGGCGGCTGGTGGCGGCGGCCGCCGAGCGAGGGATTCGGCTGTACGGCCTGGCGGACTTCTACACCGGCACGCCGCAGCGCGGGGCGTTGGTGCTCGGTTTCTCGGCCTATACGCCGGATGAGATCGTGCGCTTTATCGCGACGCTGGCGCAGGTGTTCAACGCGCTGTCGGTGGCAAGCGACGGCTAAAATTGGTCTGCTCTGCGTTTTGAATTGGTCCGTATTGCACCGCCGCCGTGCGGTGTATTCTGCCGCTATCCGATTATTTCCCTAATGGAAATAATATCTTACTCCGTGAGGCGCTATGAACCTATCCAACCCTGAAGTGACTATCCGCAGAATCAATGGCGACGACAAAGCGCAATGGCTGGCGCTGTGGCAGGGCTATCTCGATTTTTACCGCGCCGACGTGGCGCCGCAGGTGACCGATCGCACCTTCGAACGCCTGGGGCAGGATGAACAGGTGTACGGGCTGGTGGCAGAGGATGCCGAGGGCCGGCTGCTGGGGCTGATGAACCTGGTGTTCCACCCGTCCACCTGGAGCGCGGTCGGCTATTGTTATATCGAAGATCTCTATGTGTCGCCGCAGGCGCGCGGCCACAAGGTGTCGGAAAAGCTGTTCGAACAGGCATACCGATTGGCAGAGACGCGCGGCAGCGATCGGGTCTACTGGATGACCCAGGAGTACAACGCGCCGGCGCGCTCGCTGTACGACAAAATCGGCAGAAGAAGCTCGTTTATCGTTTATTCCCGTTAATCGCAGGAGGGCGTTTATGGCAATGAATCGTTATGGTCAGCCGGTCGGGGAACCGATGCCGGATTGGCAGCCGGCTCGCCGCCCGGGGGGCGCGACGCTCGGCGGGCGTTTCTGCTCGCTGGCGCCGCTCGAGCCGCAGCGGGATTACGCCGCGTTGTTCGAGGCGTTTCAACTGGCGCCGGACGGCCGCGACTGGACCTATCTGTCTATCGAACGGCCCGATACGCCGGCGGCGATGCTGCAACATCTGGAGACGCTGCAGGCCAACCCGGCGCTGGTCAATCTGACGGTGTTCGACGCCGCCAGCGACGCGCCGGTGGGCACGGTGGCGCTGATGCGCATCGACGAGGCCAACGGCGTGCTGGAGATCGGCCACGTCAGCTGGTCGCCGTTGATGAAACAGCGCTCCAGCGCCACCGAAGCCATCGCGCTGCTGCTGCGCTACGCCTTCGACACGCTGGGCTACCGCCGCTGCGAGTGGAAGTGCGACAGCCATAACGCGCCGTCGCGCCAGGCCGCGCTGCGCTTCGGTTTTCGCTACGAGGGCAACTTCCGCTTCGCGGTGATCGTCAAGGGGCGCAGCCGGGATACCGACTGGTTCGCCATCACCGCCGACCGTTGGCCGGCGGTGCGGCAGGCGCTGGCGCGCTGGCTGAGCGCGGACAACTTCGATGCACAGGGGCGGCAGATAACCAGGCTGCAGGTGTTGCGCGGCGAATGATAAGCAAAAAGGCGGCCCAGGGGCCGCCTTTTTATCGGGCTAAAGCGCTTACTTCAGCTCGTCGACCATGGTGGTGGCGCGGCCGATGTAGTTGGCCGGGGTCATCGCCTTCAGGCGGGTTTTCTCTTCTTCCGGCAGCGCCAGGCCATCGATGAACGCCTGCATGCCGGCGGCGTCCACGCGTTTGCCGCGGGTCAGCTCTTTCAGCTTCTCGTATGGCTTCTCGATACCGTAGCGGCGCATCACGGTCTGGATCGGCTCGGCCAGCACTTCCCAGTTGTGATCCAATTCGTCCAGCAGGTGCGCCTGATTCACTTCCAGCTTGCTGATGCCTTTCAGGGTGGCCTGATAGGCGATCAGCGCGTAGCCCAGGCCCACGCCCAGGTTACGCAGCACGGTGGAGTCGGTCAGGTCGCGCTGCCAGCGGGACACCGGCAGTTTACCCGCCAGGTGGCCCAGCACGGCGTTGGCCAGGCCCAGGTTGCCTTCGGAATTTTCGAAGTCGATCGGGTTGACCTTGTGCGGCATGGTGGAAGAGCCGATTTCGCCGGCGATGGTCTTCTGCTTGAAATGGTTCAGGGCGATGTAGCCCCAGATGTCGCGGTCGAAGTCGATCAGGATGGTGTTGAAACGCGCTACGCAGTCGAACAGCTCGGCGATGTAGTCATGCGGCTCGATCTGGGTGGTGTACGGGTTCCAGGTGATGCCGAGCGAGGTCACGAACGCTTCGCTGAACTGGTGCCAGTCCACTTCCGGGTAAGCGACGATGTGGGCGTTATAGTTGCCGACCGCGCCGTTGATTTTACCCATGATCTCCACGCGCTCCAGCTGACGGTACTGGCGCTCCATGCGGTAAGCCACGTTGGCGAACTCTTTGCCGACGGTCGACGGGGTCGCCGGCTGGCCGTGGGTGCGCGACAGCAGCGGGATATCGCGGTATTCCAGCGCCAACCCTTTCAGCGCGTCGATGATCTTGCGCCAGTAAGGCAGCACCACGTCCTGACGGGCGCTTTGCAGCATCAGCGCGTGCGACAGGTTGTTGATGTCTTCGGAGGTGCAGGCGAAGTGGATGAACTCGGACACCGCGTGCAGCGCAGGCACCGCCGCCACTTTTTCCTTCAGGAAATACTCGACCGCTTTCACGTCGTGGTTGGTGGTGCGCTCGATGGTTTTGATGCGCTGAGCGTCTTCTTCATTGAATTCCGCGACGATTTTGTCGAGGAAAGCGTTTGCGTCGGCGTCAAAAGCGGGAACTTCCTTGATTTCTGCGCAGGCCGCCAGTTTTTGCAGCCAACGTACTTCAACCTGTACGCGGAATTTCAGCAGACCGTATTCGCTGAAAATGGGGCGCAGTGCGCTGACTTTATCACCGTAGCGTCCATCAACGGGGGAAACGGCGGTCAGTGAGGATAATTCCATCGGTAGCAACTCCTGGGATCGATTAACAATGAGCAACGATATTTTGCGCCTGCTTGAACAGACGATTACGGGAAAACATTAACTGCAGGCGGCTGCCGCCGACCTGTTGCCACAGCACGGCGGCGCGAATGCCGGCCAGCAGCGTGGCGCGAACCTTGGCCTGCACCTGCGGGTTCTGCAAGATTGCCGGCGAGCCGGTCACCTGGATGCGCGGCCCGAGCGGGCTGACCACGTCGACGTAAATGCCGGCCAGCGCGCTGATGATGGTGTCCGACTCAAGATCGAAGTGCGCCAGCTGGCGCTCGAGCTGGCCGAGGCGTTCGCCGAGCGTGTTCATCGCCTGTTTGTTGGCGTTGAGCTTGCGCTCCAGCACCATCAGGCTGATGGTGTAGCGGGTCAGTTCCGCACCCAGCCCTTTGTTGTTGGCGTTAAGCACGCCCATCAGGGTTTCGAGGCCGACCATCAAATTGCGCTCTTCACCGCCGAACACCGCCAGCGTGGAGGGCGGGTCCATCTGCAGCAGGCTTTTCAGCGAGGTTTGAAAGGCTTCGCGGTTGCATTGCCCTTCATGGGCCAACTGCTGAACCAAACGCGCCGCCTGGCTGATACCTGCCATGGCCAGCGTGATGTCATAATAATTCTTCGCCACGATGACTCCTGTAAACGCGGTGAACGGTACATGGCTTACTGCATAAGGTTGCGTGTATCGCCAGGGTAACGGCGGCGGCCGCGAACGGGAACGATCGGGCGTGGCTGTAACAACGATGACAACGAATGCCGCGGATCATGCCACAAAATCGAGGGTAAACCCAGCGTCTAATACGCCCGTAACGAGGCGGAGGCGCCGTGCGGCGCAGAATTGTGCAAATAGGCGGCGAAAATCGCCGGCGTGGCGACGCGAACATATTGTTGCGGCGGCAAATAAAGTGCGGCGGCTGCATCTATACTGCCAACGTGAGCCCTCAAATAAAGACCTTTATATGCACGTAAAAAACAAGCAGCCGCTGCCGGCGGTGACGCTGGCGGCCATCGGCGTGGTGTACGGCGATATCGGCACCAGCCCGCTGTACACCCTGCGCGAATGCCTGACGGCAGAGGAGGGCATCACCATGACGCCGGCCTCGATCTACGGCTTTCTGTCGCTGATCTTCTGGCTGCTGACGCTGGTGGTGTCAATTAAATACATTTGTTTCGTGATGCGCGCCGACAACGACGGCGAGGGGGGGATCCTGACGCTGATGTCGCTGGCGATCCGCAACCTGGATGCGCGCTGGGTGCCGGCGGCGGTGCTGATCGGGCTGGTGGGCGGTAGCTTCTTTTATGGCGACGGGGTGATCACCCCGGCCATTTCGGTGCTCTCGGCCATCGAGGGGCTGCAGATTATCGCCCCCGAGCTGGACCGCTTTATCGTGCCGCTCTCGCTGCTGGTGCTGACCGCGCTGTTTGCGATCCAAAAACACGGCACCGGCAGCGTCGGCAAGCTGTTCGCGCCGGCGATGGTGATCTGGTTCCTGACGCTGGCGCTGCTGGGCATCGGCGGCATTTTGCATCACCCCGGCGTGCTGCGGGCGTTGAACCCTTACTGGGCGGTGAATTTTTTCCTCGAGTACAAGGCAGTATCGTTCTTTGCGCTGGGCATGGTGGTGCTGTCGGTGACCGGCGCCGAAGCGCTGTACGCCGATATGGGCCACTTCGGTAAAAAACCGATCCGCCTGGCGTGGTTTACCCTGGTGGCGCCGTCGCTGGTGCTGAACTACTTCGGCCAGGGGGCGCTGCTGCTGGCCAACCCGGCGGCGATCAACAACCCGTTCTTCCTGCTGGCGCCGACCTGGGCGCTGATCCCGTTGCTGGTGATCGCCACGCTGGCGACGGTCATCGCCTCGCAGGCGGTGATCTCCGGCGTGTTCTCGCTGACGCGTCAGGCGGTGCGGCTGGGCTACCTGCCGCCGATGCGCATCATTTATACCTCCGATCAGGAGTCCGGGCAGATTTACATTCCGGTGGTGAACTGGCTGCTGTTCGCGGCGGTACTGATCGTGATTATCAGCTTCAAACACTCCAGCAACCTCGCCTCGGCTTACGGCATCGTGGTGACCGGCACTATGCTGCTGTCGTCGATTTTGCTGAGCATCGTGGCGGTGAAAAACTGGGGTTGGCCGCGCTATCTGGGCGGGCTGATGCTGGTTGTCATGTTGTGCATCGACGTGCCGCTGTTCGGCGCCAACCTGATTAAGCTGGCGACCGGCGGCTGGCTGCCGGTGGCGCTCGGGCTGACCATTCTGCTGATCATGCTGACCTGGAAGACCGAACGTTCGCGCCTGATCCGCAGGCTGCGCGACAATCAGGAGGGGCTGACCGCGCTGATCGAGTCGCTGGAGAAGGCGCCACCGAAGCGGGTGCCGGGCACCGCCGTGTTTATGGAGCGCACGCCGCACGCGGTGCCGCTGGTGCTGTTGCACAACCTGAAGCACAACAAGGTGCTGCATGAGCGCGTGGTGCTGCTGACCATCGTCACCACCGACATGCCGTACGTGCACAACGTGCAGCGGGTGGCGATCGAACAGCTGTCGGCGAGCTTTTGGCGGGTGGTGGCGAGCTACGGCTGGCGCGAAACGCCCAACGTGACGGACATTCTGTACCGTTGTGGGCTGGAAGGGATGAGCTTCACCATGAACGAGACCTCGTTCTTCATGTCGCGCGATACGCTGGTGCTGGGCAAGCGGCCCTGGTATTTGCGCATTCGCGGCAAGGTGTTCCAGCTGTTGCAGCGCAACGCGCTACGGGCGCCGGACCTGTTCGAAATCCCGCCAAACCGGGTGATCGAGCTGGGGGCGCAGGTGGAGTTCTGAATAAAAAAAACGCTGCGGTAAACGCAGCGTTTTTCTTTTGCCGGGTAGTTACGCCAGGCGCTGTTCGATGATGCCGCCGCCGAGGCAGATTTCGCCCTGGTAGAACACCGCCGACTGGCCGGGGGTGACGGCGGAGACCGGCTCGTCGAAACGCACTTCGATGCGTTCATCGTCGAGCGGGGTCACGGTGCAAGGGATATCCTGCTGGCGATAGCGGGTCTTCACCGTGCAGCGGAACGGGCCGCTCAGCGGCAGGCGATCCACCCAGTGCAGCTGCTGCGCGATAAGGCCGATGGACATCAGGCGCGGATGATCGTGCCCCTGCGCGACCACCAGCACGTTGTTGGCCACGTCTTTATCGACCACGTACCACGGATCTTCGCTGCTGTCTTTCATGCCGCCGATGCCCAGCCCTTTGCGCTGGCCCAGGGTGTGATACATCAGGCCCTGGTGTTCGCCGACGGTCTGGCCGTCAACGCTGACGATCGGGCCCGGCTGGGCCGGCAGGTAGCGGCCGAGGAAGTCGCGGAACTTGCGCTCGCCGATAAAGCAGATGCCGGTAGAATCTTTCTTCTTGGCGGTGACCAGCTCCAGCTGCTCGGCGATGCGGCGCACCTCCGGCTTCTCGAGCTCCCCGACCGGGAACAGGCTTTGCGCCACCTGCTCGTGGCTCAGGGTGTAGAGGAAGTAGCTCTGATCTTTGTTGCCGTCGACGCCGCGCAGCAGGCGGCTCTTGCCGTCCACGTCCTGGCGGCGCACGTAGTGGCCGGTGGCGATAAAATCGGCCCCCAGATCTTCGGCGGCGAACTCCAGGAAGGCTTTGAATTTGATCTCTTTATTGCACAGGATGTCCGGGTTCGGCGTGCGGCCGGCCTTGTACTCTTCCAGGAACAGCTCAAACACGTTGTCCCAGTATTCCGCCGCAAAGTTCACCGTGTGCAGTTCGATGCCCAGCTTGTCGCAGACCGCTTGCGCGTCGGCCAGATCGGTCGCGGCGGAGCAGTACTCTTCGTCGTCGTCTTCTTCCCAGTTCTTCATGAACAGCCCAGCGACCTGATAGCCCTGTTGCTGTAACAGATAGGCGGTAACGGAAGAGTCGACGCCGCCGGACATACCGACGATTACTTTTTTCTGGCTGTTGTCTGACATGGGGATCTCACGAACTTGAACACGAACCGTGCTGATAAAAACAAGCGCAGGATTTTACCACGTTGGCCGCGCCGGCGCACTGTTCATCTTGTGCTGCCCGGCGCCCTTAAAACGGCCAGGCGAAGCTGCCGATCAGCGACAGCGGGTAGCGCTCCGGCTGCTGGTAGCTGCGAATGCTCTCCGCCACCAGCGCGGAACGCAGGTTGGGCGCCTGCAGAATCTCGTCGGCGCTCAGCCACAGGCAGCGATCGATGTCGCTGTCGTGCGGCTCGGTCGGCAGCGGCTGCTCCAGCTCGATAACGAAGCAAAAACGCAGGAACGGCGTGCGATCCGGCGCGATCCACTGGTGCAGGCGCAGGAACGCCTGCGGCGTGGCGCGGATGCCGGTCTCTTCCCACAGCTCGCGCTCGGCAGCCTGCACCAGCGTCTCGTCGGCCTCCAGGTGGCCGGCCGGCTGATTCCACAGCGCTTTGCCGTTGATGGTCTCTTCGACCACCAAAAATTTGCCGGCGGCGTGCACTACGCAGGCCACGGTGACGTGCGGTTTGAACATGCGCTCTCCTTTCCTTACAGCGGTTTGTCGATACGCCGGTAGATGTCGTCCAGCTCGGCGATGCGGGTGCGGTAGCTTTGCAGCAGGCAGGCGGTATCGCCGCCGCACCGCTGGCGTTTTGTCAGCCAGGCCTGCTGGCTGTCCTGCATCGCGCCGCGCGCGCCCATGGCGAACAGGCCGCGCAGGAATTGGTATTTGGTGGCCATTTGCACGTCCAGATCGTTCAGCGTGCGGTTGGCGCAGATGGCTTGCTCATCGCGGTTTGCCGCCTTGGCGCAGTCGAAGCTGGCGGCCTGGGTGGCGAACGGGGCCGCCAGAGCGGCGAGCAGCAGCGCGATCGGCGTGTATTTCATGGCGCCTCCATCAGTTATCGGTCTACAGGGAATCGATGCTTTTCCATTCACCAGGCTGCAGTGAACCCAGCGAAAGATTACCCATACTGTAGCGAATCAGGCGCAGGGTAGGGAACCCGATATGCGCCGTCATGCGACGCACCTGGCGGTTTCGCCCTTCATACAGGGTGATTTTCAGCCAGCTGGTGGGGATGGATTTACGTTCGCGGATCGGTGGGTTGCGCGGCCACAGCCACTGCGGCTCGGCCACCAGCTCCACCCCGGCGGGCAGCGTGGGGCCGTCTTTCAGCGTGACGCCGCTGCGCAATGGCGCCAGATCGCTCTCCTGCGGCGCGCCCTCGACCTGCACATAATAGATTTTGCTGGTGCGCTTCCCCGGCTGGGTGAGCTGCGCCTGCAGCTGGCCGTCGTTGGTCAGCACCAGCAGCCCTTCGCTGTCGCGATCCAGGCGCCCGGCGGCGTAAACGTCGGGGAAGGGGATGTACGCTTTCAGCGTGGCGCGGCCGGCTTCGTCGGTGAACTGCGGCAACACGTCGAAGGGCTTGTTGAATAACACAATTCGGCGCGGCCCTTTCGGCGCGGCGGGTTTGGCGGCATTCGGCTTGCTGAATCGTTTAACGTTGTGATTTCTAACAGAGAATTTTTTCATAACAGTTGAGATTACGGATGATAAGCGCATTATAACCGAATCCGTTTCGGATTGGCGCGGACCGAATATTCAAGTAGTATCTACACGCATCTTACAAAGCATTAACAAAATTGCGCTTGAAGGAGAGGTTGATGGAAAGCAAAGTAGTTGTTCCGGCAGAAGGTAAAAAAATCACGGTTGACGCCCAGGGTAAACTGGTTGTTCCTCATAACCCGATCATCCCGTTCATCGAAGGCGACGGCATCGGCGTTGACGTGACTCCTGCCATGATCCACGTGGTTGATGCGGCCGTTAAAAAGGCTTACCACGGCGAACGTAAAATCTCCTGGATGGAAATCTACACCGGCGAAAAATCTACCCACGTTTACGGTAAAGACGTGTGGTTGCCGGACGAAACTCTGGACCTGATCCGCGACTACCGCGTCGCCATCAAAGGCCCCCTGACCACCCCGGTCGGCGGCGGCATCCGTTCTCTGAACGTGGCCCTGCGCCAGCAGCTGGACCTGTACGTGTGCCTGCGCCCGGTGCGTTACTACCAGGGCACCCCAAGCCCGGTGAAACAGCCTGAGCTGACCGACATGGTGATCTTCCGCGAAAACGCCGAAGACATCTACGCCGGCATCGAGTGGAAAGCCGGCTCCGCCGAAGCGGACAAAGTGATCAAATTCCTGCGCGACGAAATGGGCGTGAAGAAAATCCGCTTCCCAGAGCAGTGCGGTATCGGCGTGAAGCCATGCTCCGAAGAAGGGACCAAGCGTCTGGTGCGTGCGGCGATCGAATACGCCATCACCAACGACCGTGACTCCGTGACCCTGGTTCACAAAGGCAACATCATGAAGTTCACCGAAGGTGCCTTCAAGGATTGGGGCTATGAGCTGGCGCGCGAAGAGTTCGGCGGCGAGCTGATCGACGGCGGCCCATGGCTGAAGATCAAGAACCCGAACACCGGCAAAGAGATCGTGGTTAAAGACGTGATCGCCGACGCCTTCCTGCAGCAGATCCTGCTGCGCCCGGCGGAATACGACGTAATCGCCTGTATGAACCTGAACGGCGACTACATCTCCGACGCCCTGGCGGCCCAGGTCGGCGGCATCGGCATCGCGCCGGGCGCCAACATCGGCTCCGACTGCGCGCTGTTCGAAGCGACTCACGGTACTGCGCCGAAGTACGCCGGCCAGGACAAAGTGAACCCAGGCTCCATCATCCTGTCTGCAGAGATGATGCTGCGTCACATGGGCTGGTTCGAAGCGGCTGACCTGATTGTTAAGGGCATGGAAGGCGCAATTGCCGCCAAGACCGTGACCTACGACTTCGAACGCTTGATGGAAGGCGCTAAGTTGCTGAAATGCTCAGAGTTTGGCGACGCCATCGTTAAGCACATGTAAGTGTCTTTTGCGTTGAATGATAACGGGAACCTGATGGTTCCCGTTTTTATTATTCAAATTGCAACCTTTATCAAAGTTTTATCAAAACAAGTTATCAAAACAATGTGATAGATGAAGGGTTGGTTAGGTGATGTTATCCAAATGTTACCATTATTGCTAATGTGGATAATACTGCTTGCAGAGTGCTTGTTGCTGATTTATTTCTTTAAAAATCAATTGATTATTTTTTATGAGCGACATTGGTTGTATGACCCATAGAACAATTTCAATTCAGATTACTCCATTTGCAGAGCATAGGTTATGCTGGTAATCTATAACTAAGAAAAAAACGGATTTTCCGTAAAAAATGGAGGCGAAAATGCTGATTGAATTCTCCGTAGATAACTACAAAGTATTCAACTCATTACAAACTTTATCGATGCTTGCAAAAAAATCGTATAAAGAACATTTGGATACGACTATGGTCCCTAGTAATTTCGATGATCTATTGGTAAATAAGTCAGCAATCATCTACGGGGCAAATGGCGCAGGGAAATCGAGCTTAGTTGAAGCATTGGATCATTTGCAGTCTCTTGTATTGTTTGGTTTTGCTTCACCAAACCGCAAACACGAAGAGCAAGATAGCTTTGCAAATAGGCAGTTGCCAATTTTTAGATTCGATGATGAAGCTAAAGAGAGACCTACAACGTTTGATATTGTTTTTATTGCCGACAATGAAGAACGGTATAATTATCACATTTCAGTAGGAAAGGATAAAATTGAGCGTGAGGCGCTTTGGTCTTACTCCAAAAAAGGAGTTAGGGCAAAAACTATCTTTACGAGATTAAATGAAAAAGATAGGGATTCATTTACTTATTATTGTCCGTCTCTTGATATAGATAGCAGAACTTATGATGTAGCTGTTGATAAAGCGAAAGCTAGCCCGAGATCTCCGTTTTTATCAATTCTTTCTGCATACGAAGTTGAACAAATTAAACCAGTGGTTAATTGGTTCTCCAATAATTTAAGTATCACCTGTAATAAACATGATAATATATTTCGTAGTGCTTCAAGAAATATGTTCTTGGAGGATATCGCATCAAATAATAATGAGGTGAAAAGTAATGTATTGGATTTCTTGAAGGAATTCGATTTCTCTATTACTGATCTGATTGTAAAAAAACTGGATATGGATATACCTGAAAGTCTTCCTGATGAAGTTAAAAAAATATTCTTAAGTGACATAGGTTACAGTGTTCACGTAGAACAAACGACAGGATCTGGTAAAAAGAGCATAATTCATTATGATAATTTGTCATCAGGAACGAAGAAGTTAATAGATATTTCAGCTTTCTTTTTGGACTTTTTCAGTCAAGAGAAAAACGTACTTGTTTTTGATGAGTTTGAGACCTCGCTACATCCATATCTTGTAAGGAAAATCTTTCAAAATATTGTGAAAAATAAAAAAACTACCCATCAAATTATTTTAACTACTCATTCTACTGTGTTATTAGATACGGATGATCTTGTAAGAAGGGATCAGATCTGGTTCCTTGAGAAAAGTTCTGAATTGGATACGGAATTATATCCTCTAAGTGATTTTTCACCGAAAAAAGAAGATTCAATTATTAAAGGTTGGAACTCGGGACGATTTGGTGGTGTACCGTTTTTAGGTTGAGGATAGGGATATGTCTAAAGCTAAAGCTGAATTGTTCAAACCCCCAGCATTAAAAGCTAGGGAGTCTAGAACAATAAAAAGCGCAAGGAAAAAAACGCTGATTGTTTGTGAAGGAACTGTCACCGAACCGAGCTATTTTAAGGATATGGTGAAAGATTTAAAAATATCTAATATGGATGTGGTTATAGAGCCAGGTAAGCACTCTAATCCTACGGCTGTTGTTCAAACTGCAATTGATTTATATGAAAATGACAAGACTTTTGAACTAATATATTGCTTGATCGATACGGATGAATTTGGTAGGCAAATTGCTGACGCAGATAGAAAACTACGGGAGCATACCTTTTCTCGCCGTAAGAAGACTGAGGTTGGGGATAAATTCCCTACTGCGAAAATTCTGCGTTCTAATCCGTGTATTGAGGTTTGGTTTCTTCTGCATTTTGTTAACCTTAGACGAACATTTGTCAAAAATAAAAAATCCGCAGCGATTAACTGCAAAGAACACTTGAAAAAAATGTACATCCAAGATTATAACGAAAGGTACGAGGGGTTGTATATGAAAATTAAAAATCTTGGTAGTAATGCAGTTAAAAATTCTGAATCATTGAAAGCATGGGTAGCTGAGGAGAAAATATTAAATCCGTGGACTCAGATTGATGAGTTATATTTAAAGTTGCAAGATTTGTCTTTTAAAAAATAATGTCATTTTAGTATGTAGTGCAGCAATTTAATTGCTGCACTAGGTTAATGCTATTCTATTATTATCCAGTTTTTTCCACGATCATCATTGTAATATTCTGTCATGTTGAGATTTTTATGACCAAGTAACTTTTTTGTATTGACACCTTGTTTTCTATAAAGTCTTTCAGCTAGCGATCTTTGCTCATGAAAGGTTGCTGGGTTGCCGGAACCCCAATCAATATCAGTTTTATCTCTGGCTTTGCTAAAGTTGGTTGTCAATGTATTGCCAGGCACTTTGGTACCACGTTGGGCCATTGATGTCGAACGAAAGTAATGTACAAGAAACTTACTGACAGCATAATCTCGGCAACGCGAGATGACCTCACGTAAGCAAGTGTTCAAAGCATCGCAACGAAGGGAAAGAGGTAATGCCAATTTTGCACCAGTTTTCTCCTGTACAACATGTAAGTGGTCATCCCAAATATCGCTGAATTTCATTGCTGAAATATCACCCAAACGCTGTCCTGTAACCACAGCCAATAGCATCGCATTGCCCATGTATCGATGCTGTTTATCAGCAATGTCGAAAATCTTCTGCCATTCCTCTAAATTCAAACGCTGCCTGGTAATCTTCCTGCGTGGTTGCTTCGTTGCGAGTGCGGGATTGTAGCCAGGAGGAACTTCACCGACATGTTGAGCCTCTTTAAACACATCGATCAGCACTGAGCGAACAACCTGGCCCATACGTGGCTGTCCGGCGCCTGTGTAATCGTCTAACAACGAAGCGATATCTCTGGCATCAACCTCGGGCAAGGATTTCATTGCACATTTTTGGCGTAGAAGGTCCACAGGTTTACGTTTTTGTTTAAATGTATTGGGCTTGATATCACCGGTGCTCAGGCGTTCCTCCTGTATTTTCCAGTAGCGGTCGAGCCAGGTACTGACAGTTATATCTTTACCCTTAATTTGTGCCACTCGATCGCTAAGTGCTAGGATCTGCCGGCTACGTTGCTCCGCTAGTCGGCTATTAGCTTCTATCGCAATCTCACGAGCTTCCTGCTCATTGTCACCAAGAGCATGGTACTTCCCTGTAACCGGATGACGGTATCGCCAGTAGACCTTATTGGCCTTGCGGCTAAATAGGGGATACAGGTTAGGAATATCAACATTGTTCTTACGCGGTCGGGCTGCCATCGTTCAATATCCTTCGAAGCTTCGGATTATCGTTGTGCTTAATGATCGGAGTGGTGAGTGGGCCAACTAGCTCAGCATCTTCTCGCACGCGCCACAACTTGCCTTCTTTACGTGCGGGCGGGGCGAAGTGCCCCTCTTTAGCGCAACGCCGCAAGGTATTAAGAGAGGGCGGTTTGCTGCGGTATCGCTCCGCAGCCCATTCTTCAAGTGTCAACATCTGTAACATCAAGTACCTCCACACATCACCCGCCGCATTCGGGCATTAATTCAATCGTGACATGTCACACGCTGTTAATTTGGTTTCATGCCATCCGTAGGTTTGCCAGCACTCAGAATCACCAAGGAAATAACAACCTGCTGGGTCACCAGGTAGTTTGTCTTTGCATTTCCCGCAGCACCGTTTATTCCGTGCCGACAGCTGCTTTTTTAATTCGGCGTTATCCTTCCTGATCAGCATGGTGATGTATTCATCCAGGTCGTATGGTTCGCGTTGTGGCCGGCGAGCTGCACAATTCTCTCGTAACATCTCAGCCTCTTGCTGATCTAGCTTGATTTCGACAGGGACAATACCGGCCAGTCGCTGGCGCTCCCGTTGGGCTGCTTTACGCTCTGCATTAGTCTTCGCCATTGATGATCTCCATATATGCATTTATGAAGGTTTGCGCAGCTTCCGCATTGATGGCATTGCCATAGGCGCGCAGTCGTCCCACTCTTGCGGTAATCCCATTAACCAACGGGAATGAGCCGGGTCTAACTGGCCGCCACTTTCCATCCCTGCAGAAAAGCCAGTCAGCATCTCGCCAGAAACCATTAGTCTGGCTTGGGTTCTGGCTCCGTAGGCAGGCCTTGCTGCCTTTTCCCCATCTAATGCCTTCGGCTCTGGCCATTCTGTCAACCACGCCACTCGTCCCAGCAATGAGTTCAGTGGAACATTCAGGCATTCTTTTCCGTCCTTCCAGTCCCTCGTGGTAGGTGTTGGCCACCCAGTATGCGCGGTCACGGATGTGCGGAGAACCGACGCCCGCAGACGGGAACGGGACAATCCCGAAGGCGTAGTCCATTGCTTCCAGGTCAGCTTGTACAAGGTCGAACCAAGCATTTGCGTTGCCGCTTGCAACTTGCTCGCCAAAGACGTGCTTAGGTCGGTACTCGCTAATGAGCCAATGGAAGTGTGGCCACAGGTGCCGCTCGTCAGCAAACCCATCGCCTTTGCCTGCCGCGCTGAAAGGCTGGCACGGGCAAGAACCTGTCCAGACGGGTTTATCGTCAGGCCATCCTGCGTTGCGCAAGGCATATGACCAGACTCCGATTCCAGCGAAGAAATGGCATTGAGTGTAGTTTCGTAGGTCATCAGGTTTCACATCCTCGATCGAGCGTTCATCAACATCACCTGGCGCGATATGGCCGGCGGCTATCAGGTTGCGCAGCCACTCTGCAGCGTATGGATCGATTTCGTTGTAGGTCATCAGGTTTCACATCCTCGATCGAGCGTTCATCAACATCACCTGGCGCGATATGGCCGGCGGCTATCAGGTTGCGCAGCCACTCTGCAGCGTATGGATCGATTTCGTTGTAGTAGGCCACTGGGCGCTCTTTCATTTGGCCTCCCGCAGATTCTTAGCGAATGAGCGAGCGTCATCCGCATAGCTGGAAGCGACAGTATGCTTTGGTTCTGCCGGATTTGATTCTGAGGCGATTTGGTCAAGGTCTGATGCGTACTTCTCCACTCCCTGCGCCTGGATAGCTGCAAGTGCTGCGCCTACCTCTTCAACAATGTCGTCAAGGTAAGCGTGCCAGTTGCTCCACTCTGGAAGCTCTCCGGTCACGGTCTTGTATATTGAGGCCAGCGCAATTCGTGCAGCATCGCGTTCCACAGCCAGCGCATCGCGCTCAGCCTCGAGCGCGCTCACCACCTGCTGGTGGGCATCAAACCGAACTAATTCACCATGCTCAGCTTCACGCGCGAAAGCTTCAAACCGAACCGCATGCATTTTGTAGTCAGGGGTAAACCGTTTGATGGTTGTCATTCGTCGTCTCCCAACACCCAGCGGAGTGCCTGAGCGTAATCACCGCTCGCACCTTCCAAGGCTTTTGTGATTTCTTTTCGGGACTTCATGCGGGGTTTGGCATCACCGATCACCTGGCGCTGCCGGCG
This sequence comes from Serratia sp. 4542, assembly GCF_016805595.1. Taxonomy (NCBI): domain Bacteria; kingdom Pseudomonadati; phylum Pseudomonadota; class Gammaproteobacteria; order Enterobacterales; family Yersiniaceae; genus Serratia; species Serratia sp. 4542. The sequence continues at coordinate 105,488 of NZ_RXKV01000004.1, forward strand.
TGCCTTTTCATGGCCTTTGGTGCCGGCGGTTGCCGCTTCAACCTCTTTCACTTTTTCGCGCTGTTCGTCGGGTGTGAGGTTCGCCAGCAGGCGCGCCTGGGTAACGGTAATGTCGCCAGATTCAACCGCATCTTTAACGGCCTGAGTGGCATCGAGTAGGGCGAGTGTGGCGCGGATCGTCTGCACACCGACGCCAAACATCAGCGCTAAATCTTTTTCGTCGTGGCCCCGCGTAAGCGCATCAGCCATTTTCTTGGCGCGGCCAAGTGGCGTGTCTGCCTGAAAGATTTCATTGGCACTAATCATCACTTCAGCAACGCTAAACGGCGATCCGCGCCTGACCACTGCCGGCACCAGAAGAGGTTTTTTGCCTTCTTCCCGCAGACGTTTATTTGCTTCGAGGGTGTTTTTAACCCGCTGGCGACCTTCAACTACGCATGAGCGGCCTGTTTCTGGGTCTTTCCAGATAATGATCGGTTCCAGCACCCCCAACTTCATGATGCTAAGCACAGTCGGTTCATGGAGAGGGAGGTGGATGCGTTCGTCGTAAAGCGGGTGCGTTTTATCAGACACCAGGTGCAGATTTTCCGGCTCGAACATCAACACGTTGGTTTTACCGCTGGCGCCGTAGGCTTCCGTTGAGTTTTTGGCCATGCATCAACTCCATACCGCGCCGGCAGTCAGCAGGCACAGGGTAAAAATGAGTAGGTAGAAAAGGTGTTTGCCGTGGTGGCGCTTAGGGGCGAAATCGCCCCCGGTCAGGTCGTGCTTGTGCTGAATACGAGCGTTGAGGCTTACCATGTTGGCCTCCGTTGCTGAGTGTGCAGGCGGCGCTGCAGTGTTCTGATGTTCTGGCGGACGACGTACACCGGCGCGCAGGTATCGGCGCAGACGAGCATTCTCACGGACTTATATCGGCCGTCTTCATAGCGCTGGATGCTCACGGACTGTTTCTCTACATCGCGTGTCTGGCCGCAATGCTCACAGCGTTGGGTGGTGGTTTGCATAACATGTCCTCTCAATGAAATTCACATGGGCAAAGGCGCTGCCTGAGTTGATGCACGCGCTCGGTTTCCCTACGGTTCCAGCACACTGGAGCAGGGCAGCGCCTTTGCTGATGTGAAAAAAAGAGCCCCGACGAGCGGGGCAAAGGATGTGTCAAGGGAAGTGGTACTGAGCAGGCCTGTGATTTCTCACGCACCTGGTGGCGCATCGAGCCGGGGCTTTATACTGTGTAGGTTAAAAGGTGAACCGGAACGATACGCCACCAGATAGGTGAGACGCCGGCGTTAACCGGCGATATAGACGCAGCCCGCTATGGTTACGGCCCACAGGCAAAGGCCAACAGCGACGCTGTAAACCAGCGCCTTCCATCCGTTTAAACTCATGATTGCCTCAGTGCGCCCCGTAGGGCGCGGTGGGTGTTAGTCGGCTTTCTGCCATTCGATATCCGAGATCGGTGCCGACCCATCAACCAAACCAAGAACACCGCGGAGTTGTTCGAGAACGGCTGCCGTGTTGTCATTTTCATCACGAACAAAAGCCACGCTATCGAGCAGAGCAATCGCATTCATGAGGGCTAGCTTTAATGCTGACGAGCATTCTGTTTTTGGGTAAGCGAATGGGGATCCATCAACAATTTCCGCCAACTCTTCAGCATTTGTCTTCTGATAACCCTGTTCATGCAGGATGTCATGGGCATCAGGAGCGCTGATTATGGCTGCGGCCAGTTCGGTGTTTACTTCAGCCCATCCCAGTTCCCGCGCTAACATTTCTAACGCAGAGGTATCGTTCATAACGAAGCCATCAGCGACCCAGATATGGGCAACGTCGAATCGTACTATCCAAGAAAATGGTTTAACTTCTTTCATCGTGTAACCCTCTGCTGTTAGTCGGCCATCTGACGAGCAAACCAGCGTTGCGCGCCTGCTTCGGTTTTGAAACCATCCTGGCTCTTGCTGAACGTCATCGCGGTAAATGTGCCGTCGCCGTTTGGGAAAACGCCGGTCTTTACTGTTTCGTTGTTGCCCATATCGTGAGTAGTGTTCATCGCTAATCCTCAGTGGTTTTATGCCTACCGCCCCACACTGGCAGCGGCAGGGTAAATCCACTTCTTCCCTAAAGAACGTTACCGGTCGATCCCTCTCGGGGCCGGGGAGTGATTGCATCGCTCACCCCTGGGCGTCTTACCTGTGTGGCTTCCTGCCGGTGACGTTGTTGCTGTCGATGAGCTGATTATTATCTATCGGTTAATTTTGGTCAATAACCAATGGTTAATTTAGTTGTGTTAAATCGATAACCAAATGAACCAAAAGAAAATTTAGTTGTGATTTATTTGTGGTAGAGGGGAGTTTTTGAACGGTTTGGAGGTGAAAGGCACAAAAAAAACCCGGCTCGTGGCCGGGTTTGATAGTTACTTGCGGGGTATTACCAGATGGTTGATGTCCAGAAAAGACGACCTATGACTTCAATTTTGTCCAGATCCACCTCTTCGGCAGGGTGCTCCACATCGTTAAAGCTTCTGATGCTAATGCGGTTAGGGCCGACACGATAAAGTATTTTCAACCGTTTCCAGCCGTCCTGGTTTATAGCGTAGATCTTACCATCCACTATTTGCTTATCGTCAGTGTTTACCGCGACGGTGGAACCGTCTGGAATGTTTGGCTCCATGCTGTTACCGCGCGCAGGGAAGCAGAGCACTCCGGTACCATCTGTTCTTGCGCCTATGCGACGCAGCGTGGCTTTGGAGAATCTCAATTTAAACCCGTTATAGTCTTCTTCGTTATAACTTCCGTCCCCAGCGGCGAGTTCAATATCTCGCAAAAACGGCACCTCCACCTCATCCGTAGGAAGAGGGGTGCTGTTATCCCAAGCATCCACGCTTTCCCATTCTTCCTCGGGTGGAATGTTAGCTTCAGGGTTGGCTTTGCCTTGGACATTCTCTTTCATCTCCCCGCGTCCATATTCAAGCCACTCCGGGCGAACATGAAGCCAACGGCTCAATGCAAGAATATTTACGGAGTCAGGAATTGCGGCGGCATTCATCCACTTCCAGATCCCCGGCTCAGTTATGGAAATCCCCTGTTTAGCCAGGGCGTCTTTCATTCGCTTTGGAAGCCCACGTCCACCTACGCCAGCTTCAAGACAAGCAGCGCGCAAGCGTTCTGTGAATTTCTCTTTCAGTTCATCTTTTTTAACCATGCGTTAAGTATCCAAAGAATTGACATAACTGTCAGTTAAGATATATTCTTAACTCGTAGTTAATTTGGTTAATAAAGGACTCCTATGAACCCAGTACAAATTGCAGTAGATGCGGTTGGCGGGCAAACGGCGGCAGCGAAAATCTGCGGTTTATCGGTGGTTGCCGTCCACAAGTGGTACGCCAAGGGCCGATTGCCGCGAACCGAATACACAAAAAAAACGGATTACGCCCAGCGACTTGCTGCGGCATCCAAAGGCAAGTTCAGCGCCGAATGGTTGCTTCACGAAGCCAACCCAGATAGCTGAGACACCATTGCTCACGGGCAATTCAACAAACATCTGTAAGACATGGAAATTGTAAATGGAATCAACCGCAACAACACGCAACGAAGCTCAGGCGATTCAGAGCGACATCATGAGCCGCATTGCAGTAATCGGGGTGACGAGCTTGGCCGGCGCGATCGGCGTCGATAAATCGCAGGTGAGCCGCTGGCAAAGCAAAGGGGGGCTGGTGGAGAAAGCCAGTCTGCTGCTAGCCGCTACAGGGTTTCGGCGTTCGGAAACCATGCTGACGTTCAGGGGCGAGGAAACCGCAGAACTGGCGCGCGGGTTGATGGCGATGCTTGAGCACATCCGGGAGCCAAAGACGGAATAGGGGCTTTATGGCCTGGAGCAAGAAGAAAGCCGAGCAGTTGCAGCTGATCGGCAATCACTTTTCTAACTGGGAGTTCTGCAATGAACAGCCTGATTGTTATCGATATGTCGGCATCTCGTCAAGGGTTGAAAAATGTCCGGCTCGCAAAGCACTGAGCTCGATCGGTATTACACGGACTGGCGGGGTGTGCAGGTTCACGTCATCCGCTGGGATCGCGTTGAGCGCCAGGTCATTTTCACGCGAGAGGGTTATCCGCATGAGTGCATGCAACCCCTTGAGAGGTTCAAAGAGAAATTTAAGCGGGTGGATGTATGAGCATGAACCTGATGGCGCAGGCTATGAGCATCAAAGTGGGCAATCCACTGCGCAAGTTGGTGCTGATCAAGATAGCTGATAACGCGAACGACAAGGGCGAGTGCTGGCCTTCATATCAGCATGTCGCTGACCACTGTGAGTGCAGCAAAAGCGCTGTACGGGAGCACATTGAGGCATTGATTAAGATGGGGTTACTCACCAAAGAGAACCGCCTGGGCGTGAATAACGGCAAGGGTAATACCTCGAATCTCTACTATCTGACCCTGGATAACCCTGTGCCGTCAGAAAGCATAGCCCCCTGTGCCGTCAAAAAGCATAGCCCTATGCCGTCAAAAAGCACAGGGGTGTGCCAGCAGGTGACACAGGGTGTGCCGTCAGAAAGCACACCCCCTATGCCAGCAGATGGCACCAGAACCAGTCACTCTTTTGAACCAGTCATTGAACCAAAAGAAAATCCCCCCAAAGCCCCCCAAGGCGATGCGGTAGCAGAGAACCCATCGGCTGAGGCTGGGGAAGTTCTCGATTTTCTGAATGAAAAAATCAACGGCAGGACGCCAAAGCGTGCCGACACGTTGCGGGAAATTACCGAGCGCCTGGCGGACGGCAACAGCGCCGCCGAACTGAAGCTGGTGGCTGAACACCGCGCAAGTCTGCTGCTGGGCGATCCGAAGATGGGCCACATGCTCAGTGCCAAGATGATTTTCGATGCTGTACGTTTCGGTGGTTATCTGGCAGCCGCCAAAGCCTGGGATCGTCAGCGCAGCCACAAAGCCGCTATGGCCGAAGCAGTCGAACAGCAGCGCCAAGAGCCGGTGGCCGGTGACGCCCCGGAGATTGATTTTGATGAGGCTTTCGATCGCCTGATCCGTGATGCAGCGATGCCAGAAAATGACGCTGAGAAACGCGCGCAGCAGCAGGTACGCAAGAACGGATTTGGAAACGTGGACGAGAGCAAGGCTCGCCAGCAGTGGCGCCCAATTTTAACCAGAGCTTACGCAATGTCAGGAGTTCAGGCATGAGAGCGATAGTCAAAGCAGCGGTACAGCGTGATCTGGGTATTGCCCTGATCCCGGTTGACGAAAAGCTGGCGTTTCACATGACGGGCCGCGTGATGGTTTCCACGCTGCCGAAAGAGTTCAAAGACGCACCTGAAGGCATCCTGCCGGCGGTGGAGCATGAGATCGCCAACGACCCACGGCTACAGGGTTTTTTCACAGATGAGCGCGTCATCAACGCTTGCGGTGGTGTTAACGCGATTGAAGCCTGGGCGACGCAGTTCACGAAATGCCAGTACAGCAAGCACGACCTGCCGGAGACAATTCTGGACACAGAGCGCGTAGGTAATTCGGCTGTTCGCATCTGTCCTGGGTGCTACAAAAAAAGCCTGGGTGTATCGCCGAAACTGGAAAAAATCGCAGCCCGCAACACTGCGCGCTGGGTGGTGGCAACGGCAAAACACCGCCTGAAGTCTGAGGGACAGCTGACAATCCCTGAGCTGATGCTGTGGGCCATGCTGTCCGGCGTATTCGACCTGATCCCCGATGACGTCGCGCGCACCGTCACCGACTTACCGGAGCCAAAGGTGATCACAGGAACCCGCAAGGAATCCGAGATGGATTGCACGCCGGCGGCTACTGAGATTATTTCCAAGCAGGCCCAGAAGTGCTTCAAGGTCGATCCTGAAGTACCAGGCGCCTTTGTGCTGCGTCCGAAGAAAACCCGCGCCGAAGACAGCAAATACACTCGTTGGGTTAAGACTCGCCCCTGTTGCGGTTGCGGAGCGCGCTCAGACGACCCTCACCACATCATCGGCCACGGGCAGGGTGGAATGGGAACCAAGGCTCACGACTTTTTCACTATCCCGCTGTGCCGTAAATGCCACGACGCATTGCACGAGGATATGGCGGCCTGGGAAGCGGAACATGGAAGCCAGGTTGAACTGCTGTTTGAGTTCCTGGATTTCTCCTTTGGCATCGGGGCGATCGCATGAAGACGTATCAGATCACGCCAATCCCTAAACCACGCATGACACAAAAAGACCGGTGGGCCAAGCGCCCGCCAGTTCTCCGCTACCGGGAATTCTGCGATGAGGTGAAATTGAATCGAATTTCGCTGCCTGAGAGCGGCTATCACGTGACGTTTGTTTTACCCATGCCAGATAGCTGGAGCAGGAAGAAACGCGGTGAGATGGCCGGGAAACCGCATCAGCAGAAGCCGGACAAGGACAATCTGGAGAAGGCGTTGCTAGATGCCATTTTTGAGGACGACTGCCGAATATGGGACGGTCGAGTAACAAAGATTTGGGGCGAAGTAGGTCAGATAATCATCGGGAGAATCGAATGAGAGATATCCAGCTAGTTTTAGAGAGATGGGGCGGTTGGGCTTCGGGTGATAACAGTGGTGTTGACTACTCGCCTATAGCTGCCGGCTTCAAGGGACTGCTTCCCCAAACCGGAAAATCGCGGCTTTCCTGCTGTGATGACGACGGATTGATTATAGAAGGGTGCATGGCTCAGTTGAAACGCCGTCGCCCAGATGAGTTTCAGCTCGTGGTGCTTCACTATGTCTGTAACATGCAGAAGCGCGCTATAGCTAGAGCATTCAAGAAGGACGAGAAGCTGATCAGGATAGGGTTGCAGATGGGGGAAAACTTCATAGAAGGGTGCTTGTCGATGTTGGATATCCGCCTGGAGATGGACCTGGAAACTGAGCGGGAAAATATTTATGAGAAAAAGCTAACGCGGTCCGCAAATTGTGTTTTAGTCTGATAAGAGTGGTTACGCAGTTACGTAGCTTATCAACTTTCAAAACCTCGCAGCTGCGGGGTTTTTTGCTATTCAGCAGTGGACAAGGAATCGGCAATGTTGTCCCAAGGCTGTCACAACCCCAATGATTACCCAGAGTTTGAGTCTCAATGTAAAGTCTAGATATCGCCAAGCTGATGGCGATTTCAAACACTTTTCAAGGAGATATGCTCATGCAAGCTGCAGAAATTCACTATCTGGACAACGGTTACACTTTCAACATTCCACCTGCGCCATATCGTCGTCGTATTGCTGTCCCATTGCTTCTGGCTGTGGCTAAAGGCGGTAAGTCGCGCGCAAGCCATAAAGTTTTGTTTAATGGCGTTAATGTGGCTGAAGCTGGAGCAGCAGGCTTTATTTTCCCAGGCGGCCCATCAGTAGGTGATTCTGGTACTACTAGTTGGAATGGGTACATTCAGCCGAATGAGGCTGCATCCATTCAAGCTATTGCTACTACAAATGATGGTGGCCAGACTCCAAAATGCATCACTGTTATGATCGGTGCGGAGTAAGAACGACAAAATTTCAAAGGCTACCTTAGGGTGGCCTTTTGCATTTCAGCCCCAGCCAACGGACGACACACACGGCACCCTCTTACCGGCAGCGTTTACGGCTGGTGGCTGATCCCTATCCATAACCCGAAACCGGGAAATAGCCCCGGAAGGGGGAGGTTATGAAAATGCCCTGGAAGAACGAACCCAACATCCTATCAATGCTGATTGCGTTCGGCATGACCTTGCTGGGAGCTATTGCCAGTTACTCATTCAAGGTGTTGAACGGCGAGGCCTTCAGCTGGCGCACGCTGTTTCTGCAGCTCTTCGTTTCAATTTTCGCCGGCTCAACAATGGTGCTGATTGCCCTGCATTACAGTTGGCCTTCCGAAGTGATGGGTGGCGTGTGTGGAATGGCGGGCTGGTCTGGCGCATCGCTGATTAAGGCGCTGGAGCGGCGTTTCCTCAACAAAGCAGGCGAGAGCAATGAATATAAGTAAAAACGGCATTGAGCTGATCAAACGGTTCGAGGGCTTGGAACTGAAAGCCTATCAGGATTCGGTGGGCGTCTGGACAATTGGCTATGGCTGGACACAGCCCGTAGACGGTAAGAAAGTTGGCCCAGGAATGCAGATTGATCAGGCCACCGCCGGTCGGTTGCTGAAATGCGGCGTTGTGCAGTATGAGCAGGGCGTTAATCAGCTGGTGAAGGTGCGCATCACTCAAGGCCAATTCGATGCGCTTGTGAGCTTTGCGTATAACCTCGGCATGCGCTCGCTGAGTACATCTACACTTCTGCAAAAACTGAACGATGGCGACAAGCAAGGCGCCGCCAACGAGTTCGGCAAGTGGGTAAATGCTGGCGGAAGGCGTCTGGATGGTCTGGTTGCACGTCGTGCAGCAGAGCGCGAGATGTTTATGTCATGAACACCTCATTCAGCTTCCGCACGATGGCGATAGGCCTGTTGCTGGTGGCGCTGATTGTCGCGGGCAGGCTGGCGTTTTACTTCCACAGCAACGCAGTAAAGGCTGCTGAGCAGGTTAAGCAGTTGCAGAGCGATAACAACCTACAAACTGCGACCATTGCTACCCAAGCGCTTCACTTTCAGCGTGCCAACGAAATCAGCAACGCGGCGAACCAGTACGGCATCAACACCGATGCGGCCACCCAGGGGAAAGAAATTGAATACCGGACGATCCTCAAGAAACAGCCGACGTGTGATCTGGCTGTGCCTGCCGCTATTGCTGGTGGGCTGCTCGACTACACGCTCCGTCTACGTTCCCGCGCAATGTCAGCCAATACCGGCGCCGCTGACGCAACCGGTGCTGGCGCCACTGCCTCCGGCACCCTGACATACTGCCAGGCTGTGTTGTGGATTGATCCTCTGCTGGCGGCGCTCGACAAAGCGAATAACCAACTGCTGGCGATACGCCGGCTGGATGGGGAGAGACGAAAGTGGTGAGGCCACTCTGATAAGTATGGTTGATACTGTGAATGTAAAATAAGAGTGGCTAAGGAAAAAGGGCACATAAGTGCCCGATTAAATCAATCACGTGGCATTAAGGGAACCGATTCAAGAACACTTTTGGCATAAGCCGCAATCTCTTGATCAGCATCATTAGCCAGTTTCTCAAGATGAGTTTCTGCGGTTCTTGATATAAATCTCCCTTGAACATTTGAAAAAATGCCAATTGCGGCAAATCTATCAAGTCTATTTCCTGACTCGCTGAGCTGTGTAGCCCTCATTGTTGCTTCTCTAAAACCACTTAATAAAGTAGGATTCATTTTTACCCCTAATTGGTAAGTATTTGCTGTGAAATTAATGTAATTGAATGTATCTCGGTAACTTGCTGAGCTACCAAGTATTACAATTAGCACCAATAAGCATGGAGTTCCATCTGCATTCCTAAAATTGATACTGTTCTTTGACCATCATCACCGAGCAGCTTTTCCAGGCTGCTGCGTGATGATGGATTCCCTGACAAGGAATGAGACCGTGAAGCCATGCAGGAGGTGATCACGTCTTGGTAGCCGGAAAGACGGAAGTGGCGAGGCAACTCCGAGAGGTGTGGCTGATGCTGCGGTTATTAATGAAGCGGTAAATAGTATTGGATGAGATGAAATGCGATGTTAGCGAGTGGTGTAAGCAGCTTGAATAAAGCAGCTGCTGCAATATAAGCCGCTGGCGGATATTTCATAAAGCCTCCTCGTGACGTTTTGTGGCTATATAGGGCACCTAATCACAGCGTGATTGCTGTGTTCTATTGTGTCGGCTATTGCCAATTGTCAGGGTTTAGGCCCACCCCTATAGTGAGTCGCAATTGCTTACATATAGCTGGAGGCTGGCGTATCATCCTCTGAACCAGGAGGATCTCATGTCATACAATCTCGGCAATCTGCCAAAAGAAGAAATGGACAAGGTTAACGTAGACCTTGCGGCATCTGGTGTGGCGTACAAAGAGCGCATGAACATGCCGATCGTACCGGCGCAGGTGGAGGCGGAGCAGCCTGAGCACCTTCGTGAACTTTTCCGCGAGCGTCTGCAGCACTACCGCAGCCAGAGCCACAAATTCCCAGGGCCAAACGACCCGCGATACCAGCAGATGGCTGAGGCCAACGGCAAGAAATGACTGAACCCGCTCCGGCGGGTTTTTTATTGGGAGAAAATCATGGCTAAAACAGCACAGGATGAGAGCCATGAGAGGCGCCCATACCCACCGTTAAGGTTTATCGAAGACCATCAGCTGACGCCTTATATCGGCCTGGTGCCTGCGAATGAGGTGCAGGAGTGGATGAAGCGTCAAATTATTGACGATTCCGGCAACCTGTTTAACCCAGACCACGGACACCTTGCAGACGCCAATCTGCGCTTTATGTGGGCCTCATCAGCATTTGAGAAAAAAGGGCGTCATGTGCTCGGCCAGGCTGAAGAAGTGGCGATGCGCGCCGGCGGCTGGCAGAAGGCCAGGATGGAACAGCAGATGCATGAGTGGTTCGGTGAAGTGCCGAAATTCATCATCACGCTCGCTGCCGACTATTGCTCACAGTGTTCTGATACTGAGTTCTGCGCCCTGGTCGAGCATGAGCTTTACCACATCGCGCAGGCAACAGACGATTTCGGCGCACCAAGATTCAACAATGAAGGCCAGCCGGTGCTGAAGCTGAGTGGCCACGACGTTGAAGAGTTTGTTGGCGTGGTTCGCCGGTATGGCGCCAGCGTGGAAGTTCAGGAACTGGTTGATGCGGCCAACAGGCCTGCGGAGGTGGCACAACTAAACATTGCTAGGGCGTGCGGTAACTGCATGTTGAGGCTGGCGTAAATATTGGACTGTATTGGACGGATGGTGATTTATGGCTGCATTAAAACCAGATGTAAAAGCCTTCATCATTCAGTCGCTTGCGTGCTTTGACACTCCTACGCTTGTGGTGGAGTCCGTCCAAAAAGAGTTTGGGCTAAAAATCACGCGTCAGCAGGTTGAATCTCACGACCCGACAAAGGTTAGCGGCAAGTCGCTGGCTAAGAAGTGGGTAGACCTGTTCTACACGACGCGGGAGCGATTCAAGACTGAAATTTCAGACATTCCGATCGCCAACAAGGCCTACCGGCTGCGCGTGCTTGACCGTATGGCGACGCGAACCGAAACCATGAAGAACTACGCATTGGCCGCTCAGATCGTCGAGCAGGCTGCGAAAGAGTGCGGCGATGCGTATACCAACAAGCAAAAGATTGAAACCCAGCACACCATCGCTGATGAGATGGCTGAGCTACTGAAGGAGATATCTTCTGAGGCGTGATTTATGGCTGATCTCAACAAGCAATTCAGCGAGCTGAAGAAGAATCTTAAAAATCGATTCTGGCGCCTGAACAACCTTTACTTCATTACCGACAAATCGGGGAAGAAGGTTAAGTTCAAGATGACCCCTGAGCAGCTCGAATACTTCGAAGGCGTACACACCAGGAACATAATCCTAAAGGCCAGACAGCTCGGCTTTACGACGCTGGTTTGTATTGTCCAACTTGATGCCGCGTTGTTCGAATCAGCAAAGTGCGCGCTGATCGCCCACACCTTAAACGACGCAAAGCGCCTGTTTAGGGAAAAGGTCAAATATGCCTACGACAACCTGCCGGCGCTGATCAGAAAGGCGAACCCGGCAAAGAACGACGCAGTTGGTGAGCTGGTTTTCAATAATGGCGGCTCTCTCTACGTCAGCACATCATTTCGTGGTGGCACGCTGCGTTACCTGCACGTTTCTGAGTTCGGCAAGATTTGCGCTAAGTACCCGGATAAGGCCCGTGAAATCGTCACTGGCGCCTTTGAGGCAGTATCGACAGATTGTTTTACAACTATTGAGAGTACAGCTGAGGGGCGTGCTGGGTATTTCTTCGATTATTGCCAGACGGCAGAGAAAGCACAGCTGCAGGGCAAAACGTTATCAAACCTCGACTGGAAGTTTTTCTTCTTCACGTGGTGGAAGAATCCTCAGTACGCAATCGAACCGGTAGAAAGTCTCCCAGAGCGCCTGGTTGACTACTTCAACGAACTGGAAGCCAAGCATGGCGTCACGTTAAATGAGCGCCAGAAGGCCTGGTATCTCGCTAAAGAGAAGACTCTTGGCGACGACATGAAGCGTGAGTATCCGAGCATACCCGCTGAAGCCTTCCAACAGTCGGTTGAGGGTGCGTATTACGCCAAGCAGTTCCGCTGGCTGTATACCAACAAGCGGATCGGTTCACTTCCCGACAATTCTCATCTCCCGGTTCACACGTTCTGGGATATCGGCGTAGGTGACTCAACAGCTATCTGGTTCGTTCGTGAGGTTGGTGAAGAGTTTCATATCATCGATTACTACGAGAACTCTGGAGAGGGGTTGAGGCACTACATGAAGGTGCTCAAAGACCGTGGCTATGAGTACGGCGAGCACTGGGGGCCACACGATATTGAAAACCGAGAGTTTGGCTCTGATGCTAAATCACGGAAGGAGCTGGCGCGTGAGGGTTACGAAATCGACGGCCAGGTTTATTCGATGACTTTCAAGGTTGTGCCCAAAGTGGGCGTTGATACCGGTATCGAGTCTGTCCGTGAAATCCTCCCTAAATGCGTCTTTGACGATGAGAAGTGTGCTGAGGGGATATCTCACCTTGAGGGATACCGAAAAGAGTGGGATGACAAACGCGGGTGCTGGAAAGACAGACCTCTTCACGATCACACGTCGCACGGTTCAGATGGTTTCCGCTACTTTGCCGTAGCGAAGAACAACCACAAACAAGTTGGCGCCGTATTCTTCTAAGGAGCTCTCAGTGAGTGAACAAAATAGCGAGGTTGAATTTCTCGTCAATGCCCTCGCTGATGCAGTGGCGATAGGGCGCCAGCGTTCCTTGTACGCGGGACAGATGAATGGCAACACGAAGAGAACAAAACTGTGGGACGAGTTTGGCTACCCAGACACCATAAGCTTTGATCTGCTTCTGCGCGCCTATCGTCGAAACTCAGCGGCTTATTCCGGCGTGCATAAAACGTTGGATAACTGCTGGAGCGACTACCCGACAATTATTGATGGCCCACTGGCTGATAAGTCTACCGCCTCTACAGAATGGGAAAAAACGGTAACCAGGCTGCTGAAAAAACATTGGTCAAAAATCAAGGATGCCGATCGGCGCAACCTGGTGGGCCGCTACTCTGCAATCATTCTTCAGCTCAAAGATAGTAGGGAATGGTCAGAGCCAGTGGATACAGCGCTGGTGGCCAAACTTGGCGAAAATGCTTTAGTGAAGATGATCCCTGTTTGGGAATCGCAGATTAAGCCTGGTAACCATGACGTTGACACGCTGTCACCAACCTATGGCCAGCCTGTGAACTACATCTTCAATGAGCAACCTGTAGGTGATGATGGCACCTATGGCAATGTGAGAAGCGTTACGGTTCACCCCAGCAGGGTGATCATCCTCGCCGAAGGTTCAGAAGATGACAACATGTTGTCTGGCATCCCTCTAAACGAGGCTGGTTACAACGATTTGCTGGACATCGAAAAGACCAAGGGAGGAAGCGCCGAGGGGTTCCTGAAGAACGCGAGCCGCCAGCTTGGTATTCATTTCGACGATAAAACCGACATGAAAACCATCGCGCAGCAGGCGAAAGATGCCGGCTATAAAGACCTTGGCGAGGCAATGAATGAAAAGATCAGGAAGCTCAACCAGGGTACGGATTCTGCGTTGGTAACTCAGTCTGGAACATCATCTGTCCTTTCAGTTGCCGCCGCTGACCCTACACCGTCATGGACAGTATCGGCAAATAGCTATGCCTCAACCATCGGCTGCCCGTTCAATATCCTCTTTGGCAAGCAAACCGGGAATCTTGCTTCTACCGAAGACAGGAAGGAATGGGCTAAAAAAGGGAATGGGCGCCGTGGCGGGTGGCTATCCTGGCTGCTAACTGAGGTCATTCAGAGATGGTGTGACGTCGGCGTAGTATCGCAACCAACGAAAGGCGAGATCACCGTCGATTGGTCTGATTTGCTGGCGCCAGGTGATAGCGAGAAGCTCGAGAACATGAGCAAGATGGCAGATGTTGCCTACAAAACCCAGCAAGCGTTCGGCTCGTCTGCTGTTGAACCAAACGAGGTGCGTGCTGCCGGCGAACTGGAGCCAATCGAGGAACCTAGACAGCCAGACCCGACAAAAAAGCAGGTCGGTAAGGATCCGTTGAATGATGACAACACTGAGGCCTAAAGCCGGGACACCGATAATACCGCGCAATAAAGCAGACCCCACCCAATCCTATCGGCAAGTTAACAAAATGTTCCGGGATATCGAGAACCGATATCTGGGGATAAAAACAACGCTTCGGCAACTTTTCGACCAGCGATTAACTGGTCGGGTGCTGGTGGGTAACTCTCAGCGATCGCATGTTCTTTCAGGTGACACCCTATATCAGGTTAACGCCGGTACGTTTGTCTACGACATGAACGCTCAGCAGTTGGCGGCGCTTCTTGAGGTAATACAAACGATCCTTGATGACTACCTGTTAGAGGGTAACGGTCAGGATATTTGGGCGCTGCAGTATATTTCAGATGAGTATCGGCGCGGCACACTCAATGCCTATACGAACCTGTCTGCTCAGTCCGAGGTATATGCTTCACAGACCACGCTAAGCGCGCTTTTGTCCACACCTGCTTATCAGAACCAGGTGGCCGCAGCTTTCGTGTCGACGTACAGCGATTGGAAGGGGATTAGCGATGCAGCGCGCGCTGACCTTGCCAATATCATAGCCGATGCTGTTGTCCGAGGGGTAAACCCGCGTGAAACCATGAGGGTGATAAGCAAACGTCTTGATGTCTCAATGTCCAAGGCAAAGACGATCGCTCAGACCGAGCAGGTTGGTGCCCTGAGAGAGGCTCAGTGGAACGAAACCACATGGGTGCAGGATAGGTTAGGCCTGCGCACCAAGTTGCTGCATTTATCCGCCCTGAAGCCGACTACGCGCGCCTGGCACGCATCGCGCCACGGCAAGATTTACACGGTCGAAGAAGTGCGTGAGTGGTACTCGAAAGACGGCAACAGGTTCAACTGTTACTGCAGCCAGATCCCAGCCGTCGTTGACGAGAAAGACAATGTAGTAAACATCGGGTTGGCTAGACGCTTGGAAGAAGAGAGGAAATCGTGGCAAGTGGAATTCATCAATGTTGCATAAAGGGTGCAAATTAGCACCCGCAACTTTATTTTACTTCAGTGACCATGATTATTGCGATTAGTGGACTAACCTCGTGATTCCCAGTTCCATGGATATTTATGGAGTCATCAATAGCCGCTGACATCACTTCATAATCATCTACAGTTAATGCTTTATCGCTGGGCATCGTAAAATCCCAGTATGTTCCATTACATTCATACGTAATTTTATAAACAGCCATATTAACTCCTTTTATTAATCTCTATTCAGTGAATTAGCGACGTTACTTCCCACTAATTAGTTAGTCAAGAAACCATAACGAGGACACAGCATGAAGCGCAATCGCGTTAACGTGCTGACCGTCGTCAACTCCGCTTCAAATATCACTACCGAAACCATCGACGGGAAACCACATATCGTGGTTCGCGGCATTACGCCCGTTGTTGACGATATCGTGATGAACCGGAAGTTGTACCCGGCAGCAGAAATTGCCAAGGCCTATAACACCCTTGAGCGCAAACCGATGCCGCTGGGGCATCCCAAAATAGACGGAAAGCATGTATCGGCGGGTGATGTCCGCGCGGTGAACAACTATCACGTTGGCGCCTGGCTTCAAGACGTCCAGCACGTCGATGGGAAGGTAAATGGTGATATGTATGTCGACCGCCGCTATGCCGAAGGCAGTGAAAAGGGTAAGCGGCTGGTAAATCGACTGGATGAAATGATCGCTGGGACAAACGTAGAGCCGATCCACATTTCTACCGGGCTTCTTTACTCAGGCATTGCTGCCAACGGCGAATCGAAGGGTAAGAAATACAACGAAATCGCCACAAACATGGTGTTTGACCATGTGGCTGTTTTACTGGATGAGCCTGGCGCCGGAACGCCAAGCGAAGGCGTGGGCATCTTCGTTAACGCCGACGGCAACGATCAAGAGGTCGAAATCGCAAACCTGTCAGAGGGTATCGACTGTACCCGCGAGGGACTGCTGAATAAGACCAAATTCTTCTTCACCAACGCTTCCAACTTCTCTTTTGACGATATCCGCGAAGCGATCAGCAACAAGCTCCGTGAAGGTCGCTCAGATGATTACTGGCCGTGGCCGGAATCTATCTGGCCCGACACCTTCATCTACCGCGATAAGACCAAACTTTTCCGACAGAAATACCTCATCGATGAGGACGGTAAGGCCGTGTTCGTCGGCGAACCTGTAGAAGTCGTGCGCAAACCCACTGAGTACGAGATTAAAACCAACGGAGAGAAAGATCCGATGAAAGAACTGATTATCAATGCGCTGCAAGCCGCTGGTAAGCCGACTGAAGGCAAGTCCGATGCTGAACTGATGGACGCTTACAACCAATTGGCCGCAGAGAAGGCGACAGCCAAAAAAGAAGGCGGGGAAGAAATCGACCCTGCAACCGGCAAGCCTAAGAAGAAAGAGCAGGCAAGCAACAGCGACGAGGCGCCGGCATGGTTTAAACCATTCGCCGACGATCTCGCAGCTGTTAAGTCTGGCCTTATTGCCAACTCAGACAAAGAGAAAGGCGAGATGCGCGCAGCAGTTAAAGCCAAATTCGGCATGAGCGACGTTGCCGTAAACGCGCTGGATGGTGATCCGTTGAAGGAACTGTTTGCCCAGTGCTCAACCTCTATCGGCCTGAACGGCATGCTGCGTCAGGTTAACTCCTCTCAAACTTTCAGCGAAATGCCGGAGTAAAAAATGGCTAAAGACGGGAAACATGTAATTCACGCAGGCGGTATCTTCGCCAATCCACAACTGCATCGTGAAGGTGCCGCGGCCGCCGACACACCCCCTGGCACGATCGGCTTCTTCGATAACACCACGAAGAAATTTACCGCATCGGTAGATGGCAATGAAGCCGCGATCCTTTACGTAGCCAACTATGACTATCTGCGCTGCAAAACCGTAGATGACGTCATTAAGGCTGGTGATTGGGTTGTTGCATTCCATCCAACCCCTGGCGTTTTCTTCAACGTACCTGCTGCTGCTGGCACCTACACCAAAGGCCAGCCACTTTCTATCGTCAATGGCCGGGTTAAGGCCGCAGCAGAAGGCGAGTCAGTCCGCGCATACGTAGAAGAAGATCGCGCATACACCACGGCTGCAGGCGAACTCCTGCGCGTTGTCATTAAGTAAGGAGCACCGCATGTTTTATTTCTCTACCAAAAAGGCCACAGAAACTCGCAACCTTGAGGCAAACATGTCTCAGTTCAACGAGTTGATGCTTGCCCGTAACTCCAGTGCTCAGGCCGTGGCTGATTTCATTGCGCGTACTCGCGTGCGTGGTGATGCTGCAAATGCTCCTGCGTTGGATGCGGTTAACGCTGTAGATGACATCAAACGCCTCTATCGCGCATACGATCAGACGGTGCTGGCAGAGTTTGAGCCGAATACCGAATTTACTCTGTTGAACGACCTGATGCCGCTTTCTCGCTCTGTTCGTCTGGAAGAGTCAGTTTACGAGTATGCCCGCAAGGGTGGTCGTGGTTGGGCTCATACTTCAATGTCTGGGCAGATCGGTGCGGCGCTGGATGCGAAGTCTTACACCTTCGATGGCACCATGGTGCCTATCCACGACAGCGGCTTTAAATTCAACTGGCGTGATCCGGTGTTCAACAAAGGCTCTGCACTATCCTCCCTGGCTGATGCTCAGGCTGGCTCTGTCGATGACGTTCGCCGGCAGTATGTGGACTACATCTGGGAAGGTTTCCGCGACGCGGCCGGCAACTTCATCAAGTTCGACGACAAGACCTGGAAGGGGCTGCGTCATGATGAGCGTGTGGCGCAGGTTACGTTGACAGTTAACTTCGCGACCAGCACCGATCCAAAAGCGATGCGGGCTGCAGCTATCGCTCTGCGTGACGTGCTGAAGCTGCAAAACTATCAATACGGCCAACAAACCTGGTACGTATCCAGCGAAATCATGTCGAACTGGGAGCAGTATTTTGACGTTAACGCTCTGCGCACCGTTCTGGAAGAGCTGAAAAAGTTGGCTGGCATCTCCGACATTAAAGAGGACGCCGAGCTTTCTGGTAACGAAATCGTGATCATCCCTCTCGCTGCTGGCGTCATCGCCCCGGTCGTAGGTCAGGCGTTTGGCACCGTTGCCGATCCTCGACAGTTCTACAACAGCGATTACGTATGGCGTACTTGGGGCGCCGCCGGCTTGATGGTCAAGCAAGACATCAACGGCCACTTCTCTGTCATTCACGCATCCAGCTAAGGAAAAATCATGGCACTCGTAAAAGTTTTGGTAGCAAACCTCTTTGCCGGTGCCAACTTCCAAAAACTGGAAGTTGGTAAAGTCTACGAAGTAGATGACACGGTTGCAGGGAAGTGGATTGCCGATGGTAAGGCGGAGCAGTCATCAGAAAAGAAAGGCGAGAAGCTGGCATTAGAAGTGGCCACGTCGACCGCCCCAGCCAGCGCCGGTGCATCCGAGCTTCAGACAAAGTTGGACGACGCACTGGAGCAACTGAAGCAGGCCCTGGCAGCTGCAGAGGCGAAGGATAAGGAACATGCCGACGCACTGGAGCAACTGAAGCAGGCCCTGGCAGCAGAACTGGCAGCAGAGAAACAGCGCGCTGATACAGCAGAAGCAGCGCTGGCAGCAGCGACCAAGAAGGACAAGTAATCATGGCAGCGCAGATAACAGCGGCGCAGGTTAAACAGCAGTTGTCTGCGCTGGGTTACTCCATTCCTGACTTCATGATCGATGCCTACCTATGCAAACTGGAAGACATTCGTCAGTGCCTGGAGGCGTCTGGCTACGACGATTGCGATCTGATGCTGATACAGGTCTATGCCGTCACCCTCATGGCGATAACGGCCTTCAGCCAGCGTATCAAGTCACAGTCAGCGCCTTCAGGGGCGTCGCGGTCGTTTGATTACAGCGGCGACATCAAAACCATGAGGAACACACTGGCAGCGTTGGATACCGCCGGATGCACTGCAGGCTTGCCGATCGACGTTGGCACTAGCGTGGGTTTCTTTGACGTTGTGGGAGGATGCTGATGCAGGAAGAGAGAAAAAGCGATGAGGAGAAACCTGATTGCGAAAAATGCCCCAACTGCCCCGACTGTCCTGACCAATATGAGGACTATCTCTCATGAGCGCTGCGGCTAACTGGAGCTATACGGCGGTCGCTACGGTCTGGAAAAAGCTGGGTATGGACGATTACGGAAAATCTTCCTTCGCTGAGCCTATCCAGATCATGTGTGATTATGGTGGTGATGCGACTGCACGGCTTGGCGATATCGGGCTTGAGTTTGTCGTAAAAAACACGCACTGGACTGAGTATGCTGATGCACGCCAGGGTGACTATATCCTGATCGGTGCTTCATCTGAACCAGACCCGAAAAAGGTTGATGGTGCTGATGAGGTTCGCCATATCATCCGGTACGCAGACACGTTCGACCGCATCGCCGACGACTACGCGGTTATCACGGGAGTTTGATATGGGCGTAAAGGTCAAAGGCATCCGAGAGGCGCAGGCAAGACTGGAGCGCATGGTCGGTGATATTAAAGGCAGGAAGGCCGTTAGGGCTATGTATCGTGCATTGCTATTAATCGGCACAGAGTCCGCGACGATGGTTCCTGTAGCAACCTCAACTTTGCTAAACAGCCAGTTCCGGGATGTTGTGGTCAATGGAACCAGGCTAACCGGCAGAGTTGGATACTCGGCGGCTTATGCAGTTTACGTTCATAACGCACCAGGGAAGTATCTTGGCGCCCGTAAACTTCGCTCGGTGAGGAAGGGAGAGAAAAAGGGCTCGATGGGATACATCTGGGATAAAACCGGAGAGCCAAAATTCCTTGATAAAGCCGTTGAAAAAACCAAACGTCAAGTTGACGAGGCCATTCGGCAGGAGATGCAGCTATGACGCCAGCCATGCATCGCCGCGTTCGCGATTACTTTGTCGAGTCAGGACTGACCGCCGGCTTCACTACACAGATGCTGCGCTGGAGGGATACCGGAAAGGGCGAAGTTAAATTCATCGTCTTCCGGCCAAACGGTGGTAGCCCAGTTCGCAACGATCTAGCCAGCGAATATCTGGTACTGGTCGACGTCATTGGCGCCATAGGAGATGATGAGGCGGTCGACAACGCTGTTCAGGCGATTATCAGCCACATCCAGAACAACCCCATGCCAAATGACTGCATCGGCCATATTGAGAACGTCGGCGGCATTCCATCCCCAGTTTCCACAACTGAAGGGCGATTAGTCTATCGCCTGCAATTCGCTTGCCTGTACGGCGAGTAATCAATAATCAAAGAGGTAAGCAATATGCAAGGTTGCTCAACTGACAACAGCAAGTTGTTCGGTCGTGGCATTGTGCTTGAGGTGGCTTTGGGCTGCCCTGATACAGTGCCTGCAGAAAGCGAATGGCAGTCGCTGATCGCCGGTACTTCCAAAGGCTTCGACTTCAGCCCAAACACCGTAACTTCGGATGCGGATGACACCAAGGGCTATGTTGAAAACCTGGTCACTAATTCAGACTTTACCCTGAGCTTTGAAGGCGAAGTGCGTAAGCGCGATAAGCTGGATCAGTTCGGCGTAGCGAAGTTCGTTAAGTATTACAACGATGAGATTCAGGCTGGTCGCCAGCCCACTTTGTGGGTGCGTGAAGAGTATGGCCCGATCACCTTCATCGGTTACATGGTTATCACCGCGCTTAGTTCTGACGGCGGCACTAATGACATCGTTACGCTGTCTACAGAGTTCAAAGTGGCTGACTCCGATACCATCCAGGTTATCGACACTCCGGTTGATGTTGCTGTGACAGGCGTAACCATTTCCCCATCCAGCGGCACGGTCGCCGCCGGCGCGACAACCACTTTTAACGTGATCATTACGCCTGCTAACGCGACAGATAAGACATTCACTCTGGTTTCGTCTGTACCGGCGCGGGCAACTGCAACGGCTAACGGTCTGGTTGTCACCGTATCAGCTCCTTCTGGTGCCACAGCAGGCACAGCAAACATCACTGTAAAAACCAACGATGGGGCTTTTACTGCTGTATACGCAGCTACTGCCACCGCGTAACCAAATGGTCGGGAAACCGACCGCAGATCTGACCAAGACTAGCCCTGCTCATGCGGGGCTTTTTTGTACCTGAAATTCATCGCGCACCGCACGCGCAGTAATCAAACCAAGAACCTTTCAGGATGACCCTTGAGGAACCGGCTGGCTGTCGGAGCCTTCTTGGGGCCGTTTCCTGTGCGACAAGGTTCATCACTAAAAGGTAATCCGAATGAACTACCCAACCGTAGCAGTAAATGGCGTCTCCGTTCGTGTTGATGAAGAAGGTCGCTATAACCTTAATGACCTGCATGCCGCTGCTGTCTCCAATGGAGATGCAACGGAAAATCAGAGACCAAGCCAGTTTATGCGAAGCCGACAGGTTCGAAACTTTGTCGATACTTTGAGCAGAGTGCAAAAATGCACGGCGGTGCAAACGATTAATGGCGGGCTCAATCATGGTGTATGGGCGCTAGAGCTTGTGGCAATCCGCTATGCGGCGTGGCTCAGTGCTGAATTTGAGATTCGTGTCTATCAGACTTTTCAAGCGTTGGTCAGAAAAGGTTTTGATGCCATGTCGCGTCTGAACAAAATAGACCACATCATCAAGACCGAATCCAAGGAAATAAGCCAATGCGCCAGCCAAATGGCGAAGTGGGGTGTCGGCGGTCGAAAGCGCCTTCTTCACACTGCCAGAGAACGTGTTGCTGATGAAGTGCAGATGTACCTTCCTGGCTTTTAACTGAAGATTGGCAGGGATGCCATCGTTTTGAGGTTTGCATGACTCCATTAACTGAAATTGGCGAGATGCTCATATCAGACGCCAGCCGCGACTACTTCTTCAGGCCATCATTCGGAAACATGTCGCGTATAGGCTCTCCAGCGGAGATTGTAGAGCGCTTTGCTGAACTCCATACCAGTGAGGCGCCGAGATTGCTTTCTGCTGCTGTGGCAGCGTATGGCGAGATTCCAGGGTGGTTGCTTGCCTATATCAACTCACCATCATTTAGCAGCTCAGCTACCTTTGCCGGCATGATCGTAATGCAGGCATGCTGCGATGACGACATCAGCGCGCTGGTGGGGGAGCTGCGGCCAAGTAAGCGAGGTAGAAGGGCGTTCGTGTTCCGTCGTGGCAGCTTGCCGGCGAGCGACATTATCATCCTCGGACAGTCGCTGATCACTCACGGCATCATCGGAAAAGCCAAGGTACGTCGTCTCCAGCGGAATGAGACAAACAGCTTTGTCAGTGAATTCAGCGCATTCGAGTACATCAGTGCTGCTCGTAATCACTTCAGCATGCCGCGCGCCGAGGCTGAGCAACTAACCATGACGGAATTTCAGCTGCTGATTAACGCTAAATACCCAGATCAGAAAGGGTTCACCGCTGAAGAGTACGATGCTGTCGCGGATGAATACATGAAGAAGAAAGCACGACGCCTGGCTAAGGCTGCGTAGAAGCGCTGGCAGGCGATGATGAGGGGCGCGTAGCAATAGAAAGGTGTTCCGTTTTGGCATGTGAAAAACCTGTAGACAAAATTTGCTTATGGGCTTGCGCATATGATTGTTAGGCATTATAGTTTGCCGCAATGAAGGTGGGCGGTTCGCTACTATACAAGAGGGGCTTCCCCGCGAACCTAACCCACCAACCCTCTCCCTACTACCTAACATCAAAGTAAACATAATGACCAGAAGCTATGCCATCATGATTGATGCTGGTTTTTTGCGCGCAAAGCTGGGCACAAAAGACAAGCCAATAGACGCTGAAGTAATTAAGTCATTTGTAGAAAAAATAAAAGCTAGAGTGGAGCTTGATGGCTTAATACTTCACCGAGTTTATTATTATGATGCTGAGCCATTAACCGGCATTCAAACCCATCCGATAAGTGGTGAAAAAATAGATTTCTCTGAGACTGATGTTTCGAAGAGGAACAAGATCATGCTGGATGAGCTAAAAAGGACAGCATTCTTTGCAGTTAGGCTAGGGGAAACAAATTTTAGAGGCTGGAAAGTAGATCGTTGGGCTTTAAAAAGTGAAGATCAGAAGACGTCTAAAATAAATTCTGGTAATGTTAAACCTAACGTTCAGCAGAAAGGCGTTGACATGAGAATTGCTCTTGATATGTCATCCATGTCTTTGAAAAAACAAGCTGAAGTTTTCGCTTTGGTAACTGGTGATTCAGACTTTGTTCCTATCATTAAGTTTGCAAGAAAAGAGGGCCGGCAGATCTACCTCTATACATTGGGCCACGGGGTAAAACAAACAATGTATGAACACTCCGATTTGTTGGTTCCTAATCAATATGATCAACTTTGATTCACAATCCACCCAAGAGGTGGGTTTTTGCTTTTGGTCACTAGGTCACCTGCGGTTTTTGGCCTCGTTTTGCTTGCCTTTTTCGTGGTCGATCTTTGGTTTTTGTTGCAACCTTACTTCACAAAAAATCAAATGAGGTAACCATGAAAAAAATCGCAGCATTGTTAACCAATCAAAACTACCTGGCCTGTGTCGTAGCGGCATTGCTCTTCATTGTTACGGCAGATAACATCCATCTGCGTGATAGCATTAGCTATGGGCTACAGGCAGTCTTTGATGCCAAAGGATAATAGTAAACAAACCCACCGATGAGGTGGGTTTTTGCTTTCTGGCCCCAAAAATGAGAGCCATTAATCAGTGAAGTGCTGACTGCATACGGGTTATCTCAAGCCTCCAGTTCAATGGTGGGTTAACCTGCTTGGCTATGTGGCTGCTCTCACGCAGAAGCAGCAAGCCGGCGCTGCGTATAAACCCATCCAGATCGTTGGCGTTTGCATTCACCTTAACTGCTATTGGAAGTCCAAGAGGTGCCAGGGCTTCAGTTATCTTCTGGGTATCCTGTCTTATCAATAGAGCCACGCTCCAGAGGCAAACAAGTTGGTAGAGTTCGCTATCGTCGAATTGTCTGGCTGGCATCTGTAGTTCTATTTGTTTACCCATATATTCGCCATCAAGCACGACGCGGTGAACGTACTCGATAGCCTGCGGGATCTGCTCAGGCGTTAAGTCCTCTATGCTCTCTACGGCGAAGCGCTGGTGGATGATGGAGTAAGCTTCCGGGTACATCAGGTGCTTCTTGCTAACGAGCATATTGACCGCATCGCGCAGTGGCGTTCTTTCATCGACGGTAGTTCCTGGCTTACGGACGGCGGCGCCTTTCGTCCAGTAGTCGTGCAGAACGGTGAAGCATTCTTCCTGATAGGCGATCAGCTTGTCGCGGATGTCGGCGCGCACCTTTGACGGGTTGATGCTGAATAGCCAGCCATTGAGCTTCTTCAGTGGGATGCAGAGCATCTTCTGGATGCCGCCCTTTGAAGGGGTGCTCATATGAGTATACCCATACTTATCACCGCTATTCAACAGTTTGCGATGCTGAGAAGTCCAGCTCATGCCAAGGTTGTCGACAATAGGTTTCATAGCAACGTAGGCAATTCCGGCGGCCATTGCCGTAATGATAGGCTGGCCATGGAACTGGACGGATGAAGTGTTAACTGCTTCAAGAATTGATATACTGGTCATGTCGGTTTCTCGTGAAGTTACTGGCAAATTAGAAGCCCTGGCTGTTCCCGCAGCTGGGGCTTCGCTCTTTGGTGTCAAGTACACCAGGCATAACTTGTTATGTTGAGTATACAAAAGTCATAACTAGTCATGTATGATGATGCTAAAGCCGTTTTGATGAGGTGTCAATACTAACTATGACTAACGATAACTCTGTTGCTTCAAGAATCATTGAGCGTAGAGCGATGATTGGCTGGTCCCAGAATGAGCTGGCGAAGCAATCCGGTGTTGCCGCAGCCCAGATATCAAGATATGAAGCTGGGGTAAATAAACCAAGCAAGCCAGTCGTCGCACGTCTAGCAAATGCTTTGCAGGTTCCCTTCGAGTGGCTGGCTTTCGGAGACACTCTAGACTTTAAAAATGAAAGAAATGAAAGGGGTGAATTGCCTGTTTCAATAGATGTATCTGACGAAGCGTATGCATATATTGAAAAAGAGGCGAAAAGGCTTGGGGTAGACCCTGCTGAGGTTGCTCAAAGCCTGCTCAAGATTGGTCTTGAAGTCTATGAGTTGCAGAAGAAACTAAAGTGACTTTCTACTGTTTTCGTTACCTACTTCGTACCCTTTGCTAAGCTCAGGTCAATCTTTGATTGATGAGGATAGGGATATGACTGAGAAAGAGTGGCTGGATGGCCTAAGACATCTTTCGTATGACCAGATAATTCAGGTTCACTTCGGATTGCAGGAACAAATCAAGGCTCACTATAAGCTTCGTGCTGAAAACAAACATCTTAAGAAAGCTATAGCGCTGTGTGAGCAGCAGATCGCCCTTGCCCCACTGGCGATGAAAGCGCTGAA
This sequence comes from Serratia sp. 4542, assembly GCF_016805595.1. Lineage (NCBI taxonomy): Bacteria > Pseudomonadati > Pseudomonadota > Gammaproteobacteria > Enterobacterales > Yersiniaceae > Serratia > Serratia sp. 4542. Next base: position 131,055 of record NZ_RXKV01000004.1, read on the forward strand.
GGCAAAGCATGAGGCGAATTTGGAAGAGTACCGATCAGTTCTGGGAGACGTTGACCGCGAATTCTATTATCCGGCCCATCATGGCTATCGCCAGTACGCAGTTATACTGCGTCGCCAAAAAGACTTTGATAAGCTTGCGAAGATTGAAGCGAAGAGAAAGTTGGAAGGTTGGGCTGGTTGATATGGGGTATCTATGAAAAAGACTTTATTTTTACTTGCATTGTTTGTTTCTCCATTGGCCATGTCGGCAGAGTATAAAATTTCAATACCTACCGATTCCAAGGCTGTGTATACAGTGTTAGGTAAGGGGGAACGTGATGGTCTGAAAACCATTATTACTAAGCGAGAGGGTAGTTCCGGGGTGTCATACTCTGAGCGTGCTTACGACTGCGTTAATCGCACAGTAAAGTACCTGGGTGATGGCGAGACCCTAGAGCAAATGAAGTTATCCCGCGCTGACCCGAATATGAGCGATATAGTTCCCCAATCAATCGCTGATTATGTAGGTAATGAAGCCTGCAAGTAAAATATTAACCATTAGAAAATAAACCCCGTTCAACCGGGGCTTTTTTATGCCCGGAGATCAGTAAATGGCGGAGCAGGACGGTGGGAGCTTGGTTTACCAAGTTGATATTGAAACTGCAAAGATGGTCACAGGTAGCCGTCAAGCAGCTGTCGTGTTAGGGGAGATGGAAAAACAAGCCAATCGTTCATCTAAAGCCGTTGATGGACTGACATCCTCTGCCGATAGTGCTGGTAGGTCTATGTCTGAGTTTAAATCAGTGTTGAGCGGTGTTGCAAGCGCAATATCAGTTGCTTTGATTATCGATTACGGAAAGGCTTTTTTGACAGTCGCAGATAACATTACGCAACTTCAGTCACGGATCCTCAGGCTATCAACTGATGCCGCAACAGCAATGTCTACGTTTGAAACGTTGACGGCCATAGCATCGACTACTGGCGCTAGCCTCAGGGATACGGCCAAGCTGTGGGAGGCGATGACCTCCGCGCTAAAAGGGACTGGAGCAACCAACACCCAAATACTTGCATTAACTGATACGCTTCAGAAAATAGGGCGAGTTGGCGGCTCTTCTACAGAAGAGATGGCAAATGCATTAAGACAATTCGGCCAGTCTATTTCCTCCGGCACAGTAAGAGCCGAAGAGTTTAACTCCATCCTTGAACAAATGCCTGAACTTGCTAGGCAGATTGGCGCAGGGATGGGGCTATCAATGGGGCAGTTGCGACAAGCAATGCTCGAGGGGAAGTTGAGTGCTCAGGATGCACTTAATGCAATCATGAAGCAGTCATCGGCAGTTAACGATGAATTCTCTAAGCTCCCAAGGACGATGGATCAGGCGAGCAACTCCCTTACGATTTCCCTTCAAAACCTAATTGGGAAAATGAACGAAGCTATGGGCGCTAGCGCAACCATGGTGAAGGTTATTGACTCTATTAGCGCAGCAATAGATAGGCTAAGTGGAAAAACTGAGACGGCATCACAGAAGATTGCAGATCTCACGTCAACTGGCGAAATGTATGCACGAAGAGCAAGAACGTGGTCATGGCTTGGCCTTGATGGCTGGTCAGAACAAAATCAGGCTTTAGCAGCTCTCAGCAACAGAGCTGCCACGCTGATCGGCGACATGAATTCGGTGGCAAAAGCTTCAGAAAATGCAGCCAATGGAACGATTAATTTCAATAACTCAGGCACTACAAACCCTAAGCAAGATGCATTGGTGAAACGTTCTCAGCGACGCATAGAGCTATCGAAACTTGAAGGGGAATCGAGGGCCAGGCTACAGGCAGTATATGATGCTGAAGATGCTGGCATATCTAAGAATGATCCGCGAGTGAAGAAACTCCAAGATCAGTATGCCGAGATAGAGCGAAATACCAAAGCCCAGAAAGAAAGTAATGCGGAGGGCAAGAAATCAGCCAACCAGGCTGAAAGCGTTGCCCAGAAGCTGGCAAACCTGAAGCAGCAGTCTGAGCTTGCTGCGGGCTCAACAAATGAGCTTAGCCGAGAACAGGCGATCCTTACCGCACAGCAATCACTCGGAAAAGGCGCGACGCAAGCACAGGTTACTTTGGCCGGGGAGTATGCCGCTAAAGCATGGGATGCGGCCGCCGCAGCCAAAGGCGTCACTGAGGCGATCAAGGCTATGCCTGAGAAGGCGGAGAATAAATCCTACGCCGAATCCATGCAGAACCTGAAAGTTGCGTTGGACGCAGGGAAGATTGACCTTCAGGAGTACAACACCGCCACCGAAAAAATGGCACTGGAGCACCAGAACAACTTAGCGAAGATTAACGCTCAGGCTGTAGTTAACCCTGTCGCATCTGCACGTGCTGAAGTTGATCCGGTTCAGCAGTTGGCGAATGAGAATGCTCAGAAGCTGGCCCTGATGCAGCAGTATCAACAGCAGGAGCAGGCGATACTGCTGCAGAGTTACCAGCAGGGAAAAATCAGCTATGACCAATTCATCTTGGCTAAACAGGCCACGGATGATCAGTACCTGTCTTTGCGCACAGCCCAAGAGAAGCAATACCAAGAGCAGCAGACGGCGGCGCAATGGCAGCTGTTGAGCCAGCAGAGCCTTGGCTACGACATGCTGACGAGCGCTGTTGATGCTTTCTCTGGTAATGCCTCAAACGCGATTACAGGGCTACTCACCGGCACCATGTCGGCACAAGAGGCGATGCGGTCGCTTGGCAACACCATCCTGAATAGTGTGATAAACAGCATCGTTCAGGTGGGTGTGGAGGCGTTGAAAAACTACATCCTCGGCCAGACGCTTGGCGACGCCTCTGTGGCATCATCTGTGGGTATGGCTGCAACAACGGCGTCAGCCTGGGCGCCGGCGGCCGCAATGGCATCACTGGCAACTCTTGGTGCTAACGCTGCTCCAGCGGCTGCAGGGATAACCTCAACCGTTGGATTGGCTGGTGGGCTAGCTTTGGCTGGAGCGCGTTATAACGGCGGCCCTGTGAGCGCTGGCGCGATGTACCAGGTAGGTGAGCGAGGGAAGCCAGAGATTTACCAAGCGAGCACTGGTAAGCAGTACATGATCCCCGGTGACAACGGCAAGGTGATCAGCAATAAGGACATGCAAGGCGGTGGTGGTATCAACGTGAATGTCAGTATCAACAATACCAACGGTTCATATGTAGATCACCAGGTTAGCAGTGATGGCAATGGCGGAGTCTCGATGGAGATATTTATCGCTGACATGGACAACGGCGGCCCGATGAGCCAAGCCATAAGTCGAAATCATCAGGCCCCTCGTAGGGCAACCCAATAACCCGCTTCGGCGGGTTTTTTATTACCGGGAGAAAACCGTGGCAATACCTTATCCCGACTGGCTATCACTTCCCCAGAAGGCCAACAAGAGCCGCACGATTGATGCCGGGTTCCGCACCGATCAGCCGGCAGTTGGCGCGCCAATCTTCCAGCGCCTGACGGATGACCTTAAAACCACGTGGTCGCTGACGTGGATTTTCACGCTGCAAGAGGATCGGGCATTCGAACAGTGGTATCGCAGCCCTCGTTACCTGGATAACGGCAATCAGTGGTTCACGATGCTTTGCAATCTGGGGGGCTCTGGCCTGCAACTGCAGGAGCTGCATTTTGTGGCACCGCCGGTGCAAACGAGCATCAACGGCAACACGACGACGTGGACGGCGAGCGTAATCACCCGGAAGGTCTACAACCCGGATGACGAGTTCTCGGACGTCATTGTTGAGCTTCCGCCGTATCAGTGGGGGATCATTGATGAAGTGGTTAACCGCGACATGCCGGAGTATTGAATGCCTACCTTACGAGAATTTCAGTCACAGCGGCCCAACCGGATCATCTACGACACGATGACCTTCAGTCATCCGGCGTTTGGCGCTATTCGGCTGGTGGCAAACCAGATATACCCAAAGACGTTCGCCGGCCAGGTGTTTTCAGCCTGCCGGATGGAGGTCGCAGAGAGTCAGCAGAGCAGCACGCCGGTGATCAACTCAACGGTGAAATTCGGGCGCTTGGCACAGGACTTCAAGCAGCAGCTGAAGCTGTGGCGCGCGCACTCACGCATAACGCCTATCTCTGCCACGTATCAGCGTTTCGATGCGGCGGACATGAACACGCCGCTGAAGTCTTGGACGCTCTTTGTGAAAGATGCCTCTCTCGATGAGGCTGACGTAACGTGCTCGCTCACGCTGCAGAACCCGCTAAACAACAACATCGGCTTTCTCTACAACACCACTGAATTCCCAGGACTCGCTAATGCATAAACCTGACTTCATTCACGCCATGGAGGGTAAGCCGTGGCGCGATAGGGCGTGCTCGTTCGACGCAGCTGATTGCTGGGGACTGGTGGTGCTGTATTACCGGCATGTGATCGGCATAGAGATACATCAAACGACGGACTACGAAGCCGGCAGCGACTTTCTGACGTGTTTTTCCGGTGATGTCGTGTTCTGGCATCAGGCCGAGAAAGCGGCCGACGGTAGCATTTTTATCGCGTATTACGGCGGTCAGCCAGCTCACGTCGGTTTGGTCATTGATGGGCAAGCATTCCATAGCCGCGGCGAAGCGGGGCATGTGCGCTTTGACAGGCTGCGGACGCTGGAGCGAGTTTTCACCAAATTGGAGTTTTACGACTATGCCGTTGATCGAAGTTCAGCGCGTGCCGGGGTTGCCTAAAGAACGGCATAACCTTCCCGCCGGCAGCATGTTCTATCCCTGGCTGAAATCGGCCAACCTTCACTGCGATGTTGAAATTCTGCGTAATGGCGTAAAGCTGCAGCCTGATGATGAGCTGAATTTCCCGCTCAACGATGGCGACGTGATCAGCGTGTTCGACCAGCCGAAAAGCGGCACCATTGGGAAGGTTCTCAGCCCAATTTTTGCCCCGATAAAGTTCGTCCAAAAAATCCTGACGTCATTGCTCGGCCAGCCAAGCGCGGGCGTGGCTACAAGCAGCAACGCAAAGACATCACCCAATAACAGCCTGAAAGGGCAAACCAACATTGCGCGAAACGGAGAGGCAAAGCCTGACAACTACGGCCAGGTGCGCGCGTACCCTGACCTGATTCAGGAGTCGCTGTTTGAGTACGACAAGAACATCAAGAAGGTGACCGAGTGGATGAACTTCGGGCTGGGCCGGTATGACGTCACGTCAGTAAGGTACTCAGAATCGAACCTCGGCGCGCTGGCTGGCGCCTCATACCGTATCTACCAGCCAGGCGAGAACCTCCCGCTGATCAATGAAGGGTTCGCTTTCGACGACATCGACGGTCAGGAGCTTCCTGGGCCGAACGAGAGCGGTGATTTCCCAGCAGAAACGGCGACGACGACCACCGACATGGTTTCTGGCGAGTTCATCGCCGGACAGGCAAAGGTGAAAATCAAGCAGAACAGCGATTTCGATTACTTCTATGACCTGCCTAAGCCTCATTCTGTGTCGTTCGTTGTCAACGTCACCTACAACACGGTATCAGGGCCAGTAACGCGCGATATAACGGTATTTGCCGATCTCTTCAGTGCTACGACAACCGACGATGGCGTCCCAGTGAACCCGCAGTATTTCTACGAGTTCACGTTTGTAAATCTGAGCGGCAACGATATCAGCCAGATCCCCGAAGACGCGGTAATCAACACGTCGATATTCACTCTTAACGATAATGAACCTCTGGTAATTGGCCCATCATTCTCTCCGGTTGATGGGACTCAGCTTTGGGTTCATCTGCAGGCGCAATTGGGGCATGGGGACTACGCCAGAACCAGCGTTACATTCTGGAAGGTTGATGATGATAACAACCAGATTCCCGGCACGCTGGAAAGCTACAACATCGGGCTTAACAACGATGATGAGAACGCGGATACAAAATATGGCACGTTCAAATTCACGCCAGTATCTGGTAATGGCCGTTATGCGGTAACGTTCATCCGCACCAACAACAGCAACGATCACTCAATCCTGAAAGTAGAAGCTGTTCACATCGTCAGGACGCGCACCAACGTTGTTTACCCCAATGACACGCTCGTAACCGTTACTGTCACTGCGACAGAGCGCGCAACCAGTGCGAGGGAGCGAAAATATAACGCTCTAATCACCCGTCACGTCATTAGCTACAACCTGGCTACACAGACGGTCGATTACACAGAAAGGCCGTCACGCTCGTTTGCAGACGCGGTATTGCACACCTGGCTAAAGATGGGGGGGCAGCCAGAGTCAAGCATCGACATCTACGAGCTTTACTCTATCGCGGCATCGCTTCCTGAGCCGCGCCTGGGCTACTTCGATTACACCTTCGATGACGAAGACATCTCGCTGGGCTCTCGGGTTCAGACAATCTGTGATGCGGCGACGGTGACCGCATTTTGGGATGGCGGGGTGTTGTCTTTCACTCGCGATGAACGGAAGCCAGGTGCAACGACGGTGTTCAACCGCGCCAACATGAAAGCGGAGGATTACAGCCTTTCCTACGACATGACGCTACCCGGTGGTTTTGATGGGGTAGAGGTCAAGTATCGAAACCCGGTCACGAATAAACAGGCATTCATCCGCTACCGGATCGTCGGCAATGCGATAGAGGAGGGGGAACCGGTAAAGGCGAAGAAGTTCGACATGCTGTTTATCCGCAATTCGTACCAGGCGCGGGATCGGGCATTGAAAGAAGTCCGCCGGCTGCTGTATTCCCGTCAGACGATGTCTATCCGCGCGCTGGCTGATGGTGAATGGGTGAACGTCGGGCAGATGGTGCAGGTAGCCGATATCTACGACGCTAACCAGCAAGATGGTTATATCGTCGCGCGCAACGGCAACAACTTCGACACAAGCGAACGCATCGAATGGGCTGGGGATATGTTTGTCGTCATCACTGATGCGAATGGCACCCCATCAGCGCGCGTTCAGGCATATCCCCGCAGCGATACGACATTCGGTTTTACCGCTGCAGTACCAGCAATAAACCTCAATATATTTGACGGCTACAACGTCCAGTCGCCGTCTCGCTACGTTATTGCCACGCAAATGGAGATGGATGCCACTAAGTGGACGATCACAGAAAAGAAACCGAATGGCGACGGGACAACCTCGTTAACCATGTCTGAATACAACGATGAAATGTATAATTACGAGGTAACTGCATAAATGGCTACCACACCAACTACAAATCCAATACCAAGCGAAGATATTAGGGACTTGAAGTTTAACTCAGGGAAAATAGATGAGTTCACATCATCAATCAATGACTTTTATATTGATAGGTTTGGTGTGAGCAGGCCAACTGCTGTAGGCATTGCTAAAAACGCTTCTATTCTGAAAGAACCATATCTAACGATAGAGCTTGCACAAGCTGATATCAATAGCGGAATTATAAAGAATAACGGTGTTTTTGGTGTTCTTTCTAAAGAATCAAAAAACTCAATTGATATTTACACCAATAATAATGGCGTCCCGGTATTTACAGGGAAAGGTTCTCCAAGTACAGAGTTTGTAAATCACGTAAATAAAATTTCTGTTGATACCGCAGCAAGGACAGATGGTCTAGTTACAGAAAACGGGTCAGCTTATCCATTTGAGGTGGTCGATAAGAAAGGCAAGGGATTGTTGTTCGTTGATAACGAAGGAACATTCAATGCACCTGGTGGAGTAAAATCAAAAAGCATGTCTGTTGAACAGCTCTCTCCGGCAAACATAACTACTCAAAGCATTACTGCAGAATCCGAGCCTGATGATATTTACCCCCTCGCAGAAGTGACACCAGACGGAAGGGTTTTATTTGCTACAGATCCGAAAAGCGGGCGAAAAATCTATCTCGGAGAACCATTGCACAACCACCGAGGCCCCTTGTCCGGTGATTTTTTTGCAATCGGTGATTCTATTACGGCGAATGGGATAAGTGCTTTTGCGACGGTGAATGGGGATACCTACGCAGCCTGCTTCAATGCACTGTCCTGGCACTGCTGGGCAATGCTGCTAACGCTCGGGCGTCTTAAACTCATTGGAGCTTCTGCAACGGGAGGTTATACCGTCTCGCAAATACTTAGTGTCCATCTGCCTAATGCAGTTGCGGCAAAACCGACATTTTGCGTAGTGATGGGTGGGAGAAACGATATTGTTCAAGGGATTGATATCGATACAGTCACTATCCCAGCTTTTAAGAAAATATTTAGAATATTGCGGCAAAAAGGAATAATTCCGGTGGTTTGCACTATGTCAGCACAGGGTAATAGTTCAAATGACACCAGGCGAAGTGCTGAGCATAAGCTCAATGGTTGGCTTCGTGCATATGCCAGAAAATATCGACTTCCACTGGTCGATCTACACCGTTACACAGTTGACCCTCGGACTGGCGACTGGATCTCTGGGTATAACCAAGATGTCTCACACCCTAACGCCATCGGCGCTAAAGCAATGGCAAAGGCGCTTATTGAAGGGTTGCAGGAGTGGACGGCACCAGTATGGCCACCAAGAGCGGATGAACAGGTTAGCATCGGGTTGACCTCTAATTTATTGGCTAACCCCCTGTTTTTGGATAACGACGGTGTAAACCCTAGTGGTTGGACAATTGAAAAAGTGGGCACAGCATCAATCCAGCAGGATGAGGCTATCAAAGGTAACGCATGGAGATTCAGCGGACAAAAAGCATATCACTCTATCTCAGTTATTCCAGGCGCCAAATTAGCCATGGGTTACTTCGTTAATACTGAAGGTTCTCTATTTGAGTGTTACGCCGTGGCAGGAACCAATAGCTCAACGGGATACCTCGCGGGCGTGCGAGGCTGGGACACTAAAGCGGTCACTGATGGGTTTAATTACTTTTATTATGAGTTCGTGGTGCCACAGGACACTGAAATTATCACAATCATTGTGAATTCAGGTTTATCGACAATTTCCCTGGCCCAAATGGGTGTTTTTTCCATTATGGAGTTATAAATGAGAATTATTATTGACGCTGTCATTGATAATGATGATTTGCCGGTTATAAATCCTGCCGCTGGACTTCTTAGTCCTACCCTGCTTGCAGGTTATAAGATGCTAAGCAATCAGGACTTCAGCGGTAATGGCAATCATTTTACGTGGTCTGGTGCATTCGATAGTGTAGGGGCTATTCTGGCAAGTGACGCAAGTCATATAATTACAACTCCAGTGATGGAACGAGATAATATGACGGTGATAATTTGTCAGGAAATCCCGTCAAGCAGTCCTTCTGCATCAATATTAAATAATCTTAATTTAAGTGGTAACCCGTATCAGGGTGTGCGGCTGACAAAATCTGGCGCTGCAGGCTTAACTAATGGTCAGTTTGATGTGGCAAAAAATACCAATGCAATTACTTCTGTAAATGTTGACATTAATAATGGCTGGATGATTAAGGCATACACCTGGAATAATTCAAATCTTCGCATTATTCAACATGCTGGAGGATACACCGATTTTGCTCTAACGAGCAGGACAAAGGGAACTTCTAACCCATTCAGGCTTAATGGCATCCCTTCAAACATTGGCGGTGGTTCTATCACCAGTGGTGCTGCGAGCGGGCATCTTGGGACAGTGTTGTTCTACAACGAGTATATGGATGTCAGCAAGGCAGTGGTATACATGGACATCGTTTCGCAGATCATGGCTGCGCGAGGCGTAACTGGGTTGTAATTATGCGACAGGCAGCGCTAGCGCTGCCTTCTCCAGTCCCACTCAGCATGTAGCCAGATGAGGATCATAGCGCAACTTGATATGAACATGACATCCGGCCAGCGGGTAAAACCGGTTGTGATAGAAGTGACGGATACTAAGGCTGCGATCCGTGTCAGCGCTTTGATGGGCATTGGATTACCAAGCAATGAGAATTAAACCCATATGTTGTAGCTTGGCTATCAATCCATCAAATTGGTTCTGTAGATCAATTTTTCTCTATCGATCGTTAAAATCGATCGCAAAGCTAACTATCACCCTATGACATTCACAAAAACTATCTTTCCTTGCCAATCAATATCCTACCTTTCTACCAAAAATCCGAACTTTCCCCCGTCAAAATCTTGCGCATATACTGTATAAAAACACAGTAACAAGGCAACATTATGACTTTCTTTTATCCAACACCAAACCCATCCAAGCTCAAAATCCCGCTGTTCTCCGACAAGGTGCCGGCGGGGTTTCCCAGTCCTGCAGCAGATTACGTCAGCTCGCGCATCGATCTGAACGAGTACTGCATCAGCCATCCTAATGCGACGTATTTTCTCTATGCGACAGGTGATTCCATGCTTGAGGCCGGAATCACGGAGGGCTCTATGCTTGTGGTTGACCGCAGCATCAGCCCAGCCCATGGCGATATTGTAATTGCCAGCATAGCCGGCGAGTTCACCGTGAAGCGGCTCTGTTTGCATCCTCGCGCGCAATTGGAACCCATGAACCCGAAGTATGAGCCGATTCTGCTTCATGACGGCGGCGACGATCTGGAGGTGATGGGCGTTGTTGTATCTTCGATAACGAGGCTCAAGTGATGTACGCGCTTGCTGATGTGAACAGCTTCTACGCGAGCTGCGAAACGTTGTGGCGCCCAGATCTGCGAGGGCGTCCTGTCGTCGTTTTGTCGAATAACGACGGATGTGTCGTAGCCAGGAGCAAAGAAGCGAAGGCGTTAGGGTTAAAGATGGGAGAGCCCTATTTCAAAATTAAGCGGGAATTTGAGCGCGCAGGGGGCATCGCGTTCAGCAGCAACTATGAGTTATACGCCGACATGTCTCAGCGTGTGATGGCAGTTTTAGAAGAGATGGCGCCACGCGTAGAAGTGTATTCAATCGACGAAAGTTTTCTTGATCTGACTGGCGTTCGTAACTGTATCGATCTGGATACTTTCGGCCGCCAGGTAAGAGCGAAAGTGCTGCGCAATACTGGGCTAACGGTGGGCGTTGGCATTGCCCAAACCAAGACGTTAGCCAAGCTGGCAAATTTCGCGGCAAAGAAGTGGGACAAGACCGGCGGAGTAGTGGATCTATCCAATGAAGGACGCCAGCGCAAATTGATGGGCCTTGTGCCTGTCGATGAGGTTTGGGGTATCGGACGCCGAATTTCGAAAAAACTCAACATGATGGGGATTGAAACGGCACTACAGCTGGCCGACGCGAGCACTACGATGATCCGCAAGCATTTCAGCGTTGTCATTGAGCGAACGGTGCGAGAGTTGCGCGGCCAGCCGTGCCTCGAACTTGAGGAATTTGCGCCGACGAAGCAACAGATCATCTGCAGCCGCAGCTTCGGTGATCGGATCACTGAGTATGACCAGATGCATCAGGCTATTTGCATGTATGCGACGCGTGCCGCTGAGAAGTTGAGGGAGGAGCACCAGTATTGCCGGCATGTCAGCGCGTGGCTCAAAACCAGTCCGTTTTCCATCAATGAGGAATACTACGGCAACACGGCCAGTATAAAACTGAGCACGCCGACGCAGGATACGCGGGACATTATCGCTGCCGCTATGCGCTGTTTGGATGCTATTTGGCAACCCGGCCACCGGTATCAAAAAGGCGGGGTTATGCTGCAGGACTTTTTCAGCCAGGGTGTGGCCCAACTTGGGCTTTTCGATGAATATCAGCCACGGCAGAACAGTGAGCAACTGATGGGTGTGCTTGACCGCATCAATAATTCAGGGAGGGTCCAGCTATGGTTCGCTGGGCAAGGGGCACACCAGTCATGGTCGATGAAGCGCGAGCTACTATCACCAGCATACACAACACGGCTAAGTGATCTTCCACGCGCTCGGGTGTACTAAACCAGTGACAAAATTGCAACTGGCAGTCAACTTTGAGCGAAGAACGGAAATCCGCATTTGTCATTATCGCCAGGATGCAAGGCTAACATTAACATGTGATAATCGTCGGAGAGCAGATCACAAATCATTGCCAAGTAGGTAAAATTTCTTCCCAAAAGATAATTTTAATGATTATGTAGTGAGAGCTAACACTTCTGAAACCAAGCCTTACAAGATGAAAATGTGGAATGGTAGGCGGAAAAACAAGCAGTGGTAGAAGGTGGCCTATGGAAGGCAAAGTGGTTTAAGCTGGTAATTAGTCGGAGAACCTTTCTAGGAAAGGTTTAAATTAATAGGTTTGAGAATGGTGGGGTATGGAATTTTTATACAGAAATGATATTGATACTCACGAAATACAGCAGTGCCCTCCTTTGGATGCACAGCCTGTATCTCTCCTCGCATGGAGGTGGACTTTCGAACCTTATACAGCCAACTGTTTTTCGCCACTAGGCAAAGTGAATCCAAAAAGGATACTCAGCCCTACTATTACTGACAAATGTTCATGCTGGGGCTTATCTATGTATTCTACTCAAGATAAAGCGGAAAGTGTATTCTCTGAGATAGAGAAGAATTTCAAAAAAGCAAGGCAAACCATAGGTACCCACGTCTCTAAAGGGAACCTGGAACCTGAAGATGGTGTAATAACTGAAATTGAAGATAACGGTCATTTTGACTTTCATCCATATACTGGAGTTGATATCAAATTGAAGTTTGAAGTCGTAAGGTGCATTCCATGATTAAGCTAAAAGGCAAGCCAATTAGTACAGGGGATATGCCGAAGTTCAACTGGTATGCAGACCTGATCGACTTTGACGGCCCGTTACTGAGTCTGTTTAAGGGAGAAAGGAACACTGATGCTTTATATATGTGGGTAGATAATGACACGCGTAGAAATAGATGGTGTATTATCCCTGTAGATAGAGTTACTTTAAACGGTTACCTTCAGAAAAAAACCTCGCTAAAAGAAGTTGTGCTTTCAGCCCAAAAAGTGATTTTTTTTAATATGTTTGAAGGGGTTAATGGATTAACAAAAAGATCTTGTATTGAAGTAGCTAGGGATGATTTCCCGGCTGATTATTTTCCCGATGAAGACGCTTACCTTAGCGACATGATTGCAACGCCGGAGGCCATCAGGTTAAGAAATGAAATAACTGAAAATTATATGCTTGGAATTGACAATGAACTTTATACAGACGATCTGTCAACGATCCCTTATATTTTTCAGCAACTATATTCCTTCCACTACGCGCTTGAACACTTAGCAGTAGAATCTGTAAAGAATAGAGTCGTTTCTCTTCTTTCCTCTTGGACTGGAGGAGCATCAGCAGTAAATATTTTCACTGGATTAAGAAGCCTTATTCCAACAATTCACCGGCCACAGGTAAATGCGATCAAGTACAATTCACCTGGGTATATAGAACTAAATCTTCTACCTAAAATAGCCAAAAGTGTTGAATTTTCTATGGATCGCTCCCTTGTTAATTTCAGATTTTACAGGATGGAGAGCTTCTATAATGGCACATATAAATATCTGAAAGAAAATAACATTTCTGGATTTGATTATGAAGGCGTGGACTTGAAAACCATCATAAATGACGATACCGAAAAACATCTGGCTAGACGCGTTTCTATATTTATGAAATTGCTCGGGTGGTCGCAATACCAAAGCACTTTTGACCAGTTAGGAGCGCATCCTCTCCAACAACTCAGAACCATTTTGGCGTACTACCGGCGCTTCAAAAAGTTAAGATACTATGTAGAGCATGATAATCTGTCGATCGGAACATCAAAAATAAAAGACTGACACTGAAAACAAAGCCTATGTCAGAGAACAGCCCTCTCGTTTAATAAGGGTTGTTTTTTTATGTCATCTCCGAAGCTGACATAGTGCTTGTGAACTGCTCTCCATGAGTCAATACAAACTGATGTTAGCAGGGTCCGCTTTTGGCACTGAGCTGCCTGTCAGATTGGCTCTGGGCCTTAGCTGTGTCAGATCAAGTCTGGGCTAATACACTTGAGTCATGGTTGAAATCAGTCATCTGTACTTTCTCACGCTTCCTGCAGCATTTCCTCGATACCCTCTCTGTCGGCTGCTCCATGACGGTGAGCGCAGTCAAAGGCATTATCAAAACCAGATAAAGATTAATTATAATCAAAGGCTTACGAATTACCTAAAATGATACAACCACATAGATTCAATGTGGTTTTTATTATTGCATTCAATTGGTTATGAACTTGACTACAATCTACTGCTGCGCCACATGGGCTGGTTCGAAGCGGCTGACCTGATCGTTAAAGGTATGGAAGGCGCCATCGCCGCCAAGACCGTGACCTATGACTTCGAACGCCTGATGGAAGGCGCTAAGCTGCTGAAATGTTCAGAGTTTGGCGACGCTATCGTTAAACACATGTAAGTGTGTTCAGCGCTTGAATGAGAGCGGGAGCCTTAGGGCTCCCGTTTTTTTATTGTTCAAATATGAGTGAGGTATCGGACAGGCTCAGCGAGCGGCGTTAGCCGATTCACGTACGACCAGCACCGGGCAATTGGCGTGGCGGACGACGGCGGTGGCATTGGAGCCGAGGAGGTAAGTGATCGCAGAAGGGCGGTTGGAACCCATCACGATAATCTCCGCGTTAAGCGCATCAGCGAGTTCCAGGATCTGATCTTTAGGATCGCCGACGGCAACGTGCGTGGTCACTCTATCTTCAGGCACGCTGAATTGTTTTGCCGCTTTTGCCAGCCCCTCGGTCGCTAGCGCAATGGTTTCGTCTTTGGTTTCTATCGCCGCCGTGGCGGCAAAGCCGAAAGCGGCGTAGGTGGCGCGCGACGGGATCACCGCCAGGAAATGGACGTGGGAGTCTTCGAGCCTGGCGAGCGCGTTGACATGCGGGATGACCTGCTGTGTTAATTCCGGCTCGGTAATATCCACGGGAACCAAGATAGTTTTATACATACTCCCTCCTTATCGTTATCAAAAAACTCCACTTTTTGGATTATAGCTGCTTGATGCAGGGAAAGGAGAGATCCCTATGGCAAACCTGAGAACGTTGGCGTTAAATGTCAGGTGGTTATCGACGTTATCGTTAAATTCACGCAAGCACGCCGGTTTTTTCGAGTAGAAAGGGAGCCATTGGCTCCCTTGGTTTTAACTGGCTAAGGTTATCGAAATCTTAATGAGGGATCTCTGAAACCTCTTTGACTTCCGTCTTGTTGATTTGCTGTTTAACGCCATTGGCGTCGGTATAACCGATCAACCCGGCAGCGGTTTCTTTCGGCTTACCGTCACTGATGAGCGTTCGACCGTCGTGGGTATGGATGGCGTAGCTGGTGCGTGTGCAGCCTGACAGTGCGGCGATGGCAACCAGGGCGATCGCGGGAAGAACAAGCGTTTTTTTCATTTGTAGCTCCTTTTAGTTATCCAACTCACTCATGTTTGCAATCTGGTCTCGATTGATCTGTTCCGTTTTGCCCGTTTCTGCATTTCGATAGGAGACTAACCCGGTATCTTTATCGACCTGAGGCTTGCCGTCGGTGACAATGGTCTTGCCATCCGTTGTTTTGATCGCCTGATTGGAAGCGCAGCCCGCTATGAACATCACCGTAGTCGCAGTAAGAAGCGCGGCAAAGAGTCGTTTACTTTTCATACTTACCATCCTGGTTACTTAAATGAATTTAATAGCAGGAAAGTAAGTATAGGCAGGATCTCCAGATTGTTAGCGTTGAAACGCTTTTAATGCGATAAAAAATTAAGAATTTCTTAATTTATTGATGGGGTGATTGATCGTTCGGATAACAAAGTTATCGATAGGTCAGGGCTCGCAGACGTACTGCCCGGCGAGGGCGCTATGGCATCATGCCATCATCGGACCAAGAAACTCCGCATGCCGATGCTTGATACTAACAATGTCTCTGGTGGTTGGATGTTAATTCTGTATAAGTATTCACCGGGGATCTTTTTGAATACAACGTTGATTCATCTGATAATCATCCATAAGGACAGGGATATGAAAATAACGCATTCAGGCTACAAAACCGGCATCGCGATACTATTGGCGGCGATGACCGCGCTGACGTTAACGGGGTGTGCCAAGAGTACTGCCCCCAGCCAAAACGATACGGCGAATAAAGAGGTCGATGATCTTTTCGCCAACCTTGGCGACCCAAAGACGCCGGCGCCGGGAAAAGAGAAATTACATTACATGACTCAGGTGCAAGCTGAGATTCAACGCCATTTAAAAGACGCCGCCACTTACTCAGGCCAACGCTGTACATTGCGTATCACGCTGGCGCCGGACGGCATGCCAGTCGGTGTTCGAACTGAAGGTGGCGATCCGGATCTTTGCCGTGCCGCCATGAAGGCGGTTGCCGATGCGCGTCTGCCTAAGCCGCCAACGCCAGAGGTTCATAATGCGTTCCAAATTATCACGTTGGAATTTCGCCCGTAGTGACAGTAGAAGTTAAAGGGCGGCAACTGGGTTAAACAGAGGTCAGAGGCCGCACTTTCATGCAGCCTCTGACTTTGCGGCTTTACCATGTTCCATATCGCGCTTTCCTATGCTGAACCTGGATTTTTCGGCATTCTTTCACGGCATATGTTGCCAATATCTACCGATACATCATCGCGCTCACGCGCTCGGCCCGATCTTTAAAACCGTTGCTGCGCATCGTTACCACGTAATAGCGGTAGTGATGTTTCTGTGCGTATTCGCGCACCAGATCTTCGGCGAACAGGCCGCTGAAGGTGACGGTGGTGACGAACGTCAGCCCTTTCACTTCGTAGGTGCTGATCTCTTGCGGGGTGCCGATATACGGCGGCGGGAACACGGTTTTGTGGAACTGGCAGCCCGTCAGCAGCAGGGTAAACAGCAGGGCGGCGGAGATTTGCGGTATTCTCATTGGGAAATGCTTTCCTTCCTTGGCGTGGGTTCTAGTAACTCTATAATAGGATTACAAAATTCGGCGGGGATGTAAAAATTATCCCGCTTCGGTTGCCGTTTCGTTGAAGCGGTGTCGCCGCTACCCATAAACATGAGGGGGTAAACATGCCTGTTCGTCTTGCCACTGAAACCGATGCCGCAGCCCTGATCGCCCTCGACAGCGCTGCCGAAGACGAGCCACAACGCGCGGCGCAGATCCGCGCCTGGTGCGGGCAGGGCATCTGTTATCTTGCCGAGGAACACGGCATGGCGATGGGCTACGGCGTGCTGCACTATCACTTCTTCGGCTGCGGCTTTATCGAGATGCTGATGGTTGGCGAGCGCTATCGCCGCCGGGGCGTCGGGCTGGTGCTGATTGCCGCGTTGAAGTCTCACTGTCGGCACCCGAAGCTGTTCACCTCCACCAATCGCTCCAACCTGCCGATGCAGCGGCTGCTGCTGAACGCCGGGTTTGTCGCCAGCGGCCAGATTGACAATCTCGATGACGGCGATCCGGAGCAGGTCTTTTTTATCCAGGCGCGCTAATACAGCCGGACATCGACCGCCTGCTGTTGCAGCCAGGTGCTGACGTAGCCATAAGCGGCATAGAAGGCCAGCAGCGCGAAGAGCAGCACGGAAAGCGAGGCCAAAAACTTGACGTCGCCGTGCTTCGACAGCTGATAAGCGCAATAGAGAAAGGCCATCAGGCACAGCAGAGTGAAAGCGATAGCCAGCGTGGCGTAAAAAATAAGCATAACGAAACCCGTTCTTCCTTGTAAGCACGGCAAGGATACCACAGACAAAAAAGGGGCCCAATTGGGCCCCGGCGTGATTCGCTGCGGGAGGGTTACTCCGCCGCGTCGGGATGGTTTTTGCCTTCCTCGATAAACGCTTCGTCGATCTCTTCGATGTTCTCCTCACTGTCGCGGCCGGACAGGATGTTCCAGCAGGCGATGAACAGCGCGGCGATCAAGGGACCGATGACGAAGCCGTTGATGCCGTAGATCTCCATGCCGCCCAGGGTGGAGATCAGGATCAGGTAGTCCGGCATTTTGGTGTCTTTGCCCACCAGCAGCGGGCGCAGAATATTGTCCACCAGGCCGATCACCACCACGAAGAACACCACCAGGAAAATGGCTTTCCACAGCATGCCGGTGGCGAAGAAGTAGATCACCGCCGGAACCCAGATGATGGCGGAGCCCACGGCCGGAATGATCGACAGGAACGCCATCAGCGCGCCCCACAGCAGGCTGCCGTCGATGCCGGTAAAGTAAAACGCCAGCCCGCCGAGCGCGCCTTGCACCACGGCGACCACCACCGTGCCCTTGACGGTGGCGCGGGAGACGGCGGCGAACTTCACGAACAGGTGGTGCTTCACGTGCTGAGAGAGCGGCAGCGCTTCGAGCGCCAGGTTCACCAGGTAGGGGCCGTCCTTCAGCAGGAAGAACAGCAGGTAGAGCATTACGCCGAAGCCGACGACGAAGTTGAAGGTGCCCTTGCCGATCAGGAAGACGCTGCCCGCCAGGTATTGGCCGCCCTTGAGCGCCACCTCGGAAAGCTGCTTTTGGATCTCGGCGGCGCTGTTGAGGTTATGCTCCGCCAGGAAGCGCTGCGCCCAGCCGGGCAGGTGGCGCATAAAGTCCGCCAGCATGGTCGGCAATTGGCTGTTGTTGGTCTGCAGCTTGGTGTAGATCACGTTGAATTCCATCGCCAGCGACGAGGCGATGATCGCCAACGGCGTGAACACGATCAGGCAGATTAGCGCCACCGTCAGCAGCGACACCACGCCGTTGCGTTCGCCGACGTACTGCTTCAGCTTCTTTTTCACCGGATGGAAAATCACCGCCAGAATAATCGCCCACAGCACCGAGGAGTAGTAAGGCCCCAGCACGTCGAGAAAGGCGGCGGTGACGATAAACAGGATCAGAATAAAGAATCCTTTGGAAATGCCTTTAGACATCATAGTCGTCCCTCAAAAGATGAATTTTCAGCATAGATGAACTGAATGAAAACAACACTATCATCACCTTTGCTTAACCGGTAGGGGATTTTTAGTGGCGTATTCCATAGGGTTATTAAGGGCAAGGCGGGCGCCGCACGGTGGACAGGCGGCGGCGCGAGAAAAGAAAGAGGGCTAAATAATTAACAAAATTTATCGATTGTGTTTCATTTTGTGAGCCGCGCTTGCCGCCTGCGCCAGGCTTTCCTAGTGTTGATGAGGGCGACCGTTCGCCCGATATCACGAAGGAGTATGCAAATGACTGAACACAAACGACTCGGCGTCATCGAGAAAACGCTACTGATCGCCTTTGCCGGCCTGCTGGTGTATTTCGCGGCCACCGGCGCCTTGTCATTATCGGGCCTTGATCATCACTGGCCATATCCTTCGCGATAGGCAGGCACCTGCACCAGGGAAAATTCAGCACCGCTTATAACAAACAGAACGACCTTTCTGCTTATCACCCTGCATTATGCCGCCGGCTGAGAAAAGCCAGCGCCAACAGCGCTCCTGACACCGCTGCCGCCAGCACCAGCCACGCCGGGGCCGCCCAACCGGCCGCGGCCACGATGGCGCTCAGCGCGACCGGGCCGATCACCTGGCCGAGATAGTTCCCCTGCATCACCAGCCCCAGGCTCAGTGGCAGCAGCGTCGGTTCCGGCGTCGCCGCCGGCGTGGCGGCCAGAATGGTGGCGGGCAGTATGCCGGCGGTGGCGCAGAACAGGAAACATAAGGGGATCAGCAGGCCGTTGGGCGTCACCGGCAGGAAAATGCCGATGCCGAAGATGCCAATGACCAGGCTGGTGGCCGCGAGCAGCGTTCTGGCGCGGAGGCCGCGCGACAGCAAGAGCCCGGCGGCGAGGTTACCGATGATGTTCGCCGCCACCGCCGCCGCGCTGATGCCGCCGGCGGCCGCCAGCGACAGGCCGATGCGTTGCATCAGGAAGATCGGCAGGAAGGTCATCACCGAGAAAAACTGCAGGTTGTAAGTGGTGAACATCAGCGCCAGCAACAGCGGCCGGCGCGCCCGCAGCATCGCACCCAGCGCTTGCCGCAGCTGTAACGGCGGAACGTGCGCCCCGGCGGCACGGCGGGAGGTGGTCAACGGCAGCAGCAGGGCAGCCAGCAGCGTCAGCGCCGCACCGGCCTGCCAACTCTGTTGCCAGTCGGCGAGATGGGGGCCGAAAAACAGTGAAATGGCGATGCCCGCCGGCATGAAGGTGCTCCAGATGCCGAACACCAGGCTGCGCTGCGCTGGGGCGACGAGGCGGTTCAGCACCGCCGGCGAGGCGACCACCACGATCACGAAGCCGAGGCCTTCGACAAAGCGGCTGACGATCAACCCGCCGAAGTCGTGCAGCGTGGCGCCGGTAAAGCTGGCGGCGCTGATGATCAGCAGCCCAAGCGCCAGCAGGCGCCGGTCACCCCAGCGGCGCACCAACAGCCCGGCGGCGATGCCGCCGAACACGCCGACGAAGGGAAAGGCCGAAATCACCCAGCTCAGCGCCTCGAGCGAACGGCCGAACTCGGCCTGCAGCGCCGGCAGCGCGATGGTGGCCTTGCCCACGTGCAGCGCCGCGGCGATGCCGGCGAACAGCACGTTGACGACGGCTAACCAGGGCGTGGCGGCGGGAAGAACGCGGTCGATGGCGTCCGGTTTTATCGCGGTCATAACACTCTCCAGTGGCGGTAACGCCATCACTATGTGCTCTTGCAACGGCTGAGGTCGTTCAAATGCTGCGCTATCACGCGGAGAAATTATTCATTTCGAGCTTTATGGATTGCGCGCCTTCGTTGTTTGGTTTGCCAGCGTGCCGCCCGGCGTGGACGCTCGCCTCCCTTCAGCGGTTTACTGTTCCGACACGCAGCAGGCGTGTGATATTCATTTTATAAGGAGCAGTGTATGTCAGAGATGATGAACGAGAGTGGGGCGCCGGCCATTGAATGGAGCTATGGCGGCCGGGGTGATGATATCAGCAGCAGCCTGAGCCTCGACACGGTTGAGGAGCAGCCGCAGGGTTTCCTGATGACGGTCGATCGCCCGGTACAGATCTTTAAAGAGGCACTGTCGCCGATGATGGCCTTTGTCACGCTGCTGCGCCCGCTGTACGCCAGGACGGGCGAGGGCTTCCAGTACGTGCCGGTTTCCAACCCCTGGACCGACGTGCAGCGCCTGCCGGCCAGCGCAGGCTATCTGGGCGTGCAGGTCAACGCCGGGCTGTTCTTCCACGGCGCCAAGCCGACGCACTATAAAGATCGCGACGGCCAGATGAAGCCGATCGACGGCGGCACGCTTTTGCAGAACATCACCGTGCTGCATCAGGTGGCGCAGCCGCTCGGCCCGGGTGAAGGCGCCGTCTGAGTCGGCAGCGTGATCACGGGGCCGGACGCGGCCCCTTATCGCGCCTTGAAACCGTGCGCCGGTTGGGTAAAACTGGCTGCCTATTCAAGGAGAAGAGCATGTACAGCGACAACGAGAAAAAATTTTATATCATCCTCAACCGCAATCACGAACCGGCCACGCTGTTTAACGCTTCCTGCCATCTGACGGCGGGTATCACCGATCTGATCGAGCAGCGCGAGTTTCACCACTATCCGAGCAGCCTCGACGGCGTCAGCGCCAATATGAGCCACTACCCGATCGTCATCCTGCAGGCCAAGAACAGCAGCCAGCTCAGCAACCTGATTCTGAAGTGCAAGGAAGAGGGCGTGTTGTCCAACTTCTTCACCACCACCATGCTGTCGCACTCCGCAGAACAGCAGATCGCCGACACCGCCAGTACCCCTTACGAACAGCTGGATTTCGTGGCGGTGGCGCTCTACGGCGACGCCGAACAGCTTAAGCCGCTGACCAAGAAATTTTCCGTCTACCGCTGAAAACGCGGGATCTCAGACGCTGGCGCCGTCGTAACTGTGGATCTGCAATGCATCAAGCGCAACGTCAGGCACGCAGCGCAGGTTGACGGCGCACATCGCGGCGCCGTCCGGCGCAGTGCCGTAGGCGAAGGGTTGGGCACCGCAGACTCGGCAGAACTGATGGCGGATCTTGTGGTGATTGAAGGTGTAGGTGCTGAGCTGGTCCTGGCCGCTGTTGAGCGTGAAGGCGCTGATGGGGAAGAACGACAGCAGCAGCCCTTTGCGGCGGCAAATGGAACAGTTGCAGCTGAGGGCTTCGGTGGGCAGTTCGGCGTCCACGGAGAAGGTGACGGCGCCGCAGTGGCAGCTTCCCTGGAATGACATGGCGATGATCCTGTAGCAGGAGGGGTGTTTGCCCAGTATAGTGCAATTTATCGCCACTCGGCCGCGCAGGGCCCGGTTTCCTTAGTAAATGCGCGGTTTTCTGGTAGGTTAGAGCTTAACGTCATCAAAAGGAGATCGCGATGTTAGAACACTATTATCCGGCCAATATGGGCGCCGAGCCGGTCACGGACGAACAGCATAAACGGCTGGTGGCGGTGCAGGCGGCGCTGGAATTGATCAAGGCCACGCTGTCGGATACCAACGACGGCAACGGCGTAGACTTCCAGCTGAAGGCGGCGGAAAAGCACATCGGCCCGATGGCCGACGCCATTCAGGAAGCCCTGAAGTAACGGTTCGCCGTCACCTCAACCGCCCGCACCGGGCGGTTTTTTTTTGCGCTGATTACTGCGATTTTTTTAGTGGCGCATTGCCTTTTTCCCGGCTGGTGCCGTGAGCGACGCGACCCTACTCTAGCGATCCGAATCCTTATCAGGGTCATGCTCATGTTCCGCTTCAGCCTCTTTTCTTTCTTATTACAGCGCCGCCGGCGCGTCACCCGGTTGGCCGGCGTCGCGCTGCTTCTCAGCGGCGTCATGCAGGCGCAGGCCGCGCAGCGTATTGAATTCTCGCCGGATGCCGCCGGCGCTTATCCAGAGGGTATCGCCTGGAACCCGCGCGCCGGTGCGTTCCTGGTCTCCTCCCTGCGCGGTGGGCAGCTTGGCCTGGTCTACCCGGATGGCCGCTATCGGCGGTTTTCCATCGGTAAGGGGCTCATCACTACCTCCGGCATGCTGGTGGACGCCGAGCGTAATCGGGTGCTGGTGTGCAACGAAGACGTGGGGGTCTCCCTCAGCTCCGTTCCCGGTACGCGCAATCGCGTGGCGCAGGTGCTGGAGTTCAATCTCGATACCGGCGCGCTGCAGCAGACGTACGATCTCTCATCGTTAAGCCGTGGGCCGACGCTGGCCAACGATCTGGCGCTCGACGCGCAGGGCAATATCTACGTGACCGACAGCTTCCAGCCGCAGATTTACAAGATCGACCGGGCAACGCGCCAGGTATCGATTCTGGTGCGCTCAGCGCGTTTGATGCCGGCCGATGCTCCCGCCGCTGCGCAGGGCACGCAGCCTTATCTCAACGGCATCGTGTCTCACCCGGATGGCTATCTGATTGCGGCGGACTACACCCGCGGGCTGTTGTGGAAGGTGACGCTGGATAGCGCGCCTGCGATAAGTGAAATCAGGCTACCGCAGCGGCTGAAAGGGCCGGACGGGCTGCGGCTCAAAAACGCCCATGAATTGGTGATCGTACAGTCTTTTCCGGGGGCAAAGGGGAGCATGTCCGGCGACGTAACGCTGCTCTCCTCGAACGACGACTGGGCCAGCGCGCATATCACGGCGGTCGCCACGCCGCCGGAATTGGATGGGCCGACCGGCGCCGCGCTGCGCGATGGCGAGGTGTGGGTCGTCAACTCGCGTTATCCCCGTTTGTTTGCCGACGTCGCTCAGGCGGAGAGAACCAGGACGTTCAGCATCGTCAGGGTGGCGTTAGAGCGGAGGCCCGCCGATCGGCGACGGTTGCCAACCCGGCCGGAATAGGATTAAATGCCGCACTGACTGTATAAATAAACAGGTGCGCTGCGATGAGTCTGATGTTGAAGGGTGAAAAGATCGACCGTAACCGCTTTACCGGCGAGAAGATTGAAAACGGCAGCTTTATGCTGTGCGATTTTTCGGGCGCCGATCTGACCGGCACCGAGTTTATCGGCTGCCAGTTTTACGATCGCGACAGCCGACAGGGCGGCAATTTCAGCCGCGCGATACTGAAAGACGCCAGCTTCAGAAGCTGCGATTTGTCGATGGCCGACTTCCGCCACGCCAGCGCCCTGGGGCTGGAGATCCGCGAGTGCCGCGCGCAGGGCGCCGATTTTCGTGGCGCCAGCTTTATGAACATGATCACCAGCCGCACCTGGTTTTGCAGCGCCTATATCACCAAAAGCAATCTGAGCTACGCCAACTTCGCCAAGGTGGTGCTGGAGAAATGCGAGCTGTGGGAAAACCGCTGGCACGGCGCACAGGTGCTCGGCGCCAGCTTCAGCGGTTCCGATCTGTCCGGCGGCGAGTTCTCCGGATTCGACTGGCGCGCCGCCGACGTCACCCAGTGCGATTTGAGCAACGCGGAACTGGGCGAATTGGATTTGCGCACCACCGATCTGCAGGGTGTCAAAATGGACAGCCTGCAGGCCGCGCAGCTGCTGGAGCGGTTAGGGATTGCGGTTATCGGCTAATAAATTGCCCCAGGCCCGTTTTCCACGGTGCCTGGGGGAAATATGTTTACGCGGTTTATGAATATAAATTTAAATATTGCTTGCTTAAATAACTCAGCCGTGTGTAAATAGCGTCATCGGTTTGTAGTACAGACCTTATGAAAGCAGTTTTAGTAAAGCAGTTCTCAGTATTAGCGATATCCCTCAGATACCTCTTCTTCCGCGAATTTTCTTCTCTAGTGCCCCATAAGTTTCCAATAAAAACAGACCTCTATCGCCCTATGGCGTCGCAAAAATAGAAAGGAAATATCTCTATGTCTACTAAAATGACGGGTTTGGTAAAATGGTTTGATGCAGGTAAAGGCTTCGGCTTTATCACCCCGGCAGACGGCGGCAAAGACGTGTTCGTACACTTCTCCGCTATCCAGAGCAACGATTTCAAAACGCTGGACGAAGGCCAACAGGTTGAGTTCACTATCGAAAAGGGTATGAAGGGTCCTTCTGCCGGCAACGTGGTCGCGTTATAATTTTCGGCCAAGGTGCGGTTTCTTACGACAGCGATGAAGGTTTAAGCCGGAGCAGTTAAGAAATAACACCCTCAGCCTGAATAAACTCCGGGTTCGCCCGGAGTCTTTATCGATACGTCATTAGCTCAGCAGGAAGAGCGGCAGCGAAATATTCGTTGGCGGACTGGGGTTCGATTCCTCGATGACGTTCCAATAATTAATTATTATTGGCAACAGAAAAACAGATTTTCGCATAAATAATAATGCCGCTTTCCAGTCTGTTTTCCTGTTGTGAAAAAGTCGCGCTTAGGCTGCGTAATGTTGGAGTGTTGGATGGACGCTTACGCCATAACATGACAGCCGGGAAAGTCACCGGCACATGATTAATAGCCCCGGCTCTGGCCGGGGTTTTTTGTGCCCGCGATCTTAACGCTGCGAGTCCAGCCGTTCGTTGTTTTTCACCACGTCCTGCGCTTTGAGGTAGCTCTCGATCAGCAGCTGATAGGCCGGGAAGATTTTGGTGTAAACCTCGGCCCACTGCTGAGCGTCGGCGCGATTCCAGCTGCCCTGCAGCTCCGAGGCGACGCCGGCGGTGTCGATCGGTACCACGCCGGCCTGCACCACGCGTGCCAGGGTGATTTCCTGCGCCATTTTCGAGTAGGTGCCGGAGGCGTCGATCACCGCGAACACTTTATAGCCTTCGGCCACCGCGCTGATGGACGGGAAGGCCATGCAGACGCTGGTGATGGTGCCGGCGATGATCAAGGTTTTGCGGCCGGTGGCTTTGACCGCCGCCACGAAGTCCGGGTTGTCCCAGGCGTTGATTTCCCCTTTGCGGGCGACGTATTGCGCGTGCGGCGCATTTTGGTGAATTTCCGGGATCAGCGGGCCGTTCGGGCCCTGCGGCACCGAGGCGGTGGTGATCACCGGCAGTTTGCTGAGGGTGGCGATGCTGGCCAGGGCAGCGGCGCGGGCGCGCAGTTCGGTCATCGGCATGTCGGCGACGGTTTGGAACAGGCCGCTCTGGTGGTCGATCAGGAGCATGACTGCGTCATTGGCATCAATAACAGGACGCTGGCCGTTGAAGTTGGCTGGAGTGCTCATGGTGTTTTCCTTTTCTCGTCGTGAGGTCAGTGGGTATCTTCTTTGATTGATAAGGCTGAAACTCAGCACTTGCCTACAGTGTAGGGAGGGGCGAAAAATCCGGTAGACCGTGCAGGCGGGATGCATCGTTCCACAGATGGAACGACGGTGCGGAAGGCGAGCGAACCCGCGCTGGGCTAAACTTAAGATGCATGAGAAACATGCGGCAAGGAGCGCCATCCTGTTTACGGATTACGGAGTTGACGAGGAGGGCCGCCATCATGGCTTACCGGCATATCGTTGTCGCCACGGATCTCAGCGAAGACGCCGAGTTCCTGCTGGGCAAAGGCGCCAGACTGGCCGCCGCGCTCAAGGCCAAACTTTCCCTGATCTATATCGACATTCATCGCGCCGGTTATTACGTCGATCTGGGCGTGGGCGATTACAACTACACCGATCGCACCTTTTCGGAGCGGGTGAAGAATATGCTCAATGCGATCAAAGGGCAGTCGTCCTACCCGGTCGAAGAGGTGATCGTCAGCCGCGGCGCGTTGACGGAAGAGCTGAACCGGGTGGCGAAAGAGAAAGGGTTCGACCTGGTGATCTTCGGCCACCATCACGACGTCTGGAGCCGGCTGGTCTCTGCGGCGCGCCAAGCGATCAACGAACTGAACGTCGATCTGCTGGTTGTCCCCATCGAGAAAAAATAGTCGCGGCCGCCTGCGGGCGGCTGCCGTTTTTGATTCACATCGTTTATCTCTGTGCGGCCATAACCGCATACCTGCAATAGTCTCGCCCGCTGACAATCCGCCAGACAAATAGTGACTCACCGTAATTTTATTTTATCCATCAATATGTTGGCCAAAAT
Source organism: Serratia sp. 4542 (assembly GCF_016805595.1). Classification (NCBI taxonomy): domain Bacteria; kingdom Pseudomonadati; phylum Pseudomonadota; class Gammaproteobacteria; order Enterobacterales; family Yersiniaceae; genus Serratia; species Serratia sp. 4542. The sequence continues at coordinate 157,739 of NZ_RXKV01000004.1, forward strand.
CCGATAAAGGTTAATCCAGCGCATTGAAATCACTGACATACCTCCTTTTGGTTAATAAACCGCACGTTTTGACTGGCTCTCAGGGGAGGGGCGTCTTATCCTCGGGGTAATGAGATTTGTATGACTTATATAAATACGTTCACATGGAGGAGGTCTCATGCGTTTTGACAATAAAGTCGTGGTTATCACCGGTGCGGGCAACGGCATGGGGGAAGCGGCGGCGCGGCGTTTCTCCGCCGAGGGCGCCATCGTGGTGCTGGCCGACTGGGCCAAAGAGGCGGTAGATAAGGTTGCCGCTTCGCTGCCGAAGGGCCGGGCGATGGCGGTACATATCGACGTGTCCGATCACGTCGCGGTTGAAAAAATGATGAACGAGGTGGCGGAAAAACTCGGCCGCATCGACGTCCTGCTGAACAACGCCGGCGTACACGTGGCGGGCAGCGTGCTGGAAACCAGCGTCGACGACTGGCGCCGCATCGCCGGGGTCGATATCGACGGCGTGGTGTTCTGCTCCAAATTCGCCTTGCCGCACCTGCTGAAAACCAAGGGCTGCATCGTCAATACCGCGTCGGTGTCCGGCCTGGGCGGCGACTGGGGCGCGGCCTACTACTGCGCGGCGAAAGGCGCGGTGGTCAACCTGACGCGCGCCATGGCGCTGGACCACGGCGGTGACGGCGTGCGTATCAACTCGGTCTGCCCGAGCCTGGTGAAAACCAACATGACCAACGGTTGGCCACAGGAGATCCGTGACAAGTTCAATGAGCGCATCGCGCTGGGCCGCGCGGCGGAGCCGGAAGAAGTGGCGGCGGTGATGGCGTTCCTGGCCAGCGACGACGCCAGCTTTATCAATGGCGCCAACATCCCGGTCGATGGCGGGGCGACCGCCTCGGACGGCCAGCCGAAGATCGTTTAAGCGTTAACGCACAGGCCCGGTCAGGATGACCGGGCCTGCTGTTTTAGACGCCGATGCGGTCGCGCAGCGTGTAGTAGGCCGCGCCGATGGCGGTGAACGGGATCTGCAGATTGCGCCCACCGAAGAACGGCAGGTGCGGCAGCTTGGCGAAGGCGTCGAAGCGTTCGGCGTCGCCGCGCATCAACTCGGCGATCAGCTTGCCCGCCAGATGGGTGCAGGTCACGCCGTGGCCGCTGTAGCCCTGCATGTAGTACACGTTATTCTCCAGCCGGCCGAACTGCGGCATGCGCGACAGCGTCAGCAGGAAGTTACCGGTCCAGCGATAGTCGATACGCACCCCTTTCAGCTGCGGGAAGGTCTTCAGCAATTTTGGCCGGATCAGGTTGTCGATGTCGTCCGGATCGCGCGCGCCGTACACCACGCCGCCGCCGTACAGCAGGCGATGATCGGCGGTGATGCGGTAGTAATCCAGCAGGTAGTTACAGTCTTCCACGCAGTAGTTCTGCGGGATCAGCGCCTGCGCGATCTCCGGCGCCAGCGGCTCGGTGGTCACCACCTGAGTGCCGCACGGCATGCTGCGCTTGGCCAGCCGCGGCTCCAGCTTGTCGCCCAGATAGGCGTTGCCGGCGACGATGACGAAACGCGCCTTCACCTGGCCGTTGGCGGTGCTGATGAGCGCCGGTTCGCCGTGGCGGATGTTCGTCACCGCCGATTGTTCGAAGATGCGCCCGCCCTGCAGGCGAATCGCCTCGGCCTCGCCCAGTGCCAGGTTGAGCGGATGGATGTGGCCGCCGCTGTGATCGAGCAGCGCGCCGACGTAGCGATCGCTGGCAACTTCCTGGCGTACCCGATCCGCATCGAGCAGCTCGAGCTGGGTATTGCCATAGCGTTCCCAGTTGCGTTTCTGCTCGATCAGCGCATGTAACTGCTTGTTGTTCAGCGCGGCGAAGATGCCGCCGGGGCGGTAGTCGCAGTCGATGGCGTAGCGGCTGATGCGGCTGCGGATGATCTCCGCGCCTTCGAACATCATGCTGCCGAGCAGGCGGGCGCTTTCCGCGCCGTAGCGCTCTTCAATCACATCGATGTCGCGGCTGTAGGAGTTGACCAACTGGCCGCCGTTGCGGCCGCTGGCGCCGAAACCGATGCGCGCCGCTTCCAGCACCACCACGTTATAGCCGGCTTCCACCAGAAACAGCGCGGAGGAGAGGCCGGTATAGCCGCCGCCGATCACGCAGACGTCGCACTCGATAGATTCATTCAGTTGCGGATAGGGCTGATGTGCGTTGGCCGTGGCCGCATAGTAGCTTTTTACGTGTTCAGTCATGAGATAAGCCCTTATTCCAGCGAGATCCAGGTGGTTTTCAATTCGGTGAACTTGTCCAGCGCGTGCAGCGATTTATCGCGACCGTTGCCGCTCTGCTTGTAGCCGCCGAACGGCACGGTCATGTCGCCGTCGTTGTAGTTGTTGACGAACACCGTGCCGGCCTTCAGCTGGCGCGCCATGCGGTGCGCACGGGCCAGATCGCGGGTCCAGACCGCGGCGCCGAGGCCGTAGTCGCTGTCGTTGGCCAGCTGCAGCGCCTGTTGCTCGTCGTCGAAGGTGGTCACCGCCAGCACCGGGCCGAAGATTTCATCGCGCGCCACGCTCATGGCGTTGTTCACCTGGGTGAGGATGGTCGGCCCCAGGTAGCCTGCGTGGTCGCCCTGCGGATGGTCGCGCCCGTCGAGGAACAGCGCGGCGCCCTGGCTCAGCCCCCGATCGATATAGCCGGCCACTTTTTCGCAGTGGCCGCTGTCGATCAGCGTGCCCATCACCGTGGCGGGATCGAGCGGATCGCCGGGAACGAAGGCCGCCGCGTGTTTGCGCAGCGCCTGCAGGAATTCTTGCTCAATGCTCGCTTCGACCAGCAGGCGAGTGCCGGCGATGCACACCTGCCCCTGATTATAGAAGATGCCGGCGGCGGCGCTGCGGGCGGCCTGATCCAGATCCGGGCAATCGGCGAAGACGATATTGGCGCTCTTGCCGCCGGCCTCCAGCCAGACGCGTTTCATGTTCGATTCGCCGGCGTAAATCATCAGCTGCTTCGCCACCAGCGTGGAGCCGGTGAAGGTGAGGGCGTCGACGTCGCGGTGCAGCGCCAGCGCCTTGCCGGCGTCGTGGCCATAGCCGGGCACCACGTTCAGCACGCCGTCCGGCAGCCCGGCCTGCTGGGCCAGTTTGCCGAGCAGGATGGCGCTCAGCGGCGATTTTTCGGAGGGTTTGAGCACCACGCTGTTGCCGGCGGCCAGCGCCGGACCGAGTTTCCAGCAGGCCAGCAGCAGCGGAAAGTTCCAGGGCACGATGGCGCCGACCACGCCGATCGGCTCGCGCTCGATCAGCGCCAGCGCATCGCGGCCGGTGGGGGCGATTTCGCCGTACACCTTATCGATCGCTTCGGCGTACCAGCGGATGCAGCGAATGGCGCCCGGCACGTCGTCGCGCAGGCTGTGGCGAATCGGTTTGCCGGTGTCCAGCGTTTCCAGCAGCGCCAGCTCTTCGTGATGCTGCTCCATCAGCTCGGCGAAGCGCAGCAGCGTGGCCTTGCGCTGCGCCGGGGCGGCTTGCGCCCAGTCGCCACGCTCAAAGGCGGCGCGCGCCGCGCTGACCGCCCGATCGATGTCGGCGGCTTCGCCCCGCGCGACCTGCGCCAGCTCACGGCGCCCGGCGGGATCTTCCACGGCGAAACTTTTCCCCGCGGCGGCCGGCTGGTAGCGGCCGTCGATAAACAGCTGGTGCTCAATCTTCAGGGCCTGCGCCCGTTGTTGCCAATACTGCAAATGGTGAAAGTTCATGCCTGGCTCCGTTGATCAGAATGTCGTCGGCGTATGGGCGCTGATAATCCGGCAAATGCGCGCCGACGTGTTGCTGAAACTGTGGGGGATGCCGGTATTGATGGCGTAGCTTTGCCCAGCCAACAGGTGATAGCTCTGGCCGTTGACCTGCAGCACCACTTCACCCTCCAGCAGCGTGCCGATCTCTTCCCCCTGATGCTTGATGCGCTCGCCGGTGGTGGTGCCCGGTTCGTAGGTCTCGATCATCATCGCCAGCGTGCGGTTCGGATCGCCGTTGTGGATAAGCTTCATCGAAACGCCCTGGCTGCCGATTTCGATCAGATCGTCACTGCCGATCACGATCTGCGGCTCCGTCGGTTTTTCCGGCTCGGCGAAAAACGCCGACAGCGACAGACCGTATACCGTCAGCAGCTTTTGCAGCGTGCTGATGGCCGGGCTGACCTTGTCCTGCTCGATAGTGCTGATGGCGCTGTGGGTTAACCCAGACAGTTCGGCGACCCGGCGCTGCGACAACCCTAATTGTTGACGGATCTGCGACAGACGTTTTCCCGGTGCCAAGCTGACGTCGCTCATGGGCGTTTTTCCTTTTGATAGTTCCGACAGGCGGTGATGAAACCATCAAACAACAGGCGCGACAGGGCGTACTCGTCGCTGTTCCACTCCGGGTGCCACTGCACGCCGAGCGCGAAAGGCTGATCGCGCACGCTGATCGCCTCTACCAGCCCGTCGGCGGCGTGCGCCTCGATGCGAACGCTCGCGCCCAGGGTTTTGGCACCCTGGCCGTGCAGCGAGTTCACCCAGAATCTGTTGCAATCCGGTATCAGTTGCGAAAGCAGCCCCCCTTCCTGAACGATGACTTCGTGGGCGGGGGCGTATTGCTGTTCCAGCGGCAGGTCGTGATCTTCACGGTGTTCCTGCAGCTCGGGCAGTTCGTACAGGCGGCGATGCAGGGTACCTTGGGTGGCGACCACCATCTCCTGCATGCCGCGGCAAATGGCGAAAAGGGGAATGCGCCTGTCGAACGCCTGGCGGATCAGCGCCAGGCTCAACGCGTCTCGGCCAGGATCGGCGTCAGGCTCATCGCCGTTTTCACCATAAAGGTGCGGCTGCACATTACTGGGGCTGCCCGGCAGCAAAATGCCGTCGAGGCGCGGCAGCAGTTCCGCCAGCATTTCCGGCTCTGCCAGCGCGTGCGGCAGGGCGATCGGCAAGCCGCCGGCGGTGATAACGGCATTCAGGTACTTTTCTTGCAAGGTCTGTGTGAGGTGCCCGTTTAACCTATACCTGCACATGACGACGCCGATGACTGGTCTGTTAAATATATTGTCCATGCTATCCCCTTGGTACGTTCGAAATTATGAACGATAAGCTTCTCCACCGCCGATTTCGTTCAATATTCTATAAATCTAGCAGTCGATTGGGCAATATTCAAACCAAAAGTAACACTTGCAAAACAAATTTGTTTCATCTACGTTTCATTTATGGGCATTATATTGAACAATACGGTCAATAAACATCGACGACAGCAAAACACAAACGGCGGGTGAACCATGCAGACCAACATCGTAGAAGTGGAAAACTTTGTTCAGCACAGTGAAGAGAGACGAAGTAGCGCGTTCCAGCGCGAAGTGAAGAAGTACCTGGAACGTTATCCGTTAACCCAACATGTCGACGTACTGTTGACCGATCTGAACGGCAGCTTCCGCGGCAAACGCATCCCGGTCGGCGGCCTAAGCAAGCTGGAGAAGGGCTGTTACTTCCCGGCGTCGGTATTTGCGATGGATATTCTCGGCAACGTCGTCGAAGAGGCCGGGCTGGGGCAGGAGCTGGGCGAGCCGGATCACGTGTGCGTGCCGGTGCCGGGCACGCTGACGCCGTCGGCGGCGGATCCGCAATATATTGCGCAGGTGCTGCTCACCATGCTGGATGAAGATGGCACTCCCTTTGACGTTGAACCGCGCAATGTGCTGAACCGAGTGTGGCAGCGTTTGCGTCAGCGCGGGCTTTCCCCCGTGGTAGCGGTAGAGTTGGAGTTCTATCTCATCGATCGTCAACGCGACGCAGAGGGCTATCTGCAGCCGCCGTGCGCGCCGGGCACGCAAGAGCGCAACACCCAAAGCCAGGTGTATTCCGTCGATAACCTGAACCATTTCGCCGACGTGCTGAGCGAGATCGACGAACTGGCTCGTTTGCAGGGCATTCCGGCGGACGGCGCGGTGGCGGAGGCGTCGCCGGGACAGTTCGAAGTCAACCTGCACCATACCGACGACGTGCTGCAGGCCTGCGATCACGCGCTGGCGCTGAAGCGGCTGGTGCGCATGGTGGCCGAGAACCACAACATGCAGGCCACCTTTATGGCCAAGCCGTATGAGGAGCACGCCGGCAGCGGCATGCATGTGCACATCAGCATGCTGAATGCGCAGGGCAACAACGTGTTCGCCGACGACGACGGCGAAGACTCGGCGCTGTTGAAACAGGCGCTGGCGGGCATGATCGCCCTGATGCCGTCTTCGATGGCGCTGCTGGCGCCGAACGTCAACGCCTACCGTCGCTTCCAGCCCGGCATGTACGTGCCGACCCAGGCCTCCTGGGGGCATAACAACCGCACCGTGGCGCTGCGCATTCCCTGCGGCGATCGCGACAACCACCGCGTGGAGTACCGCGTGGCGGGCGCCGACGCCAACCCTTATCTGGTGATGGCGACCATTCTGGCCGGCATCGTCTACGGCCTGGAAAGCGCGCTGCCGCTGCCTGAGCCGGTGACCGGCAACGGGCTGGAGCAGGACGGGCTGCCGTTCCCGATTCGCCAGAGCGACGCGCTGTACGAGTTCGAACATCAGCCGGTGCTCAATGCACTGCTGGGCGAACGCTTCAGCCATGTCTACCTGGCCTGCAAAACCGATGAGCTGGTGCAGTTCGAGCGCCTGATCACCGAAACCGAAATCGAGTGGATGCTGAAAAACGCCTGATCCCGCTCACCCTGCGACGACCGCGCGCGTCCGGCGCATTTCATCGGCTCTCCTGTGGCCGGTGAGGCTGCGCGCTGCGGTACAGAATTTCTTCTATCACGGCGTACAGGACGCCGACGAGGAAATAACCATGACTCAGTCATCTCCCTGCGCAGACGTTTGCCTGTGCCGCAGTGCCTACGGGCCGGTCGCCGGCCGCCCGACAGTGATCCCAACCCGTTTTTCCCGCCGCCTGAGCAGCAGTTTCCCCGCGGCCTCTCTGAATGACGTTGCACGGTTGACAGCAGAGGACCAAGAGGGGAAATGCCATGACGATTAAAGCCATCGACGGCGGCCCGGCGGACAAACCGCAGCTGCGCAAATCCCTCAAGCTGTGGCAGGTGGTGATGATGGGCCTGGCCTATCTGACGCCGATGACGGTGTTCGATACCTTCGGCATCGTCTCCGGCCTCACCGACGGCCATGTGCCGACCTCCTATCTGCTGGCGCTGGCCGGCGTGCTGTTCACCGCCATCAGCTACGGCAAACTGGTGCGCCAGTTTCCTACCGCCGGCTCTGCCTACACCTATGCGCAGAAGGCGATCAACCCGCACGTCGGTTTTCTGGTGGGGTGGTCATCGTTGCTCGATTATCTGTTCCTGCCGATGATCAACACGCTGCTGGCGAAGATTTACCTGACCGCGCTGTTCCCGGAAGTGCCGCCCTGGGTGTGGGTGGTGGGCTTCGTTATCCTGATTACCGCCATCAACCTGAAAAGCGTCAATCTGGTGGCCAACTTCAATACCCTGTTCGTACTGGCGCAGGTGGCGATCATTCTGGTGTTCATCTACCTGGTGGTGCGCGGCCTGCACAACGGCGAGGGGATGGGCACGGTGTGGAGCCTGCGGCCGTTCCTCAGCGAGAATGCGCATCTGCTGCCGATCATTACCGGCGCCACTATCCTGTGCTTCTCGTTCCTCGGCTTCGATGCGGTCACCACGCTGTGTGAAGAGACGCCCGACGCCGCCAAGGTGATCCCGCGCGCCATCTTCCTGACCGCGCTGTACGGCGGGGTGATCTTTATCAGCGTGTCGTTCTTTATTCAGCTGTTTTTCCCGTCCATTCAACGCTTCCACCAGCCCGACGCGGCACTGCCGGAGATCGCGCTGTACGTCGGCGGCAAGCTGTTCCAGTCGATCTTCCTGTGCGTGACCTTCATCAACACGCTGGCCTCCGGCCTGGCGTCGCACGCCAGCGTGTCGCGCCTGCTGTACGTGATGGGGCGCGATAACGTGTTCCCGGAGAAGTTCTTCGGCTACATCCACCCTAAATGGCGCACGCCGGCGCTCAACGTGCTGATGGTCGGGCTGGTGGCGCTGTCTGCGCTGTCGTTCGATCTGGTGACCGCCACGGCGCTGATCAACTTTGGTGCGCTGGTGGCCTTTACCTTCGTCAACCTGTCGGTCATCAGCCACTTCTTCATTCGCGAAGGGCGCAACAAAAGCTGGAAGGATCGCTTCAACTTCCTGTTCCTGCCGCTGGTGGGGGCGCTGACGGTGGGGGTGCTGTGGCTGAACCTGGAGAAGAGCTCGCTGACTATGGGGCTTATCTGGGCGACGCTGGGCTTCGGCTATTTGGCCTGGTTGACCCGGCGTTTTCGCCAGCCGCCGCCGCAGCTCGAGCGGCAGCCGCAGCAATAAAATCACAGGCGGGAGTTTCCCGCCTTTCTTTTTGGCGCGTGCGGCAGTAGAGTGAAAAAACTGATAAAAAATAACCCATTGGATCCGCCTTATGCCCGCTTTGCCCTCGCGTACCCGCGCCACGCTGTTCGGTTTATTGGCCATTGTGCTGTGGAGCAGCGTCGTCGGCCTGATCCGCAGCGTCAGCGAAGGGCTGGGGCCGATCGGCGGCGCGGCGATGATCTACAGCGTCAGCGCGGTGTTTTTGCTGGTGGCGCTCGGCGTGCCGAAATGGCGCAGCTTTCCGCGGCCTTATCTCATCGTCGGCAGCCTGCTGTTCGTCAGCTATGAGATCTGCCTGTCGCTGTCGCTCGGCTACGCCAATACCCGCCTGCAGGCGATAGAAGTGGGCATGATCAACTACCTGTGGCCCTGTTTCACCGTGCTGATGGCGTTGGCGCTCAACGGGCAAAAGGCCAAATGGTGGCTGCTGCCGGGGCTGCTGCTGTCGCTGTTCGGCATCGGCTGGATCATGAGCGGCGAGGGCGGCTGGTCACCGGCGCAAATGCTGGCCAACGTGCGCAGCAATCCGCTCAGCTACGGGCTGGCGTTCAGCGGCGCAGTGATCTGGGCGCTGTACTGCAACCTGACCAAGAAGATCGCCCAGGGCAGCAACGGCGTGGTGCTGTTTATCGTGCTGACCGCGCTGGCGCTGTGGCTTAAATATGCCTTCAGCGCGGAAAGCGGCATGCAGTTCAGCCTCGGCGTGATCGTGACGCTGCTGTGCGCCGGGGTGGCGATGGGGGCGGGGTATGCCGCCTGGAACGTCGGCATTCTGCACGGCAACATGACGCTGCTGGCCACCGTCTCTTATTTTACCCCGGTGCTGTCGGCGGTGTTCGCCGCGCTGGTGTTGCACACCTCGCTAACCGCCAATTTCTGGCAGGGCGTGGCGATGGTGACGCTCGGCTCGCTGATCTGTTGGCGGGCAACCCGTGGAAATTAACGGAAATTATCCGCCGTCGGCGCAATGTTGAACTAGAATTTAACTAGCCATGTTGCCTGAAGGAACGACGACGATGAGAAGCGACATTCAATTTATTCAACAACCCGAAATCGACGCGCATCACTATGAACGCGGCGATACCGTGCGCCTGACCACGGCGAATCTGCGGCATGAATATCAGCTCGACGTTTATATTTTGCGCCGCGACGACAAGCTGATTTACGGTTCCGTCGTTGCGGCGGCGCCCAAGACCGACATACCGGTCGCCAGCTGGGAGGTGAAAAACGGCGAGGAGGTGGCGTTCCGCCAGGAAAACATCGCCAAGGCGGTGCCGGCGGTGAACTGATTTCGCTTTGCGTATTTTCTGTTGATTTTGATGAAGGCCGGCGTTCATGCGTCGGCTTTTTCTTTTCCACGTCGCGATAATGGGCAGGTGACGCCTTGATGACGGTTGGCTCAAAAACTGCGCTAAAAATCGATGTGCATGACTAAAATCACAGCGAATGTGAATTTGCATGAAACATAATTTGACAAATGTGAACGCAATCGATTACCTATTCGCGAAATGCGTAACTGGATCACAGATTCTTACAGTCAGTGGTTTCTATAATGCGCGCGTCATCCGAGTTTCTGTGTGAAGACAACGCCAGGTGTCGGCAGACTCATTGTCATCTTTTCTAAACGGGCAGGAAATGGCCCTTTAAGCATGTGGTAATAAAATGAAAAAAATAGCTCTCGCAGCAGGTGTACTGCTCGCAGCGTCTTACAGTGCATCATCAATGGCTGATAGCAAAGACAGTCAATATGTCTCCGACTGGTGGCACCAGAGCGTCAACGTGGTGGGCAGCTACCACACTCGCTTCGGGCCGCAGCTGAATAACGACGTGTATCTCGAATACGAAGCCTTCGCCAAGAAAGACTGGTTCGATTTCTACGGTTACGTTGACGTGCCGAAGTTCTTCGGCGTGGGCAACACCCCGGATCGCGGCATCTGGAACAAAGGCTCCCCGCTGTTTATGGAGATTGAACCGCGCTTCTCCATCGACAAGCTGACCGGCACCGATCTGAGCTTCGGGCCGTTCAAAGAGTGGTACTTCGCCAACAACTACATCTATGATCTGGGCCACAACGCCGACGGCCGTCAAAACACCTGGTACATGGGTCTGGGCACCGATATCGACACCGGCCTGCCGATGAGTCTGTCGATGAACATCTATGCCAAATACCAGTGGGAAAACTACCAGGCTGCCAACGAGAACAGCTGGGACGGTTACCGCTTCAAGGTGAAATACTTCGTGCCGCTGACCCAGGTGTGGGGCGGCAACCTGAGCTACATCGGCTTCACCAACTTCGACTTTGGTTCCGATCTGGGCAAGGACAGTGGTAACGCGATCAACGGCAAACAGATGCGCACCGGCAACTCGATCGCCTCCAGCCATATTTTGGCGCTGAACTACGATCACTGGCACTATTCTTTCGTGGCGCGTTATTTCCATAACGGCGGCCAGTGGCAGGATGGCGCGGATATCGGCACCCCGCAGGGCCCGATCAAGTCTACCGGTTGGGGTTATTACCTCGTGGTCGGTTATAACTTCTGATTTTCCGTGTTATCAGAAACAGAAAACCCCGCCTGGCGGGGTTTTTTTTCGTCATCACTGGGCTTGTTCGACCGGGAGATGCTTCACCGGCATAAACAGCCTGCCTTTGATCACGTGACATTCATTATTTATCCAACTAATGATTTGTTCACGGCTGACGCCTTCCGACTGCGCGTAACGATGAAGATCGCCGTTAAAGTGTCGAGTGATGTATTCCATGAGGGTCATTTGCACGTCTTTTGCTCCTGAACGCCCACCCGTTGCCAGCCTGGCCACCGCGGGAGGTTGAGGTTTCTCAGACAGCGAATGTAAATTATCGGCAACTAAATCTCAACATAAAGCACCTTATCAGGGCGACGGGGCGGGAAAAAGAATCCCGCACGGAGAGGCGGGAAGTGTTCGCTATTATCATTATGGATGATAAGAATAAGATTTGAGGTGCGACGAAAAAGAGCACGCTAACTCTTTTTTGTTACCTTCCCACGCTAGCGTAAGGCTTATTTTTCTTCAAGAAAAATCTGAGGTAAGTATCGGCATTTTCGAGGCGTTTTGCGTTAAAACAAGATTTTGGCGCGTCTGCCGTCTCGCGCGTCATCATCTCGGAGTTTTCCTTATACTTCGTCCGGGAAAGGCCCGCTATAGTCAATAGAGTCACCCACGCAGGAATACACAACATGAACAAACGTCGTACGACCCTCACGGTGTTGGCGCTGATCGCGTCGCTGGGGTTGTCATCCGCTCCGGCTCTGGCCGATAAGGGCGGCAATGGTAACGGCAACGGTAATGGCCATGGCAACAGCGGCAATAACGGTAACCATGGCAATAACGGTAACAAAGGCAATAAAGACCATTATGATAACGGCGTTTATCGTAACGACGACAATCTGATCACCGTCAACCTCTCGCGCGATCGCGCCCGTGCGCTGGCGCACAACTATGGCCTGACCGGCTACCGTTCGTTGCCGCCGGGCATCGCCAAGAATCTGGCGCGCGGTAAACCGCTGCCGCCGGGCATCGCAAAAAAAATGGTGCCGCGCTCTATGCTGCGTGAGCTGCCGCAGTACCCGGGGTATGAGTGGCGTATCGCCGGCGACGATCTGGTGCTGGTCGCACTCAGCACCGCGATTGTGGCCTCCGTCATCAACGGCGTGTTCGACTAACGCCTGTCGAGCGTTATCGGGCCTCGCTGCGGCGGGGCCTTTTTATTTGCCAGCGCGGGGCGGACGTGGTGAACTTTAGGCCTGACGTTTTCACCGCATCATAAGGGAGGTGCCATGTTCAGGGCGTTATTGATAGCCTGTTTTTTGACCAGTTTTCCGGCGTTGGCGGACGGCGCCGCCGCTCTCGGGGAGCTGGTGAACCAACGGCTGTCGTTGATGAAGGACGTTGCCGGTTACAAGGCCCAGCAGCATTTGCCGATCGAAGACCTGGCGCAGGAGGCGAAGGTGTTGGCCAGTGCGCAGGCGGAGGCGGGGCGTTTGGGGCTTGAGCCCGCGTCGGTGCGGCCTTTTATCGCCGCGCAGATGGACGCCGCCAAGGCGATTCAGTATCGCTATCGCGCCGACTGGCTGGCGAGCCCGGAAACCGGTTGGCAGCCGCGCCCGTTGGCGCAGGTGCGCCCGCAGATTGCGCGGTTGAGCAGCCAGATATTGCAACGGCTGGCGGAGCGGCTGCGCGCCGGCCCGCTTGGCGAGGCGGATCGGGCGGCGTTTATGGCGTCCGTGGATCAGGTGAACCTCAGCGCCGCCGACAAACGGCGGCTGGCGGATGCGCTGCTGGCGGTCAAAACCGGCAGCGCAGGCTGAGCGTCAGTCGCGGCCGACGGTGCTGCGGCGGAAGGTCAGCATCCGGCTGCGGTTGGCGATGAGATCCACGTTGTAACCGCGGAAATAGAGGCAAAAGCGTTTTAACCACGGGCCGTCCTGGCACTCTACCAGCATGCGGCCCTGGCCGAGCGGGCTGAGCGTACCGCTCTGCGCCGCCGGGCCGACGCCGATATGCACCCGATCGCCACGAATTTCAAAGGCGGTGCGATAGTGCGGGTGATACCACAGCCCCTGCACATGCTTCAGGCAGTCGCCGTTGGCCGTGACCGGCAGAAAACGGCGCGCCACATGCCCGACTTCGCCCTCGACCGCTTCGCCGGTCCACTTCAATTTGATTGGCATATGGGCGGACAGCGACACCGCGTACCCGTCCTCGCCCTGATACAGCGGTTCACCGCTGCCCAGATAGGCCAGGTTGCCGTCTTTAACCTCCAGCCAGTGCGGCTCGGCCAGCGTGGCGTAGAGGCCGTCGGGGATCGCCGTGCTGCGCTGCGGCAAAGGTTCGCCCAGCAGCGCCGCCATCACCTGCAAAGCCATACCGAAACTGTCGCAGTCTTCGCGGTTGGCGACCAACGCGACGCCGACCTGGCGATCGGGCGCCAGCAGGAAATAGGTTTTGTAACCGGCGTGGGAACCGCCGTGGCCGAGCAAGCGGCGGCGGCCCAGCGGGGTTTGCGCCAGCCCCAGGCCATAGGCGCTGAGCTGGCCCTGATTGAGGCGGCGCGGGGCGCCGAGTTGTGCCAGCACGCCCTGGCCGGGGCCCTCGTCGGCCAGCAGCGTTTGCAGCCAGCGGGTGAGGGCGTGGAGGCTGCCGGTCAGGCTACCGGAGGCGGAAAGGTGCAGGCCGGCGCTGGCGTGTTGCCAGCCCTGCGGCGCCCGCCAGTAACCCGGCACCAACCCCGGCACCACGTCGAACCAGCTTTCCGGCGCTTGCATCTGCACCTGCAGCGGCCGGGCGATGTGCTGTTGCACCAGTTGGTCGAAATCATACCCTTTGCTACGCAGCGCGGCCTCCAGCAGCCGATAGCCGGTATTGCTGTAGGCGATCTCGCTGCCGGCTTCGTAGTTCAACTTCTCCAGCCCTTCGACAAACTGCATGACCGGCTGCGCCTCGCTGACGGCGTGCAGCGAGATGCCGAGCAAGCCGAGCGTTTCGCGCACGTCGGGCAGGCCGCCGGTCATGTCCAGCGCCTGGCCGACGGTGACGTCCGCCAGCGCAGGCTGCAGGGTGGGCAGCAGTTCGCCCAGGCGCTGTTCGAGCCGAATGGCGCGACCGGTGGCGTTCAGCGCCAGCGCGGCGAAGATATGTTTGGTCACGGAGGCGTAGCGCACCACGCTGTCGACGGTGAAGGGGGTATTCTGCGCCAGATCGGCCAGGCCGGCGCAGGCGGTGGCGCGGAGTTGTTCGGCGTCAAACAGGGTGATGGCGCCGCCGGGTTCGCCACGCCGTTGCCAGCCGGCCAGCAATTGTTCGGCGAGGGCGCCGGCAGCGCGCCAGTTTAACGGTGTTACAGACATAGGGCCTCCAGAGTGATGGTTCGAAACGGGCCAGCTCGGCCACACGCCGCCCGGCGCTGACGATGAGCGCGGGCTTTTCGGCTGATTGTGGCGCAGTGCGTTTTTCGTCGGCCGCTGTTTTGTGCGCTGTTTAGACCAGTCAGTGGGGAATCACGCGAAACTTTGATATAGCGCGCAGATTGCGGCTGACGTTGCGGTTAAAGGCAGGGGGAAAAACAGGCGCCCGGCGGCGCCTGCAGAGGGATCAGTTGAGTTTGGCGGCGCCGTCCAGCAGGCCTTCAATCATCTGCTTGAGCAGGCGCTGCAGTGAGGCGGCGCGCTGCGGTTCGAACGCGTAAGGATACTGTTCGGACATGTAGTTCACCTGCGCCAGTTCGAGCTGGATCGCATGCTGTTGCTGCTGCGGCTGCCCGTAGGCGCGGGTGATGTAACCGCCCTTGAAGCGGCCGTTCAGCACGTGGGTATACTGCTGTTGCTGCTTGCAGCAGGCGACCAGCCGATCGCTCAGCGCCTGGGCGCAGCTTTCGCCGCCGTTGGTGCCGAGGTTGAGATCCGGCAGCTGGCCGTCGAACAGCCGCGGGATCACCGAGGCGATGGAGTGTGCGTCGAACAGCAGCGCATAGCCGTGCCGCGCTTTGAGGCGTGCCAGTTCGTCCTGCAGCTGCTGATGATAAGGCTGCCAAATCTGCTGCAGATAGCCGGCGCGTTCTGCGTCCGTCGGCGCTTTGCCCGGCAGGAAGCTTGGGCGGCCGTCGAACAGCACGTCGGGATACAGGCCGGTGGTGGCGGTGGTGTACAGCGGCTTGTCGTCCGCCGGGCGGTTCAGATCGATGACGAAGCGCGAATAGTTGCCGACCAGCACGCTGGCACCCATCGCCCGTGCGAAGTCGTACAGCTGCGGAATGTGCCAGTCGGTATCGGGCAGCGGGCGGGCGTCGTCGGTCAGCCCGGCCTCGACCGCCGGCGTCAGTTGCGTGCCGGCGTGCGGGATGCTGATCAGCAGCGGCAGGCTGCCGCTCTGGAAGCTAAAAGGATCGCGAATGGTCATTGACGTACTTCTCCTCGGAAAATCACCGTACAGGGCAGCTGGCCGCCCAACCAATAAGCCAGTTCCGCCGGCCGCGACAGCGGCCAGTGAACGAAGTCCGCCACCTTGCCGGTTTCCAACGTGCCGTGGCTGTGTTGCAGCCCCAGCGCTTTGGCGGCGTGGGTGGTAACGCCCGCCAGCGCTTCTTCCGGCGTCAGGCGGAACAGCGTGCAGGCCATGTTGATCATCAGGCGCAGCGACAGCGCCGGCGAGGTGCCGGGGTTGGCGTCGCTGGCGATCGCCATCGCCACGTGGTGCTTGCGGAACAGCTCTACCGGCGGGCACTGGGTTTCGCGCAGCAGGTAATAGGCGCCGGGCAGCAGCACCGCCACGGTGCCGGCATCGCCCATGGCGCGGGCATCTTGTTCGGTGGCGTATTCGAGATGGTCGGCGGAGAGCGCGTGATGGCGCGCCGCCAGCGTGCTGCCGCCGAGGGCGGAGAGCTGCTCGGCGTGCAGCTTGACCGGCAGCCCGGCGGCCTCGGCGGCGGCGAAGACTCGCTCCACCTGCGCCGGTGAGAACGCCAGATGTTCGCAGAAGGCGTCAACCGCATCCGCCAGCCCGGCGGCGGCCGCCTGCGGAATGATGGTATCGCAGACCAGATTGATGTAGTCGTCGGCGCGGTTGGTGTATTCCGGCGGCAGCGCATGGGCCGCCAGACAGGTGGTTTTCACCTCGACCGGCTGCAGCTCGCCCAACTTGCGCGCCACCCGCAGCATCTTCAGTTCGCTCTCCGGGCTGAGGCCGTAACCGGATTTGATCTCCACGCAGGTGACGCCTTCCGCCAGCAGCGGCCGCAGGCGGAACAGCGCCTGCTCCAGCAGCAGCGCCTCGTCGGCCTCGCGGGTGGCTTTCACGGTGGAAATGATGCCGCCGCCCTGCGCGGCAATGTCGGCGTAGCTCACGCCGTTCAGCCGCTGTTCGAACTCGCCGCTGCGGTTGCCGCCGAACACCAGGTGCGTGTGGCAGTCAACAAAGCCGGGGGTAATGATGCCGCCGTCGAATTTCACCGTTTCGTCCGCGATCAGGCCGGGCGGCAGCGCCGCATGTTCGCCAATCCAGACGATCTTGCCGTCGCGTACGGCGATCGCGCCGTCGGTCAGGGTGTGATAGTTGCCGTCGCGCATGGTGACGATATCGGCGCCGTGCCACAGGCTGTCACAGTGAATCTCAGACGTCATTGCTTTCCTCCGCCGGAGCCGCAGCTCCCACATGGTTGTATATACAATCAAAAACAACCTAACGCATTCACCGGGATGTCACAAGAGGCGGGAGAGATTTTGTTATCAGGATGTGATCGACAGCGGAGATGCGGGCGCAGGGCGCGCCCGCCGGGAATCAGACTTCGCTGGTGAAGCGGCCGAACAGTTGATAACGGCTGCCGGGGTACAGCAGCCGGGCCGAGGTCACCACGGTTTTGCCGGACCAGGTGCGGCGATGGATCAGCAGGCCGGGTTCGTGGTCTTCCAGCTGCAGCAGCTCGCGCTCGCGCCGGGTAGGGATCACCGCTTCGACGATGTGTTCGCCGGCGGTCAGCGGCGCGGCCTGCGTCAGATAGGTGTAAGGCGTGACGCGGTCGAAATCCTGCTTCAGGTAATCCGGCGCCACCAGCGGGTTGACGCAGCGGTCTTCCACCTGCACCGGCACATCGTTTTCGTAATGCACGATCTGCGAGTAGAACAGCCGTTGGCCGGGCTGAATGCCCAATGCCGTCGCTTCTTCTTCGCTGGCCGCTCGGGCCTTCAGCTCGAGGATCTTGCTGCTGTGGCGATGGCCGCGCGCGGCGATCTCATCGGCGATGTTGTGCACTTCCAGCAGCGCGGTATGCGCTTTGGCTTCGGCGACGAAGGTGCCGACGCCCTGCATGCGAATCAAAAAACCTTCGCTGGTCAGCTCGCGCAGCGCGCGGTTGATGGTCATGCGGCTGACGCCCAGTTCCGCCACCAGTTCACTTTCGGAGGGCACGCGCTGGTGCGGTTGCCAATGCCCCGCACGGATTTGATTCACGATCGCCTGTTTGACCCGTTGGTAGATCGGGGCGGGGGCATCGCTCATTGCAGCCGCCAGTTGTAACACGGTCTGTTGTTCAGCCACGACGTTAACCTCGTCAAATAAAAAAATAATAACACCAGTTTACTGTTGATGTCGGCGTATGTATATGTATATACAACTAGTGGCCGTCGCGCCAGAAACTTGCCGGCGACTGCCAAAAATTCCTGAATGCGCGCCATCGCCGCGCCTCATTCGCCGTTACACCAACAGTGGAATACTGCCATGCCTGCTTATTTTGCCCCACGCGCTTTGCTCCCTGAGGGCTGGGCGCATAACGTCCGGCTGGACGTCGATGCGCAAGGTTATCTGACTCAAGTTACCGCCGACGCTGAACCGCAAGGCTGCATCCGGCTGCACGGCGATGCGGTGCCGGGCATGCCGAACCTGCACTCCCACGCTTTCCAGCGCGCGATGGCCGGGCTGGCGGAAGTGGCGGGCAACCCGCAGGACAGCTTCTGGACCTGGCGCGATCTGATGTACCGCCTGGTGCAGCGCCTGACGCCGGAGCAGGTGGAGGTGGTCGCCCGTCAACTGTATATCGAAATGCTCAAGGGCGGATACACCCAGGTGGCCGAATTCCACTACCTGCATCACGACGCCGACGGTAAGCCTTACGCCGATCGCGGTGAAATGACCGGCCGCCTCAGCGAAGCCGCGCATCAGGCCGGCATCGGCATGACGATGCTACCGGTGCTGTACAGCTACGCCGGTTTCGGCGCGCAGCCGGCGCAGCCGGGGCAGAAACGTTTTATCCAGGATACCGAAAGCTATCTGCACCAGCAGCAGGTGATTGCCCGCCAGCTGGCGGATCGTCCGTTGCAGAATCAGGGGCTGTGCTTCCATTCGCTGCGAGCGGTGGAGCTGGGCCAGATGCAGCAGATTTTGGCCGCGTCGGATCGCACTTTGCCGGTGCATATTCATATCGCCGAGCAACAAAAAGAGGTGAACGACTGCCTGGCGTGGAGCGGGCAACGCCCGGTGGCCTGGCTGTATGACCATCTGCCGGTCGATCAGCGCTGGTGTCTGGTGCATGCCACCCATCTGGATCGCGATGAGCTGGAAGCGCTGGCGCGTAGCCGCGCGGTGGCCGGCCTGTGCCTGACCACCGAAGCCAACCTCGGCGACGGCATTTTCCCCGGCGACGCTTACCTGCAGCAGCAGGGGCGCTGGGGCATCGGTTCCGACAGCCACGTTTCGCTCAACGTGGTGGAAGAGCTGCGCTGGTTCGAATACGGCCAGCGGCTGCGCGATCAGCGCCGCAACCGTCTGACGACGCCGGAACAGTCGGCGGTGGGCGATGTGCTGTACTCGCAGGCGCTGCAGGGCGGCGCGCAGGCGTGCGGCGCGCCGATCGGCCGGTTGCAGAGCGGCTATCGCGCCGACTGGCTGGTGCTGGACGGCGACGACCCGTATCTGGCGGCGGCGCCGGACGCCTCGATCCTCAACCGCTGGCTGTTCGCCGGCGGCAAAGAGCAAATTCGCGACGTGTTCGTCGGCGGCCGGCAGGTGATCGAGCAGGGGCGGCACGCGCTGCAGCAGCAGAGCAGCGCCGAGTTCCTGCAGGTGTTGAAAACCTTTCAGCAGGAGGCGTAATGAGCCTGACCCGTTTTAGCTTCGCCGCGCTGCCGGTCAGCCCGTGGCGCAACGGCGGTGGGGAAACCCGTGAAATCGTCAGCTGGCCCCCGGGCGCGCAGGATTTTGACTGGCGCGCCAGCATCGCTACCATCGCGCAGGACGGGCCGTTTTCCGCCTTTACGGGCATCGACCGCTCGATCACTTTGCTGGAAGGCGACGGCGTGCGGCTGTTCAGCGCCGGGCATATCGACCATCAATTGGCTCACGTCGGGGAACCGTTCGCGTTCTCCGGCGACGTGGCGCTGGAAGCGACGCTGCTGGGCGGCGCCAGTCAGGATTTCAACATCATGACGCGCCGTGGCCGACAGGCGGCCGAGGTGCGGCGCAGCACGGCACCCGTCACCCTGCCATCCCACCAGGCGGGCGTGCTGTATGTGCTGAGCGGGCTCTGGTCGCTGCCGGGGGGCGGCGAACTGCGGGCGCGCGAGGGCGTCTGGTGGGCGGCGCAGGCGGCGGGCGGTGAAGTGGCGCCGCTGACGGCCGACGGCGCTCTCCTGTGGGCGAACATCACAGCCTGCTAACGCAGAGTAGAGTCCTGCGCCAGGTTATGGGATTATTCACTTTTTCCCATTAATCATCATAAAGAAGGGCGCATGGCTTCGCTGAAAGACGTCGCAAAACTTGCCGGAGTCTCGTTGATGACGGTGTCCCGCGCCATCAATGAACCCGGCAAGCTGCGGCCGGAAACCTACCGCCGCGTCAAACAGGCTATCGACCAGTTGGACTACGTGCCGGATCTGTCGGCGCGGCGTATTCGCGGTGACGGAAATCGCGTACAGACGCTCGGCGTGCTGGCGCTGGACACCGCCACGACGCCGTTCTCGGTGGAAATGATCCTGTCGATTGAGAAAACCGCGCGCGAGCGAGGCTGGAACAGCTTCGTCGTCAACCTGTTTGCCGACGACAACGCCGAACAGACCGTCGATCTGCTGCTGGCGCATCGTCCGGATGGGGTGATCTTCACCACGATGGGGCTGCGTGAGGTGACATTGCCGGCCAAACTGTTGGACAAAAAGCTGGTGCTGGCCAACTGCGTCAGCCCGGCGCATTCGATCGCCAGCTACATTCCTGATGACGAGCAAGGGCAGTATGACGCCACGCGCGCGCTGATCGCCAAAGGCTATCGCGCGCCACTGTGCATTCATTTACCGGCGGATACGCTGGCGGCGGGCCTGCGCCGCCGCGGTCTGGAACGCGCCTGGCGCGAAGCGGGGCGCGATGTTGAACAGCTGCGGCAGTATCATCTCGATCTGAGCGGCGGCGACCAAAGCTATCGCGACTGCGTCGCGCTGCTGGAGCGGCATTTCTCTGCAGGCAGGCGCGATTGCGATGTCGTGGTGTGCGGGAACGATCGGATAGCCTTTCTGGTGTATCAGGTATTGCTGGCACAAGGATGGCGGATACCGCAACAGGTAGCGGTGCTGGGTTACGACAATATGGTCGGCACCGGCGAGCTGTTCCTGCCGGCATTGACGACGGTGCAGCTGCCGCATTACGAGCTGGGCCGCCTTGCGGCGCTGCATGTGATTGAGCAGCGGGAGCAGCGTGAGACAGTGAAAGTGCCTTGCCCGCTGTTGGAGCGTGGTTCGCTGTAAGCGCACCGGGCGCGTCGCTGCGCGCCCGGTGCTCATTCCCATTATCCCCAGAGGCTTGCCAACTGCCATCCCATGATGGGCTCAAACTGTGCCTGGCCGCCTTCGGCGAACAGGCGGAGGCGGCGATCGCCCGCCGTCGGATAAATTCGGCTGGTCAGGCAGGCCTGCCCCTGATTGACGAAGATCTCCAGCGATGAGCGGTCAATGAAGATCCGTAGCGACAGACTGTCATCTTCTGGCAGCGGCACGCTGCGGCAGGTGCACAGGGCGGGGTTTTCATGAAAACGTTCCAGCACCAGCCGGTGCGCCTGATTGTCGACGAACAGCCGCGCCGCACTCCCGATGGCCAGCCCGTAGCGCTCGGCGTCGTTGTCGGCCGGTCTCAACGTCAGGGTGAGTTCCTGCACGTCATCCGTCAGCGGCAGATGCTGATTGGTCAGCGTCTGTGCCAAAAAGGTGTGCGATTCTCGGCGCAGCGCCGTCAGTTCACGCGCCGGGTTCATGCGGACGCTGCCGTCGGCGGCCAGCGTCAGCTCACGCGGCAGGCTGAGGGCGCCGGCCCAACGGTGCGCTTTGCTGGGCATTGGGGATTCCCACATATCCATCCAGGCAAACAGCAGCCGACGGCCGTCGGCGGCGGTGAAGGTCTGCGGCGCATAGAAATCGTGGCCGGCATCCAGCTCGCAGAAGGGTTGGGTCACCCTAAAGTCGCTGTCAGGCCGCCAGTGGCCGAGCAGATAGCCGCTCTGGAAGCGATTGCGGTAGCGGTAGCCCTGTGCCGCCAGCCCCTGCGGCGAGAACAACAACAGGTGTTGTTCCCCCAGCGGGAAGAAATCCGGGCATTCCCACATATACCCTTGATGCGCCGCCTGCGCGCCGGCCAGCACCCGATCGAAGCGCCAGGCGCGCAGATCTGCAGAACGGTACAGGCGCACCTGGCCCAGGCCGTTTTCTTTGGCACCGACCACCAGCCACCATTCGCCGCTCTCGCGCCAGACTTTCGGATCGCGGAAATGCTGAATGCCGTCCGGCGCGGCCAGCACCGGCCCGTGCTTGACGAAGCGTATACCGTCTTCGCTGGTGGCGAGACATTGCACTTCCCGCACCTGGCTGTCGTCGCCGGGCTCGCCCAGCCACACGTGGCCGGTGTAAATCAGCGTCAGCACGCCGTTGTCATCCACGGCACAGCCGGAAAAGCAACCGTCTTTGTCATAGGGCGCATCGGGTGCCAGGGCGATAGGCTGGTGCTGCCAGCGGATCAGATCGCGGCTGATCGCGTGCCCCCAGTGCATGGGGCCCCAGTGCTCGCTATAGGGGTGATGCTGGAAGAAGGCATGATAGACGCCGTCAATACAGATCAGGCCGTTGGGATCGTTGATCCAGCCGGCGGGCGGCGCGAGATGGAACTGCGGGTAGTATTCGTCTCGGCGTTCTGCGCGCAGGGCTTCGACCGCATGGTCGGCTTGAGCTAAGGCAGTGTTCATTGGACAGACTCACTTGATTTAATGGCGGATTGAAAGGGGGCTGCGCTGGCGGAACGTTCGCCGCGCAGCAGGAAACAGGAGACAAGCGTCGTGGCGGCGACCGCGCACCCCATCAGCAGATAGGTGTCGGCAAAGCCGATGCGGTCATAACCGTAGCCCGCCAGCGGCGACAGGAAGCTGGCCATCACCTGGGTGATGAACTGAAAGCCCACCAGGTAAAGCGTTGAGGAGAGGCGACTGTCGAAGCGGCTGGCGATGTATTTGAAGATAGCGATCAGCAGGATCGGCAACTCTACGGCGTGCAGCAGTTTCATGGCGGAGATCATCAATGCGCCGCTGACCAAGCCTGAGCCGAACATGCGCAGCGCCATCACGCCACCGGCCAGCAGCAGCCCCTGTTTGGCGCCGATGCGGTTCACCAGCAGCGGCGCCAGGAACATGCCGCCGGCTTCGAGGAAGACCTGCAGCGAGTTGAGGAAGCCGTACATCTCGTTGCCCTGTTCGCGAGAAGCGAACTGCGAGGCGAAGTAGACCGAAAATTGCTGATCGAAAACGTTGTACACGCTGATACCGAGCACAAACACCACCAGCGCCCAGAAGCCCGGCATACGCAGCAGCGCCAGCGCATCCTGCAGCCGCAGATTTTCCGGTTTGCCGAACGCCAGGCCGGCCATGGCGTTCGGCTTCAGCTCGCGCACCTGGCTGAGCAGCAACAGGAATACCACGGCGGCGGCGGAGGCCAGCCAGAAATTGATGTTCGGATCGATATTGAAGATAAAACCGGCCAAAAAGGTGGCGCTGGCCCAGCCGAGCGATCCCCACATGCGGGCGCGGCCGAATTCGAAACCGCTGATGCGGCTGACTCGCTCGGTATAAGATTCCAGCGCGCCGATGCCGGCGAAGAAGGTGGCGCCGATAAATACCCCGCCGACCAGCGCGCCGAGCGGCAGGCTGCTGGCCAGCAGCGGGGCGTAAACGTAGATAAAGAACGGGCCGGTCAGCAGCAGCATTACGCCGAGAAACTGCAGCAGGTGCTTGCGCAGCCCAAGTTTGTCCTGAATAAACCCGTACAGTGGCTGTGCGCACAGCGCCACCAACGAGATAGCGGAGAAGATCAGGCCGGTCTCGGCGCCTTTCAGGCCGATCTTCTGATTCAGCCACAGTGAGATCAGCGAAAAGCTGGAAGACCAGGTGAAGAAAAAGAAGAACAGCAGGCCGCTGAGCAGCACGTAATATTTTTTAGTTTCGCGGTTCATGGGTAGGGCCCCGGTGAGTGAAGTTAGCTCTATTGTTAACGTTAACTCGCAAGGGGATGAAGCTAGCAGATATCACGCGTGCGATGTTAATCACAAAAGTTAACGTTAACATTTTGGCGTTGTGATCGAGGTCACGAGTTGGTAAGGGGGCGATGTGCCCCCGGAGGATTAACGTTCGTTCAGCGAGCGCAGATGGTCGTCGCGGTGCAGCGTCATCAGCGCAAACAGGCTGACCACCGAGGTGGCGACCACGTAGTAGGCGGGAATGTCGATATTACCGGTCTGTTTGATGAGGCCGGTGATAATCAGCCCGGCCGAGCCGGAAAACACCGCATTGGACAGCGAGTAAGCCAGCCCCAAGCCGGTATAGCGCACCCGGGTCGGGAACATCTCCGCCAGCATCGCCGGGCCGGGGCCGGCCAGCAGGCCGACCACGGCACCGGCGATCATGACCGCCAGCCCTTTGGCCCACAGTGAACTCTGCGCATCCTGCAACAGGTGCAGCAGCGGGAAGGTGAACAGGATCACCGCCGCCACTGCCGTCAGCATCACCGTTTTACGCCCCAGTTTGTCGCTGATGATGCCCGCCGGCAGAATGGTCAGGGCGAAGCCGACGTTGGCCAGCACCGTCGCCACCAGCGCCTGCTGGAAGGTGGCGTGCAATGAAGTTTGCAAATAGGAAGGCATCACCACCAGGAAGGTATAGCCGGCGGCCGACCAGCCCATCATGCGGCCGATGCCGATCAGAATGGTTTTCACCACGCCGCCCAGCTTCGCTTCCGGCGGCGCTGCGGCGTGCTCCGCATGTTGCTGCGCCTGGGTGAACGTGGGCGTTTCCTCGAGCTTGAGCCGCAGCCACAGCGCCATGGCGCCCATCGGCAGCGCCAGCAGGAAGGGAATACGCCAGCCCCAGTCATGCAGCTGCTGCACGCTGAGCAGCGCGGCCAGCAGCGCCACCAGCCCAGCCCCGGCCAGCAGGCCGAGCGCGACGGTCAGCGACTGCCAGGCGCCGAACAGCCCACGCTTGCCCTTCGGGGCGAACTCGGTCATCAGCGACACGGCGCCGCCGAATTCGCCGCCGGCGAACAGCCCCTGAAACATGCGCAGCAGCGTCAGCAGCAGCGGGGCGGCGACGCCGATCGAGGCATAGGTCGGCATGACGCCGATCAGCGCGGTGGCCAGCGTCATCAGCAGCAGAACCGCAATCAGCGTCGGGCGACGGCCGATGCGATCGCCGATGCGGCCGAAGATCACCGCGCCGATCGGCCGACAGAAGAACGCCAGCGCGAAGGCGGCGTAGGTGAGGATCAGGCTGGTGATTTCGTTTTCACCCTGCAGCGTGAAAAAATTGGCGGCGATAACGGTGGCCAGGAACCCGTACACCCCGAACTCGTACCATTCGATAAAGTTGCCGACCGAGCCGGCCAGTAACGCCTGACGCGAGCGGCGCGCGTCGAGAGTCTGTTGATTCATCCCCGTTCCCATACTTTTGAATTATTGTTCGTCAGTTCTAAATTTATACGACAAAACAATCAATTGATTTCAGCGGGAACTGTGAGGCGCTCAGCGCCTGCCGTCGATACGCCACCATTCGGGGCAAACATCGGCGAATGCATGTGAGGTCGGGCGCAGCTCCGGTAGATCGGCCCGATCGAAGCTGCCGGTGGCCAGCGCCACCGTCGGTTCGTCGTCGATCGCCCCCAGCGTGCTGCCGCAGCGCGGGCAAAAGGCGCGGCTGGAATAGGGTGAAGAACGGTAGAGTGTGGGTATGCCGCCCGGGCCGTTCCACTCGATGGCCTGACGCGGAAATTCGACCCAACAGAGCGTCGGCGCGCCGGAGTGGCGGCGGCAAAAATCGCAGGAACAGCTGTGCGGATTGCCAGGCAGGCCGTGCGCCTGAAAGCGAATATGCCCGCACAGGCAGCCGCCGCTATAGCTGGGGTTTTCCATGAGTTCTCCGTCATAAACGCGGGAATGGCGATGAAAATCACTATAGCGGCATCGCGAAAAATTAACAGGTCTCCGCTGACGCATTACCAGAGCAACGGTGCAGGTTCGCGGCCGTTTTCGGCGTAGTACAGCGACGGCAGGAACTGCGCCAGATAGCTGAACTCGTTGTAGCAGTGGCGCATCAGGTTAAAGCCGATGTCGTCCGGCAGCTCGTCGTGGGCGTTGGCGCAGGCTTTGCCCAGCAGGAAGCGGCTGCGCAGCACGCAGCCATAGGGCGTGTCGCGCACCAGGTGCAGCATCTCCCCGTCGCAGGGATCGCCGTTGTCATCCAGCGCCACCTGGTCACCGAAGCCGATGCGCGCGCAAACGGCGGCGGAGAGCGCCTGCGCGTCGCGAGCCTGGCGCAGCGGCTGCGGCGCGAAGAAATCCTCGGCGGCGTGAAACTTGAGGCGCGCCGCGACCGGCGGCAGCTCCGCCAACCACTCGACCGCTTCGATACTGGCGCCGACGTAGCTTTCCCCCTTTTTCCAGTGGCGATCCCAGCCGCGGTGTTCGACGTGATCGTGCGGGTGCCACCAGTTGATATGCTGAGTCGTTTCGAAGAAGGTGAACCACCAGTCCAGCATGCGCCCTTTGCAGCCGTGCAGGTCGGTGCGAACCGCGACGGTCAGCAGGCCGTCGGCGCTGCGGCTCAGTCCCATCTCCAGCCGCAGCGGTTCGGGCCTGAGCAACTCGTTGATATCGTTAACGCCCCACGGCGCCAGCAGGGAAGGATGTGTCATAATGGGTTCCTTTTTTATTTTGGAAACGAATTGTGTTTCCAAAATAAGGCTATGCCGCTATGCTGTGTCTGTCAACGCTTGTGAGGAATAAATATGGCAAACCGGAATGAAGAACCGCTGCGTGCTCGCGGCCGGCCGGCCACGCCGGAAACGGCGCTGCGCGCGGCGCTGGTTCAGGCGACGTTGGCACTGCTGATCGACGGTGGCTATGCCGCGGCGACGGTGGATGCGGTGGCGAAACGCGCCGGGGTGGCTAAAAAAACCCTGTATCGCTTTGCCGCCAACCGCGACGAACTGGTGGCGCAGGCGGTAAGCGGTTGGACCGAGGCGTTTCAGCCGGCCTTCGCCCAGGATGCCGGGCAGCGGGCGGCGGTTGCGCCGCTGTTGGAAAAAGGGCTGCAGGCCATCGCGCAGCAGGTGCTGAGTGCGGAAGCGGTGGGCATGTTCCGGCTGCTGCAAAGCGAATTTCCGGGGCGCGAGGGGCTGCTGGACAGCTACCAGCGCAACGGTATTCAGCGCGGCCGGGCGACGGTGGCGGACTGGCTGCAGCGCCAGCAGCAGTGCGGGTGGCTGCGTGAGCGCGACTGGGCGCAAACCAGCGACCTGCTGTTGGCGATGACCATCGCCGAACCGCTGCGGCAGATGACGCTGGGGCTGTTGCCGCCGGGCAGCGCGATCGACGAGCGCATCGCGGCGGCGGTGGCGCTGGTAATGCCAGGTTTGCTGGAAGAGGAGTGAAAACAAAAAAGGGCCGACGAATCGGCCCTTGAGCGGGAGAATGCCGTTACCGTTTAGGCCCGGCGTTCACCAGTTTTTCGCCCGCCGGGGTGACGGTATATTTGGCGAAGTTATCGATAAAGCGCTGCGCCAGATCCTGCGCCTTCTCCTGCCACAGCGATTCGTCGGCATAGGTTTTGCGCGGATCGAGAATCGACGGATCGACGCCCGGCAGCGCGGTCGGCACTGCCAGCCCGAAGATCGGCAGCGTGAAGGTCTCGGCCTGCTCAATATCGCCATTCAGAATGGCGTCGATGATGCCGCGCGTATCTTTGATCGAGATACGTTTGCCGCTGCCGTTCCAGCCGGTGTTGACCAGGTAAGCCTGGGCGCCGGCGGCCTCCATGCGTTTCACCAGCACTTCGGCATACTGCGTCGGGTGCAGCGTCAGGAACGCGGCGCCGAAGCAGGCGGAGAAGGTCGGCGTCGGCGCGGTGATGCCGCGCTCGGTGCCGGCCAGCTTGGCGGTGAAGCCGGACAGGAAGTGGTACTGGGTCTGCTCAGGCGTCAGGCGCGATACCGGCGGCAGTACGCCGAAGGCGTCGGCGGTCAGGAAGATGATCTTGCGCGCATGGCCGGCTTTGGACACCGGTTTGACGATGTTCTCGATGTGATAAATCGGATAGGAGACGCGGGTGTTCTCGGTTTTGCTGGCGTCGTCGAAGTCGATGCTGCCGTCGGCCAGCACGGTGACGTTTTCCAGCAGCGCATCGCGGCGGATCGCCTGATAGATTTCCGGCTCCGCCTGCGGCGACAGCTTGATGGTCTTGGCGTAGCAGCCGCCTTCGAAGTTGAACACGCCGTCGTCGTCCCAGCCGTGCTCGTCATCGCCGATCAGCTGGCGCTTCGGATCGGTGGAGAGGGTGGTTTTGCCGGTGCCGGACAGGCCGAAGAACACCGCCACGTCGCCTTGCTCGCCGACGTTGGCCGAGCAATGCATCGAGGCGATGCCCTTCAGCGGCAGCAGGTAGTTCATGATCGAGAACAGGCCTTTCTTCATCTCGCCGCCGTACCAGGTGCCGCCGATCAGCTGCATGCGTTCCGTCAGGTTGAAGGCGACGAAGTTCTCCGAATGCAGCCCTTGCTGCTGCCAGTCCGGGTTGGTGCATTTGGCGCCGTTCATCACCACGAAGTCCGGCTCGAAGTCTGCCAGTTCGGCGTCGCTCGGGCGAATAAACATGTTTTTCACGAAGTGCGCCTGCCAGGCCACCTCGGTGATGAAACGCACTTTCAGGCGCGTGTCGGCGTTGGCGCCGCAGAACGCGTCCACCACGAACAGACGCTTGCCGGAGAGCTGGTTGCCCACTAGCGTTTTCAGATGCTGCCAGACTTCCGGGGAGAGCGGCTGGTTGTCGTTCTTGCCGGTGCCGTTGTCCGACCACCAGACGGTATCGCGCGTGGTGTCGTCGCGCACGATGTATTTGTCCTTCGGCGAACGGCCGGTGAATTCACCGGTCGCGACGTTGACCGCGCCCAGCTGGGTGAGGGTGCCGCGTTCCAGCGGCGGCAGGTCGGCGCGGGTCTCTTCGGCGAACAGTAATTCATAGCTGGGGTTATAGACGACGTCGGCGGCCTGATGAATGCCGTAGCGAGCGAGGGTTTGTGGGGTAACAGCGCGTGAAGACATATTCTACTTCCTTATGAGTCATATTATGCCTCTTTCCCGTGCGGTGCCGCGCGCAGGATTAAGGTTCGGATCAAGCTGACCGGATTCAGCTAATGCGTTTCCGGTTCTTTATTAATAAAGCAGGGGGCTTTTTCGCCCTCCTATAGCATAGCAGCGAATTTAAACCCGATTACTTTAATTACAAAATGCTGACGATAATTAATTAAAACTAACCTTGGCGGAGGGTCACAATATTGAATTCCGCGGGCGTAATTTAGTTTTGCATTTTTATTTTTTATCATATCGTCAGAGCTGTCTACTGTTTTATTTCTTATTAGAAAAAGCGAAATCCACAATAGGATTTTTCGTAATCATTTGTTTTTACTTGGCTATGGCAAGATCGTTGCGCCAGGTGAATCTAACCGTACTGTACGCTTGTCAGCAGGGTGAATAATGAAACAGATAAATGCAGAACTGGCCTGTGATAAAAATACGGCATCGTCCGAATCCTCAGGATTAATTAATCAACTTCGTCAAATAGATATCGGTGCGGTACCGATCGCATTGTTTATCACGATTTGCGCGATCGTGGCGATTTCCGCCTATGCCAACTTCCTGCCGAAGAATATGATCGGCGGCCTGGCGGTGATAATGACGCTGGGCTTTGCGCTGGCGCAGTTGGGAAAAAGCATTCCCGTGCTGCGCGATATCGGCGGGCCGGCCATTCTGTGTTTGATGGTGCCGTCGGTGCTGGTCTACTTCAATGTCTTCCAGCCTAACGTCATGAGCACCGTCCATTTGCTGATGAAAGACGCCAACCTGCTGTATTTCGTCATCGCCAGTCTGGTGGTCGGCAGCATTCTCGGCATGAATCGGGTGATCCTGATCCAGGGGATGATTCGCATGTTCGTGCCGTTGGTAGTGGGCACGATCACGGCGGTGATCACCGGGCTGCTGGTGGGCAAGCTGTTCGGTTTTACCTTCTATCACACCTTCTTCTTCATCATCGTGCCGATCATCGGCGGCGGCATCGGCGAGGGGATTTTACCGCTGTCGCTGGCCTATTCGGCGATCCTGGGAGCGACGCCGGACGTCTACGTCGCGCAGCTGGCGCCGGCGGCGGTGCTGGGCAATATCTTCGCCATCGTGACCGCCGGGGTGCTGGCTCGCATCGGCATGCAGCGCAAGGCGCTGAGCGGCGACGGCATGCTGATCCGCTCGGCGCAGGAGAACGCGATGTTCGCCATCAAGGAGCAAAGCGGCAACGTCGATTTCCAACTGATGGGCGGCGGTCTGCTGGTGATCTGCGCCTTCTTTATCGTCGGTGGCCTGTTCGAACACATCGTGCATATTCCCGGCCCGGTGCTGATGATCCTGTTCGCGGTGTTGTGTAAGTACTGCCGGGTGATCCCAGCCTCGATGGAAACCGGCGCGCACAGTTTCTACAAGTTCGTCTCCACGGCGCTGGTGTGGCCGCTGATGATCGGTCTGGGCATGCTGTACGTGCCGCTGGAAAGTGTGGTGGCAGTGTTCTCGGTCGGTTATGTGGTGGTCTGCGGCTCGGTGGTGCTGTCGATGGGGCTGGTCAGTTTCCTGATTGCGCCTTACCTGAAGATGTTCCCGGTGGAAGCGGCGATCGTCACCTGTTGCCACAGCGGCCTGGGCGGCACCGGTGACGTGGCGATCCTGTCGGCGTCGAACCGTATGGGGCTAATGCCGTTCGCCCAAATCGCCACGCGCATCGGCGGCGCTTCCACGGTCATCGGCGCGACGCTGCTGCTCGGTTGGTTAGTCTGAGTCCAGAATTTCTTATGGATAGCCGGGGTTGGATTGCCCCGGTTTTTTTATGCGTTTCTTCCGCTTATCGTGATAATGCTGATGATTACCTTGAAAATCATTCGTATGGTGCAAATGCATAGTCGTACTTTATCTAAGAAAATTCTGTACTCGGCGAAAATGTGTCTATTCTTTTCTCTTAAGGGATTATCGTTCTCATTCAGAGTGCCGAGGGAAGGCGCCACCGCATTACCGATATCCCCGTATTGATTCAACACCGGGCCGCTGCCGTTCAGGCAATCCGCCAGTTGGGGCATCCCCCCGATTGAATTGACGAATATGGAGATAAGGTTATGTCATCAAGCAATGCTTCCGTTAAGGCCGAAGGCGTATTAGCCCTGCTGGGCGCTTATAAACCCGATGAAGACGACACCATTACCGTGCTTCATCCGTCGAAAACGTTCGAAAACGCCGGCCTGGAGCTGGTGCGCGGCGATCGCAGTTGGCACGACAAGGGCGTGACCGACACGCCGGTCTCCCTGACCTTCAGCTTCTGGGAAAAGGCGCCGAGCAACATGTCGAGCATGGGCATCAGCGGCTTCAGCAGCTTTAACGCCGAACAGCGCGAGCAGGCCAAACTGTCGTTGCAGTCATGGTCCGACGTGGCCAACGTCACCTTTACCGAAACCAGCAACACCGCCGCCGCCAACGTCAAATTCGGCCTGTTCGACTACAGCTCGCGCGGCTCCTATGCCTTTGCGTATAACCCGGATACCTCGCCTTCGGTTGCCGGGCAAACCTGGTATAACGCCAAGAACCACACCTTCGTCAACAATCAGATCCATGAGAACGAGTACGGTCGCCAGACCTTCACCCATGAAATCGGCCATGCGCTGGGGCTGCAGCATCCGGGCGACTATAACGCCGCGCCGGGCGTCAGCATCACCTACGGCAAGGACGCAACCTATTTCGAGGACAGCCGCGCCCACAGCGTGATGAGCTATTTCAGCGAAAGCAACACCGGGCAGGACTTTAAAGGCGCGTACTCTTCCGGGCCGCTGCTCAACGACATTACGGCGATCCAGCATTTCTACGGCGCCAACATGAACACCCGCACCGGCGATACGATCTACGGCTTCAATTCCAATACCGATCGCGACTTCCTCACCGCTACCGGCGCGCAGGACAAGATTATTTTCACCGCCTGGGATGCCGGCGGTAACGACACCTTCGACTTCTCCGGCTTTGGCCAGAATCAGCGCATCAACCTGAATGAAAAAGCGTTCTCGGACGTTGGCGGCCTGAAAGGCAACGTGTCCATCGCCGCAGGCGTGATGATTGAAAATGCCATCGGCGGATCGGGCAACGATGTGCTGGTGGGCAACGCCGCCGACAACGTGCTCAAGGGCGGCGCGGGCGATGATGTGCTGTATGGCGGCAAAGGGGCGGATCAGCTGTGGGGCGGCGCCGGCAAGGACACCTTCGTCTATTTCGCGGCGGATGAATCGACGGCGGCGGCACCGGATTGGATCCGCGACTTCGTGCGCGGTGAAGACAAGATCGATCTGACGCTGTTCAACACCGGCAGCGCGGACGGCATTCGCTTCGTCGATCAGTTCAGCGGCAAGGCGGGTGAAGCGATGTTGAGCTATGACGCGCAAAGTCACGTCAGCGACGTGGCGATCAACCTGGGCGGCGCTTTTGACGCCAGCGATTTCCTGGTGAAAGTGGTGGGGCAGCCGCTGGATGCCAGCGATTTCGTGTTGGCGTAATGCTGGCAACAAAAATAGGGCGTTTTGGGTAAAAACCCGACAATTCCTATTAATTCCGTCATATTAGCGTGACATAGTAGCGCGCAGAAGGCCGGGCTTGCATACCTCGGGCTTCTGTCGGATCGCCAACCTTTTCGGTTGGCGATTCATTTTCCGCCTTTCAACATGTTGATGGCGGCGCCGAGCAGGATGCGCCGTTCGATATCGTTGCTGTCCGCCAGCTGCCGCGCCAGATGTTTTTCCAGCGTTTCCACCGACAGCGCTTCGCCACGATGGCGCAGCTGCATCACGCCGTCGCCGATCAGGCGTGCGACCTCATCCCATACGGGTTTAATCTCCTGTTCCGAGAACGTCATGGCCTACCTCGGCTGGTTGATTTTTGCCCAATGTAGCAGCTGAACTGCGGCTTCGCTACCGGCCACCCAAAACAGGAAGCATAAAAAACAAGCCATCAGTATTTCTTCTGGTTTTTACGCTCAATACTGGCGGTGTCGAAAAGCAGGAGAAAACATCATGAACTGGGTCGAAACCTTGGCGGAGTACTACCGCCTCAGCCGCACGGGTGAAACGCAACATTGGCTGTGCCGCCGCTGGTTGCCACAAGGGGAAGCGCGTCTGGCCTATTTGCGGGAGCTGCTGGAGCCGACCGCGCCAGGGCGGCGGTGAGCACGACGCCGGCGCTTGGCCGGCGCCGGTTCGCGAGCTTAACCGAAGGCGATTGCCGCCCAACGCAACAGCAGCAACGCCAGGCAGATCAGCAGCAGCACCACGACCATTTTACTGAGTTTGTTGCCCATGCGTTTTGTTGCCACGTTGCCCCCTTAACTGAAGTACCACCCGCCGACGAGGGTGATGAGGAAAAGCGTCACCAGGGCGACGCCGTTGAGTAAATCGCTGAAGGTATCGTCAGCATCGATGTCGTCTTGCCGCATGTTGCCGCCTGGCGGTTGCCACTGGTTGAATAATGTCCACAGTATGCGCCCGGCAGCGCGACAGGCACAGCGAAGAACGGTAAAAACTCGTAAAGGCGGCGGTGGCGGAACGCGCAGTCGCGCTTGCGACGGATGCAGACGGCCGGCAATACGTTGTACTATCCTGTCTGCATTGATGCATTTTTCCAAAAGGTATAATCATGGCGACGGCAATTCCACAGAAATATGAGCACCTTGAGCGCTGGGCGTTCGGCGATACCGAGCAGCAGGCCGATGAAGTAGTGCAATTGATCCTCAATGGCACCAAAACGGCCACCTGTTCCAACCTGGACGGCGAAGGGATCCCGCAGGCCGGCGATCTGTTCCTGGTGGTGGACGGCAAAGGTGAACCGGTCTGCGCGGTTGAACTGACCGCGGTGGAAATGAAAACTTACGATCAGGTCGATGAAGCGCACGCCTTTGCCGAAGGCGAGGGCGATCGTTCGCTGGCGCATTGGCGCAAAGAGCTGCAGCGTTTCTTCGAAGAGTACGATCTGTTCTCGCCGGACATGACGCTGGTGCTGATGAATTTCAAAGTCGTCGACAAGTTCTAAACGGATGCGCGCCGTTCCCTACGAATGCCAGTGGGCAAGCCCGGAGCTGGCCGCCGATCTGATCGCCGGCCGCATGACGCTGGCGCAAGACGAGAATTGGGCGCGCAGCGGCGCCCGCGATCGGGCGGAGTACGTCGAGTGGGCCAACCACGTATGCGGCATGGCCTGCCTGAAAATGGTGCTGAGCCACCGCGACGGCGAAGCGCCACCGCTGCTGGAGCTGGCGCGGCGCAGCCTGCCTTACGGTGCCTATGTGCGCGAGGGGGAGCGGATAAAAGGGCTGATTTACGCGCCGTTCGTCGAGTACGTGCGCGAGCAGTTTGCGCTGCAAGCGGAGGTGAAGGTGGGGCTGGAGGCCGCCGAGTTATCGGCGCTGCTTAGCCAATACCGCTACTTTATCGCCTCGGTGCACCCCTCCATTCGCCGGCCCGAGAGCCTGCCGCCGCAGCGAGGCGGGCATCTGGTGCTGATCACCGCCGCCGATACGCAAAGCGTGACTTTCCACAACCCTTCGGGCGACAGCTCGGCGACGCGCGAGCGGGTACAGCTGCCGCTCAACCGCTTCACCCCTTTCTTTGCCGGCCGCGGCATCGCCATCGCATAAAAAAACGCGCTGTTTCCGATGAAAGCAGCGCGTCGTCAGCAGGCCCGGCGTATTTTCATGCCAGCCGCATCACCCAGGCGTCCGCCTGCCGATCGTAGTGCTGCTTGTACAGCAGCGACTGTTTGCCGTTGAGGATCGCCGGAATGCTGGTGTGTTCATCCCAGCCGTCGAGCTGCATACACAGGTCCGGATCGGACTTGCAGGGAATGCTCAGGGTGCCGGCGCGGTCGGCGCCGGCGTGAAGATGCGCGTCATCGACCTCGAAGCTGCCAATTTTTACGACGGTTTTGCTCATGGGAACTCCTTGCTCAATGATGTGGTAGGAGGTTAGACCAGTAAGGCCATCGGTATGAGCATAGCCAAATGAGCAAAAAATGCCACATAAAAAATACATTCTGGCAACATTCTTCCTGAGCGGCTAGCGGCCAGGCTAATAGGTCACGACATAGCTGACGTTATCCTGATAGGTACCAACCGGCACTTCGGTCTGCGCCGGATTGATGGCGGCGGTAAAGGG
The DNA here is from genome assembly GCF_016805595.1 of Serratia sp. 4542. NCBI lineage: Bacteria > Pseudomonadati > Pseudomonadota > Gammaproteobacteria > Enterobacterales > Yersiniaceae > Serratia > Serratia sp. 4542. The sequence goes on from NZ_RXKV01000004.1 coordinate 192,477, forward strand.
AATGCTTTGCGCCAGGCCGGTGCCGGTGCCGCTTTGCGCGTTGGTGCTGCTCCACACGGTGCTGGTGTTGGGCAGGTAGATCTGATACTGCAGGAAGTTGCTGGTGCCGCTGAGCATTTGCCGCCAACCGGTGATGGGGTTGTTGCCGTTGGTAAAGTAGGAGCTGTATGACTGGGATTTGGTGCAGGTCAGGGTGATGCTCTGGTTGATCGGGTTGAATTGCCCCACCAGCGCCATGCTGCCGAAGTTGACGTTATTGGCGGTATTGATCAGGCAGCTTTTGGTGATGACTGCGGTGATGGTCACGGTGCTGGGTTGGTTGGTGCCGTCCCACCAGATACACAGCCCTATCAGGCCCAGGCCGCAAATATGGTAGTTCCACACCAGATTGATGGTGTCGGTATAGGTGCCGGCGCTGACGTTCGCACCCGCCACCGTTTTGATGTACACCGGAAAGTTGACGTTGGAAGAGATCAGGATCAGCGACAGCAGGTTCAGCGAGCTGTAGTCGATGGTCTGGCCGACGCTGTAGGGGTATTGGTAGTTGGCATCCGGGTAGATGAGATAGGAAATTTTATCGCCGGAGCCGTTGCCGTTCAGCAGGGCCATATTGTTGGTGGTGGAGGCGATTTTGACCGTGACGGTGTTTTGCGTCAACAGATTGAGCCCCAGCCCGGTACAGTTGAGCCCGGCGGTACCCTGGGCGCTGATCTGGCCGTTGTAGACGGCGAAGGAGTTGCTGCTGGGCAGGGTCACCGTGCCGTTGGTGGTGGCGCAGTCCGCCAGCGCGCGTTGCCCGCACAGCAGCAGCAGCGCCGCCAAAAGAATTTTCACTTGCCGAGACATCGTTCTTCTTCTCCGTGTGTTATTGGCAGACGAGGGGACCGACGCGCTGTAGCCCCTGCGGGTTGGCCAGGCTGAAGCTGACCTGGCACGGCGCGCCGCCGTCGGCTGGGATCACGCTCAGCCGGTTGTGTTGCTGCACCGGGTCGATATAGGTCATGCCATCCCACCCGACGTAGCTTTGTTGATTGCTGCCGATCACCGCCACCTGGCTGCCGTTGGCCAGCGGTTTGCCTTGCGTATCGACCAGCTCCACGTCGGCGGCGGAAAGGCGCTGGACGGGGAATTCGACCAGGTAGCCACTGTGATCGCGAATGGCGACGGTTTTTTCTACCGACGGCAAATTGACGTCCGCCGGCAGATTGAGCGGATCAATCTGGAATTTGGCGTGGTAATACGAAGTGACGGTGGGCACCAACAGGTAGCCTTTGTCGTTGGTGACGCCGATGCGCTGGTTCTCGTAGCTGACCGGAATACCGGCGTAGCCGTTGGTCGAAACCAGGGCAAAGGCGTCGTTGATGGTGTTGGTGGCGTATACGCCGCCGTTCATCGCCACCAGCGAACCGCTGACTTCGCCCCAGCGGGTGTAATCGTTACGGTTGCCGTACAGCCCGGCGCGGGTTTCCAACAGCGAGGTGCGCCAGGTCAGGTCTGCCTGGCGGTAATCGCTGTCGCTGCCTTGACCGCCGGCGTAGGCCAGGTTCCAGCCGAAACCGCCGTCGGTCGGCGCGGCGCGGCTGTACGCGACGCGTTCGCTCCAGCGGTTGCCGGCGTCGCGGGCGGTACTGACGTTAGCGGTGCCCCAGGCATCGAACGGAATGCTGATCTGCAGCTGCGAGCTGTAGCCGTCGCCGCCGATCTCGCGATTCGCCGAGGCGTACAGGCTGATATTGCGCCACAGCGTCAGGCTGTACGACAGGTTGACCAGGCGGGTGCGTTGGCCGATGGCGTCGCGCACGTCGAAATAACCGGCGCCCAGGCTGCCGAAGCGGCTCAGGCCGATGCTGCCGGTCAGTTGATCGGTGCGGCGGCTCAGGCGGTAGCTGCTCTTGTAGGTGGAGAGGTCGCCGAAGTCCGCGCTGCGCAGTACCCGTTGGGCATTGAGGCTGAAATATTGGTTGCTGTAGGTATAGCTCAGGCTGGTCTGATCGCCGTGGCGGCCGGTGTACTGATAAACCGGCCCGGCATCCGGTTGCTGTACCGGTTGGCCGGTGATCGGATCGTAATAAAGGGGCGTGACCGGCGGGGCGTTGAAGGCATCGCTGCCCGCCTGGCTGTAGCTGTAGGAGGCGTTGAGGACCCCTAACTGCCCCAGGCGCACGCCCGCGCCGGCGCCGGTGACTGCCAGCTCAGCCGCGCCTTCCGCCCGCCCTTCGAGCGTCAACCAATCAGTGACGCCGTAACGCCCACTGCCGCTGGCCACCCATTGGCCGTAGTCTGCGGAACGGTAGCCGTAATTTTGACGCAGCGCCCCTGCCGACAGGCTGAAATCGCTTAGCCCGGCCTGCAGCAGCGAGCTGGCGACATAGAACGGCACCGTGGTGCTGATCTGGCGGCCGAGCGCGTCGGTGGTGACCACCGTCGCCTGGCCGGCGCCGTTGATGTAAGGCACGGTATTCAGGGTGAACGGGCCGGGGTTCACGCTGACGGAGGTATTCTTGTAGCTGTTGATGTACAGATCGACGCTGCTCGGCACGGCGGCCTGGCCGGAGAACTGCGGCAGCGGATAGGTAATCAGATCCGGCCGCGTGGCGAAGTTGCGCGCCACCTGCAGGCCGCCGATGCGCACCGAACTGGTCCAGGGCAGCGAGCCGGTCGTGAGATCGCCGGCGGTATAGCTGAGCATGGTGTCGTCGTCGCTGTAGCGCCAGCTGCTGTCGTAGCGGATATAGCGATTGTTCTGCTGTGCGGCGGTCTCGCCGTTGAAGCTGCTGCGGAAAATGCCGGTGTTGGCGATAACGCCGAAGCCGTCGAACAGCCGCTGTTCGCTCCAGGCGGAAAAATAACCCGGATTGCCGCGCCCGCCGCTCTGGCTGACGTAGGCGTCGTAATTCAGCAAGAAACCCAGGCTGCTTTGCGCCGGCAGCCGCTGTTCTGGGTTGGCGTCGCCGAGGGTTTGCTTGGGCAGCCAGTCGTTGGGCACCGAGATCAACAGCTGCTGCGTTTCGCCGCTGTAGGTGACGTCGACCTTATCCAATTGATCGACGGCGATCTCTTTCGCTTGCTTGTCCGCCACCGGCAGGCCGGCGTCGCTCAGTTGCTGCGGCGTCAAATAGTAGTGGCCGCCGCGGTAGGTGACCGGCACCACTTTGCCGGTCTGGCGGCCGTTCACCACCGGCTCCAGATACAGCGTGGTGTCCGGCATGCTGATGGCGCTGGGCGGCGGCGGAAGGTCGTCGGCGGCGGCGTGCGGCGGCCACAGCTCCACCGCCATACAAAGTACGGCCAGGGCCAGCGGCTTGAGCTGCATGCCGCGCGTGGCCGGCGACGAGATCCGCTTCACCTGCACCTCAGGCTCAGTAAGACGGAATGGTTACGGGTTGCTTATTGTCATTGACCATCGCCTGCAGCTTGCCGGCGGCGAAACTGCCCGAAGGCGGCAGGGCAAAGCGCATTTGCGAACCCGGCAGCACATAGCCCAGCAGCCCGTTGTTGAGCGGCTTGCCCTGGATGCTGACCTGCGACAGGCGGGCGTGCACGATGCCGTCGTTGCGCACGTCGAGCCAGCGCTGGCTGTTTTGCTGCAGCAGCCGGTAGCTGAGCTTCGGCTGGTTGGCGGTGGCATAGTCGCGCGGGTGTTCGAAGTCTTGCTTGGTCCAGACGCCTTTACCGCTGACGAACAGCGGCACCGAATAACGCATCTGGAATTTCAGCCCCATCTGCGCACCCTTGTCGGGCGCCGCGCCGTCTTTATCCTTGATGGGCACTTCGTCAACCAGTATCCGGTAAGCCCGTTCTTGCCCGGCGGCGACCGGGGTCTGCTTGATCAGGCGAATCAGCTGGCGTTTGCCGGGGAGAATGGTGGCGACCGGCGGGCTGGCGACCACTTCGCTCTGGTTGCGGTAGTCGTCCTTACCGCCGGTTTGTTGCCAGCCGAGCACGCGGATTTGCATATAGACCGGTTTGCTGTCGCGGTTTTCCAGCCACAGGGCCGTCGCCTGCTGGTTGTCTTCAATCGCCGGATCGATAGGCCAAATCAGAATGGAGGCGGCGGCGAAGGCCTGCGGTTGACCGGCTAACAGCAATCCTGCCAGCAGGGGCAGGCGGAGCAGAGTACTACGCATAATGTGATCCTTTTTAAAAGCTCAATAACTCACCGTCACTAAGACCGTATCGTTGTAGGCGCCGCTGGTGGGCAAGGTGCTGCTCGCCATTAAACTGGCGTAGATTTTTATTTCTTGCGTACTGCCGGTGGAGGAGACGGTTTGGACGGCGCCGCCGTTGCCGCCGTCGCCCCACAAAACGGCGTAGTTGGCATCCTGGTAGAGCTGGTAAACCAGCGTTTCCGAGGTCACCGAGTTCAACAGTTTTCGCCCGCCGGCGATGGAGCCGGTGACGTTATTGCCGACGTTCAACCCCAGGGTGACGCTGAGCCCGGGATTGCAGCGGATCAAAATGGAGCCGGCGCCGGCGCTAGAGACGATTTTTATCGGGCTGCTCAAGGACGCAACCTGGCCGAAGCTCATGCTGCCGAACGAGGTAACGTTGGTGACGCCGCTGCCGAGTACGCAGCCTTTGATGATCGAAGCGTTGACCGTGAAGCCCTGGCTGACGGTATCGGCACGGGCCGTCGGGGCGCCGATCAGCGCCGCCAGCAGCAGGGTGCGCAGCGTTCCGTTAATCACCAATTTATCGTCACCTGCACCGTATCCGTATAGTTGCCCGTCGCCGGCGTCGTTTGTACCGGGATCATGCCGTACACTGGCAGCCAGACGCTTTGGCCAGTGGCGGTCTGGGTGACGCCGGTGACGTTATCCCAGACGGTGGCGTAGCTGGCGCTGGTATACAGGTTGTAGTTCACGCGGGCGCCCGCCGCGCTTTGCAGATAGCGTGCGGCGGTATTGCCGCTCTGCCCGCCGCTGAGCAGCACCGTGTAACTGGTGCCGTTGTTGCAGTTGATCTGCAGTGCGCCGGCGTTCGCCTGGCCGGTCACCTTTATCGCCGTATTGAGGAAATAGACCGTGCCGAAGTTAAAGGTGCCGAATGTGGTGTTGCCGCCGCTGGTGGTGCCGGCGACGCAGGACTTGACCAGGGTGGCGCTGACGCCCACCGTCGCGGTGCTGACGTCGGCGCGGCAAACGCCCGCCAACGACAACAGCATGCAGGTGACGGCCAGGCGCGTCATGTTTACCAGGTGACGGTCATGGTGACGGTATCGCTGTACGCACCGGCCGCCGGGGTGGTGCCTGCCGCAGGTACCAGGCCGTAGACGATCAGCGGCACCGCCGAACCGGTGCCGGTGCCGGTCAGCACGCCGGTGGTGCTGTTCCACGGCACGGCGTGGGCGCTGTCCTGGTAGAGGTTATAGCTGATATAGGCCGGTACGCTGCTGGCCATGCGCCGCTGGCTGCCGGTCGCGTTGAGGCCGTTGTCCAGCGCCACGGTGTAGTTGGTGCCGGTGGTGCAGTTCAGCCCCAGCGTGCCGGTGCCGCCGCTGCCGGTGGCGCTGGCGGTGATGACGTTAGCCAGTGAGGAGTAGGTGCCGAAGCTGATGGAGCCGAAGCTGTTGGTGGTGCCGGAGCTGGTGCCGCCGGTGACCACGCAGCCGGCGCCGATGGTCAGGGTGACGCCCAGCGTGCCCTGAATGGTGCCCGCCGCGTAGGAGGTGCCAGAGGCGCACAGCAGAAGCGCTGCCGAGGTTAATGCCGCCAGAGTCTTTTTCATCGTGGTTCCTTGCCGTAGTAGAGAAGCCTGCCAAAAAGCCCGAAAAATGAGTCAAATGCATTAATCTATTTACAGATTAATTAATAGAATAAGAACGTGAGAATGTCGCGCTAAAAGATTAAAAACTTTATTTATTTTTAATCGCTGTCGCAGGTTCGCTGCGGCGGCCGTGTCACCGGGCATGAACACTAAGGGGGGAATGATAAGGTGGGTGGGAATATTATTACTTAATGAATAACGGAGCGCACTGACGGCGCTCCGTTGACGATGAAACTCACCAGGTGACGGTCATGGTGACGGTATCGCTGTAGACGCCGGCCGCCGGAGTCGTTCCCGCGGCAGGCACCAGGCCGTAAACGATCAGCGGCACCGCCGATCCGGTACCGGTGCCGGTCAGCGTGCCGGTGGTGCTGTTCCACGGCAGGGCGTGGGCGCTGTCCTGATAAAGGTTGTAGCTGATGTAGGCCGGCACGCTGCTGGCCATGCGCCGTTGGCTGCCGGAGGCGTTGAGGCCGTTGTCCAGCGCTACGGTATAGTTGGTGCCGGTGGTGCAGTTCAGCCCCAGCGTGCCGGTGCCGCCGCTGCCGGTGGCACTGGCGGTGATGACGTTGGCCAGCGAGGAGTAAGTCCCGAAGCTGATCGAACCAAAGTCGTTGGTGGTGCCGGAACTGTTGCCGCCGGTGACCACACAGCCGGCACCGATGGTGATCGTCACGCCCACCGTGCCCTGAATGGTGCCCGCTGCGTTGGCTGTGCCACTGATGCACAGCAGAGGTGCTACCGAGGTCAAAACCATCAGAGTTTTATTCATCATGATTCCTTGCCGTGTCAGAGAAAGCCCGCAAAAACGCCACCCAGAGCTGAGTTGAACGCATTAATTTACTTACATTTAAATTAATAGGATAAGAACGCGAAATTGTCTTGATCAAAGGCTAAAAACTTTTTTCTTTTCCGGCGGGGAAATACGGGCGGGGAGGTGGAATAGTGCAACTTGGAAATGATTAGAATAATAATGAATGGTGATAGGAATATTATTAGCGTTATTTTGGCGCCGGGGAAGGCGGCTCCCCGGCACCGGAGCGATTACAGGTGAAAATCCAGCGCGCCGTCGCGCACCAGCTCGCGCGGCAGGTTGTTCTTGATGCGGCTGCCGATGCGCTTGGCGATGCCCAGCGGCTGGCCCTGGTAGGTGACGATGCATTCATCGCCGGCCGGCGGCTGCTCCGGGTAGAGATCGCGGCCGTGATACCACTCTTGCGCCAGCGCGGCGTCCAGCTCGAAATGCGTTTTGCCGCCGGTGCCGGCCAGCGCGATCGCCGCCTCGTGCTGCCAGCGGAAACCTTTCGGGAAACGTTCCGCCAGCTTGAGGCCGATACGTGAGAAGCGCACTTTACCGAACAGCGGTTCCAGCTCGGCCGGGAACAGCCAGAGCTCCTTGTCGCGCTCCCACAGCCGGCTGTCATCGCCCCAGGTTAAGCCGGATGCGGCGGCGGCTTGGGCGACCAGCGCCGCCTCTTTGCCGGACAGCGGGCTGAACGGGAACTTCCCGACTTTATAGGTCGGCTTCGCCAACGGCGCTACGGCGCGCTGTTTGCGCAGGCGGGCGACGAAGAAGCCTTCGCTGTCGTAAATCTGCGGGAAGACGTGCAGGAAGCCTTCGGCGGTCAGCGCCTTGTCGGCGCCGGGGAACAGCGCACCCAGCGGCTCGACGCTGACCGCGTCGCCGTAGGTGTCCAGCAGCCAGCGCACCACCTGCTGGTTTTCCTGCGCATTGATCGTGCAGGTGGAGTACACCATCACGCCGCCCGGCGCCAGCGCATGAAACGCGCTGTCGATCAGTTCGCGTTGGGTGGCGGCGATTTCGGCCACGCTCTGTGGCGACCAGTTGCTCATGGCGTCCGGATCCTTGCGCACCACGCCTTCGCCGGAGCAGGGGGCATCGAGCAGAATGGCGTCGAAGCTCTCCGGCAGCGCGGCGCCGAACACCCTGCCGTCGAAGTGGGTCAGCGCGGCGTTCTTCACGCCGCAGCGGCTGATATTGGCGTGCAGCACTTTTACCCGGCTGGCGGAGTATTCGTTGGCGACGATGCCGCCCTGATTGCCCATTAACGCGGCGATTTGGGTGGTTTTGGAGCCTGGTGCCGCCGCCACGTCCAGCACCCGATTCGGCACTGCGCCGCCCGAGAACAGCGCGCTGACCGGCAGCATTGAACTGGCCTCCTGAATGTAGAACAGGCCGCTCAGGTGTTCGGCGGCGCTGCCCAGACGCAGCTCTTCATCGTCGCGCTCGATCCAGAACCCTTCCGCGCACCAGGGGATGGGCTCCAGTCGCCAGTCGTAATCCTGCACCAGCGCCAGGAAGTCGGCGACGCTGATTTTCAGCGTGTTGACGCGCAGGCTGCGGCGCAGCGGGCGCTGGCAGGCGGCGATAAAATCTTCCATCGCCAGCTCGGCGGGCATGATGGCGCGGGTGGCGTCAAGGAAAGCGGGGGGCAGAAAAACGGCGGTGGATTTGGCCACGGGGCGAACTCTCAGGGTGCAATAAAGACAAGGGCGAGAGTTTATCACAAAGCGGAAAAAAACAGGGCCCGACAATGCCGGGCCCTGAGGAAAATGCGAAATTTAATCGCGCGGAATGGCGGTGCCCCAGGTTTTCCAGTCCTTCGGCTCTTCCGGATTCAGCAGGAAGTGTTTGTTAGGCGTCGCTTTCGGCGCCAGCGGAATGGTCGGCGGCGTGGCGAAGGCGATACCGCCGCGGATGAACTGCTGGAAGGTGCCGCTCTTGATCACGCCGCCGGTCAGGCCGAACTGCAGGTTGTACCCCGAAGCCAGCCAGAACACGCTGTTGTTGCGCACCAGATGCTGATACTTCTTGCTGATGCGCAGCGCGACATGAACCCGGTCTGACATGGCGCCAAGGTAGAAGCCGGTGATGGTGCCGACCTCCACGCCGCGGAACAACACCGGCGTGCCGATCTGCAGGGAGCCGGTTTCGGCAGCGTCGAGCACCACGCTCAGGCCGTCGAGATAGCGCGAGTCGGTGATGCTGGCCTGCTGCAGTTCGAAGGTGCGCATCTCGCGGCCGCGCCCCGGCTCCACGTTGATATAAGGCTGGAGCAGGGTATCGAGGTTGCTGACGCCGGCGGCGGAGATCTCCGGCGAGACGATCGAGAAGCGGCTGCCCAGACGCGCGAAGGTCTGCACGTATTCCGGATACAGCACCGCTTTGGCCAACACTTCGTTGCGCTCCGGCGCCAGCTGCAGCGACTCCACCTGGCCGACGTCGATGCCGAGGTAGCGCAGCGGCATGCCCGCCGACAGCTTGCTGGCGTCGTAGGTTTTCAGCGTGATTTGGCTGCCCACCGCGCGAGCGGCGGTTTCGCTGGCGTACAGCACGCGGTTGGCGCCCTTGTTGAGCGTCACGCCCTGCAGGTTGTCGAAGCTGATGGCGCCTTTCAGCGCGCGGTTAAGCGGCGAAGCCTGCACCGTCAGCCCGCTGCCGTTGAGCTGCACCTTGGCGCCGCCTTCGGCCCAGAAGATGCTTTCACGGGTCAGCAGCTTGCGGTATTCCGGGCTGATGTAGACGTCCACCTCAAACTCGTTGGCCTTTGGCCGCACGTTGACGATTTCGCCCACCTGGAATTTGCGATACAGCACCACCGAACCGGCCTGCACGTCCGGCAGGCTGGTGGCGCTGAGGGTCAGGGTGGTGGCCGGGGCGTTGCCGACGATGCCTTCCTCGGCTTTCTCGCTGTTGGCGTACAGCGGGTATTGGCCGCCCGGTTCCCCCTTGCTGCCGGGAATAATGCGCACGCCGCCGTCTACCCACTCCTGGGCGCTGGCGCCGAGCACTTCCATGCCGTCGATGCCCAGCTTGACGTCGAGGCGGCTGTTGACCACGAATTTGCTGTCTTTGTGCAGCAGGCCGCGATATTGGGCGTCGATGGCGGCGGTGAACACCACGCCGCCGGCGGTCAGGGTGCGGCTCAGGATCTGGCCGACTTTCACGCCGTGCACCACCAACGGCTGCCCCACGTCGATGCCGTAGCTTTGCGGCGCATTCAGCGTGACGGTCAGCACGCCAGGCTGTTGCAACAGCGTCTCGCTGCTGTCCAGCACGTTGAAGCGCTGCTGCGGCTCGCCTTCACCCGGCACCAGCTCCAGCGTGGTGCCGGTCAGCAGCTGGCTGAGCTTGGCGTCGTTGAGGCTGATGCGCGGGCTGCGCATCACGATGCGGGTGCCGCTGCGCATCAGATCGACCACCGAAGGATCGATGGTCAGTTCACCGACCACTTTGCTGTCCTGCTGCAACGTCAGCTTGGTCAGGGTGCCGACCTGCAGCCCTTGGTACATCAGCGGCGTGCGGTTTTCACTCAGGTTGTTGCCGCTCGGCAGATCCAGCAGGATATTGACGCCGCGCTGGCTGTGGGCCAGATCGGGATACAGGGCATAGCTCTGGTCGCCCTTGGCCTGCTGGCCATCGGCCGGCGAATCGAAGGCGATGGCGCCGTTGACCAGCGCCGCCAGGCTCTCCATCTGTACCGTCGCGCCGGACAGGCTGAAATCGCCCTTGAAGCCGGAGACGTTCCAGAAGCGGCTGTTGTTTTTCACCAGATGGGCGAAGCGGCGGTCGATAAGTACGTCGATGGTCACGCCCTTATTGCCTTCGCTGATGGTGTAGTCGTACACCTTGCCGACCGGGATTTTACGGTAGTAGACCAGCGAGCCGCTGTTGAGCGAGCCCAGATCGTCGGCGTGCAGATGGATCATCAGCTCGCCGGTGTTCAGGCGGTATTTCGGCTGGGTATCGAGCGCGGCAAAGTGGGTTTGCGCCTTGCCGCTGCCGGGCATCATGCCGATATAGTTGCCGCCGACCAGCGCATCGAGCCCGGAGACCCCGGCCAGCGAAGCCTTGGGGGTCACCAGCCAAAACTGGGTGCCTTCGCGCAGCGAGTCTTCCAGATCGCTTTTGATGCTGGCTTCCACCACGATGCTGCGCAGATCTTTGCTCAGGCTGATCTTCTGCACCGTGCCGACGTCAACGCCCTGGTAGCGCACCGGCGTGCGGCCGGCGACGATGCCCGCCGCCGATTGGAAATCGATGGTGACGGTGGTACCGCGCTCCTGGAAATTGTTATAGACCAGCCACCCGGCGATCAGCAGGGCGATGAACGGCAGTAACCAGAACGGTGAAATGCGGCGCTTGTTCTTGACCCGCGCTTCAGTCGGTGTAGTCGGCGTTTCCTGTTGCATGTGCATCCCAAATCAATCGGCTATCCAGCCACTCAACGGCAAGAATAGTCAAAATGACCGCCGAGCCAAAGTAAAACGCGGCCGGTCCCATAGTAAAAGATAACAGCTGGTCGCGGTTTACCAGCGACATCATCAAGGCGATAACGAACAGATCCAGCATCGACCAGCGGCCGATCCAGGTGACCAGGCGCAGCAGACGAATGCGCGTCTTCAGGCTGTGCGAGGTTTTGAAGTGAATGCTGAACAGCAGCGTGATCAGCACGATCACCTTGGTAAAGGGCACCAGCACGCTGGCGATGAACACGATGGCGGCGATCGGCACGTTGCCGGAGGTGGCCAGCGAGACCACGCCGGAGAAGATGGTGTCTTCGAGCCGCGCGCCGTTGGCGTAAATGATGGAAATCGGCAGCAGGTTGGCCGGTATCAGCAGGATCATCGCCGCGATCAGCGCCGCCCAGGTTTTCTGCAGGCTGTAGGGCTGGCGGTGGCACATCGGCACGTGGCAGCGCGGGCAGCGGCCGCGCGCGTCGGGGTAGCCGGTATAGTGGCAGGACAGGCAAATATGCAGCGCCGCTGGTGGGCCTTTCGGCTGCTCCTGCGGGTAGTAACGCTCCCACAGCTGCTCCAGGTTGGCGTGGATCAGCGTCAGGATGCTGAGCAGGGTGAGCGACAGGTAGGCGATCAGCGCGCTGCCCGCCTGGATGTCGGCATAATCCTGCACCTTGATCGCCGCCACCGCCATGCCGATCAGATAGATGTCCAGCATCACCCACTCTTTCAGCCGCTCCAACATCAGCAGCACCGGGCGCAGGTTCATGCCGAGCGCGTGGCCGAAGCGCAGATACAGCAGCGACAGCGCCAGCGTCAGTGGGGCGCCGAGGGTACAGAACGCCACCATGCTGGCGGTCAGCGGATCGCCCTGACGGCTCATCTGCCAGATGCCCTCCAGCAAACTGGCGTCGATGCGCGTGCCGAGCAGGCGGATGCTGATCAGCGGCTCGGTGAAGGCGAACGGCATCAGCAGCAGCATGGCGATCGCCATGGCGGTCAGGCGCGTCATCGACCAGTCGCGGCCGCTCACCACCTTGGCGTTGCAGCGCGGGCAATAGGCGGCCTGATTGCCGCTGAGCGGCGGCAGCACGAACAGCAGGTCGCACTCGCAGCAGCGCTGGTGGCGCGCTTTGGAAAGGGGGGCGGTGATCGCGTGTATTTTCATTTTTGACAAGTAGCTGCCCTTGAGCCCGCCGGAACTGTCAGCGTAGCTGAAAAATAAACCGGCCGCGTCACCGGCGATCGGGCGCCGGACGGTAAAACGAGGTAAACCGGGATTCTGAGCGGCAAACATACCCCGAGCGGCAGGGTTTTGTGAAGCAACAGATGATTAACCTTGTGGCTATACGCATTTAATGCTTATTTTATAGGGCCTAAGCTTTGGGCTTCTGGCCATCTTCACTGTTTCAATGGTTATCACATGACAAAAGAACAATTCTACGCGGAATTAAAACGTGACCTGAGCGCGTTGCTCGGCGGGGAGACCAACTTTATCGCGGCGCTGTCCAACGCCAGCGCGTTGATCAACGAGCGTCTGGATGACGTGAACTGGGTCGGTTTCTATCTGATGGATGGCGACCAGCTGGTGCTGGGGCCGTTCCAGGGCAAGATCGCCTGCGTGCGCATCCCGGTGGGCAAGGGCGTGTGCGGCACGGCGGTGGCGGAAAATCGCGTGCAGCGCGTCGGCGACGTGCATGCGTTCCCGGGCCATATCGCCTGCGATGCGGCCAGCAATGCGGAAATCGTGCTGCCGTTGGCGGTTGGCGGCCGGGTGATCGGCGTTTTGGATATCGACAGCACGGTTTATCAACGCTTCGACGAACAGGATGAAGCGGGCCTGAAAGCAGTGGTGGCGGGGCTTTGTGAGCAACTGGAACAGTGTGACAGTGCGAAATATGTGACTGTAGCGGCAAGTTGATCGACGGTTAACGTGGCAATTACCGATGGCGTCATTATAATGACGCCTGTTCATGCCTGTGGCTTGTTGGCAATACCGTTGTAATCAGGAAATTTCATGGAAAATCAACCTAAGTTGAACTCTAGTAAAGAAGTCATTGCTTTTCTTGCCGAGCGTTTTCCGCTCTGCTTTAGCGCCGAAGGCGAAGCTCGTCCGCTGAAAATCGGTATTTTTCAGGATTTGGTAGAGCGCGTGCAGGGGGAAGAGAATCTCAGCAAAACGCAATTGCGTTCTGCCCTGCGCCTGTACACCTCAAGCTGGCGTTACCTGTACGGCGTCAAAGTTGGCGCGCAGCGCGTCGACCTGGACGGCAATCCGTGCGGTGAACTGGAGCAGCAGCATGTCGATCATGCTCGCCAGCAGCTTGAAGAAGCCAAAGCGCGCGTTCAGGCACAGCGTGCCGAACAAAACGCCAAAAAACGTGAAGCCGCCGGTGAATCTGCCGATGCCGCGCCACGCCGTCCGCGCCCAGCCGGTAAAAAGCCTGCTGCACGTCGCGAAGGCGGAGCCGCGCCGGAAAACCGCAAGCCGCGCCCACAAACTCGCCCACAGCCAGCTCGTCAACCTCGTGCAGCAAAAGAGGAAAACCAGCCGCGTTATGCGCCAGTCACGGATATCTCTAAACTGCAAATTGGCCAGGAAATCAAAGTCAGAGCAGGCAAGAGCGCGATGGATGCTACCGTACTCGAAATCGCTAAAGATGGCGTACGTGTGCAGCTCTCTTCCGGTCTGGCGATGATTGTGCGCGCAGAACACTTGCAGTTCTGATACGGAGGCCAACCAAGGCATGAACAAATTCGTCAGATTAACAGCGATTGCAGGGCTGCTGTGGGCGGGTGTCAGTTACGGCGCGGAAACAGCCAACATCCGCATCGGCCAACTGCCCCAACTGCAACAGGAACCCCAGCACGCTACGGTGAGTGAGCGCGTGACCTCGCGCTTCACTCGCTCTCATTACCGCCAGTTCGCCCTCGACGCGGAGTTTTCAGGCAAGATCTTCGATCGCTACCTGAACATGCTGGACTACAACCATAACGTGTTGCTGGCCTCCGACGTGGCGCAGTTCGCCGGCAAACGCAATCAGGTTGGCGAAGAGCTAAAAACCGGCAAGCTGGATACCTTCTACGCGCTGTTCAATCTGGCGCAGAAACGCCGTTTCGAGCGTTACACCTATGCGTTGTCGCTGCTGGACAAGCCGATGAACTTCACCGGCAACGGCACTATCGATCTCGACCGCAGCAAAGCGCCGTGGCCGAAAGACAAGGCCGAGCTGGATAGCCTGTGGGATGCGAAAGTCACCTATGACGAGCTGAACCTCAAGCTGACCGGCAAGACCGACAAAGAAATCCGCGACACGCTGACCAAGCGTTATCAGTTCGCCATCAAGCGCCTGACGCAAAGCAACAGCGAAGACGTCTTCCAGCTGGCGATGAATGCCTTTGCGCATGAAATCGACCCGCACACCAACTATCTGTCTCCGCGCAACACCGAGCAGTTCAACACCGAGATGAGCCTGTCGCTGGAAGGCATCGGTGCGGTGCTGCAGATGGATGACGACTACACCCTGATCAACTCGATGGTGCCGGGCGGCCCGGCGGCGAAGAGCAAGGCGATCACCGTGGGCGATCGCATCGTCGGCGTCGGCCAGGCCGGCAAACCGATGGTGGACGTGATCGGCTGGCGCCTGGACGACGTGGTGTCATTGATCAAAGGGCCGAAAGGCAGCAAGGTGCGCCTGGAGATCCTGCCGGCCGGCAAGGGCACCAAAACCCGCGTGGTTACCCTGACCCGCGAGCGCATCCGCCTGGAAGACCGCGCGGTGAAAATGACCATCAAGACCGTCGGCAAAGAGAAGGTGGCGGTGTTCGACATCCCAGGCTTCTACGTCGGTCTGACCGATGACGTGAAAGTGCAGCTGCAGAAGATGGCCAAGCAAAACGTCAAGAGCGTGATCATCGATCTGCGCACCAACGGCGGCGGCGCGCTGACCGAAGCGGTGTCGCTGTCCGGCCTGTTCATTCCGAGCGGCCCGGTGGTGCAGGTGCGCGACAACAACGGCAAAGTGCGTGAAGACGCCGACACCGATGGCGTGACCTACTACAAAGGCCCGCTGGTGGTGCTGGTCGATCGCTTCAGCGCCTCCGCCTCCGAGATCTTCGCGGCGGCGATGCAGGATTACGGCCGCGCGCTGATCGTCGGCGAGCCGACCTTCGGTAAAGGCACCGTGCAGCAGTACCGTTCGCTGAACCGCATCTACGATCAGATGCTGCGCCCTGAGTGGCCGGCGCTGGGGTCGGTGCAGTACACCATTCAGAAGTTCTACCGCGTCAACGGCGGCAGCACCCAGCGCAAAGGGGTGACCCCGGACATTCTGATGCCGACCGGCGTCGATCCGGCGGAAACCGGCGAAGCGTTTGAAGACAACGCCATGCCGTGGGACAGCATCAATGCGGCGACCTACAGCAAGACCGGCGATATGGCGCCGTTCGAGCCGGAGCTGCTGAAAGATCACCAGCAGCGCATCGCGCAGAATCCGGAGTTCCAGTACATCGCGCAGGATATCGCGCATTACAAGGCGCTGAAGGATAAACGCAACATCGTGTCTCTCAATTTGGCGGTACGCGAGAAAGAGAACCATGATGACGATGCGACCCGTCTGAAACGCATCAACGAGCGCCTGGAACGTGCGGGCAAGAAGCTGCTGAAATCGCTCGACGATCTGCCGAAGGATTACCAGGAACCGGATCCGTACCTGGATGAAACCGTGCATATCGCGCTGGACCTGGCTCATCTGGAAAAAGATCAGCCCGCTCAACAGCCAACGCCGGCCAAATAAGGCCGCGTCAGGCAGGATGAAAAACGCACCCTCGGGTGCGTTTTTTTATGGTCGCGTTACGTGCTGCTCAGACGGCTTTCTTGCGGTGGCGCAGCCCGAGCCGGATGCAGGAAACCACCACCAGCAGGCAGCCGATCAGCGACAGCAACAGCGGGACTTCGTGCCAGAACAGCCAGCCCCAGGCAATATTGAAAACGATGCCGATATAGCGCACCACCGAGACCACGATCAGGTTATCGGAGGAAAAGGCCTGGGTTAAGACAACCTGTCCCAACAGCGATACCAGGGCGATGGCGAGCAGGATGGCAAACTGGTAGACGTTGGGCCAGACGAAGGCGTTCCACATCAGCGGCAGCGAGATCAGCGTCGCGATAAACAGGAAATAGAACACGATCTCGTAGTTGTGGTGGCGCTTGCTGAGCTTGTTGACCGACAGATAGGCGATAGCGGCGAACACCGCGCTCATCACGCCGACCAGCGACGCCAGGGTATACGTTGAGAAATGCCACGGCCGCACCAGCAGCACGGCGCCGATGATGACCAGCGCTAGCCAAAATGCGGTGTTGGCGCTGATCCGTTCACGCAGCACCAGCAAGGAAAGCAGAATGGAGAAAAACGGCGACAGGTAGGCCAGCATGCTGGCGTCGGCCAGCGTGAGGTGGGCGATGCTGTAAAAATAACAGATGAGATACAGCCCACCCATAGTGCCTCGTAATACCAGCAGCGGCCGGTCCTCGCGGCTGAAGGCGACGCCGTGGCGATACATCAGCAGCAGAACCAGCAGGCAGCCGATGCTACTGCGAAAGAACACGATTTCCCCGGTGGGGATGTCGTCGGCGATGGTTTTGACCAGCGCATTCATGACGCTGAAAATCAGCGAGGCGAAAATGGCCAGCAGCGCACCCTGATTCATGCTTGCCCCCGCCACTGACGATAGGTGATGGCCGCCTGTTCGTCGCAGGTATCGTCCAGCAACGAATGATGGCAATGCTCGGCGCCGATCCGGGTGACGAAGCTCTGCAGCGCCTGCTGAAAGCGCGCCAACAGGCGCCGGGCGGTGGGCATCTCGACGCCAAGCCGCTCCGCCAGCAAGACCAGCGTGCGGAGTTTTCGCACGTCTTCCAGCGGCACGCGCGGCAGGCACCACAGACCTTGAGCATCCTGAAAGACGCGGGCGACCCTGACGGCGGAAAAATCATAGTAGCGACCCTGCGCGTCCGGTTCGGAATAGGGATCGACCAGCAGCGCGGTATAGCGCGTAAACAGCGCATAGCGTTGTTCCGCCGGCGCGAGCTGCGGGAAA
The DNA here is from genome assembly GCF_016805595.1 of Serratia sp. 4542. Taxonomy (NCBI): domain Bacteria; kingdom Pseudomonadati; phylum Pseudomonadota; class Gammaproteobacteria; order Enterobacterales; family Yersiniaceae; genus Serratia; species Serratia sp. 4542. The sequence goes on from NZ_RXKV01000004.1 coordinate 209,604, forward strand.
TGGTCAATCCAGCGGCGGCTCACCATGCGGGAGGGAACCGGGTAGCTGTCGTCGTTCAAAAAGCGCAGCAGGTTGATCTCCTCGACGCCGAGATGGTTGAGCAGCCTTTTGTAATCCTCCGACAGTTCGAGCATGTCGGCGATCACCTCGGGACAGATGGGGCCCTCGGGGTGGGTTTTATACAGGTATTGCACCGGCGCCTGCGGCTGGAATATCGCCTGCAGCGTGGTGTCGGCCAGCGCCAGCGGCGGATGAACATAGTTGGTGATGCTGAAGCGCTCGGCGGCCAGCAGGCTGTCGCAGCGCCGGGCGTCGATAGCGTGACGCGCCAGCACCGAGCCGATCCAGTCGAGTTCGGCGCCGTCTGACACCGGGCTTTGGGCCGCGAGATAGATTCGCTGTTTAAAGGCCTTGGTATAGGCGCGGTAGGGCTGCGCCGCATCCTGATATTTGGTGTCGGCGTAATAACTGGACAGACTGATGACCCCGACGTGGGATTGGCCAGCCGCCTGCAGCAGGTTTTGCACCATCAGGCCGGAGCCGATGGACGGGGAAAGCAGGATCAACGAACGCAGGTGGGGTAAGGTGGCCCACGGCACCTGCCGCAGCACCTCGTAATAGCGATCGGCGGGCACCGCGAGGATCAGCCGCTGCCAGTCGCCGCCGATGAGCGACAGATCGTCGCAATAACTGTCTACTGCCACCTGCGCATCGCGCTGGGTCTGCCGCGCCTTGCCGACGCCTTCCAGATGCAGACTGGGCGTGTGCGCCAGATGCGCCTTCAGGCGTTGTCCTTTCTCGCTGGGGCGATTGTACAGGCCGATGCGCGTGTCGGCCGTGGCCTGGATATCCACAGCCAATTGGATCGCCGCCGGACCGGCGCCGAGGATCAGGGTAGAAAACGCATTATTCATGGCGATGAGACTCCAAAATCAAGAGATCGTACAGCGGGGTGGCAACCGGTTTACCGCTGACGCGCCAGGGTGAACGGGCAGCCAGATGGTGATAAGGGCAGTTGAAGATCGACTTAAGGCCGTTACCGTAGCGCAGCAGCAGTTTGCCGCGCTGAGGCAGCAAAGGCCGCAGCTGCGTCAGCAAGGTCTGCTTGTCCGCCACCAGAGAGGCGATGATGATGTGATCGATGTCGCGGTCGGTCAGGCCGTTCAATTTATCGATGCAGGGGATTTGCCGTGACAGCCCCAGATGGCGCGTGAGGCGGCGGGCAAAACGCTGGGCCGCCGGGTCGCAATCGTAGCAAATGACGGTGGCGGAGAGCCTGGCGACCAGCGCCAGCGCGGTGGTGGGCAAGGCGCCGCTGCCCACCAGCAACACTCGTTCACCGGGTTTGATGTCGGCGGCGGCGATCTCCAGCTGCAGGGCGCTATCGAAACTGTTCAGGTAGGCGTTGGTCTGCGCCGGCTCCCGGCAGAGCGTGGCGACGCGATGCTTCTCGTAATCGCACAAGGCGGCATTGGCCACCGCTCGCAGCTGGGTGATTTGCGCCGTTATCGAGCGATCGTTTTCCAGCTTGCGGCGATAGGCCTGCAGCTGCGGCAGATCGTTAAAGGCCTGCAGGCGGCTGAAGCGCCGTTCCAGCAGGGAAAAATGGCGCCGATCTTGCCGGGCGGAACGGTGAAGCTGGTGGATTTCCTGTTGCAAGCCGGCGAGTTGCGCCAGCATGTCCGCCTTGGTCAGAGTGTACATGGGGTTTCTCCGTGTGCGTGTAACAGCTGTGTCGGCAGCAGAAAGGGGTAGCCTTGGGGGCTGATGCCGCTTTCGATACCGACGCCAAATACGCGGGACATCATCGGGTGCCCCATCATCTGATGGGTGTCGCCGTGGCAAATGACGCGTCCGTGCTCGAGCAAGGTGAGAGAATGGCAGTAGCGCAGCGCCAGCCCCAGATCGTGGATCACCAGCAGCGTGATGCAGCGATGACGCCGGCTGTAGTCGGCGATCTGATTGAGTACGCGCAGCTGATGGTGGATGTCCAGCGCGCTGGTGGGCTCGTCGAGTAAAATGAGCTGCGGCTGAGAGACGAAGGCCTGCGCCAACATCACCAACTGCCGCTGCCCGCCGCTGAGGCGGTTGAAAGGGCGATCGGCAAGTGCGGAAATGCCGCATTCCGCCAGCGCCTGTTCGACCGCGTCGGCCTGTGCGGCGCTGACGCGCCACCCCAACTGCCGTACCTTGCCCAGCAGCACCATGTCAAACGCGGTCAACGCCGACTCGCTGCGATTGAGTTGCGGCACATAGGCGATGCGGCTGGTTTTCGGATCGAGCGGGCGCTCGCGGTAGGCGATAGCGCCGCTGTGCGGCAGCATGCGATTGATCGCTTTGAGCAGCGTCGATTTGCCGGCGCCGTTGGGCCCGATGATGCCGCCGAGCTTTGCCTCCGGCCAGGCCAATGAAACGTCGGCTAACAGCTGACGTCGATGCAGCGTGACGCCGACGCCGGTGAGGGTCAGTTGAGTCATGGGCGTTTAACCTGTCGGGTGACGAAGTAGAACAGCACCGGCACGCCGATTAAGGCGATAACGATGCCGATGGGCACTACGCCGTTCGGCAGCACCAGTTTGGCGACGATCGACGCGCACAGCAGCAGCAGGCTGCCGCAAAGGGCGGAAATGCAGATCAGATAGCGTTGATCCTCGCCCACCAGAAAACGGGCGAAATGCGGGGCGATCAGCCCGACGAACCCGATGGTGCCGACAAACGAGACCGAGGCGGCCGTCAGTAAGGTCGCCAGCAGAAAGGCCAGCTTGCGCAGCGCGCTGACGTTGATGCCCAGCCCCTGGGCCTGTTCTTCGCCGGCGGACAGTGCGGTCAGGCGCCAGGCCAGCCGCAGGCTGACGACCAGCGCGCAGAACAGGACGCCACCGGTGATCGCCACGCCGTGCATATTGGCTTTGAGCAGGCTGCCGAACAGCCAGAAGACGATTTGCTGCATGGCTTCGGGCGAGGCCAGAAACAGCAGCAGGGATTGCAGCGACTGAAAGAAGAACAGCACCACGATGCCGCTCAGCACCAAAATTTGCGGCGTCATGCCGCGGCGCTGTCCCAGCAGATAGATAGGCACGCAGGCCAACAGCGCCATCAGCGAAGCCAGCAGCGGCGTGCCCAGCGCCAGCGCGCCACCCAGGCTGAATCCGGTGATGATCGACAGCGCCGCGCCAAATCCCGCCGCGGCCGAGATCCCCAGCGTATACGGGCTGGCGAGGGGGTTGGCCAGCACGGTCTGCATCAACAGACCGGCCAGCGCCAGGCTGGCGCCGACGACCAACGCGGTGAGCGTCATCGGCAAGCGAATCGACCAGAAAACCACCTGATGCAGCTCGTTGCCTGGCGCGGAGCCGGGCCAGAGCATGGGCAGGATATCCGAGAGGCTAAGGTGCGCGGCGCCGACGGTCAGATCGACGACGGCGGCCGCCAGCAGCGCGCCGAGCAGCGCCAGCGTCAATAGCCCGCGGCGCAGCCTGCGCCGTTGTAAAAACGCACGTCCTGTGTAGGCCACGGCTACTCTCCTTGCCAGCGTTGCAGGAAGACGCCGTCAGCCTCTATCGGTAAGTATTGGCGGTAGAACCGCGCCAGGTTGCGTGGGGGATCAACGTCGGCAAACGCGGCCGGATAGAGGGCTTTCGCCAGATACTGAACAAAAATAAAATCGTAAATCGTGCGCGCGCCGCCATGGTAGAGCGCATAGAGGCGCTGGTCTTTTATCGCCGGCAGCTGCGGCCAACCGGCTCGCCGGGCGTACTGAGCGAGGCGTGCCTGAAGGGGGGCCGCCTGTGCGCCGTAGCCCATCGGTGCGGCGTTTGGCATGTTTTCCCAGTCGCCACCGGCGAGGAAAATGACGTCCGGCTTTTGGGTCAGTACATAGTCGGCGCGTAAAGGCGCGGGGCTACCGACGACGCCGGCGGCGATATTGCGGGCGCCGGCCAGCTGTAATAGCGGCCCCCAGACGGAGGCGCCATAGCTGCTGCTGTATTCGCCGGGCCCCTTGTCGCCGAGTTCGATATAAGCGGTCGGTGGCGGCAGCTGCGCCTCGCGAATACGCCGTTGAGTATCTTCAAGGCTCTGCCGATACTCGCTGGCCAGCCGTTCTGCCCGCTCGGGGTGGCCCATCGCCTGACCCATGGCCCGAATGCTGGCAAGTTTGACTTCCGCACCCTGGTTGAAGTCGACGACGATATAAGGAATGTTGAGCTGTTGCAGCACCGGCAGGTAGTTGGCGAAGCCGTCGAGCTGCCATTTCGCCAGGATCAGCAGGTCTGGCCGCGTGGTCAGCAGGCGTTCGAAGTCAAAGCTCTGATTGTAGAGCGAACCGACATCGACCAGTTGAGCGAGCCGCGGCAGAGCCGCCTGATAACGCGGCCATTGGCTGGTGCGCAAGGCCCAGTCGCTTTTAGAGAAGGCGGCCACCTGTTGAAAACTGTCCGGGCCGTTCACCGCCAGAAAATCTTCGTAGTAAAAGCCGATATAGGCGCGTTGTGCGGGGGCGGCCAGGGTGACCTGGCGTCCTTCTGCGTCGGTGAGGTGGATTTCAGCTTGCGCGACGTGGCAAAAGAGCAGCCACGCAGTCAGCATACAGACGAGGCGAGGTAACATGATTGACATCCCTTTACGATTAATTGTGATGTTATAATGTAACAATTAATCACGGGATTCAAACTTTCCTGTCAGGCGAGGCGAGCGCTGCGTGAGCGAAGGTGGTGAGAGCCTGGCGGCCATAAAAAGTGTGCGGGCAATTTTTCTCGGCGTCATTTTGCACGGGCCAAGAATTTTTTCTGAGAAATCCCTCCGCCTTGCGCAACAATCGTTTACAATTTGCCAAATCCCGGTCGCGCGTCGTTTTTGTAAAGTTTCGTATTTTTAGTAGGTTAATGACGTGCGACTCTTGAAACTGTGACGAATGCCCATACGATCTAGGGTATCTTAGACAGCGTTTTGTTAACATTTATGAGGAAGTAAACATTTTATGATGCGTATAGCTCTGTTCCTGCTCACCAACCTGGCGGTGATGTTGGTTTTCGGGCTGGTGCTCAGCCTGACAGGAATCCAATCCAGTAGCGTTCAGGGCCTGATGATCATGGCCGGTCTGTTCGGCTTCGGCGGCGCTTTCGTGTCGTTGCTGATGTCCAAGTGGATGGCGCTGCGCTCCGTCGGCGGGGAAGTGATTGAACAACCGCGTAACGAAACCGAAAACTGGCTGCTGGAAACGGTACGCCGTCAGTCGCAGCAGGCGGGCATCGCCATGCCGCAGGTCGCTATCTACCACGCGCCGGACATCAACGCCTTTGCCACCGGCGCGCGCCGCGACGCCTCGCTGGTCGCCGTCAGCACTGGCCTGCTGCAGAGCATGAGCCGCGACGAGGCGGAAGCGGTCATCGCGCACGAAATCAGCCACGTCGCCAACGGCGATATGGTGACCATGACCCTGATTCAGGGCATCGTGAACACCTTCGTCATCTTCATTTCGCGCCTGATCGCGCAGGTCGCCGCCGGCTTCCTGGGCAATCGTGATGGCGAAGGGGAAGGCAACGGCAACCCGATGATTTACTTCGCGGTGTCGATGGTGCTGGAACTGGTGTTCGGCATCCTGGCAAGCATCATCACCATGTGGTTCTCGCGTCACCGCGAGTTCTACGCCGACGCCGGCTCTGCCAAGCTGGTGGGCCGCGAGAAGATGATCGCCGCCTTGCAGCGCCTGAAAACCAGCTACGAACCGCAGGAAGCGGGCAGCATGATGGCGTTCTGCATCAACGGTAAATCCAAGTCGTTCAGCGAGCTGTTCATGTCGCACCCGCCGCTCGACAAGCGTATCGAAGCGCTGCGTTCCGGCCAGTACCTGAAGTAATCGGCTGAATGAAAGGAAAAACCCCGGCTCGCCGGGGTTTTTTTATGTCCGTTATTTCACCTCGCGGCTTGGCTGCGCCGTTGGCGCCGTCGATTGGGTGATGCGCAGGCTGCTGACCGCCGCCGCCAGAGTGGCGAACACGCCGGCCAGGATCAGCGATGCGTGGGTACCAGATGTGGGGAACAGGTTGAACATCAGCGCCACCAGCGCGGCCCCCGAGGTTTGCCCCAGCAGGCGAGCGGTGCCCAGCATGCCGCTGGCGCCACCGCTGCGGTTACGCGGCGCGGCGGAGATGATGGTGTGATTGTTGGGCGACTGGAACAGGCCGAAGCCGGCGCCGCACAGCACCATGCGCCAGATGATGTCCCCATTCGACGGATCCGCGGGCAGCAGCGCCAGCGAGAACAGCCCAAGTGCGAACACCGCCAGCCCAATGCAGCCCAGCAGGCCGGCGTGCACGCGCTCCACCAGCCGGCCGGCGATCGGCGCCATGACTACGATCGCCAGCGGCCACGGCGTCAGCAGCAGCCCGGTCGCCACTTCGTCGCGGCCCAATGCGCTTTGCAGGAAGAACGGCAACGACACCATCGCCAGCATTTGCGCAGCAAACGAGCAGATTGAGGTGCCCATCGACAGGGCGAAGATCGGGATGCGCAGCAGGTCGACCGGCAGCAGCGGAAATTCCTGGCGCAGCTGGCGGCGCACGAACACCGCGCCAATCGCCAGCAGCGCGGCGATCTCGCTGAAGATCAGCGTCAGGCTTTGGCCCTGGGCGAAGCCGCTGATGGCGGTGATCAGCAGGCCGAACGTCAACGCGTTCAGCACGGCGCTGGTGGGATCGAAACGGCGGTTATCGCTTTTTTGGCCGTTGGCTGGCAGGAACTTCATGCCCAGCAGCAGTGCGACGAGGCCGATCGGCAGGTTGATGGCGAACAGCCACTGCCAGGATGCGACCGACAGGATCGCCGCCGCCACCGTTGGCCCGGCCGCCGAGGAGCAGGCGACGATCAGCGAGTTGATGCCCATGCCGCGGCCGAGAAAACGCTGCGGATAGATGATGCGGATCAGCGCGGTGTTGACGCTCATGATGGCGGCGGCACCAAAGCCTTGCAGCACGCGGGCGATGGTCAGCGTAAGCAGCGAGTCGGACAGGGCGCAGAACAGCGAGGTAATGCTGAACACCAGCAACCCGGCCTGATAGATGCGGCGATAGCCGATCAGATCGCCGAGCGACGCCAGCGACAGCAGAGACACGGTGATCGCCAGCTGATAGGCGTTAACCACCCAAATGGAGCTGGCCGGGCTGGCGTTGAGATCGCGCGCGATGGTGGGCAGCGCCACGTTGGCTATCGCGCCGTCGAGCACGGATACGGTAATGCCGAGGGCGATGGCGAGGATCGCCCCATAGCGTTGCGGGACGGGGAGGCCGTCGGAACAAGGACGCATGTTGGTCTCAGCGGTATTTATTCAGGGGAGTATTATCATGCTAATCATATTCGTCTGTGATTGCATGCCCCTTGTCCGCTTTATTGTAAACGGCGGTGAGCGGGCTGGGGTTATCCATTAGGCTTCAATCGCTTAGCGTTCAGCCGCGTTGCGCGCCGCGATCTGTTCCGATTATACTGAAACCCTTGTTTAAATTTCCTGAAACAAAACCGTTAAGTAGGGTATTCACCATGGCTAACGCAGATTCAGACAAGCAACCGGATGCCGTCTCATCCGTGATGAAAGTGTTCGGCATTTTGCAGGCGCTCGGCGATGAGCGCGAGATTGGCATTACCGAACTGTCCCAGCGGGTGATGATGTCCAAAAGCACCGTCTACCGTTTTCTGCAAACCATGAAAGCGCTGGGCTACGTCTCGCAGGAAGGCGAGACGGAAAAGTATGCGCTGACGCTCAAGCTGTTCGAGCTGGGCGCCAAATCGCTGCAGAACGTCGATCTGATCCGCAGCGCCGACGTACAGATGCGCGAGCTGTCGAACCGCACCCGCGAAACCATCCACCTCGGTGCCCTGGACGAGGACGGCATCGTCTATATCCACAAGATTGACGCAATGTACAACCTGCGCATGTATTCGCGCATCGGCCGCCGTAACCCGCTGCACAGCACCGCCATCGGTAAAGTGCTGCTGGCCTGGCGCGATCGGGATGAGGTGGCGCAGATCCTGTCGCAGATTGAATTTACCCGCAGCACCGAGCATACGCTGACTAGCGCCGCCGAACTGTTGCCGGTGCTGGAGCGGGTGCGCGAGCAGGGATACGGCGAAGATGCCGAGGAGCAGGAGGCGGGGATCCGCTGCATCGCGGTGCCGGTCTTCGATCGGTTCGGGGTGGCGATCGCCGGGCTGAGCCTCTCTTTCCCGACGCTGCGTTTTTCCGAAGCGGCGCGGGAGGAGTATGTGGCGCTGCTGCACGTCGCCGCCCGGCGCATCAGTGAACAGCAGGGCTATCACGACTACCCGTTCTAACCCTTCGCTTCGATGAACAAGGCGCGGCCATGGCAGCGCCTTGTTGCTATTTTGCGCCCGGCGTTAGCCGCTGCGCAATCCGCTCCAGCACTAACATCAGCAGCAGCGTGGCCGCCACCAGGATCATGGTCAGCGTCGCGCCGTTGGCGATGCTGCCGCGATCGGTCAGGCTGAAGATAGTGACCGGCAGCGTCGCCCAGCTCGGTGGGTAGATCATCATGGTCGCGCCCAGCTCACCCATCGACAGCGACAGGCTGAGGGCGAAGGCGGAGATCATATAGGGAGCGATCATCGGCAGGGTGACGTGACGCAGGCGAAACAACGGCGAAGCGCCCAGGCTGGCGGCGACGTTTTCGTAGTCGCTCGAAAGCCGGGTTAGCCCGGCCATCACGTTGCCGAAGGTGAAGGCGGAAATCAGCACGAAGTGGGCGATGGGCACGATCAGGAAGGTACCGTTCATCTGCAGCGGCCCCTGGCTGAATGCCACCAGCATGCCTAAACCGATCGACACCGAAGGCACCGCGCTGGGTATGAAGAACAGCGTACTCAGCAGGCGCTGGCCGCGCCCCTGATGGTGGCGCAGCGCCAACGCCGCCCAGGTGCCGCACAGCAGCGCGAACAGGCTGGCGCTGAAACCGATAGCCAGGCTGGCGACCAGCGCGTCCCAGGAGGCGCCGCTGAAGGCCTGGCGGAAATGGCTTAGAGTGAAGCCGCTCGGCAGCACGCCGTTCCACTGTTCGCTCAGGCTGGACATCAGGATCACCGCCAGCGGCAGGCAGAAGAACAGAGCGAACAGCGTGACCGCCAGCGTGCAGGTCAGGGTGCGGCCGGTGCGAGACCAAATCAACATCGTCAGTTCCTCAGCCCGGCGCGCGCCGCGGCGTAGCGGTAAAGGGAGAACAGCCCGAGCGACAGCGCGATATTCACGACGGCGATCGTGCAGGCGACGGCGTAATCCGACTCCAGAATCGCTTTGGAGTAGACCATCATGGGCAGCGTGGTGACGCCCTTGGCACCGATAAACAGCACGATGCCGAATTCATTGGTGGTCAACAGCAAACACAGGCTGCCGCCGGCCAGCAAGGCCGGCAGCGCGGCGGGCAAAATCACCTGGCGCACCACGCGCCCCGGCCGGGCGCCGAGAATGCTGGCGGCCTCGAGCTGGCTGCGATCGATCTGCGACAGCGCCGCCATCAGCGGGCGCATCACCAGCGGCGTAAACACGGTGATTTCCGCCAGGATCACGCCCCAAATGGAGTAAAGAAAGTCCACCGGCGGCAGGGTAAAACCGAAGGCCGCCATCAGCGTGCCGTTCAGCAGGCCGGCGGATCCGTAGATAAAGGTGAAGGCCAGCGTGATCAGGAAGGTCGGCATGGCGATAAAGGTATCGATCACCCTGGCGATCAGCCGGCTGCCGGGGAACGGCGTAAACACCAGCAGCAGCGACAGCAGGGTGCCGAGCACCAGGCAGCCCAGCGTCGCCAGCAGCGCAATCTGCAGCGTGTTGAGCAGGGCGCCGACAAAGCGTCGGGATTCGAACACCTGTTGCAGCGCGGCGGCGCTGAACAGCCCCTGATCGTCGGTAAACGCCTGTTTGACGATCAGCGCCAGCGGATAGAAAAACAGCGTCGCCAGCACCAGCAGCGGCAGCAAGATCCACAGACGGCGCGGCAAGCGCAGCCGCAGAGCCGGGCGAATAAGCGTAGAGTCGGTCATGTCAGTCCTCGATCAGTACCGCGTCGTCGGGGGCGAAATAGAGCGGCACGCGCTCGCCGAGCTGCGGCATCTGGCTGCGATGGGTGGTGACCACGCGCAGCGGATGGCCTTCCGCGTCGAACTGCAGGTGCGTCAACTCCCCCTGCCAGTGAATGTCGCGCAGCGTACCGATGATGCAGTTGCTGCGTTGAGCATCGGCATCGAGCGCAATATGCTGCGGCCGAATGCACAGCAATTTATCGAAGCCGCGTTGTGCGCCGTAGGTGAAGCAGCCGATCACTTTGCCGGCGCAGCTGACGGTGGTCATGCCTTGCCCGGTGGTCGTCTCCAGCGCGGTGGCCGGCAGCAGGTTGGCGCGGCCGAGGAACTCGGCGGCGAAGCGGTTCGTCGGATGATGGTACAGCGCGCGGGTCTCGCCGTGGGCGATCAGGTGGCCGTCGCGCATGATGCCAATCTTGTCCGCCAGCGTCAGCGCTTCGCCCTGATCGTGGGTGACGTACAGGATGGTCAGGTCAGGCAGTTCGCGGTGCAGGCGGGCGATCTCCTCCACCATGCTGTGGCGAATTTGCGCGTCCAGCGCCGACAGCGGCTCATCCAACAGCAGTACTTTGGGGCGCACCGCGATGGCGCGGGCGATCGCCACCCGCTGCTGTTGGCCACCGGAGAGCTGGCTGGGATAGCGCTTGGCGTAGGCGGACATGCCGACGATGGCCAACGCCTCTTCGACGCGCTCGGCGGTGAGGCCGCGTGGCTTGCCTTGGGCGCGCAGGCCGAACGCCACATTGTCTTCGACGCGCATATGCGGAAACAGCGCGTAGTTCTGTACCACCATGCCCAGACCACGCTCATAGGGCGGCACGTCGGTGACATCGACGTCACCGATGGCAATACGCCCGGCGGAGGGCTGCACGAAGCCGGCGATCGCCCGCAGCACGGTGGTTTTACCCGAACCGGAGGGGCCGATCAGCGCCAGCACTTCGCCGGGGGCGATGGTGAGCGTCAGGGGTTTCAGCACCTCGGTGCCGCGATACGACACGCTGACGCGGTCGAGCTGAATGCCCGACGGCCCGGCGATGTCCTGACTGCTATCCCGCGCCTCGGCGCGGGAAGAGAGGGTAGAAGGCATCGTCAGCGTCATTCGGTCACCTGGTGCCAGCGGGAGATATCGGCGGACAGGCTGCTCACCACCTGATTCCAGTCCGGCGCCCAGATCTCAACGCCTTTCAGCGCCGCCTGCGACTGCCTGAAGTTATCGTCGGTCGGGGTGACGTCCTTACGCACCGGCATGCCGTAGGAAATGGCGCTGACGCTGCTCTGGGCTTCTTTGCTCAGCAGGAAGTCGATCAGCTTTTTGCCGTTGGCGCTTTGCGGCGCGCCTTGCACCAGGCCGACATAGTAAGGCAGCACCAGCGTGCTGCGCTTGCCGTCCGGCCCGGCCGGCCAGAACACCTTCACGTTCGGGTTGCTGCGCATCTGCGCCAGGTTCATCTGCAGATCGCCGTTGGCCACCAGCAGCTCGCCTTTATTGACCAGCGCGGTCAGCTTGCCGGTGGAAGCGGAAGGGCCGACGTTGTTGCTTTGCAGTTTGCCGAGGTAGTCGAAACCGGCGTCTTTGCTGCCGAAGCTGTGAAACGCCTGCAGCATCACCGCGGTGCCGTCACCCGCCTGGCCCGGCGTGGAGTACTGCAGCTTGTTGCGGAACTGCGCGTCCAGCAGCTGTTGATAGCTGGCGGGCGCCTGCGGCAACAGCTTGGCGTTATAGATGAAGCTCAGGTAGTTGTTCACCAGCGGCACGAACTGTGGCTGGGCGTCGGCGATCTGCGCCGCATCCTGCGGGGTGAAATCCTGCAGCAGTTTTTCCGCGGCGGCGCGCTGGATGAACGGCGGCAGCGTCACCAGCACGTCGGCCTGCGGGTTGCTGCGCTCTTTCGACAGCCGCTCGACGATGGCGCCGGAACCGCCTTCGACGTACTGCACCTTGATGCCGGTTGCCTGAGTGAAGGCGTCGAACTGGGTTTGATACCAGCTGTGATCGCCGTCGTGCAGCCCATCGGCAGAGTAGACGGTCACCACCGCGTCGGCGGCCCAGGCCGGCGCGGCGCCGAGTGCGATGGCGGTCATCACGACCAGACGAGAAAGTTTCATAGCTTCAGCCTCACTGTTGCGGGTTAATGCGAAACTGGTATACACCAGATATGCGGCCAAGCTAATCGGCGAATATGACAAACAAATGAAAGCGGCAAAATATATTTACCGGCAACGGGGATTGGGCGTGGGAGAGAAAAGGGGGCGGCAGGCGCAGCCCCGTCATGCAGAGGGTTAAAGCGTATCGACTTCGATGCGCAGGCTGTCGTGGCGCCAGTATTCGATATCGAAATCGAGAATGCGGCCGTGCTGATCGTAATTCAACCGGCGCAGCAACAAGGCAGGCAGGCCAACCATGGCGCCGAGCGCGTTGGCGGCGCGGTAAGGCAGGGCCGTCGGATAGAACGACAGATGCATGTTGCTGTAAATCAACGCGTAATGCTGTTGATAGACCTCGGTCAGGCTGCCGTTGAGATCGTGGCTGAGCAGTTCCGGCACCCGCTGCGGCAGGCAGTGGTTTTCGCAATAGCAGATGGCGCGGCCGTCGGCGTAGCGCACGCGGCGCAGCAGATACACCTGATCGAACGGTTCGAGCGCCAGCGGCTGCATCACGTCGAGCGGCACCGTGGTTTTTTCGCCGGACAACAGCGCGGTGCGCGGCGTGCGCCCCTGCTCCTGGCAGAGGCGGTGGAAGTTGGTGTTCTGCGTCGGATCCAGCCACAGCCGCTCCGGCGTGACGAACCAGCCGCGGCGATCGGCGCGGTAGATGGCGCCGGTGGCCTCCAGCTGCGCCAGGCTCTCGCGAATGGTAACGCGGGTGGTGGAGAAGATGGCGCACAGCTCGCGCTCCGAAGGCAGCTTGTCGCCCGCCTGCAGCGCGCCGCGGGTGATACGCGCCTGAAGCTGATCCTTGATCTGCAGGTAGTGGGGCATATCGCCCTGATGTTCTTTCATTTCATCTCGCTATGGCATCGGCCCGACATTCCGGCACGCGCTTATTATACATAGCCAGATGAATTTTTTGTTTCACCGCGCTTTGTCGTTTGACCGGGGAAGGAATTTGCCGCCACAATGCCTGTAATCTGGTATAGACCAAATAGGTGAATAACATGTCCGATCGTAACTACCTGCTGTTGACCCCCGGCCCGTTGACCACGTCGAAAACGGTAAAAGAGGCGATGCTGTTCGACAGCTGCACCTGGGATGAAGATTACAACCTGGGCGTGGTGCAAAGCATCCGCCAGCAGTTGGTGGCGCTGGCGACGCCGTCCGCCGGTTACACCTCGGTGTTGCTGCAGGGCAGCGGCAGTTTTGCGGTGGAAGGCGTGCTGGGGACGGTCATCGGCCCGCAGGACAAGCTGCTGATCGTCAACAACGGCGCCTACGGGGCGCGAATGATCGAAATGGCGCGGCTGATGGACATCGACCACCACGCTTTCGACTGCGGCGAGGTCAATGAGCCGGACGTGGCGGCGATGGAGGCGGTGCTGAAAAGCGATGCGCGCATCAGCCATATCGCCATGGTGCACTGCGAAACCACCACCGGCATGCTCAACCCGCTGCAGAAGGTCGCCGGCCTGGCGGCGCGCAACGGAAAGACCTTTATCGTCGATGCCATGAGCAGCTTCGGCGGCATCCCGCTGGATGTGGACGCGCTGGGCATCGATTTTCTGATCAGCTCCGCCAACAAATGCATTCAGGGCGTGCCGGGCTTCGCTTTCGTCATCGCCCGCCGCAGCGAGCTGGAGAAATGTGCCGGCCGTTCACGCTCGCTGTCGCTGGATCTGTATGCCCAGTGGCGCTGTATGGAAGACCAGGCCGGCAAATGGCGCTTTACGTCGCCGACCCACACCGTGTTGGCCTTTGCACAGGCGCTGAAAGAACTGGAACAAGAGGGCGGCATTGCCGCGCGCCACCGCCGCTATCAGACCAATCAGCGGCGGCTGGTGGCGGGTATGCGCGAGCTGGGCTTTGAGACTCTGCTGGACGATGCGTTGCATTCGCCGATCATCACCGCGTTCTATTCGCCAAAGGCCGACACTTACCGCTTTGCCGAATTTTATCAGCGCCTGAAGCAGCAAGGGTTTGTGATCTATCCCGGCAAAGTGTCGCAGAGCGACTGCTTCCGCATCGGCAACATCGGGGAAATTTATCCGCAGGATATCGAACGTTTGCTGGCGGCCGTCGGGCAGGCGATGTACTGGAATCAATAAGGATTGACCATGAAACAGATCAACGCAGTGATCCTCGACTGGGCCGGCACCACGGTGGACTTCGGCTCCTTTGCGCCAACGCAGATTTTTGTCGAGGCATTCAAACAAACCTTCGATATCGACATCAGCCTGGCGGAGGCGCGCATTCCGATGGGGCTGGGTAAATGGCAGCACATCGAGGCGCTAGGCAAGCTGCCGGCGGTCGACGCGCGCTGGCGGCAGAAGCTGGGCCGTTCGATGACCCATCAGGACATCGACGCGCTGTATCAGGCGTTTATGCCGCTGCAAATCGCCAAAGTGATCGACTTCGCCGATCCCATCGAAGGTGTGCCGCAGGTGATTGCCGGGCTGCGCGAACAGGGCATTAAAATCGGCTCCTGCTCCGGTTATCCGCGTGCGGTGATGGAGGTGCTGGTGCCTGCCGCCGCGCAGCGCGGCTATGCGCCAGATTACTGGGTCGCCACTGACGATCTCGCCGCCGGTGGCCGGCCGGGGCCGTGGATGGCGTTGCAGAACGTTATCGCGCTGGGCATCGATGCGGTGGCGCACTGCGTGAAGGTGGACGACGCGGTGCCGGGCATTGCTGAAGGGCTGAACGCCGGGATGTGGAGCGTCGGATTGGCGCTGTCCGGCAATGAGTTTGGCGCGACCTGGCAGGAGTACCGCCAAATGGCGGAAGGTGAGATAGAGCTGCGCCGTACGGCCGCCGCCGATAAGCTGTACGCGGCGGGCGCGCACTATGTGATAGACACGCTGGCGCACTTGCCGGGCGTGATCGCCGACATCAACCGGCGGCTGACGAACGGCGAGCGGCCGTAACGACCGAGCGCGGGGCATAAAAAAAACCGGGGATTATCCCCGGTTTTTTTCGTTTTGAGACGGCGTTAACGGTGAGCCAATTCGACTTCGTCTTCGCTGTCCATCACGGCTTTGTCGGTTTGCTTCATCAGCTGGCTGGTGATGGTGCCTGCCGCCATGGAGCCGTTGACGTTCAGCGCGGTACGGCCCATGTCGATCAGCGGTTCGACCGAGATCAGCAGCGCGACCAGCGTCACCGGCAGGCCCATCGCCGGTAGCACGATCAGCGCGGCGAAGGTAGCACCGCCGCCCACGCCCGCTACGCCGGCGGAGCTGATGGTGACGATGCCGACCAGGGTGGCGATCCACACCGGATCCAGCGGGTTGATGCCGACGGTCGGCGCAACCATTACCGCCAGCATCGCCGGGTAGAGGCCCGCACAGCCGTTCTGGCCGATGGTGGCACCGAAAGACGCCGAGAAGCTGGCGATGGATTCCGGCACGCCCAGGCGGCGGGTCTGCGCTTCCACGTTCAATGGAATGCTGGCGGCGCTCGAGCGGCTGGTGAAGGCGAAAGTGATCACCGGCCACACCTTGCGGAAGAACTTCATCGGGTTAACGCCGGTGAAGGCCAGCAGCACAGCGTGCACCACGAACATGATGGCCAAGCCGATATACGAGGCCACCACAAAGCTGCCGAGCTTGACGATGTCGTGAATGTTGGAACCGGCGACCACTTTGGTCATCAGCGCCAGCACGCCGTACGGCGTCAGCTTCATGACCAGACGCACCAGCTTCATCACCCAGGCCTGCAGGGTGTCGATAGCCACCAGTACGCGCTCGCCTTTCGGCTTGTCGTCTTTCAGCAGCTGCAGCGATGCCACGCCGAGGAAGGTGGCGAAAATCACCACGCTAATGATCGACGTCGGGCTGGCCCCGGTCAGATCGGCGAACGGGTTTTTCGGGATGAACGACAGCACCATCTGCGGCACGGTCAGGTCGGCCAGTTTACCCACGTAGTTGGTCTGGATCGCCGTCAGGCGCGCGCTTTCCTGCGCGCCCTGCACCAGGCCTTCGGCGGTCAGGCCGAACAGGTTGGTGACCAGCACGCCCACCAGCGCCGAGATCAGCGTGGTGAACAGCAGCGTGCCGATAGTCAGGACGCTGATTTTGCCCAGAGAAGAGGCGTTGTGCAGCTTGGCCACCGCGCTCAGGATCGAGGCGAACACCAGCGGCATGACGATCATTTGCAGCAGCTGCACATAGCCGTTGCCGACGATGTTGAACCAGCTGATGGATTCTTTCAGCACCGGGTTGTCGGAGCCGTACACCAGCTGCAGGCCCAGGCCGAACACCACGCCGACCACCAGGCCGACCAGCACTTTTTTCGCCAGGCTCCATTGCTTGTGGCGGGTTTGCGCCAACAGCAACAGGAGCGCGACAAACACCAGCACGTTAATCACGAGCGGAAGATTCATCCCCAATGTCTCCAATAATCTTTCTTATAAAAACGACTACGCATCACGTATGTCGCGATGTAAATATCGTAACAGTTTGCCGAGTGGCCTACTTATATCCAAATGGAATTTGATATAGCTTTTTGTGTGTTTTTGTTCGTTTTATATACATGAAGGTGATGGGTTGAGCGGATTTTTGTGATCAGAGTCTGATATTTCTGATTTGCTCGACATAGGATTGCACCGGCAGGGTGAAATCACCTTGCCAACAGATGGCAAACGCCACCAGGCACAGACACAGCACGCGCTCGAGCTGATTGCCTTTTTGCGAGTTGAGCAGCGGCAGGCGAAAACGCCAGCGGCATGGCCACAGCAGCGGAACGCCGGCGGGAGTGAGCATATCGGCCAGCAGATGGCTGAAGTAACCGATGATCATGGCGTGCAGCGCGTCGGCCGGGATCGGCCAGCTGCGCGGCACGTCCAGCTGGAACAGCGCCATGCCGCCGGCGATCGCCAGCAGGCTGTGGGTGAAGCCGCGGTGGCCGAAGGCGCGGGCGATGGGCAGGGCAATCCAGCGCAGACGCTGGCCCAGTACTGACTTGGGGTGATCGATGTCCGGCAGCAGCGAGGTCAGCAGCGCGGCGGGTATGATGTGCCACCAGTCGCCGGTAGCCAGCTCTGGCGTCACTTCCGCCTTCTTGGCGAAGATCGCGCAAGCGACAGAGAATATAAGGTGTCCTTCCGCGGTCATGCTGTTGCGATTCCGGCTGGTAAACTGTTAATTTATCCAGTATATGGGAAAATTCCCAGTAGTGGAAGCAGTTACCCTGTAACCAATTGTTTATTTTTCCCGGTTTTACAACGGCTTGTTACGGCAATGCGTAACAAATCATCGCTTTTGACGGACGTGAACAAAAAGCGGGCAATGGGCGGTGCGGAACGGAGAGAAATAAGGGCGGTTTTCAGCACGCAGCGGCGGGAGGAAGCGGCGGCCGCGAAGAGCGCTGCGTGGCAGTGACAACGTTTCGCGGACCGTCGCTTTCCCTGCCGCCCAGCATAATAACAACAGCATGCCGATTCAATAATAATGAAACGCTGTTTCGTTTGTTTTGCGGCACGGATCCCTTTTATGGCGCTGAGCGGAAAGCCAGGGCGCCGGTGGCCGGCGCCGCAGGTCAGGCAAAGTGGGCGGGGGTGAGCTGTTCCAGGGTCTCCAGCTGGTGGTCTGCCAGCGCCCAGCGCGGATCGTGGCGGTATTCGGCGGCCGGGATCACGATGGAGCGCATGCGCGCGGCCTTGGTGGCGATCATGCCGTTAAAGGAGTCTTCCAGCGTGATGCAGCGCAGCGGATCGCTGCCCAGCCGTTCGGCGGCGATCAGGTAGACCTCCGGGTGCGGTTTGCTGTACGGCAGGTATTCGGCGGAAACCAGCTGATCGAAGTAGCCCTCAAGATCGAACATCTTCAGCACCTGCTGTTGCATGTGCAGCGGCGAGGCGGAGGCGAGACCGATGTTCAGCCCCTGCTCGCGGCACAGTTCCAGCGCCTGCCGGACGCCCGGCAGCAGCGGGCGGGTCTCGTGCACCAGCTCGATGGCGCGTTCGATAATCCGTGCCGACACCTCATCGAGCGAAACCCCTTGCCACGGCATCGCCTGGTACCACATTTTCACCACCAGATCGATGCGCAGCCCCAGGGTGTCCGGCAGTTTGTGGCGATCGGACAGATCCAGACCCAGCGCGCCGAAGATATCCAGCTCGGCCTGCAGCCACAGCGGTTCCGAATCGATCAACAAGCCGTCCATATCAAAAATTGCGGTTTCAATGCGTTGCGAATAAGCCATTAACGGTTAACTCCTGCCAGCGCGGGTGAATGTGCCCGACACTCTATCATCGCCGACGGCGAGACTAAAATCTTTGCCTGCGCGTTTGGCTTTTGCCAAAGCGAAGGATATTCCACATCTCGCGCAACTTTAGCCACCAGCGTTGGTGTTGGCGCTCGGTAACCTGTTGCAACATGCGCGCATAGTCCAGCACCAACCCCGGCGTCCAGGTCATGCTTTCGCCACGGCTGCGCAGTACCGCCAGCATCCACAGATTGGGATCCAGCACCAATAACAGAAAACGGCGCCACAGATGTTTATCGCCCAGCACGCCCTCCAGCGCACTGTCGAGCGCGCCGATGACCGTGGTGGAGCAGTTACGCCGGGTCAGGTTGTAAGTCGCATCCTGTCGGTAGCGTAACCAGAATGCGCGCAGCGCCGCCGGGTTATAGCGATAGAACTGAATTTTTTTGTCCGGGGGGCACCAGGCGGCGATCTCGCCCGACAGGTCGGGCAGGAAACGTCCGTCGACGTTGTTCTGTTCGCCGGCATGCAACAACTGGCGGAAATCCTGAACGGAATGGCTGATGTCGTTGAGCGGGTAGTGACTGATATACACATCCGGCGCGAGCGCCAGGGCGGCATGGCCGGTGGAGATATTGCCGCCGTTGTCGACCGCCGCGATGTATCGGTCGACAATGTAACGCCGGCGCGGATCTTTAGCCGCACCAATCGGTGTCCAGACATACACCGTGAGCGGCGCAGTCTCATCCGCCGGGGGCGGTGGCTGCCGGGTTGGGTGCTGATTCAGAGAAAAGCTTGTCAGTCTCCGGGCGATGCGCAATAAAGCCCAGCCGGAAAGCACCATCATCACGCCGAGGCAAAAGGGCACCGTCATGCGATGCGGCGCCGGCCAGCCGACAAAAATCATCAACGAAAGCAGGATTTCGCCGCCGCCCGCCAGCGCCACGGCTTTCCATCGGCTGTGTTGAATCACCGTGGAGGACGCGATGCGCACGGCGCCGTCAAGCAGCAGCGCGCTGCCAAACACCACGGTGGCGACGATGTTATCGTCTGCGGGCACGTCCAACATTAAAAAGGCCATAAACACGAAGCCCAGCCCCTTAAGCAGCACCGGCCGGCTGGCCGAAGAGCCGATCACCAGCGCGGCGGATATCGCCACCAGCCCCTCCAGCGCCAGGATGACCGCCAGCGCATCCAGCGCCAGCACAGACCGGCCATCCTGCAGGATGTCGAACAGCATCAGCGCCCCTGCGGCTATCCACAGCCAACCGAACAGCACCAGCAGGCGGCGCTGGCCGTGCAGCGCCTGCGCGCCCAGCAATAAGATAATCAGTCGAATCATGACGGCCTCTGATTAAACGGGTAACGTTATCTCTTCAATGATAGTGCGCGAACGTCGTTAAGCAGTTGATTTCGGCGAATTCGGCTAAGCTTGTAGCACAGCGGGAATGAAGAAAACGGTGGGCGAGTTTCGCCAACTGCAGGTAGACTTAGCCGATTCGGTTACGTCGCTAACAAGGGGAACACATGACGTATCAACAGGCCGGGCGTATCGCCATTTTGAAACGCATTCTCGGATGGGTGGTTTTTATCCCGGCGTTGCTGTCGACGCTGATTTCCGTGCTGGGCTTCATCTATCAGCACAGTGAAAAAACCAAGGGCATCAACGCGGTGATGCTGGATTTTGTTCACGTGATGGTGGACATGGTGCGTTTCAATACACCGTTCCTGAACCTTTTCTGGTACAACTCGCCGGTGCCTGACGTGGATAAAAGCCTGTTCAGCGGCGCCAATCTGATGTTCATCATTATCTACATACTGATCTTCGTCGGGCTGGCGCTGCAGGCTTCCGGCGCACGCATGTCGCGCCAGGTCAAGTTCATCCGCGAAGGGTTGGAGGACCAGATGATCCTGGAGCAGGCCAAGGGCAGCGAAGGGCACACGCGCCAGCAGCTGGAGGCGCGCATCACGCTGCCGCACCACACCATCTTTCTGCAGTACTTCCCGCTGTATATCCTGCCGATCGTGATTGCGGTGATCGCCTGGTTCGTGATCCGCCTGTTGGGGCAGCTGGCCGGCGCGGCCTGAACCATGAACGGGGCGCCGAGTGGCGCCCCGGAACGTTATGACGCCTCGGGCTGCAGCAGCGCCTCCACCGCGCGTTGCGCAGCCACCAGATGCTGGCCGCCGAACAGGTTGCTGCGGTTGAGCAGGTAGTACAGCTGATACAGCGGCTGGCGCTCGATAAATCCCGCCCCCAGCGGCCATACGCTCTGATAACCGTCGTAGATCTGCGGCGGCAGCTCGGGGTACAGCGGCAGCATCGCCAAATCGCACTCCCGGTCGCCCCAGTAGCTGGCCGGATCGAACAGAATCGGCCCGTGGGCGGTCATCGCGCAGTTGCCCGGCCACAGGTTGCCGTGCAGCAGCGAAGGCTGCGGCTGGTGGTGCTGCAAGCGCAGATACACCCGATCGACGATGTCGTCGATGTCACCGAAGGTCATGCCTTTCTCGGCCGCCAGCTGCAGCTGCCAGCCGATGCGCTGTTCGGCGAAGAATTCCGACCAGCGGCGCTGCCAGGCGTTGGGTTGCGGGGTGGTGGTCAGATCGCTGTCGAAGTCGAGGCCGAACTGCGGTTGCTCGCTCCACTGGTGCAGGTGCGCCAGCTGCTGGCCCAGACAGTAGGCGCCGTGGGCGTCGAGGGGTTTCAGCTGCTGATACTCCAGCAGCAGGAAGCTGTAGTCGCGATCGCTGCCGACGCCGTACACTTCCGGCACCCGCACGCTTTTGCTGCGCGCCAGCAACGCCAGCTGATCGGCCTCGGCGGTGAATATCGGCAGTTGTTCACGGGCGTCGCATTTCACGAACACCTCGTTGTCACCGTAACTCACGCGCCACGCCGGGTGAATGTCGCCCCCGGGCAGTTCAATCCTTTCGCGTATCTCTGCGCTGCCAAGATGTTCACTTAACAGACGGCTAACGGCTTGCCACATGGTATTTCCCCCTCTGTGCTGCCTGATAATTCATTAGGTTAGCGTCTTTCCCGTGGTGAAAACACGACGCGGCGCACAGCCGGCGTCAAAGGCGGCGATTTTTTCAGCGCCTCGCCAGCTCAAAGTATATACCCTATTGATTAATTTAAGCGCAATACCGATTGCAACTTGATGACAACGACGCGATGGGCGGGGGAAGGTGATGCGGCGAGCAGAGGGCATCGCCGCATCGGTAAGTTAACCGCCGGTGAGGGCGCTTTGGTTACGCTGTAACGGACGCAGCTTGCTGTACAACAAGGCGATAACGAACAGCACGGCCTGCACGATGACGATGCAGGGCCCGGTGGCGCCGTCGATGTGGAAGCTGATCAGGGTGCCGAGCACGCAGGAGAACACCGATACTATCGTCGCCACCATCAGCATGCGGTCGAAGCGGCGGCACAGCATAAAGGCGATGATGCCAGGGGCGATCAGCATGGCGATCACCAGGATCACCCCCACGGCCTGTAGCGAGGCGACGATGGTCATCGCCAGCAGGCACAGCAGCCCGTAGTGCAGCAGCTTGACCGGCAGGCCAATCACCCGCGCATGATGCGGATCGAAGCAGTACAGCATGAAGTCTTTACGCTTGAGCAGCACCACCGCCAAGGTGATGCCGGCGATCAGCAGGGTTTGCTTCAGCTCGCCGTCGGTAATGCCCAGCATGTTGCCGAACAGAATGTGGCTCAGGTGCTGGTCGGTATCGATGCGCGAGAACAGCACCAGGCCGAAGGCGAACATGCCGGAAAAGACGATGCCCATCACCGTGTCTTCTTTCACCCGGCTGTTCTCTTTCAGGTAGCCGGTGGCTACCGCGCAAAAGATGCCGGAGAGGAACGCGCCGATCGCCAGCGGGATGCCGACCACGAACGCTACCACGATGCCGGGCAGCACCGCGTGCGAGATGGCGTCGCCCATCAGCGACCAGCCTTTGAGCACCAGATAGCAGGAGAGCACGGCGCACACTACGCCGGTGACGATGGCGGCGACGATCGCCCGCTGCATGAACGGGTAGGCGAAGGGTTCGCTGAGCAGTTGATACAGGGTGTCCATCAGCGGCCTCCGGTTTGCGAATGCGCCACGCGGCGCCGGGACGCCAGCAGGCCGTGTTTCGGCGCGAAGAAGAACGCCGCCAGGAACACCAGCGTTTGCAGGGTGACAATCACGCCCCCGGTGGCACCGTCGAGGAAGAAACTCAGGTAGGCGCCGACGCCGCTGGTCAGCGAACCGATGATGATGGCGATGATCACCAGCCGGCTGAAGCGATCGGTCAGCAGGTAGGCGGTGGCGCCCGGCGTGATCACCATGGCGATCACCAAAATGGCGCCGACGGTTTGCAGCGCGGCGACGGTGCAGGCGCTGAGCAGGGTGAAGAACAGGATCTTCAGCTTTAGCGGCGACAGGCCGATCGACAGCGCGTGGCTTTCGTCGAAGAACACCGCCAGCAGGTCTTTCCACACCAGGCACAGGATCAGCAGCGAAACGCCGATGATGATTTCCACCTGCAGCACGTCTTCGTCGGCGATGCCGAGGATATTGCCGAAGATGATCGACTGTACGTTGACCGAGGTGGGGTTGAGCGACACGATCAGCAGGCCGACGGCGAAGAAGGTGGAGAAGATAAAGCCGATGATGGCGTCTTCGCGCAGCCGGGTGATGTGGCGCACCAGCGTCATCGCCAGCGCCGCCAGCATGCCGGTGAAGAAGGCGCCGGCGGCGTAGGGCAGGCCGAGGGCGTAGGCGCCGGCTACGCCGGGCACCACCGAGTGCGACAGCGCGTCGCCCATCAGCGACCACCCTTTCAACATCAGGTAGGCGGAGAGGAACGCGCAGGCGGCGCCGACGATGGCGCTGACCCAGATGGCTTTCACCATGTAGTTATAACTGAAAGGTTGCAGCAGAAGGTCCAGCATCAGGATTGTTTCTCCCTGGCCTGGCTGTTGGCCGGCGGATCGCTCTTGGTGTGGCCGTAGAACACCGCGGGGCGTTCATCGTCGGTCAACACCGTAACGGTGCGCGGATCGTTGTCGTCGTGCAGATCCGGGCCGGAGAGGTTGATATGGCGCAGCACGCCGCCGAACGCCTGTTCCAGGTTGCTCTGGGTGAAGGTGGTCTCGGTCGGGCCGGCGGCCAGCACCGTGCGGTTGATGAGGATCACCCGATCGCAAAACTCCGGCACGCTGCCGAGGTTATGGGTGGAGACCAGGATCAGGTGCCCCTCGTCGCGCAGCGCGCGCAGCAGCTCGATAATGGCGTTCTCGGTTTTTACATCCACGCCGGTGAACGGCTCGTCCAGCAGCAGTACCGTGCCCTGTTGCGCCAGCGCACGCGCCAGAAACACGCGTTTTTTCTGGCCGCCGGACAGCTCGCCGATCTGCCGGCTGCGCAGCTCGCTCAGGCCGACGCGTTCCAGCGCCTTGTCGACCCGCAGCCGGTCTTCGCGCGACGGGATGCGCAGGAAGTTCATCTTGCCGTAACGGCCCATCATCACCACGTCTTCCACCAGCACCGGGAAGTTCCAGTCGACGTCTTCGGTCTGCGGCACGTAGGCGATCAGGTTCTTTTTCAGCGCGTCCGCCACCGGTTTGTCGCTCAGCGACACCTGGCCGGCAGTGGGCCTGACCAGGCCCATGATACTTTTGAACAGCGTCGATTTGCCGCTGCCGTTGACGCCGACCAGCGCACAGATCGAACCGCCGCTCAGGGTAAAGCTGGCGTTATGAATGGCGGTGTGCCCGTTGTTGTAGGTTACGGTGACGTCGTCCACGTTCAATTCAGGGCGGACAAACGGTTCATGGGTCATTGATCGAATCCTTTGGCGATGGTTTGCACGGTGGTGTTGAGCAGGTCGATATAGGTCGGCACCGGGCCATCGCGGGTGGACAGCGAATCCACATACAGCACGCCGCCGTATTTGGCGCCGGTCTCTTTCGCCACCTGCTTGGCCGGCTTGTCGGAAATGGTGCTCTCGCTGAACACCACAGGAATATGGTGGGCGCGCACCGCGTCGATCACCCGGCGCACCTGCTGCGGCGAGCCTTGCTCATCGGCGTTGATCGGCCAAAGATAAACTTCTTTCAGCTGGTAGTCCTGCGCCAGATAGCTGAAGGCGCCTTCGCTGGTCACCAGCCAACGCTGTGCGGCAGGAATGCGCGCCAGGCGTTCGCGCAGCGGGGCGTCCAGCGCGCCGATCTTCTCTGCGTAGGCCTTGGCGTTGCGGTTGTAGGTTTCTGCATGGGCCGGATCGTGCTCTACCAGCGCCTTACGGATGTTCTCGATGTACACCAGCGCGTTGCTCGGCGACATCCAGGCATGCGGGTTCGGGTTGCCGTTATACGGCCCTTCGCGGATCGGCAGTGGGGTGATGCCTTCGGTCACGACCGCCGCCGGCACCTGCTTGATGTTCTCGAAGAAGCGCTGGAACCAGCGTTCCAGGTTCATGCCGTTCCACAGGATCAGATCGGCGTGCTGCGCCTTGACGATGTCGCGCGGGGTAGGTTGATAGTCGTGGATCTCGGCACCCGGTTTGGTGATGGATTCTACCACGGCGGCGTCACCCGCCACGTTCTGGGCGATGTCCTGAATGATGGTAAAGGTGGTCACCACGCGCAGCTTCTTTTCCGCCAGCGCGTGTGGGCTGGCCATAGCGGCGCCGAGCAGCAGGCAGGCGAGCGTGAAAGGGCGTAACAGTGCGGCAGCGCGGGGAAGGCGACTACGGCGAAAAGCGCAACTTATCAATGGCATGATGACGTCTCCTGGTTCAAATGAAAATGATTATCAATATCAATTGAAGCGAAGTCAAGCGTCACTTGCCCACCGCCGGCGGGGTATTTCTCCAACTGAAAAAATAATACCGTCCGGGGAGTTATAGCATTTTATGTATCAGTATGTAACCGCTGAAGGTAGTCCTTACAGCTGCATATAGTCACCTCAGGCTGTTTTCCCAAGGCCAACTGCCCGAACCCCTGCGCCAGCCGCTGTACATCCTCTTGATCCAGCACGGTTATAAACGCAAAACTGTTGCTGCCGAGTTCGTGGTGAACGCCATTCTCGTCTGTCACCGACGTGACAAAACCCTCCCGCGTCAATTGCCCGGTCAGCTTCGCCAGGTCGGTCAATCCTTCTTCCTGATAGCGAAAAGTCACCACAAAGCAGCTTGTTGCAGATTGACTCATAAATCACCTCTTGGTATATGGATAGCTTGAGATTAGTCCAAAAAATTACTGCAGGTGTCCTTACAAGTTGTATATGCTACGCAACTCATTGAAAGGAGTGAGGGATTCTGTGAAAACAAAAATAGGTTGCCTTACGGCAATTTTACTTTTGTCGGGGTGCGCCAAAGACCCGCAAACGGCAAGCAATATTTCAGGCAGTGGCACAACACGCGGCGGTTGGTTAAAACCCCCTCCGCAGGCACCGGTAAATCGCACAGGCACGCCGGTTGTTTATAACGATTACATTCGTCAGGCCGCCAGCAACTATGGCGTCGACGAAACGCTGATTAAAGCGATTATTCAGGTGGAGTCCGGGTTTAACCCGAACGTGGTCAGCACCTCGAACGCAGTGGGATTGATGCAGCTTAAGGCTTCTACCGCCGGCCGCGACGCCTATCGCATGAAAGGACGAAGCGGGCAACCCAGCTCGCGAGAGCTGAAGGATCCGGCGGTCAATATTGATCTGGGAACGGCCTATATCAATATTCTTCAAAGCCAGCAGCTAGCCGGGATCAACAACCCACAGACTTTGCGTTATGCCACCATCGTTTCGTACGTGAACGGGGCGGGCGCCATGTTGCGCACCTTCTCCTCGGACAAGCGCGTGGCGGTCAATCGCATCA
The DNA here is from genome assembly GCF_016805595.1 of Serratia sp. 4542. NCBI lineage: Bacteria > Pseudomonadati > Pseudomonadota > Gammaproteobacteria > Enterobacterales > Yersiniaceae > Serratia > Serratia sp. 4542. The sequence continues at coordinate 235,911 of NZ_RXKV01000004.1, forward strand.
ATCAGATGAGCCCGGATGAGTTTTATCAGCACATCCAGAAAAAGCACCCGGCACCGCAGGCGCCGCGCTATTTGTGGAAGGTGACCACCGCCTACCAGGCGATGTCGCCGTAGCCTGCCATCCTTCTTCAAATCGGCCGCTGAACGCGGCCGATTTTGTTTCCGGCGCCGTTCCAGTGCGCGACCTACTTCTCATTTTTCGTTATTTCCTCTCCGCTTATCGGAAAAACCGCACAAAAAGTTAAATTTACGTTAGCAGATAAATCTTTACGTTCATTCAATAAGTTACCGGTAACATTTTTGCTTTTGCGCGCATTGTGACCTTCAATAAATATACAAATAAGTAACAAATTATTTTAAAAACCCGTATCGATCGCAAGGTTGCGGTTAAATAGTTGTGACTATCTTTGGATGGAATGTGACATGTCGAACCATAAAACCAACAATTCGCGGCGCGATTTCTTGTTGAAATCGATGACCTTAATTCCTGCGGCGGTAATTGGTGGCAGCGGCGTTGGCGCGCTGACGGCACCGACACCGGCGGTCGCGGCCTCGAACACCACAACGCAGAACGATTACCAACCGACCTTTTTCACCCCGGAAGAGTGGGCCTTCATCAAGGCCGCCGTTGCGCGCCTGATCCCGGCCGACGAACGCGGCCCCGGCGCACTGGAAGCCGGCGTGCCGGAGTTTATCGATCGCCAGATGAATACCCCGTACGCCACCGGCTCCATCTGGTACATGCAGGGGCCGTTCAACCCCGATGTGCCGAAGGAGATGGGCTATCAGCTGCCGCTGGTGCCCAAGCAAATCTACAACCTCGGCATCAGTGACGCCGACGCCTACAGCAAGAAAACCGCCGGCAAGCCTTTCGCCGAACTGGATGGCGCGCAGCAAGACGCCATGCTGCAAAAGTTCGAGTCCGGCGAGGCGGAGTTCCAGCAGCTGCCGTCGAAACTGTTCTTCTCCTATTTGCTGCAAAACACCCGCGAAGGTTTCTTCAGCGATCCTATCCATGGCGGCAACAAAGACATGGTGGGTTGGAAGCTGATTAATTTTCCGGGCGCGCGCGCCGATTTTATGGACTGGGTTGAGCGAGGGGAGCGTTATCCCTTCCCGCCGGTCTCGATTCGTGGGGAGAGGGGCTAATCATGGCAACGGTAATGAAAAAAGTAGATGCGGTGATCGTCGGCTTCGGCTGGGTGGGCGCGATCATGGCCAAAGAGCTGACCGAGGCCGGCCTCAACGTGGTGGCGCTAGAGCGCGGCCCGATGCGCGACACCTATCCGGACGGGTCTTATCCGCAGGTGATCGATGAGCTGACCTATAACATCCGCCGCAAGCTGTTCCAGGATCTGTCGAAAAGCACCGTCACCATTCGTCACAACAGCAGCCAGACCGCGGTGCCTTACCGCCAGTTGGCGGCGTTCCTGCCGGGCACTGGCGTCGGCGGCGCCGGCCTGCACTGGTCGGGCGTGCATTTCCGCGTCGATCCGATCGAACTGCGCATGCGCAGCCACTATGAAGAGCGCTACGGCAAAAACTTCATTCCGAAGGACATGACCATCCAGGACTTCGGCGTGACCTACGACGAGCTGGAACCGTTCTTCGACAAAGCGGAGAAAGTGTTCGGCACCTCCGGCACCGCCTGGACCATCAAAGGGCAGAAAGTGGCGCAGAAGGGCGGCAACCGCTTTGCGGCAGATCGCTCCAGCGACTTCCCGCTGCCGGCGCAGAAAAATACCTACTCCGCCCAGCTGTTCGAGAAAGCGGCGCTGGAGGTGGGTTACCACCCTTACAACCTGCCGTCCGCCAACACCTCGGACTCTTACACCAACCCGTACGGCGCGCAGATGGGCCCGTGCAACTTCTGTGGTTTCTGCAGCGGCTACGCCTGCTACATGTATTCCAAAGCTTCGCCGAACGTCAACATTCTGCCGGCGCTGCGCATGGAAAAACGCTTCGAGCTGCGCACCAACGCCAACGTGCTGAAGGTCAACCTGACCGACGACAAGTCCCGCGCTACCGGCGTGAACTACGTCGATGCGCAGGGCCGCGAGATTGAACAGCCAGCCGATCTGGTGATCCTGGGCGCGTTCCAGTTCCACAACGTGCACCTGATGCTGCTGTCCGGCATCGGCAAGCCTTACGATCCGGTGACCGGCGAAGGCGTGGTCGGGCGCAACTTCGCCTACCAGAACATGACCACCATCAAGGCGTTCTTCGATAAAGACGTGTTTACCAACCCGTTCATCGGCGCCGGCGGCAACGGCGTGGGCGTGGACGACTTTAACGCCGATAACTTCGACCACGCTAAAGAAGGCTTCGTCGGCGGTTCGCCGTTCTGGGTCAACCAGGCGGGCACCAAGCCGATCTCCGGCCTGCCGACCCCTCCGGGCACCCCGGCCTGGGGCAGCAAGTGGAAAGCGGCGGTGGCGGATGCCTACACCCACCACGTTTCGATGGACGCCCACGGCGCGCACCAGTCGTACCGCAATAACTATCTGGATCTCGATCCCAACTACAAGAACGTCTTTGGCCAGCCGCTGCTGCGCATGACGTTCGACTGGCAGGAAAACGATATCAAGATGGCGCAGTTCATGTACGACAAGATGGCGCCGATCGCCAAGGCGATGAACCCGAAACTGATCGCCGGCAGCCCGAAAAACGCCAACAGCCACTTCGATACCACCAGCTACCAGACCACCCACATGAACGGCGGCGCGGTAATGGGGGAAGATCCGAAGACCAGCGCGGTCAACCGCTATCTGCAGAGCTGGGACGTGCACAACGTGTTCTCGATCGGCGCCTCGGCCTTCCCGCAGGGGCTGGGCTACAACCCGACCGGCACCGTGGCGGCGCTGGCTTACTGGTCTGCCCGCGCTATTCGCGAGCAGTATCTGAAAAACCCAGGCCCATTGGTGCAGGCATAAGGACGGCGAACGATGAAAGCATTTGTACCGGCACTGGTTCTCAGTGCAGTGAGTTTTTCCGTTTGGGCGCAGGACGCCACCGTCAGCGGCGAGCTTATCAAGCGCGGTGAATACCTGGCGCGCGCCGGCGACTGCGTGGCCTGCCACACCGACGGCAAGAGCGGCAAAACCTTCGCCGGCGGTCTGGCTATGGAGACGCCGATCGGCACCATCTACTCCACCAACATCACGCCGGACAAGAAAACCGGCATCGGCGATTACAGCTTCGAAGATTTCGACAACGCGGTGCGTAAGGGCGTAGCCAAAAACGGCAGTACCCTGTACCCAGCGATGCCGTACCCGTCGTTCGCGCTGGTGAAAGAGGAAGACATGCGCGCCATGTATGCCTATTTCATGCACGGCGTGCAGCCGGTGGAGCAGGCCAACAAGGATTCCGACATCCCGTGGCCGCTGTCGATGCGCTGGCCGCTGAGCATCTGGCGCGGCATGTTTGCGCCGTCGCCGGCGGACTTCGTGGCTGACGCCAAAGCCGATCCGGTGATTGAACGCGGTCGTTATCTGGTGGAAGGCCTGGGCCACTGCGGCGCTTGCCATACCCCGCGCAGCATCACCATGCAGGAAAAAGCGTTGAGCAACAGCGAAAGCGACGACTATCTGTCCGGCAGCAACGCGCCGATCGACGGCTGGGTGGCTTCCAGCCTGCGCAGCGACCGTAAGGATGGCCTGGGCAGCTGGAGCGAAGCCGAGCTGACCGAGTTCCTGAAAACCGGCCGTAACGACAAGGCGATCGTGTTTGGCGGCATGAGCGACGTGGTGGAGCACAGCCTGCAATACCTGAGCGACGACGATCTGACCGCCATCGCACGCTACCTGAAATCGCTGCCGCCGAAAGACGGCAAACAGCAGGCGGCGCCGGTCGAAGACAGCGTGGCCAAGGATCTGTGGCGCGGCGACGACAGCAAGCCCGGCGCGGCGCTGTATGTCGATAACTGCGCGGCCTGCCACCGCACCGACGGCGTGGGCTACAAGCGCGCCTTCCCGTCGCTGAAGGGCAACCCGGTGGTGCAGACCGAGGACGCGACCTCGCTGATCCACATCGTGCTGACCGGCAACACTACGCCGGCGGTGCAGGGGGCAGTGTCCAACATCACCATGCCGCCGTTCGGCTGGCGTCTGAACGATCAGCAGGTGGCGGACGTGGTGAACTTCATCCGTACCAGCTGGGGCAACAGCGCCAAACCGGTGAGCGCCTCCGACGTGGCCGACGTGCGTAAAGACCGCTCGATGATCCGCGACGAGAAGGAGATGGGCAGCGCCGAGGTGCCGGACCATCCGGACGCGAAGAAGTAAACCGCTTAAGGGCTCCGCAAGGGGCCCTTAGTTTTTTCTGTGCATGCCGGTTTTTTCAGCATTTCCTGTTCGCAAATTGCCCGCTCGGCCGATAAAACATAGACCCGCAGGGGATTTTTCATTATCCTTTGCCGTCCTTTCATCAGGCGTAAGTATGAAATATCGCTTTAATTCACTGATTACTATTAAAAAGTTCGCGGAGAAGGATATCCCGTTAGGCGCAATCGTTGGCGCCGCAGATTAAGGTAGACTGTCTCATGAGTACGATTTCTCCCGATTCAGGCACGCTGACGGCCGCTCAGCCAGCCAAATGGAACAAAACCGACACCGTCTGGATGTTTGGTCTTTATGCCACCGCGGTGGGTGCCGGCACGCTGTTCTTGCCGATCAACGCCGGTTTGAACGGCCCGCTGGTGCTGCTGTTGATGGCGCTGTTCGCTTTCCCGCTGACCTATTTGCCGCACCGCGCGCTCAGCCGCTTCGTGCTGTCCGGCTCCAGCCGCGACGGCAATATTCACGATGTGGTGGTGGAACACTTCGGCGTGCTGGCCGGCAAAATCATCATGATGCTGTATCTGATGGCGTTCTTCCCGATCGTGCTGGTGTACAGCATTTCGATCACCAACGCGCTGGACAGCTTCCTGATCCATCAGTTCCACGTGGCGCCGCTGCCGCGCATCTGGCTGAGCCTGGCGGTGGTGGTGGTGCTCAATCTGGTGCTGCTGCGCGGCAAAGACAGCATCGTGGCGGCGATGGGCATGCTGGTGTTCCCGCTGCTGGTGTTCCTGATGGGCATTTCGCTGTACCTGATGCCGAGCTGGAATACCGCCAACTTCGTTAATGGCCTGGCCGCCACCCGCTTCGACACGCCGGGGCTGTGGCATTCGCTGTGGCTGGCGGTGCCGGTGATGGTGTTCTCCTTCAGCCATGCGCCGATCATCTCTTCCTTCGCCTCGACGCAGAAGAGCCTGTATGGCGATAAGGCGGAACGCCGCTGCGCGCGCATCATGCGCTACAGCTATGTGCTGATCTGCGTCACCGTGCTGTTTTTCGTGTTCAGCTGCGTGCTGAGCCTGTCCCATGAAGACATGCAGCAGGCGAAAGACCAGAACATCACGGTGCTGACCACGCTGGCCAACAAGTTCTCCAACCCGCTGATCGCCTATCTCGGCCCGGTGATGGCGATGTTGGCAATGGCCAAATCCTATCTCGGCACCTCGCTGGGGGTGACGGAAGGGGCGACCAGCCTGATCGACGGCGTCACGCGCGCGGTCGGCAAACCGCTCAGTTCGCGTATGACGCACCGCATCTCGGCGGTGTCGCTGTTCCTGCTCACCTGGGCGGCGACGGTGTGGAACCCCAGCGCGCTGCACATCATTGAAACCATCAGCGGCCCGCTGATTGCCGCCATCCTGTTCATTCTGCCGATGTACGCGGTGCGCGCGGTGCCGGCAATGCGTAAATACCGAGCGGCGAGCAACGTATTCGTACTGGTGATGGGCCTGATTGCGCTGTCGGCGCTGATCTACGGCCTGGTGTGATCCTCAGGGCGCGCCGCTTCCGGCGCGCCTCTTCATCCCGCATTACACATCCCTTTGCAATTAATCGCCGGGCAACGCGGCGTGACCTTTGATAATGCTAGCCATTCTCATTACTATTCCCTGGTTGAATTGTTTACCAAGGAGCTTTTCGTGCACCGTCGAATTACTCTGTCGGCGCTGGTTTGCGCCGCCGTGCTTTCCGCCCCGGCGATGGCCACTACCTATCCGCTGACCCTGACCGACACTTCCGGCCAGACGCTCACCCTCCAGCAAGAGCCAAAACGCATCGTGGTGCAGGACGGGCGCGATATTCTCACGCTGGCGCTGCTCGATCGCGCCAACCCGTTCGATCGGCTGGTGGCCTGGAACAACCTGCTGAAGAAAAGCGATGCGGCGACCTGGGACATCTTGCAAAGCAAATGGCCGGCGGCGAAAAACATCATCGATATGGGGTTCAGCGACAAGGGCGAAGTCAATCTGGAAAGCGTGATCGCCAAACGCCCCGATCTGATGATCGCCCAGCTGCGTTCCAAACCTTCGCTGAGCCAAACCGGCGTGCTGGATAAGCTGAAGGCGTTGAACGTGCCGGTGTTGTTTATCGACACCATGCTCAAGCCGGTGGAAAACACGCCGAAAAGCGTGACGCTGCTGGGGGAAACCCTCAACCGCGAAAGCGAAGCCAAGCAATATACCGATTATTATCAGCAGCACTATCAGGCCATTCTGGCCAAGACGCAGGCGGTGGAACCCAAGCCGCTGGTGTTCTTTGAAGCCAAGGCCGGCCTGAACGGGCTGGAGTCCTGCTGCTATACCCACGCCCACGTCGGCTGGGGCGCGCTGGTGGAAGCGGTCGGCGCGCGCAATATCGGCTCTGCGCTGCTGCCGGGCGCCACCGGCGACGTGGCGCTGGAAAAAGTGATCGCCATGAAGCCGGACGCCTACATCGTTTCCGGTTCGCAGTGGGCCAGCAAGACCAACGCCGCGGTGCCGTTTGGCTATGGCGTGACGCAGCAGCAGGTGGATGAGGCTTTCAACCGGATGAAGCAGCGCCCGGGGTTCGCTCAGGTGTCGGCGGTGAAGGAAGGGCGGTTCTACGGCATCTACCATAACTTCTACAACCACCCGTACAACATCGTCGGGCTGGAGTATCTGGCGAAGTTTATCTATCCGGCGCAGTTCCCGGATCTGGATCCGGCCAAGACCTACAGCGAGATCCTCAGCCGCTTTACCGAAGTGCCGGAAGGCAAGGGCATTTGGGGCGCGCAGGCGCCGGCGGGGAAATAACGGCAACGGGCGCGACGATCATCGCGCCCGTTTTTTATCGTCAGGCGGTCGGCGTATAGGTGGAGATAATCTCCAGTACGCCGTTGATGATGAACTGCACGCCCATGCACACCAGCAGGAAGCCCATCAGGCGAGAGATCGCCTCGATGCCGCTTTTCCCCACCAAGCGCATGATGGCGCCGGAACTGAGCAGGCAGCCCCACAGGATCACCGCGACCGTCAGGAAGATGGCGACCGGCGCCACGGCCAGTACCCAGGGTTCAAAACCCAGCGTGTTCGCTTTGACGCTCGACGCCGAGCTGATGATCATCGCGATGGTACCCGGCCCGGCGGTGCTCGGCATGGCCAACGGCACGAAGGCGATGTTGGCCGACGTCTTATGGCGCAGCTCGTGCGACTTGCTTTCTACCTCCGGTGCCTCTTCAGGGCTCTGCTGGGGGAACAACATGCGAAAACCGATGAAGGCGACGATCAGCCCGCCGGCGATGCGCAGGCCGGGGATCGAAATGCCGAAGGTGTTCATCACCACCTGCCCGGCGTAAAACGCCACCGTCATGATGCAGAACACATAAACCGAGGCCATCAGCGACTGCTGGTTACGCTCTTCGCGCGTCATATTGCCGGACAACCCGAGCAGCAACGCCACCGTGGTCAGCGGGTTGGCCAGCGGCAACAGCAGCACCAAACCCAGTCCGATGGCCTGGAATAACTGCAAAATACCCGTCATAAAAAACTCCCTGTGCAACGTTCAAGCCGCCAGGCGGCGGCCCATGAGCTGAACAGCCTAGCCTGCCGTGTCTCTGGCGGCAATGGGGATAGCTCGGAAGGTTAATTAACCGTCGGCCGGCGTTTCCTCTTCACCATTGCACTCGGCGGCGAGCTCCGGTTCATCCTCACACCCCAGCGGCGCTTCATTGACCGCAATCGCTCGCGGCACTGAACGCGCGCCAAAATGCACCAGCCCATACAGCGTCGCTAATACCGCGCATAGCACGACGAGGACTGCGAGTAACCGGTTCATATTATGAGCTCAAGACCTGTTCACCAGTGAATAACGTAAGGATAGTGATGCCAAGACGCTCTGTCAGCGTGTTGTCGCCGAGAGTAGGCACGTCCGTGCTGTAATTATTATTAATTATTTTTAACTGTTTTTACCATTTAAGCGCTTAAGAGATTAAACACTTCTATACTGGTAAGGCTTTGTGGCATTTCTTTATAATCGAAAAGCTTAAAAGGAGTTTTACTATGGAAGTGGCAAAAGAATGGGTAGCGGCGAAAAAAATCTCCTGGGGCAGCGTCATTGGTGGTGTTATCACCGTATTGGCTGTTTCACTGTTGCTGTCGACGTTGGGTACCAGCCTTGGATTTTCCATCGTGGATCCGACGTCAGACGATCCAATCAATGGAGCCGGTACCACCGTAGTGATTTGGTCCGCTGTTTCAATCATTATTAGCTTGGCTGCCGGCGCTTTTATTGCCGGACGTTTGGCTGCTAATGACGGCCTTATTCATGGCTTCCTGGTATGGGCTACGTCACTGATTGTGGCGGCGGTGCTGGGCGGGATGCTGGTCGGGTCTGCAGTGAAGGCCACCGGCAATGCGCTGGGTGCTATCGCTTCGACCTCTGGCAGCTTGCTCTCCGGTGCCGGTTCAGCGATTGGCAAAGGGGCAGCCGGGTTAGCGGACGTGGGTGGCAAGGTGTTTGACAAGTTGGGTATAGACACCACGTTGGAACCTGAACAGCTGCATGGTGATGTGGTTACGGCGCTTAAAAAAAGTGGTATTCCGTCATTGCAGCCTGAATTCATGCAGCAACAGTTGAATGCGGCCAAGACTGATTTGGCAGACGCAGTAAAAGCCCTGGCACTTCAGCCCGACAATAGCGATGCGATTATTAAGCAACTGGTCGACAAGCTTAAAAAACATGGTGAGGCCATCTCGCAAGATGTGGATCAAGACACACTGAAAAAAGCGCTGGTTGAAAATACCAATATGACGCCGCAGGAAGTAGACCAGACTGTGAAGAATTTGGTCGACGCCAAAAATAAAACTGCGCAGCTGGTTAATCAGCGTTTGGATGAAGCCGAAGCAAAAATCAATCAGGCAAAACAGGAGTATGCTGAGCTGAAACAGAAAGCGCGCGAACAGGCTGCCGCGGCTGCGGACGAATTGTCTCGGGCTGCCCTGTGGTCATTCTTTGCATTGTTGATTGGCGCAGTGGTCAGTGCATTGGCAGGCTTGTGGGGCGTTAACACCAACGCCCGGCGTGTCACCGTATCATCTCCGCAGGCGTAATTTCCAGGCTCGTTTGCGCGTCTCGATGATAGAGGGATGAGAGCCTGAAATACTGACGGTGATGAAATGACAGCCAGGAAAGACTGGCGTTTCCCCCGGCCATGTGCCGGGGTTTTTATTGTTTGCGGCGTGATTAATGACCACCTTTATCGCTGTGTACGGTATTAGGCATCAATTGCCACGATCCCTGAGAACAGGTGGATAACATAGATGCGCTGTAAATAATAATGAGTGTGATTATGAAACAAGAGCTGAATATTTTGCTGGGGAAGGCCGTTGCCTTTCTATTCTACGGCGCTTTTTTAGCGGCCTTGGTCGGCCTGGTGTTTATCGACGTACACTGGCTGCATAATTTCGTGCATGAAACCTCGCTGACCGAAGTGGCGCAGGAACTGTTGCTGTTCGCCATCGCCGGTGGTTTTTTCGCCGCGGCCTGGCGACAGGCTGAACGCCGCTCCGCCTGGATGCTGGTCGGCGGCTTCTTTCTCTGCATGTTGATCCGCGAGATGGACTTCGCCTTCGATGCGCTGTGGCACGGCGCGTGGGTGTGGTTCGCGCTGGCGATCGCCTTGGTTTGCCTGTGGCATGCCGCCAGGCACATCGCGGCGACGGTGCGCGGCCTGGCCGATTTCGTAACGCATCCCGGCTACGGCATGATGTGCGCGGGCCTGCTGTGCATTCTGGTGTTTTCCCGCCTGTTCGGCATGAGCGCGCTGTGGCAAACGCTGATGTTGGACGGCTATAACCGGGTAGTGAAAAACATGGTGGAAGAGGGCTGCGAACTGCTGGGCTACGGCCTGTGCCTGCTGGCCACCCTGAGCTACATGAAAACCGTTTTTGCGCCGGATGACGCGAAAGCGTGAGGGCGGCGCTTTATTTATCCGGAACAATTTTAGTGATACTATTCGCTTAGCCGAATGCGGCTGAGAAGGTATGCGTTCCATTCTGTATACCCAGTGAGGTTTCAATCTGGCAATTGTGGGCGAGATCTGAAACCTGGCTGACCAAACCCAAAACCCAATTTTCGTACTGCATGTGATCTGTCGTGTGGGTCACCACTGTAGATAAGGAATTATTAATGCCTGTTATTACTCTTCCTGACGGTAGTCAGCGTCATTTCGACCACCCCGTTTCCCCGATGGATGTCGCGCGCGATATCGGCCCTGGCCTGGCGAAAGCCTGTATCGCCGGCCGAGTCAACGGCGAGCTGGTTGATGCCGGCGATCTGATCGAATCAGATGCGCAGCTGGCCATCATCACCATCAAAGATGAAGACGGTCTGGAAATCATGCGCCACTCCTGCGCGCACCTGCTGGGTCATGCGATCAAGCAGCTGTGGCCGGATACCAAAATGGCGATCGGTCCGGTGATCGACAACGGTTTCTATTATGACGTGGATATCGACCGCACCCTGACGCAGGAAGACCTGGATCTGCTGGAAAAGCGGATGCACGAGTTGGCCGATAAGGATTACGACGTCATCAAGAAGAAGGTCAGCTGGCAAGAAGCCCGCGACACCTTCGCTGAGCGCGGCGAAATCTACAAAGTGGCGATCCTGGATGAGAACATCAGCCATGACGATCGTCCTGGCCTGTATCACCACGAAGAATACGTCGACATGTGCCGCGGTCCGCACGTGCCAAACATGCGTTTCTGTCACCATTTCAAGCTGCAGAAAACCTCCGGCGCTTACTGGCGCGGCGACAGCAAAAACAAAATGCTGCAGCGTATCTACGGCACCGCCTGGGCAGACAAGAAGCAGCTGAACGCCTACCTGCAGCGCCTGGAAGAAGCGGCCAAGCGCGATCACCGCAAGATCGGCAAACAGCTCGACCTGTATCACATGCAGGAAGAAGCGCCGGGCATGGTGTTCTGGCACAACGACGGTTGGACGATTTTCCGCGAGCTGGAAGCCTTCGTGCGCATGAAGCTCAAAGAGTATCAGTACCAGGAAGTGAAAGGTCCGTTCATGATGGACCGCGTGCTGTGGGAAAAAACCGGCCACTGGGAAAACTACAAAGACGCCATGTTCACCACCGCGTCGGAAAACCGCGAATACTGCATCAAGCCGATGAACTGCCCGGGTCACGTGCAGATCTTCAACCAGGGCCTGAAGTCGTACCGCGATTTGCCGCTGCGCATGGGCGAGTTCGGCAGCTGCCACCGCAACGAGCCATCGGGCTCCCTGCACGGCCTGATGCGCGTGCGTGGCTTCACTCAGGATGACGCACACATCTTCTGTACCGAAGAGCAGGTGCGTGCCGAAGTGAACGAATGCATTCGCATGGTCTATGACGTGTACGGCACTTTCGGCTTCGACAAGATCGCCGTCAAGCTGTCTACGCGTCCGGAAAAACGCATCGGCACCGACGACATGTGGACCCGTGCGGAAGAAGACCTGGCCGCCGCGCTGACCGAGAACGGCATTCCGTTTGAATATCAGCCGGGTGAGGGTGCCTTCTACGGACCGAAAATTGAATTTACCCTGCATGATTGTTTGGATCGCGCATGGCAATGTGGTACCGTGCAGCTCGATTTCTTCTTGCCGGGCCGTTTGGGCGCCTCGTACGTTGGCGAAAACAACGATCGCGTCGTGCCGGTAATGATTCACCGCGCCATTTTGGGCTCCATGGAACGCTTCATCGGTATCCTGACCGAAGAATACGCCGGGTTCTACCCGACCTGGATCGCCCCGGTGCAGGTGGTGGTGATGAATATCACCGACAGCCAGTCTGATTACGTCCAGCAATTAACCAAAAAACTGCAGGATGCAGGTATTCGCGTGAAAGCGGACTTGAGAAATGAGAAGATTGGCTTTAAAATTCGCGAACATACTTTACGTCGAGTCCCTTACATGTTGGTGTGCGGCGACAAAGAGGTCGAAGCAGGCAAAGTTGCCGTTCGTACCCGCCGTGGCAAAGACTTGGGAAGCCTGGACGTAAACGAAGTCGTAGACAAGCTGCTGAAAGAGATTCGCAGCCGTAGTCTTCATCAACTGGAGGAATAAAGTATTAAAGGCGGAAAACGAGTTCAACCGGCGCGTCCTAATCGCATTAACAGAGAAATTCGCGCGCAAGAAGTTCGCCTAACCGGCGTCGATGGCGAGCAGATTGGTATTGTCAGTCTGAATGAAGCTCTTGAAAAAGCTGAGGAAGCGGGCGTTGATTTAGTAGAAATCAGCCCAAATGCCGAACCGCCAGTTTGCCGAATCATGGATTACGGCAAATTCCTCTACGAGAAGAGCAAGTCGACGAAAGAACAGAAGAAGAAGCAAAAAGTTATCCAGGTTAAGGAAATCAAATTCCGTCCTGGCACCGATGATGGCGACTATCAGGTCAAACTACGCAACCTGATTCGCTTTCTGGAAGATGGCGATAAAGCCAAAATCACCCTGCGTTTCCGTGGGCGTGAGATGGCGCACCAGCAGATCGGTATGGAAGTGCTTAACCGCGTCCGTAAAGACCTGTGTGAAGATATGGATCTGGCAGTGGTCGAATCCTTCCCTACGAAGATCGAAGGCCGCCAGATGATTATGGTGCTCGCTCCTAAGAAGAAACAGTAAGGCTTACAAGTAATGGAACCCGCGCGGCGCTTGCGCTGTGTGGGTTTTATTCGCCCAACTGATTCGTTGTTTAACAATGCGAAGTGGATTTAATTAAAATGCCAAAGATTAAAACTGTACGTGGTGCAGCCAAGCGCTTCAAAAAAACCGGCAGCGGTGGTTTTAAGCGTAAACATGCCAACCTGCGTCATATTCTGACCAAAAAAGCAACCAAGCGTAAACGTCACCTGCGTCCGAAAGGCATGGTGTCTAAAAACGATCTGGTCCTGGTTACCGCGTGCCTGCCGTACGCATAAGCCATTTTTTTTGAATTTAGAATAAGACTTTAGGAGAGAGCATATGGCTCGCGTAAAACGTGGTGTAATTGCACGCGCACGTCACAAGAAAATTATGAAGCAGGCGAAAGGTTACTACGGTGCCCGTTCGCGCGTATATCGTGTTGCCTTCCAGGCAGTAATCAAAGCAGGCCAGTATGCTTACCGTGACCGTCGTCAACGTAAGCGTCAGTTCCGTCAGCTGTGGATTGCACGTATCAACGCAGCTGCTCGTCAGAACGGTCTGTCTTACAGCAAGTTCATCAACGGCTTGAAAAAAGCGTCGATCGAAATTGACCGTAAGATCCTGGCTGACATCGCAGTCTTCGACAAAGTGGCCTTCGGCGCACTGGTTGAGAAAGCGAAAGCAGCTCTGGCGTAAGTCAGTAGAAGAGGGAGCTTGCTCCCTCTTTTAATCTTTGTTTTCAGCGACAAATATTGACTTTTATTGGCCGCCGCTATATCACTGGTGGGCAATCATCGACAAGGTACCGCAATCATGCACGCAGCTATTTTTCGTTTCTTTTTTTACTTTAGCGCCTGATTTCAGGAGGCTTTGCGCGTAAGAAAAGAAACGAAAAGTAGCGCCTAAGCCTCCCTCGTGGAGGCTTTTTTGTTTTTGGCCATCGTCCCGCCTTGCAAAGCGTTGCGGTGAGAGCGGCAGGCGTTGAGCGAGCCTTGTGCCTCGCTGGTGAGTCGCCTGGCCGGCAACGTATTGAAAAGTCTTTGAAGATTGCTCAAAGGCGTGTTCGAATAATAGATAACAATTACTTAGGGCCATCCCGGCCAGAGGAAGAGGAAAGCAATGCCACATCTCGCAGAGCTGGTTGCCAATGCCAAGGCAGCCGTAGAAGATGCCCAGGATGTTGCCGCGTTAGATTTGGTACGCGTCGAATATTTTGGCAAGAAAGGTCATTTCACCTTGCAGATGCAGTCTCTGCGCGACGTACCGGCGGAAGACCGTCCGGCGGCCGGCGCGGTGATCAACCAGGCCAAGCAAGAGGTGCAAGACGCGCTGAACGCGCGTAAGAACGCACTGGAAAGCGCCGCGCTGAACGCGCGCCTGGCGGCAGAAACCATCGACGTGTCCTTGCCGGGCCGTCGCATGGAGAACGGTGGCCTGCATCCGGTGACCCGCACCATCGACCGTATCGAAACCTTCTTCGGCGAGCTGGGCTTCTCCGTTGCCACCGGCCCGGAAATTGAAGACGATTACCATAACTTCGACGCGCTGAACATTCCAGGGCATCACCCGGCGCGCGCCGACCACGACACCTTCTGGTTCGACGCCACGCGCCTGCTGCGCACCCAGACTTCAGGCGTGCAGATCCGCACCATGAAGAACCAGCAGCCGCCGATCCGCATCATTGCGCCGGGCCGCGTTTATCGTAACGACTACGATCAGACGCACACCCCGATGTTCCACCAGATGGAAGGGCTGATCGTCGATAAAGACATCAGCTTCACCAACCTGAAGGGCACGCTGCACGATTTCCTGAACAACTTCTTTGAAGAAGACCTGCAGGTTCGTTTCCGTCCGTCCTACTTCCCGTTCACCGAGCCGTCCGCTGAAGTGGACGTGATGGGCAAGAACGGCAAGTGGCTGGAAGTGCTGGGCTGCGGCATGGTGCATCCGAACGTGCTGCGCAACGTGGGCATCGATCCGGAAGTTTACTCCGGCTTCGCCTTCGGCATGGGCATGGAGCGCCTGACGATGCTGCGTTACGGCGTCACCGACCTGCGCGCATTCTTCGAAAACGATCTGCGTTTCCTCAAACAGTTTAAGTAAGGCGGGAATATCACATGAAATTCAGTGAACTCTGGTTGCGCGAGTGGGTAAACCCGGCCATCAGCAGCGAAGCATTATCCGATCAAATCACCATGGCCGGCCTGGAAGTGGACGGCGTGGATCCGGTTGCCGGCGCGTTTAACGGCGTCGTCGTGGGCGAGGTGGTCGAGTGCGGCCAGCACCCGAACGCCGACAAACTGCGCGTCACCAAGGTTAACGTAGGCGGCGATCGCCTGCTCGACATCGTCTGCGGCGCGCCA
Source organism: Serratia sp. 4542 (assembly GCF_016805595.1). NCBI lineage: Bacteria > Pseudomonadati > Pseudomonadota > Gammaproteobacteria > Enterobacterales > Yersiniaceae > Serratia > Serratia sp. 4542. The sequence continues at coordinate 251,238 of NZ_RXKV01000004.1, forward strand.
AACTGCCGTACCGGCCTGAAAGTGGCGGTCGCCACCGTGGGCGCGGTGCTGCCGGGCGATTTCAAAATCAAGGCCGCCAAGCTGCGCGGCGAACCTTCGGAAGGCATGCTGTGCTCGTTCTCCGAGCTGGGCATTTCCGACGATCATGACGGTATCATTGAGCTGCCGCTGGATGCGCCGATCGGCACCGACATCCGCGACTATCTGAAACTGAACGACAACACCATCGAGATCAGCGTCACGCCGAACCGCGCCGACTGCTTGGGCATCATCGGCGTTGCGCGCGACGTGGGCGTACTGAACCAGGTTGCGCTGACCGAGCCGGACATGAGCCCGGTAGCCGCCACCATCGACGCCACGCTGCCGATCCGCGTTGACGCGGCGCAGGCGTGCCCACGCTATCTGGGCCGCGTAGTGAAAGGCATCGACGTCAAGGCGCCAACCCCGCTGTGGATGCGTGAAAAACTGCGTCGCTGCGGTATCCGTTCTATCGATGCCGTGGTTGACGTCACCAACTATGTGCTGCTGGAGCTTGGCCAACCGATGCACGCCTTCGATCTGAGCCGCATCGACGGCGGCATCGTGGTGCGCATGGCGGAAGAAGGGGAAACCTTGACACTGCTGGACGGCAACGAAGCCAAACTGAACGCCGACACCTTAGTGATCGCCGATCATCAAAAAGCGCTGGCGATGGGTGGTATCTTCGGCGGCGAGCATTCCGGCGTCAACGGGGAAACTCAGGACGTGCTGCTGGAGTGCGCCTTCTTCAGCCCGCTGTCGATCACCGGTCGCGCACGCCGTCACGGCCTGCACACCGATGCTTCTCACCGCTATGAGCGCGGCGTCGATCCGGCGCTGCAGTACAAAGCGATGGAGCGCGCCACGCGCCTGCTGCTCGACATCTGCGGCGGTCAGGCCGGCCCGGTTATCGACGTGACCAATGAAAACGAACTGCCGAAGCGCGCTACCATCACGCTGCGCCGCGAGAAGCTGGATCGCCTGATCGGCCACGTGGTGCCGAGCGAGCAGGTTAGCGACATTCTGCGCCGCCTGGGTTGCCAGGTAACCGAACAGGGCGACAGCTGGCAAGCGGTCGCGCCGAGCTGGCGTTTCGATATGGAGATCGAAGAGGACCTGGTGGAAGAAGTGGCGCGCATTTACGGCTACGACAACATCCCGGATGTGCCGGTTCGTGCCGATCTGGTGATGACCCAGCATCGCGAAGCCGATCTGACGCTCAAGCGCGTGAAGACCATGCTGGTCGATCACGGCTACCAGGAAGCGATCACCTACAGCTTCGTCGATCCGAAAGTGCAGGCATTGCTGCATCCGAATGAAGAAGCGCTGATCCTGCCGAGCCCGATTTCGGTCGAGATGTCGGCGATGCGTCTGTCGCTGTGGACCGGCCTGCTGTCTGCGGTGGTGTATAACCAGAACCGCCAGCAGACGCGCCTGCGCCTGTTCGAAAGCGGCCTGCGCTTTGTGCCTGATAGTGCGGCAGATCTGGGTATCCGTCAGGATGTCATGCTGGCAGGCGTGATCGCTGGCCATACGCACGATGAGCATTGGGATCTGGCGCGCAAGCCCGTCGACTTCTATGATTTAAAAGGGGATCTGGAGTCTGTCCTCGAGCTGACCGGTAAATTATCCGAAATTCAGTTCCGGGCGGAAGCCAATCCGGCCCTGCATCCAGGGCAAAGTGCGGCGATTTATTTGCACGGCGAACGCGTAGGTTTCATTGGTGTGGTTCACCCGGAACTTGAACGTAAACTGGATCTTAACGGCCGCACCGTGGTGTTTGAACTGGAGTGGAACAAGCTTGCGAGCCGCGCCGTGCCTCAGGCGCGGGAGATTTCGCGCTTCCCGGCAAACCGCCGTGATATCGCCGTTGTGGTGGCTGAAAACGTCCCCGCAGAAGATATTTTGGCCGAGTGTAAGAAAGTTGGCGCAAATCAGGTAGTTGGCGTAAACTTGTTTGACGTGTACCGTGGCAAGGGCGTGGCAGAAGGTGACAAGAGCCTGGCTATCAGTCTGGTATTGCAGGATACCGCTCGTACACTGGAAGAAGAGGAGATAGCCGCTACCGTTGCAAAATGCGTAGAGGCTCTAAAACAGCGATTCCAAGCATCCTTGAGGGATTGAACCTATGGCGCTTACTAAAGCTGAAATGTCAGAACACCTGTTTGAGAAGCTTGGGCTTAGCAAACGGGACGCCAAAGACCTGGTGGAACTGTTCTTTGAAGAGGTCCGTCGGGCCCTTGAGAATGGCGAACAGGTAAAACTGTCGGGTTTTGGCAACTTTGATCTGCGTGACAAGAACCAACGTCCGGGGCGTAACCCGAAGACCGGCGAAGACATTCCGATTACGGCGCGCCGCGTGGTGACCTTCCGTCCGGGGCAGAAGCTGAAAAGCCGGGTAGAAAACGCTAGCCCGAAAGGGTGAGTGACGTGACATCAAAAAAGGCCGCTTGCGCGGCCTTTTTCTTTTTTTTGGGAAAATTCAGTTTATTCCTAATGGGCAATGTAAGAATTAAATTTATTCATTAAAGCACTACGGCGAAAATTTATTTAATCTTATTTGCGGAATATTCTTATATCTTATTTCATTTGATGGGTGGCCTTATTTGTCATTTCAATAACGGCCATAATAATGGCCTGGGCCGTCGCCGCGGTGGCCTCCGCCCCAGTGCGGGCCCCAGCAGCAGGCGCTGAGGCTTGAGGCCAGGGCCACAACGGCCAGCAACATACCGATACGTTTAATCATCTTATTATCCTCCGGTGGGAATCCATTTAATTATAATTGTCTTGCGGTCTGAGAGACGTCAGTTATTCGTTAAACCTTGTCAGTGGTTATGATAATTAAAGGCGGCGGCAAACAGTGTAGGGATTGTGTAAGGCCGTCGAAAACGATCTGAAAATAGGCATCGATGAGATAGTCGTTAAATAAGCACGCTGATATAACCACTGCAGCAAGAAAAATAGAGTGAGAAGGTAAAATGAAAAAGATCCTGTTGCTGGTGTGTTTCCCGCTGTTGCTGCCGCTGGCGGCGCAGGCCGATGTGTCCGTCGATATCAACGTGCCGGGCGTTTCCCTGCATCTGGGGGATCAGGACCGTCGCGGCTACTACTGGGATGGCTACGACTGGCGTCCACCGCAGTGGTGGCATGCGCACCAGGGCCGCGGTCTGGGTGAGCGCAATGCGCGCGGTTTGTACTGGGACGGCGGACGCTGGCAACCTTCGCCGCCGCGTGGTTATGAGCATCGCGAGCCGGAGCGCAGCGGCAATCCGTTCCATGGCGATCGCGATAATCGCGACCGCCGTCATGACGATCGGGGTGACCATGACCGGCGCGATGACGGCCGCGGTCAGCCTTATCCACCGGGCAACGCCGGCCCGCATCGTTAATCCCTGAGTTTATCGGCGGCTGGTTTTGCCATCATCATGGTGATGACGGGCAGGGCCAGCCGCTGCTTTCCTGCGCCATCGCCTACGCAAGGCTTCCCCTTGCGGCGTTAACCCCCTAATATTCGACTCAGACGTCAATTATCCGGCCACGACAGCGGCCGGCAGGGAACCGCCGCGCCATGCCAACCAGCCGTACTTTCACCTTACTGTTGCAACATCAGCGCTACCGCGATAAGCGCCAGGTCACTCTGCTGGCGCTGGGCGTGGCGGTGGCGTTGCTGTTCAGCCTCTGCGCCGGTGACCAATGGATATGGCCGTCAGCGTGGTTCAGCGATCGGGCGCAGCTGTTCGTTTGGCAACTGCGTTTACCGCGCGCGCTGGCGGTGATGCTGGTCGGCGCCGCCCTGGCGGTGGCGGGCGCGGTGATGCAGGCGCTGTTTGAAAACCCGCTGGCGGAGCCCGGTCTGCTGGGGGTGGCTAACGGCGCCGGCGTCGCGCTGGTGTTGACGGTGCTGTTAGGGCACGGTTTGTTGCCGGTGGCGCTGATGAGCGCCGCCGCGATAGCCGGTGCGCTGGCGATGACCTTTTTGCTGCTGGGCTTCGCTCGGCGCCGGCGCCTGACCAATGCACGGCTGTTGCTGGTTGGCGTGGCGCTGGGCATTGTGTGCAGCGCGCTGATGACCTGGGCGGTCTATTTCAGCACCAGCCTCGATCTGCGGCAGCTGATGTATTGGATGATGGGCGGTTTCGGCGGCGTCGATTGGCGGCAAAAGTGGCTGGTGCTGGCGCTGCTGCCGGTGCTTTTGTGGCTGTGCGGCCAGGGCAGAGCGCTCAACCTGATGGCGCTGGGCGAGGTGCAGGCGCGGCAACTTGGGCTGTCGCTGCATCTGTGGCGTAATTTGCTGGTGCTGGCGATCGGCTGGCTGGTCGGCGTCAGCGTGGCGCTCGCCGGAGTGATTGGCTTTGTTGGGTTGGTGATCCCGCATATTTTGCGGCTCACCGGCCTGACCGACCAGCGCTATCTGCTGCCGGCCTGCGCGCTGGCGGGAGCCGGGGTGTTGCTGGTGGCCGATGTGATCGCCCGCGTTGCGCTGCTGGCGGCCGAGCTGCCGATCGGCGTGGTGACCGCCACGCTGGGGGCGCCGCTATTTATCTGGTTACTGACCCGAACAAAGGGCGTAAGGTAGTTTTCTTCATTCACCTGCCATTAAAAAACCAAAGGATGACAACCGATGAGCAAGCCAATCTACAACCTGCCGTTACACACCATCGAAAATCAGGCGACCACGCTGGGCGCCTATCAGGGTAAGGTGCTGCTGGTGGTCAACGTGGCCTCGGAGTGCGGCCTGACCAAGCAATATGAAGGGCTGGAGGCGCTGTACGAAACCTATCGCGATCGGGGGCTGGAAGTTTTGGGGTTCCCGTCCAATGAATTCCTGGGCCAGGAGCCGGGCAGCAACGAAGAGATCCTGGCGTTTTGCCGCGGCACCTTCGGCGTGCAATTCCCGATGTTCGCCAAGATTGAGGTGAACGGCGAACATCGGCATCCGCTGTACCAGGCGCTGATTGCCGCGCAGCCGGATGCTGTCGCACCGCAGGGCAGCGAGTTCCTGGCGCGAATGACCAGCAAAGGGCGTGCGCCGAAGCACGCCGGCGATATTCTGTGGAACTTCGAGAAATTCCTCATCGCGCGCGACGGCACGGTGATCCAACGCTTCTCGCCTGACACCACGCCGGAAGATCCGGCGCTGGTGGCGGCGGTAAAACAAGCGCTGGCAGGATAAGACGGATGCTGCAACTCGTCGAGGTTGGGGTGGCGGGGCGCCTGGCGCCTTTTTCGGCACAGATTGAAGGCGGGTTGCAGGTTCATCTGATCGGCCCAAACGGCGCTGGGAAGAGCACCTTGCTGGCGCGGGTGGCCGGCATGCTGCAGGGGCTGGGCGAGGTTCGCCTGGACGGGCGCGCGCTGGCCGATTATCCGGGTAACGCGCTGGCATGCCGGCGCGGCTATCTCAGCCAGCAACAGCCGCCGGTGTCGCTGATGCCGGTGTTCCAGTATTTGGCCTTGCACCGGCCAGCGGCAGCGGCGCAAACCGATGTGGAACACGCCATTCTCTATTTGTGCCAGCGGCTGAAGCTGGTGGATAAGCTGTCACGCATGCTGACGCAGCTCTCCGGTGGCGAATGGCAGCGGGTGCGGCTGGCGGCGGTGTTGCTGCAGGTGTGGCCCAGCGTCAATCCGCACAGTCGGCTGTTGTTGCTGGATGAGCCGACCAACAGCCTGGACGTGGCTCAGAAAGTCGCGCTGGATCGCCTGCTGCGGGAATTTTGCCAGAGCGGGCGCAGCGCGCTGGTGTGCGCGCACGATCTGAATCATACCTTACAGCAGGCCGATCGGGTTTGGTTGCTGCACGCCGGGCGGCTGGTGGCACAGGGGGCCACGCGTGAGGTGATGGCACCCGCGCTGCTGTCGCAGATCTATGAAGTGGACTTCCACCTGCAATGGGTGGGGGACCAGCGTTGGATCATGACCCGCACGGCTTGAGTCGCGGCGACGGCGGGGCGCAACGTAAACGAAAACTAAACGTAGTGAATATAAATAGCCGGGTAATCATCGGTTAATATTGGGCTGCCTCTCACTTTCTTATCGATTTTCTTGAAAAACGTCGATGACGTGCTACGCTTGATTCGGCAAAAATAAAATACGTAAATAATTATTAATAAATATAAGAAATTGATTTTAATAATAATTTTAAATAGATGATGGCGGCACCCACCAATCAGTTGACCCACTGATGACAAGTCTCGTCTTAAGGTTTAGTTAAGCTTGCGGCCTTACATTGGCAGTTAATCCACGGAAATGATTCTTCTCTGGCGTTTAATATCCGTTAAACGAAAGGGATTTACAGTGTCATCAAAAGCAGTTCGATACGTTTGGGGTTAACTATGGATCAATTTTTGCCTTTCTCTCGTCCGGCCATCGGCGATGAAGAAATCGCCGCGGTAGAGAAAGTGTTGCGTTCCGGTTGGATCACCACCGGGCCGCAAAACCAGCAGCTGGAAAGCGACTTCTGTTCCACCTTCGGCTGTAAGCATGCGATCGCCGTCAGTTCCGCCACGGCTGGCATGCACATCACGCTGATGGCGCTGGGCATCGGCCCCGGCGACGAAGTCATCACCCCTTCGCAAACCTGGGTTTCCACCCTCAACATGATCGAGCTGCTGGGCGCCACGCCGGTCATGATCGACGTTGACCGTGATACGTTGATGGTCAGCGCCGCCGATGTCGAGGCTGCCATCACCCCGAAAACCAAAGCGATTGTTCCGGTGCACTACGCCGGCGCTCCTCTTCAGATGGACGCGCTGCGCGCCGTGGCCGAACGCCACGGTCTGCCTTTGATCGAAGACGCCGCCCATGCGGTCGGTACGCGCTACAACGGCGAATGGGTCGGCGCGCGTGGCACGGCGATTTTCTCGTTCCACGCCATTAAAAACGTGACCTGCGCCGAGGGCGGCCTGATCGCCACCGACGACGATGCGCTGGCGGATCGCCTGCGTTGCCTGAAGTTCCACGGTCTGGCCGTCGATGCCTTCGATCGTCAGCAGCTTGGCCGCAAACCGCAGGCCGAAGTGGTGGAGCCGGGTTACAAATACAACCTGTCCGACATTCACGCGGCGATCGCCGTGGTGCAGCTGTCGCGCTTCGCTGAGCTGAACGCGCGCCGCAAGGCGCTGGCACAGCGCTACCTGAGCGCGCTGGAAGGCTCGCCGTTCCAACCGTTGGGCGTGCCGGATTACCCGCATGACCACGCCTGGCATCTGTTTATGGTGCGCGTCGACCCTGAGCGTTGCGGCATCGATCGCGATCGGTTGATGGAGCGTCTGAAAGAGGTTGGCGTCGGCACCGGGCTGCATTTCCGCGCCGCGCATACCCAGAAATTCTACCGTGAGCGTTATCCGCAGCTTTCCTTGCCGAATACCGAATGGAACTCGGCGCGGCTGTGCACTTTACCGCTATTCCCTGATATGACCGACGCCGACGTGGATCGCGTGGTCAATGCCTTGTCTTCTGTTGTGGAGTCTTTACGTGTCTCGCGTTGAACCGATTAAAAAAGTGTCGATAGTCATCCCGGTATACAACGAGCAGGAAAGTCTGCCGGCGTTGCTGGAGCGTACTACCGCCGCTTGCAAGCAGTTATCTCAACCTTATGAAATCATCCTCGTCGACGATGGCAGCAGCGACAACTCCGCGGACATGCTGACCGCGGCGGCGGAAAAACCGGACAGCCACGTCATCGCCGTTTTGCTGAACCGCAACTATGGCCAGCACTCGGCGATCATGGCCGGTTTCAACCAGGTGACCGGCGATCTGGTGATTACGCTGGACGCCGATCTGCAGAACCCGCCGGAGGAGATCCCTCGTCTGGTCAGCGTGGCGGAAGAGGGCTATGACGTGGTGGGCACCGTGCGCGCCAACCGTCAAGACTCCTGGTTCCGCAAAAGCGCTTCGCGCGTGATCAACATGATGATTCAACGCGCCACCGGCAAGTCGATGGGAGACTACGGCTGCATGCTGCGCGCCTACCGTCGTCACATCGTTGAGGCGATGCTGCACTGCCACGAGCGCAGCACCTTTATCCCGATTCTGGCGAACACCTTCGCCCGTCGCACGACCGAGATCGACGTGCGTCACGCCGAGCGCGAGTTTGGCGATTCCAAGTACAGCCTGATGAAGCTGATCAACCTGATGTACGACCTGATCACCTGCCTGACCACCACCCCGCTGCGTTTGCTCAGCGTGGTCGGCAGCATCGTGGCGCTGTCCGGGTTTGTGTTGGCGCTGGTGCTGATTGCGCTGCGTCTGCTGCTCGGCCCTGAATGGGCCGCCGGCGGCGTGTTCACCCTCTTCGCCGTGCTGTTCACCTTTATCGGCGCCCAGTTTGTTGGCATGGGGCTACTGGGTGAATACATCGGCCGCATCTATACCGACGTGCGCGCACGTCCTCGCTATTTTGTTCAGAAAGTGGTCGGCGTACAGCAGGACCACAATACTCAGGAAGAAGAATGATGAAAGCTATTGTATTTGCTTACCATGATATTGGCTGCGCAGGTCTGAAAGCGCTGACTGAGGCGGGTTATGACGTGCAGGCCGTATTCACGCACACCGACGACCCTGGTGAGAACAACTTCTTCTCCTCCGTGGCCCGTTTGGGCGCCGAATTGGATCTGCCGGTCTATGCGCCGGAAGACGTGAACCACCCGCTGTGGGTTGACCGCATTCGCGACCTGCAGCCGGACGTGATCTTTTCGTTCTACTACCGCCATATGCTGAGCGACGAGATCCTCTCGCTGGCGCCGCAGGGCGGCTTCAACCTGCACGGTTCGCTGCTGCCGCATTACCGTGGCCGCGCCCCGGTGAACTGGGCGCTGGTGAACGGCGAAACCGAAACCGGCGCCACGCTGCACAAGATGGTGAAACGCCCGGACGCCGGCGACATCGTCGGTCAGCAGAAAGTGACCATCGCCGACAGCGACACTGCGCTGACGCTGCACAAAAAAGTGCTGGAAGCCGCGCAGGCCGTATTGAAAGAGCAGTTGCCGAAGCTGAAGAACGGCACCGCCACCTTCACCAAGCAGGATGAGTCTCAGGCCAGCTACTTCGGCCGTCGCACCGCGGCGGACGGCGAGATCCTGTGGCACAAGTCCGCCAAAGAGATCAACAACCTGGTACGTGCCGTCACGGAACCGTACCCGGGTGCCTTCAGCTACCTCGGCCAGCGCAAGCTGATCGTCTGGCGCTCTCGCGTGCTGGATACCCAACACGACAAGCAGCCGGGCACCGTACTGAGCACCTCGCCGCTGGTCATCGCCTGTGGCGAAGGCGCGCTGGAGATCGTTGCCGGTCAGAACGACAGCGGCCTGTACGTGCAGGGCAGCCGCCTGGCGCAGGAAATGGGCATCGTCACCGACGTGCGCTTGGCCGCCAAGCCGAACGCCGTAATGAAACGCCGCACTCGCGTGCTGATCCTCGGGGTCAACGGCTTCATCGGTAACCACCTGACCGAGCGCCTGCTGCGTGACGATCGCTACGACATCTACGGCCTGGATATCGGTTCTGACGCCATCAGCCGTTTCCTCGACAACCCGCGTTTCCACTTCGTGGAAGGCGACATCAGCATCCACTCCGAGTGGATCGAGTATCACATCAAGAAATGCGACGTGGTGCTGCCGCTGGTGGCGATCGCGACGCCGATCGAATACACCCGTAACCCGCTGCGCGTGTTCGAGCTGGATTTCGAAGAGAACCTGAAGATCGTTCGCGACTGCGTGAAATACAACAAGCGCATCATCTTCCCGTCCACCTCAGAAGTGTACGGCATGTGCGACGACAAAGAGTTCGACGAAGACCATTCGCGCCTGATCGTCGGGCCAATCAACAAACAGCGCTGGATCTACTCGGTCTCCAAACAGCTGCTGGATCGGGTGATCTGGGCTTACGGCGCTAAAGAAGGCCTGAAGTTCACGCTGTTCCGTCCATTCAACTGGATGGGGCCGCGCCTGGATAACCTGGACGCTGCGCGTATCGGCTCTTCCCGTGCCATCACCCAGCTGATCCTCAACCTGGTGGAAGGTTCGCCGATCAAACTGATGGACGGCGGCGCGCAGAAACGTTGCTTCACCGACATCAACGACGGCATCGAAGCGCTGTTCCGCATCATCGAGAACCGCGACGGCCTGTGCGACGGCCAGATCGTCAACATCGGCAACCCGACCAACGAAGCGAGCATCCGCGAGCTGGCGGAAATGCTGCTGGAAAGCTTCAACAACCACCCGCTGCGCGACCGCTTCCCGCCGTTTGCCGGCTTCAAGGACGTTGAGAGCAGCAGCTACTACGGTAAAGGTTACCAGGACGTCGAGCACCGCACGCCGAGCATCAAGAACGCTCACCGCCTGCTGGGCTGGCAGCCGACCATCGAGATGAAGCAAACCGTCGCCGATACGCTGGACTACTTCCTGCGCACTACCGTTCAGGAAGGGAACGATGCATGAAGAAAGTCGGTCTGCGGGTTGATGTAGATACCTTCAGCGGCACCCGTGAAGGGGTGCCGCAGTTGCTGGACCTGTTCGACAAGTACGACATTCAGGCCAGCTTCTTCTTCAGCGTGGGACCGGACAACATGGGGCGCCATCTTTGGCGCCTTTTGCGTCCGAAATTTCTGTGGAAAATGCTGCGTTCGAACGCCGCCTCGCTGTACGGCCTGGACATTCTGCTGGCCGGCACCGCCTGGCCGGGGCGCAACATTTCACGCGCGTTGGGGCCGCTGATGAAGCGCACCGCCGAAGCCGGCCATGAAGTCGGGCTGCACGCCTGGGATCACCAGGGGTGGCAGGCCAAGGTCGGCAAGTGGAGCGAGGCGCAGCTGACCGAACAGGTGCAGCTGGGCGTCGATGCCCTGAGCGCCAGCACCGGCCAACCGGTGAAATGCTCCGCCGTGGCGGGCTGGCGTGCCGATACGCGCGTGCTGGAGGTCAAGCAACGCTTCGGCTTCCATTACAACAGCGATTGCCGCGGCACCCATCCATTCCGTCCGGTGCTGAGCGACGGGCGTCACGGCACGGTGCAGATCCCGGTGACGTTGCCGACCTTCGACGAAGTGATCGGCAGCGAAGTCAGCATGGCCGACTTCAACGACTACATTCTGCGCGCCATCGAGAACGATCGCGGCGTGCCGGTGTACACCATTCACACCGAAGTGGAAGGCATGTCGCAAGCGGCGATGTTCGAACAGTTATTGCAACGCGCACGGCAGCAGGGCATCGAATTCTGTCCGCTTAGCGCGCTGTTACCACAAGATTTGGCGTCACTGCCGTTGGGCCGCATCAAGCGTGCTCCTTTCCCCGGCCGCGAAGGTTGGCTGGGCTGTCAAACCGATGTGAAGGACGTTACATGAAGGCGCTAAAAGGATCCTGGGCCATTCTGCTGGCCGTTTTTTTTGCTCTGGTTTACCTGATCCCACTTAACGGCCGCCTGCTGTGGCAGCCGGACGAGACGCGTTATGCCGAGATCAGCCGTGAAATGCTGCAGCGCGGCGATTGGGTTGTGCCGCACCTGCTGGGGCTACGCTACTTCGAAAAGCCGGTGGCGGGTTACTGGTTCAATAACATCAGCCAGTGGCTGTTCGGCGAAAACAACTTTGCGGTGCGCTTCGGCTCGGTGTTCAGCACCGGCATGACCGCACTGCTGGTGTTCGCGCTGGCGATGCTGATGTGGCGCAATGCGCGCCGCGCCAGCCTGGCGGCGCTGATTTTCCTGTCGATGGTGCTGGTGTTCAGCATCGGCACCTACAGCGTGCTGGATCCGATGATCTCGCTGTGGCTGGCGGCGGCGATGGTCAGCTACTACCTGACGCTGAAAGCCACTTCGGTCAAAGGCAAGCTGGGCGCCTACGCGCTGCTGGGCTTGGCCTGCGGCATGGGCTTTATGACCAAGGGCTTCCTGGCGCTGGCGGTGCCGGTGATCGCGGTGATCCCGATCGTCATCCAGCAACGTCGCATCAAGGATCTGCTGTGCTACGGCCCGGTGGCGATCGTGACCGCTACGTTGCTCAGCCTGCCGTGGGCGCTGGCGATCGCGCAACGCGAACCCGATTTCTGGAATTACTTCTTCTGGGTCGAACATATTCAGCGTTTCGCCGAAGATAACGCCCAGCACAAGGCGCCGTTCTGGTATTACCTGCCGATCCTGCTGGCGGCGGTGCTGCCGTGGCTGGCGCTGCTGCCCGGTGCGCTGCTCAAGGGCTGGCGCGAACGCGTACAGCGCCCGGAGCTGTTCTTCCTGCTGAGCTGGGCGATGATGCCGCTGATCTTCTTCAGCATCGCCAAAGGCAAGCTGCCGACCTACATTCTGCCGTGCATGGCGCCGCTGGCGCTGCTGATGACCGCCTATGCGGAAGACTACGCCGCCACCCTGCGCGCCAGACTGTTCAAGGCCAATGCCTGGCTGAACGGCCTGTTCGGGCTGATCGGCATCGTGGCGCTGGTGGTGTTGAGCGCCGGCCTGCTGCCGAAAGCCCATCTGTTTACCGCGCAAGAGTGGCCGAAGGTGGTGCTCGGCCTGATCGCCTTCGGCGGCTGGCTCCTGTTCGCGCTGGTTTCCGCACGCGATAACGGCCGTCAATGGCGCTGGGCGGCGGCCTGCCCGGTATTGCTGTGCCTGGTGATCGGCTACGCCATCCCGCAACAGGTGACCGATTCCAAGCTGCCGCAGAACTTCGCGCGCGCCACGATGGCCGAGCTGGGCGACAGCCGTTACGTGCTGACCGACAGCGTCGGGGTAGCGGCCGGTTTGGCCTGGGAACTGAAGCGTAGCGACGTGCTGATGTACAGCCAGAAAGGCGAGGTAGCTTATGGTCTGGAGTATCCGGACGCCAAAGGCCACCTGATCAGCGACGCCGACTTCCCGCAGTGGCTGGCGCAGGCGCGCAAACAGGGGAACGTGTCGCTGGTGCTGCAGCTGTCCCGTGGCGAAGCGCTGCCGCAGGAACTGCCTGCCGCAGACAAGGTAGATCGTATGAATCGCCTGGTGCTGATGTGGTATAAACAGCAACCATGATGGGTTTTCTGTTGGTGATTGTGGTCAGCCTGCTCACCTGCGGTGGGCAGCTGTGCCAGAAGCAGGCGGCGCACTGTTGGGAGCGGGCGGACGAAGCGCGGCTGAAGCAGACGCTGCGTTGGCTGGCGCTGGCGGTGCTGCTGCTGGGGCTGGGCATGGCGGTGTGGCTCAATGTGCTGCAACGCCTGCCGCTCAGCCTGGCTTACCCGATGCTCAGCCTGAACTTCGTGATGGTGACGCTGGCGGCGCGCTGGCTGTTTCATGAGCCGACGACCGTGCGCCACTGGTGTGGCGTAGCGTCGATTATGTTGGGGATCCTGCTGATGAGCGTGCATTCATGAGGGGCTATGCCTGGGGCGCCGCCAGCGTGTTGCTGGTGACGCTGGCGCAGTTGCTGATGAAGTGGGGCATGGTGCAAATCCCGCTGATGTCGTTCGCCGACGTCTCGTTGGCGTTGATCGGCGACTACTGGCTGCCGCTGCTGGCGGTGGGCGGCGGCATCTTCGGTTATGCGCTGTCGATGCTGTGTTGGTTCTTTGCGCTGCGCCACCTGCCGTTAAACCGCGCTTATCCTCTGCTGAGCGTCAGCTACGCGCTGGTCTATCTGGCGGCGGTGATCCTGCCGTGGTTTAACGAATCCGCTACGCTGCTGAAAACGTTGGGCACGCTGTTTATTCTGTTCGGCGTCTGGCTGATTAACAGCAAATCCGAGACAAAATCGCCGGAATAGGGTCAAAACCGGCGATCCTGCTATTATCTCCCTCATGGCGCTTGCCTTTTTCCCCGTGCGGGAGATAAATTAACGCCAAATAGCGCTCTCCTTACGTGGTGCCGGCTTCGCCTCGCAGGCGGTGGTGGTGTGCCGATTGGCATAATGCGGCAGCGTGTTCAATGAAGGAATATTATGCGGATGCGTGTGTGGTTTTTATTAGCCAGTTTGATCCTCGCCGGCTGCAGCAGCCATGCGCCGCCGCCGAGCGGCCGCCTGGCGGACTCTATCGTGGTGGTGGCCCAGCTCAACGAGCAACTGCGTCAGTGGTACGGTACGCCATACCGTTACGGCGGCCTGGATCGCGGCGGCGTAGATTGTTCCGGCTTTGTTTACCGCACGTTCCGCGATCGTTTCGACATGCAGCTGCCGCGTTCGACCGAAGAGCAAACCTCGCTGGGCACCAAGGTTTCGCGTGATGAGCTGATGCCGGGCGACCTGGTGTTTTTCAAAACCGGCGGCGGTGAGAACGGCCTGCACGTCGGCATTTACGATACCAACGACCAATTTATCCACGCTTCGACCAGCCGCGGAGTGATCCGCTCCTCGCTCGATAACGTCTACTGGAAGCGGGTGTACTGGCAGGCGCGACGCATTTAGCCTTAACCTATTGATTTGGTGTATCATGGCGGTATCACGTGTTTTGAACGGTGCCTGCCATGAACAGCCTGCGTTTACTGATCTCCGATTCCTACGATCCCTGGTTTAACCTGGCGGTGGAAGAATGCATCTTCCGCGAGATGACCACGCAAAAAATCCTCTTTCTGTGGCGCAATGCCGAAACGGTGGTGATTGGCCAGTCGCAGAACCCCTGGAAGGAGTGCAACACCCGGCGCATGGAGCAGGACGGCATTCGGCTGGCGCGGCGCAGCAGCGGCGGTGGGGCGGTATTTCACGACCTGGGCAACACCTGTTTCACCTTTATGGCCGGCAAACCGGGTTACGACAAAAGCGTCTCGACCGACATCATTCTGCAAGCGCTGCGGCAGCTGGGCGTCACGGCCGGCGCGTCGGGGCGCAACGATCTGGTGATGGAAACCGCCGACGGGCCGCGCAAAATATCCGGCTCGGCCTATCGAGAAACCCAGGACCGTGGTTTCCACCACGGCACGCTGCTGCTGAACGCCGATCTGGAGCGGCTGGCAGACTACCTCAATCCCGATCCCAAAAAGCTGCAGGCCAAGGGCATCACCTCGGTGCGTTCGCGCGTCGCCAATTTGGCGGAGTTTTTGCCGGGTATCAGCCATGAACAGGTGTGCGAAGCCATCGTGCAGGCCTTTTTTGCCCACTATGGCGAGACGGCCGAGCCGGAGATCATTTCGCCGGACGTATTCCCTGATTTGCCCGATTTTGCCGCGCAGTTCGCCAAACAGAGCAGTTGGGAATGGAATTTCGGCAAGGCGCCGGCGTTCAGCCATCTGCTTAACGAACGCTTCGTCTGGGGCGGCGTGGATCTGTTCTTCGACGTGGAGAAGGGAACGATTGTTCGCGCGCAGGTGTTCACCGACAGCCTGAATCCCGCCCCGCTGCAACGGCTGGCGGAAGCGCTGGTGGGCTGCGCGTATCGCAGCGAGCCCGTTGCCGCTTGCTGCGATCGGCTGATGGCGGATTATCCGCAACAGGCGGCGGAATTGACCGAACTGCGGCAATGGCTGAGCGAAACGATCCGTTAGCCGGTATGGGATGGTGAAGGGGATGAGCGTGCTCATCCCTTTTTTTATCGCTGAAATCGACGTTTCGCAGGGGCGTAGCGCAGATTTTCTGAAAATCAAGGTGGGCATTTTTTTACGTTTTCAATGCTGAGAATAACGGGCGGAATTGATGTGTTATTAAATTTAATCAGTCATCGTTAACGGCAGGAAAAATCGGCGTTACGGCAGAAAGATTATTTTACTTTATTTAAGATTTTTCTTAAATAAAACAACGGAGATAAGTCAAATTTAGCCCGTCATCCAATCCACTTAAGCCAAATACCTTTTCATATCACGCGTTAGGCGAGAAAGGTGGCATAAGTTCAGCTGCTTTTCTTTTGCGCCTTTCGCGATTGTCGTATAGCTTTAATCTATCAATTAAATGATATTTCATGGGTATTTGCATTGATGTTTCCGATTAATCCCAGAAGGATTGATCGATAAAATATATTGATATACGATGATACGCTAGCCATTCATCCTGTGGCATTAAAATGAACATCCAACTCGAAGCTGACTTTATTAGTAGCTATGTTTTTCAACCTGTTTACTCAATGGAGGGCAGGCTGTTGGCGGTGGAAATGTTGAGCCGTTTCAACAGTCTCGACGGTGATTTAGCCATGCCGGCCGAAATTGGGATTAATTTATTGGCGCCTGAACAAAGGATTGAGTTATTTAATGAGCAATTGAAACTTGCGGAGCGGCACGCGGGCTGGTTTACCGGTAACAGCGTGCAGTTGACCATCAATATCGAAGAAACCATCGTCGAACTTATTCTTTCCGATCCGGCATTGTGCCAATGGATCAGGCAATATCCTTTTATTGCATTCGAAATGAGTGAGAGTTTTCCGAATCTTTCGGCCGGGAAGAACAACCCGAACGTGCAGCGATTAAGCGAAATGTTTACGCTGTGGCTCGATGATTTCGGTTCCGGTAAAGCCACCTTGACCGCGCTGTATGATGGTTTGTTTGACTATGTAAAGATAGACAAGCGTTTTTACTGGCAGCTGTTTACCCATCAGGGGTATGACGTGGTCATCGACTCGTTGTTAAAGAATATCAACCTGTTGTGTAAAGGCGTGATCGTCGGAGGAATAGAGAAAAAAGAGTACTTTAATAAACTCAGATACGCCGGTGTTTTAGGCCTGCAAGGTTTTTTATGGCCCAGCGTTGGTGTGGATAATCTGCAAACTTTGCTGGCGAAGCCCAGCGAGTTCAATAATTAAGAAGTGATATAAAAAACTACACACAATGAGGTAAATAATGCGCGGGGTGATGTTTGCCGTGATTCCGTCGCCGTTATTCGCCATCGTTTTTTGGCTGATGACACCGTTTTGTCAGCCCGCGTTAAACCGCGTTTCCTCCGCCAGGTGGAAACGCCAAACTCCCCGCATCCGTCCTGGCGACAGGCGGATGCGTTCTCCCTGCATTCCTTCGGTGTTAATCCGCCCGTCCAGGCTCTACACTACGCTGAAACGGAGGGCCTATGCCGCAGTTCGATAACGCTTACTACCAACAGTTACCCGGTTTCTACACCGCCCTGAACCCGACGCCGCTCAAGGATGCGCGCCTGCTGTACCACAGCGAGCCGCTGGCGCGCGAGCTGGGGCTGGATGAAAGTTGGTTTACCCAGGATAAAACCCCCATTTGGGCGGGAGAAACGCTGCTGCCCGGCATGCAGCCGTTGGCGCAGGTGTACAGTGGCCACCAGTTTGGCGTCTGGGCCGGGCAGCTGGGGGATGGCCGCGGCATTTTACTGGGCGAACAGGTCCTGGCGGACGGCAGCCACCGCGACTGGCACCTGAAGGGCGCCGGGCTGACGCCATATTCGCGTATGGGGGACGGCCGCGCGGTGCTGCGCTCGGTGATCCGCGAGTTTCTGGCCTCCGAGGCGCTGCATCATCTGGGGATCCCGACCACCCGGGCGTTGACCATCGTGACCAGCCGGCAGCCGGTGTTCCGCGAGCAGCCGGAACGCGGCGCCATGCTGATGCGGGTGGCGGAAAGCCACGTGCGCTTCGGCCACTTCGAGCACTTTTACTACCGCAAACAGCCGGAGCAGGTGCGGCAGCTGGCGGATTTCGTCATTGCCCGTCACTGGCCGCAGCTGCAGGATCAGGCTGAACGTTACCTGCTGTGGTTTACCGACGTGGTGGAACGGACGGCGCGCCTGATCGCCCATTGGCAAACCGTCGGTTTCGCTCACGGCGTGATGAACACCGACAACATGTCGATTCTCGGCATCACCATTGACTACGGCCCTTACGGCTTCCTCGATGACTATCAGCCCGGTTATATCTGCAATCACTCCGACCATCAGGGGCGTTACGCCTTCGACAATCAGCCGGCGGTGGCGCTGTGGAACCTGCATCGCCTGGCGCAGACCCTGTCGGGGCTGATGACCACTGAACAGCTGCAGCAGGCGCTGGCGGCGTATGAACCGGCGCTGATGCGCGCCTACGGCGAACAGATGCGCGCTAAACTCGGCTTCTTCACGCCGACGGCGCAGGACAATGACGTGCTCACCGGGCTGTTGAGCCTGATGGCGCAGGAAGGGCGGGACTATACCCGCACGTTCCGCCTGTTGAGCGACACTGAACAGCAACAGGCGCAGTCGCCGCTGCGCGACGAGTTTATCGACCGCGCGGCGTTCGATTCCTGGTATCAGCAGTATCGTCAGCGTTTGCAGCAGGAGCAGGTGAGCGATGAGGAACGGCAACGGGCGATGAAGGCGGTGAACCCGCGCCTGATCCTGCGCAACTATCTGGCGCAGCAGGCGATTGAAGACGCGGAGCAAGACGACGTGGGCCGTTTGCAGCGGTTGCATCAGGCCCTGCTGCGGCCGTTCGACGATGCGCCGGAATATGACGATCTCGCCGTGCTGCCGCCGGACTGGGGCAAACATCTGGAGATTTCCTGCTCCAGCTGAGATGAAAAAAGGGCGCTTAATGGCGCCCTTGACGTTATTGACGCAGGTAGACCTGCGGCAGCGACACTTCGGGATGATGCACCACGCCGAGATCGGCCTGATACCAGCGGGTGAGGATCTCCGTCTGCAACACCTCCTGCGGCGTGCCGCTCGCCACCAGACGCCCCTGATGCAGCAGCAGGATCCTATCGGCGTACAGCGCGGCCAGATTAAGATCGTGCAGCACGCAGCAGACGCCCAGCGGCTGTTGGCGCGTCAGCGAGCGCAGCAGGCGCAGGGTGTGCTGCTGGTGGTACAGATCCAGCGCCGAGGTCGGCTCGTCGAGAAATAGCCAGGCGGGAGACGGCTGCGGTTGCCACAGCTGCGCCAACACCCGCGCCAGCTGTACCCGCTGCTGTTCGCCGCCGGACAGTTGGCGGTAGTCGCGCTGCGCCAGCGCCAGACAATCGGTCTGCGCCATCACCTGTTGGATCGCCTGATGCTCGTCGCGTTTGCCGTGCGGCGCCCGCCCCATGCTGACCACTTCCTCCACGCTGAACGGAAACGCCAGATCGCTGTACTGGCGCATCACGGCTCGGACTTTGGCCAACTGCTGCGGCGCCCACTGTTCCAGCGGGCGATCAAGCAGGCGACATTCGCCGCAGTCCGGCGTCAAATAGCCGGTCAGCAAGCGCAGCAGCGTCGATTTGCCGGCGCCGTTAGGGCCGATAATCGCCACCATTTCGCCGCCGGCGAGGCTGAGCGAAACGTCGTTGATCAAGCGGCGCGCACCGAGGCTGTAGCGCAGCTCTCGGGCCGTCAGGCAGGCGGCGTTATCCACCGGTTCGCTCCCGCTGGCGCATCACCAGCCACAAGAAGTAAGGACCGCCGATCAGGCTGGTCATCAACCCCACCGGCATTTCGGCCGGCGCCACCAGCGTGCGCGCCAGCGTATCGCTGACCAGCAGCAGACAGGCGCCGCCCAGCGCGGAGCAGGGCAGCAGCCAGCGGTGATCGCCGCCGAGGCGCATGCGCACCAGATGCGGCACCACCAAACCGACAAAGCCGATCACGCCGCTCATCGCTACCGCCGCGCCGATCAGCAAGGCGCTCAGCAACAGCAGCTGCAGCTTGGCGCGCTGGACGTTCACCCCGAGGTAGTGGGCCTCTTCGTCCCCCAGCTGCAACAGGTTCAGCCGGCGCGCCTGCAGCAGCGTCAGCAGCGCCGTAGGCAGGATCAGCGAGGCGGAAACCGCCAGCGTCGGCCACTGTGACTGGCTGAGGCTGCCCATCATCCACAGCGAGAACTGGCGCAGCTGTTGATCGCTGCTGACGTAAGAGAGCACGCCGATGGCCGCCATGCACAGGGCGTTGATGGCGATGCCCGCCAGCAGCAGCCGCGACAGATTGCCGTGCCCGCTGCGGCTGATGCCGTAGATCAATAGCGATACCAGCAGGCTGCCGAGGAACGCCGCCAGCATATGGCCGTACAGTGCGATCGTCACCGGCAACGCCAGCGGCATCACGATGAACAGAGCGACAAACAGCGCGCCGCCGCTGCTGATGCCCAGCAGGCTCGGATCCGCCAGCGGGTTGCGGAACAGCCCCTGCATCACCGCACCGGATACCGCCAGCGCGCAGCCGATCACCACCGCCAGCAGCACGCGCGGCAGGCGGATGTTCAACCAGATGTGCCAGGCGGCATCGCTGAAAGGTTCGCGCCACAGGGTGCGAAACGACAGCGTCAGCGCGCCCAGGTTGGCGGCGACCAGCGCCAGCAGCGTCAGCAACACCAGCAGACCGATGATGGCCAGCTGAGGCGAGGTGCGACAGCGCATTACTTTTGCTCCGCCGCGTGGCGCAGTTTGGCCAGCGCCGCCGGCGTTTCCAGACCGAAGCCCAGCAGCGCCATGTCATCGACGATCAGCACGCGGCGTTGCTTGCCTGCCGGTGTCAACGCCAGGCCCGGCAGCGTCCACAGCTGCTGTTCGCCGCCGAGGGTGCGCACGCCGTCGGTAGTGACCAGCAACAGATCCGGCGCGCTGGCGATGACGCCTTCCTGCGACAGCGGACGGTAGCGGTCAAAGCCCTGCATGGCGTTTTTCAGGCCGGCGGCGGCAATCACCGCGTCGGCGGCGGTGTGTTGCCCGGCGGCCATCGGCGTGATGCCGCCGTGGCTCATCACGAACAGCACCTTGACCGGCAGCGGGGAGGTATCGACCGCCGCCAGCTGTTGTCGATAGCGCTCGCTCAGCTGTTTGCCTTGCTCAACGCGCTGCAGCGCAGCGGCAATCGTAGCGATTTTCTGCGGCACCGCCTGCAGGGTGGTGTCACCCGGCACGCTGACCACGTTGACGCCGCTGTCCGCCAGCTGTTTGAGCACCAGCGCCGGCTGTGCCAGCTCGGTCGTCAGTACCAGCGTCGGCTTCAGCGCCAAAATGCCTTCGGCGTTCAGCTGGCGCATATAGCCGACGTCCGGCAGCTTTTTCACCGCTTCCGGATGCAGACTGGTGCTGTCGCGGGCGATCACCTCGTCGCCGGCGCCGAGCGCGAAGGCGATTTCCGTCACGTCGCCGCCGATCGAGACGATGCGCTGCGCCGCCGCAGCGGTGAGCGGCAGCGCCAGCGACATCATCAACGCCAGGCGGCGGATCAAGGAAGATTTCATGCGGCGATGTCCTTGGCGGCGAGCGCGGCAACCTGCTCGCGCCACTGGGTTTGTTCCGGCTGCCCTTCGGTACGCTGGCCATACAGCTGCGCAATCTGCGTGCCATCGGCGGCGAACAGCTCCAGGCTGGTGACGATGCCGTCTTTGGTCGGTTTGCGGGTGATCCAGCTTTCGGCGATGGCGTCTTCGATCAGGTGCAGCGTGAAGCGGCGGTTGAACACGTTGATCCAGCCTTCCTGCGGCATCAAACGTTCGATCTGGCCGGTGAAGATCTGCACGCAGCCGCGGTTGCCGACGAAGATCATGATCTCGTTCTGCTGCTGCTGCGCTGCTTCCAGCAGCTGCGACAGCGCGCTGTTGTCCACCTGATAGGCCAGATCGTCGCCGACGGCGCGGAACGCCTGCTGGCGCGTCAGTTTGTTGCGGCTGAGCAGCTGGAAGAACTGGTGAACGTCGGTCATCGCGCGCCATTCACCGTCGATTTTTGCATGATCTTGCGTCGTTTCATCCGCAGTGCTCGCCTCGGCGGGCTGCAGCGCCAGCGCCGGATTTTCTTCGCTCAGGTGGCGTTCCACCAGTGCCATCCAGGCCGGCAGATCGGTCTCTTCGGTGGTGTAGACCTTGTGCAGCGCATCGCCCTGTTGGTCGAAGAACTGGATGCTGTGGCGCACGCCGCGCTTGTTGGTTTCGCTCATGGCGAAAACGCTGGTCCAGTGGTTGAGGAACAGGCGCAGATCCAGCTCGCGCGGGTTGAGGATCAGCCCGGCGTGGCCGTTGAGGTGCTGGTTGCGGTAGCGGCCCATCTGCTCATGCACCGCATAGCTGTTGCGGGTGATGGACTTGGTGACGCCGACCTGCTCAAGCTCGGTCAGCAGGGTGCGCGCGTCGGCCTGCAGGCGGCGAGTGTCGTGGCCGACGCGGGCGTGCGTTAGCTCCGCTTCGCTGACGCCGAGGATCGCCGCCAGATCGCGGGCGTATTTGCCGGGGTGATCGATTTTAGCCTGTTGGTAGCGTTCGTATAGGGTATTGCTCATGCGGGATTCTCCTGCGCTGTAATGCGAACGGCGGACAACCGGGTTGTCCGCCAGATAGTCAAATGATTACCACTGGTAGCTGACCAGCAGTTTGGCGTTGCGGCCATCCTGCGGGACGCCCTGCGGCGAGTAATATTCTTTGTCGAAAGCGTTGCCCAGCACCACGGTGGTGGTCATGCCCTGCAGCCGATCGCGACCCTTGTAGCTCAGATAGAAGTCGTTGACGCCATAGCCGGCTTGTTCGGCCGTGCCGGTCTCCACGCGCGTCGCGCGTTCGGCGAAGGTGGCGACCCAGCCGGCGGACAGACCGGTTTCGCCCAGCGGCACGTCCAGCGAGCTGGTGACAGTGTCTGGATTGATGCTGCTTAACCAGTCACCGGTCGCTTCATTTTTGCCACGGGTGCGGTTATAAGCCAAATCCCAGCCGAACCACGGTGTTTTATAGCTGAGCGTAGCATCCCATCCCCAGATTTTGGCGCGATCGATATTGGTCGAGAATGTGGTGCAACTGATGCAATAAGGACCTCGCGGACCGCGTCCCAGTTCCATCGTGACATCGGTGGTGATGTAGTCCTTGGCTTTGGTATCGAAATAGCTGGCTTTGAACTGCAGGCTATCATCGGCCAGCATCAAATCATCGAAACGCAGACCAAACCCGTACTCTTGGGTTTCGTTGGTTTCCGGTTTCAAACTCGGGTTAGGCACCCAATAGTTGGTGATGGTGGTTGGCCCCATTGGAATTGAGAAGTGTTTGGAGTCGTTGTACATCTCACCCATCGTCGGCGCGCGGAACGCCTGAGAATAGGAGCCGAACAGCATCAACCAGTCGGTAGGCGTAATGCTGACCGCACCGCGAGAGGACCATTTGTCCGCATCCACATCGGCATAACCGTCGCTTGAGCCCTTGTAATTGTCATAGCGGGTGCCGGCGAGCAGAGTGACAGGCAGATCGCGCAGCGTGATTTCATCTTGCAGCCAGCCTGAAGCGAAATTGATTTTTGCTTGCGGGAAACTTTCGGTAGCGCCGCCCGGCGTTTGTTCCTGTTTGTAAGCCTCGGTGCCGTAGGTCAGCAGGTGAGAGGCGAAAGTATCCGCAAACAGGCGCGTTCGGTTTTCGAGTTTGGCGCCTTTCGTGGTTTGTTTGCGTGCTTCATCTTCGCTGCCATTGGCGTGAGCGTTAATTTTTACGTCTGAATAATACACTTTCGCTTCTGCATCCAGCCAATCTTGGCCGGCCGGTTTCAGTTTGTAACTCAGTGCCGCGTCGCGTTGAATCGTCGAACGATCGGTCATTAAGTTTCCACTGGAGCTGGCTGGAGTTTGCGGGTTTTTCGGCTCCTGGGCGCTGTTGTTGTAGTAACGCAAGTTGCCGCTCAGCGACTGGCTATCGTCGATCTTCCAGGTGCCTTTGGCCAGCACATTGCTGATGGTTTCGTCGTTAGGCGCATCGAAGCCGTTGCCCTGACGAAGATCGCCGACGTCGCGAGTGCCGAACGACAGCAGGCCGTCGAGGTTATCGGTCTTGCCGTAGGCGCTGGCGCCCATGCCCAGGCTGTGATCGCCGGTGCCGGCGGTGCCGTAGACGCGGAACCCGGTATCGTGGCCCGGCAGCAGCAGATCGGCGGCATCGACGGTCTCATAAGACACTACGCCGCCCAACGCGCCGCTGCCGTACAGCAACGCGGAGGGGCCGCGCACGATTTCAATGCGTTTCACTAACGCAGGATCCAAAAATGTGCCGTTAATATGGCCGGTATCGGTCCCCTGGCGGATGCCGTCAACCAACGTCAGCACGCCGCGTCGGTCGTAACCGCGCATCATGAGATCTTGCCCATTGCTGCGCCCGGAACCCGTGACGGTAATGCCCGGCACGCGGCGCAGCATATCGGCGGCGGTGCCTGCAGTTTGGCTTTCCGGCGAGTTGCCTTCGATCACCGTGACCATCATCGGCGCTTCAAAGCTGCTGCGCTGGTTGCCGGTGGCGACCACGGTCATGGTCTCGTCGGCGGTTTTGGCTTTTTTAGCCGGCGCCGCGTTGGAAGAGGATGTTGTGCTGGTGTTTTGGGCCAAGGCCACCGTAGGCAGAGCGCAGGCAATCGCCAGACTCAAAGCGGAAAAACGCAGCCGGGTGGAAAATGTCAGAGGCATGGTGCAACTCTCCGTATGTAATAAAACATATCAATAGATTTGCTGGCTGCCTGGATCAAAAGATCGGGGTGGCTGGCGTTTGAGGATTCTGTGGTTATTTGGTCAGGATCAATTTCCCGGCTTTGGTCTGCCGTAGCTGATAGCGCTGGCCCTGATGGGTAATGAACGCGATGCCGTCGGCGCCGAGCAGCTGTGCGCTGTCGTAGCTGGGCGGCGCGTTTGCGCTGTGCTCGGTCGGGGCCGCGGCGGCGGGGGTAGGCGTGTTGGCAATATCCATCATCATTGTGCTTATAAAACAGACCATTAAATGGTAATTAATATCAAACTGAGAATCATTATCATGTGAAGGAAAGGTTACATCAAGGAAAATTTTCTTACCGTTGGAACCTTTTTGTCGAACGGACATCCGGCGGCGGGCCGAGCGCACTCGGCCCGTAAAAAAGGGGCGTTATTTCAGCAGGGTTTCGATGCGGTCAAACAGACGTTCAGGCTTGGTGATCGGCGCAAAGCGCGTGACGCGCTGGCCGTCGGCGGTGAGCAGAAACTTGGTGAAATTCCACTTGATGCGGCGGCTACCCAAAATGCCGGGCGCCAGGCGTTTCAGCTCATTGAACAGCGGGTGCGCGCCGGGGCCGTTAACGTCTATCTTGCTGAACAGCGGGAAACTGACGCCGTAGTTGAGGCTGCAAAAGTTGGCGATCTCCAGCGGGCTGCCCGGCTCCTGAGAACCAAACTGGTTGCAGGGGAAGCCGAGCACCACCAAGCCGCGTTCGCGATAGTATTGCCACAAATTTTCCAGCCCGCGGTATTGCGGGGTGAAGCCGCACTTGCTGGCGGTGTTGACCACCAGGTAAGCGCGCGCCGGGAAATCGCCCAGCGTTTTTTGCTCGCCCTGCAGCGTGACGCAGGGGATGGATAACAGAGAGTGAATCATGCCGGGGCTCCAGGTGCGTTTCGGCGGGTGCAAAGAGGTTGCGATCAGTATAGATGAGCGGGGCGGGAGGGATAAAGCCGGGGCGAAGCCCCGGCCCAGGTTGCGTCAGAAACGGCTATCGACCGCATCCGCCAGCATCGCCAGCAGCTGTTCGCTGTCGGACCAGCTCAGGCAAGGATCGGTGATCGACTGGCCATAGGTCAGCGGCTGGCCGGCGACGATTTTCTGCGTGCCTTCCACCAGGAAGCTTTCCGCCATCACGCCGGTGATGGCGGCGGAGCCGGCGCGGATCTGTTGGCAGACGTTGTCGGCCACTTCCAGCTGGCGGCGGTGCATCTTCTGGCAGTTGCCGTGGCTGAAGTCGATCACCAGGTGCTCCGGCAGATCGAACTCGCGCAGGCTGTCGCAGGCGGTAGCGATGTCGCTGGCGTGGTAGTTCGGCGTTTTGCCACCGCGCATGATGATGTGGCCATACGGGTTGCCGCTGGTCTGGTAGATGGTCATCTGGCCATGTTTGTCCGGCGACAGGAACATGTGCCCGGCGCGCGCCGCACGAATGGCGTCGATGGCGATGCGGGTGTTGCCGTCGGTGCCGTTTTTGAAGCCGACCGGGCAGGAGAGCGCCGAGGCCATTTCACGGTGGATCTGGCTTTCGGTGGTGCGTGCGCCGATGGCACCCCAGCTGATGAGATCGGCGATGTATTGGCCGACCACCATGTCCAGGAATTCGGTGGCGGTCGGCAGGCCGAGCTGGTTCACTTCCAGCAGCAGGCGGCGCGCCATTTCGATGCCGCGGTTGACCTGGAAGGTGCCGTCCAGCGCCGGATCGGAGATCAGGCCTTTCCAGCCGACGACGGTGCGCGGTTTTTCGAAGTAGGTGCGCATCACGATTTCCAGACGATCCTGGTAGCGTTCGCGCAGGGCGTTCAGCCGGCCGGCGTAATCGACGGCGGCGTCGAGATCGTGGATGGAGCAGGGGCCGATCACCACCAACAGGCGGCGGTCTTCACCGGTGAGGATTTTTTCAATGCGTTTTCGTGACGCTGTCACGTTATCGGCGACGGCCGCCGAGATCGGCAGCTTGTCTGCCAACGCTTGCGGCGTGACGAGGCTGTCGATGCGCGCGGTCCGCAGTTCATCTGTTTTGTACATGTTGTTCCCTGGAAACTGTTCTTCTCTGCGGCAGGAGTGCCGGGAAGTGATGGCGATCACAATAACGCAAAAAGCGCTGAATTCAACCGTAGAGATTGCGTTCTGTTGATCAAAGCCGCGAAAAAAAGCACAAAAAAATCAGCTGCTGCTGAAATAAACGGCAGGCGGCGGGGCGCGACGGCCCCGCGAGGAAAAGATCAGAACATGCGGCGGCTCATGCCGAGGATATCGAGGATTTTGGTGGAGATCTCTTCGACCGAATAGTTGGTGGTATTGAGATAGCGGATCTGGTTTTTGCGGAACAGCGCCTCGACCTCGGCGATCTCCATGCGGCACTGGCGCAATGAGGCGTAGCGGCTGTTTTCGCGCCTCTCTTCGCGGATCGCCGCCAGGCGCTCCGGATCGATGGTCAGGCCGAATAATTTATGCTGAAACGGTTTCAGCGAAGCCGGCAGGTGCAAATTGTCCATATCGTCGGCGATAAACGGATAGTTGGCGGCGCGGATGCCGAACTGCATCGCCAGATAGAGGCTGGTGGGGGTTTTGCCGCAGCGCGACACGCCGAGCAGGATCACCTGCGCCTGATCGAGGTTGCGCAGCGAAATGCCGTCATCGTGCGCCAGGGTATAGTCGATGGCGGCGATGCGCGCATCATACTTGCCGAGGTTGCTGGCGGTCAGGCCGTGGGTGCGGTTCGGCACCGGCGTCGGTTCTACGTCCAGCTCGCCCTGCAGCGGGCCGACCAGCGCCTGCACGATATCCTGGCAAAAGCCCTGGCTCTGGACGATCACATCGCGCACTTCCGGCGAGATGATGGAATAAAAAACCAGCGGCCGCACGCCGGTTTCATTATAGATATCATCGATTTGTTGGCGAACTGCGCGTGCGCGGGCCTCGGTTTCGACAAACGGCAAGGTGTACGTGGTCGCTGTGACCGGGAACTGCGACAGCACCGCGTGCCCCAGCACTTCGGCGGTGATCGCCGTACCATCCGAAATATAAAAAACGCTTCTTTCCACCCGAGGCTCCTTACCTGAGAACGGTGTTCCTGCTGTCATAACTGCCAATATCATGAGCCGCAGACGATTCGCCGGTAAAGGGGCGAGGGAAAAAATTGTGACGGCGGGGCGGTAAACCGCCTTGCGGCGGCGCGTGAAGAAAAGTGCATTTTGACGACGGTAAAAATCGTGGCGCAGCGACGCTTTTCGATCCGAAACGCAAATTTGCCGCTATTTTCACCAAAAACGGTAGCGTTTGCGTGGTCATTAAAACAGAAGTTTAAAAAGAACGTAATTTGTTGAGAACTAAGCTTTTCGTGCGATTGGGAACGGTTCCCAGGCAAATCAGCCGGTTAGGACATTCTCTTAAAAACCACTTTCTTCAGTGGGTTGATCGATTCACCTTTCCATTTTCCCCAGATCAGTGTGCTAGTCTGATTCGGCTCCGTGTTAGCGGCGCCGTAAAGCAAGCGAATTAAATCCGTCTTTACCCTACTGATAGCAATAAGGATTGTCTCGATGTCCAACAATGGCCCAGACTTGCGTAATGTGCTTTGGTACAACCAGCTTGGCATGCACGACGTTGACCGTGTCGGCGGCAAAAACGCCTCCCTCGGTGAAATGATCACCAATCTTTCCGATTTGGGCGTGGCCGTGCCAAACGGTTTTGCCACCACCGCACAGGCGTTTAACGATTTCCTCGAACAAAGCGGTGTTAACCAGCGCATCTATCAGCTACTGGATCAGACCGACGTTGACGACGTTGCACAACTGGCCAAGGCCGGCGCCCAGATCCGCCAATGGGTGATCGACACGCCGTTCCACGCCGAGTTCGAACGTGAAATTCATCAGGCTTACCAACAGCTCGCCGATGGCGAACCGGAAGCCTCTTTTGCGGTGCGCTCCTCCGCCACGGCGGAAGACATGCCGGACGCGTCCTTTGCCGGCCAGCAGGAAACCTTCCTCAACGTGCAGGGCATCGACGCCGTGATGGTGGCGATCAAGCACGTGTTCGCGTCGCTGTTCAACGACCGCGCCATCTCGTATCGCGTGCATCAGGGCTATGACCACCGCGGCGTGGCGCTGTCGGCGGGTGTACAGCGGATGGTGCGCTCCGATCTGGCCTCCTCGGGCGTGATGTTCACCATCGACACCGAGTCCGGCTTTGATCAGGTGGTATTCATCACCTCCGCCTTCGGCCTGGGCGAAATGGTGGTGCAGGGCGCGGTGAACCCGGATGAGTTCTACGTGCACAAACCGACGCTGCAAAACGGCAAGCCGGCGATCGTGCGCCGCAACCTGGGCTCGAAAAAGATCCGCATGGTGTACGCACCGTCGCAGGATCACGGCAAGCAGGTGCGCATCGAAGACGTGCCGGAAGCGCAGCGCAGCCGTTTCTCGCTGACGGATGAAGAAGTGCAGGCGCTGGCGCAGCAGGCGATCCTGATCGAAAAACATTACGGTCGCCCGATGGATATCGAGTGGGCGAAAGACGGCCATACCGGCAAGCTGCTGATCGTGCAGGCGCGTCCGGAGACCGTACGCTCCAATGAGCAGACCATGGAGCGCTACCAGCTGAACGGCTCCAGCCCGGTGCTGGTGGAAGGCCGCGCCATCGGCCACCGCATCGGCGCCGGCCCGGTCAAAGTGATCCACGACATCAGCGAAATGGATCGCATCCAGCCGGGCGATGTGCTGGTCACCGACATGACCGACCCGGATTGGGAACCGATCATGAAGAAAGCCGCCGCGATCGTCACCAACCGCGGCGGGCGCACCTGCCACGCGGCGATCATCGCCCGTGAGCTGGGCATTCCGGCGGTGGTGGGCTGTGGCCACGCCACCGACGTGCTGAAAGACGGCCAGAAAGTCACCGTCTCCTGCGCGGAAGGCGACACCGGCTTCGTTTACAGCGATATGCTGGACTTCAGCGTGCAGAGTTCCGAAGTGACCGAGCTGCCGGATCTGCCGCTGAAGATCATGATGAACGTCGGCAACCCGGATCGCGCCTTCGACTTTGCGCGTTTGCCGAATGAAGGCGTGGGCCTGGCGCGGCTGGAATTTATCATCAACCGCATGATCGGCGTGCACCCGCGTGCGCTGCTGGAGTTTGACCAGCAGACGCCGGCGCTGCAAAACGAAATTCGCGCGCTGATGCAGGGTTACGATCACCCGGTCGAGTTCTACGTCGGCCGTCTGACCGAGGGCATCGCGACGCTGGGCGCCGCCTTCTGGCCGAAGCGCGTGATCGTGCGTCTGTCCGACTTCAAATCCAACGAGTATGCCAATCTGGTGGGCGGCGACAAGTATGAACCGCACGAAGAGAACCCGATGCTGGGCTTCCGTGGCGCCGGCCGTTACGTGGCCGACAGCTTCCGCGATTGCTTTGCGCTGGAATGCGAGGCGGTGAAACGCGTGCGTAACGAAATGGGGCTGACCAACGTCGAAATCATGGTGCCGTTCGTGCGCACCGTGGCGCAGGCGGAAGCGGTGGTGGCCGAGCTGGCGCGCCAGGGGCTGAAGCGCGGCGAAAACGGGCTGAAAGTGATCATGATGTGCGAGATCCCGTCCAATGCGCTGTTGGCGGATCAGTTCCTCGAGCACTTCGACGGCTTCTCCATCGGTTCCAACGACATGACCCAGCTGGCGCTGGGGCTGGATCGCGACTCCGGCGTGGTGTCGGAGCTGTTCGACGAACGCAACGAGGCGGTGAAAGCGCTGCTGTCGATGGCGATTCAGGCGGCCAAGCGCCACGGCAAATACGTCGGCATCTGCGGCCAGGGCCCATCCGACCACGAAGACTTCGCCGAGTGGCTGATGGAGCAGGGCATCGACAGCCTGTCGCTCAATCCGGACACCGTGGTGCAGACCTGGATCAATTTGTCGAAAAAGAAATAATGTCTCGGCATCGCTAAGGCATTAACGCCAGGCCGCAGTTTACGCTGCGGCCTTTTTATTTCTGAATGTAAATAACGGCGCGTAAAATAATCAATTTGGCGAAAAAAGAATAAAAAAAAGCCCACCGTAGGAGATGGGCAAAGACTACACACAGCAATTCACATGTATGGCATTACATAGTTCAGAAAGGTTGCTTTAAAATCAGTGATTTGAAGCAATAGATGGCCATAATACTAGATTTTTGAACGCGACTAGTCATTAAGAATCATCCTAATCGATAGCGGCATCACATTTTATTTGCGGTCGTTATCTCTTTTTGCCGCTTGCAATAAACAGGGATTTACATTGCACCTTTCATTCGCCGAGCCCCAATCAATATAGGGCGGCATTATATTTGGCGTAGATATTACTCGAATGAGGTAGGAATAATGACGGGGCGAAATATTCCGCCCGACGATGCGGGCGGAAGGGGGGATTAGCGTTTTTCCAGATCTTCGATGACTTGCTCCGGCGCGGTGGTCGGCTCCGGCGCTTCATTCATCCAGGCGGTCAGCAGGCGATAAGATACCGCCAACACCACCGGACCGATGAACAGGCCAATCATGCCGAAGGCCAGCAAACCGCCGATAACGCCGGAGAGGATCAGCAGCAGCGGCAGATCGGCGCCCATGCGGATCAGCACCGGGCGCAGCACGTTATCCAGCGTGGCTACCACGCAGCTCCAGACCAGCAGCACGGTGCCCCAGGTGGTATCGCCATGCCAGTACAGCCAGATAATGGCCGGCACCAGCACCAACAGCGGCCCCAATTGCGCCACGCAGCAGATAAAGATCAGCATCGTCAACAGGGTGGCGGCCGGAATGCCGCTCACCGCCAGACCGATACCGCCCAGCACCGACTGTACCAGCGCCGTCACCACCACGCCCAGCGCGACGGCGCGGATCGCCTGGCCGCCCAACAGCACCGCCGCATCGCCGCGCGCAGAACCGAGGCGCACCGCAAAGTGGCGGATACCCAGTGCCACCTGCTCGCCGCGCGCATACAGCAATGCGCTGAACAGCAACATCAGCGCGCAGTGCAGCAGCAGACGGCCGATATGCGCCGCCTGCGCCACGAACCAGGTGGCGGTCTGGCCGAAGTACGGCTGCACCTTCGCCAGCAGCGCGGCGCCGCCGGCGTTAACCAGCGTGTGGTAGCTGGTGTAGAGCCTGTCGCCGATCATCGGCACGGACTGCAGCCAGGCGAGGTCGGGAATGTGCAGCTTGCCCGGTGAACTGGCCCAGGCGATCAGCGGCGCGCTGTTATCCACCACGCTGCTGATCAGCAGGGAGATTGGCAGAATGAACAGCAGGATCAGCAGCAGGGTCATGACCAACACCGCCAGCGAACGGCGGCCCCACAGCAGTTTTTGCAGTTTGAGCAGCAGCGGCCAGGTGGCGATCACCACCATGCCCGCCCAGGCGAAGCCGAGAATAAACGGTTGGATCACCCAAAAACAGGCGACGATCATGATGGCGATAAACAGCACGCCGAAAATAATTCGCGGTAAGTCGTAACGCGATTGCGGGAGTGGCATCAGTGGCTTCTCATCCTGGTCAATTAAATCCCTGGCACCGGGGAATCGGGGTGCCTGTCGGTCGGTTTCTCACCGCCGGGCGGCCGCCTGTGGCGGCGCTCGCAGGGCGGTAATAATGTGAATGCCTTCACTAAACGAGTATGTTAGTTTTTAGTGTCACTAAAAAATAGGGTGGGTCTGAATTAAAGGCCCGATTCAGCGTACATCAGCGCATAAAAAATAGACGGACAGGGTCAAAAAAGCGAATGATCCCACAGATTTCTCAGGCGCCCGGCCTCGTTCAACGGGTGCTCGACTTTTTGGAAGCACTGAAGCAAAACGGATTCAACGGCGACACCGCCACCAGCTACGCTGACCGGCTGACGATGGCCACCGACAACAGCATCTATCAGCTGTTGCCCGATGCGGTGGTGTTCCCCCGTTCCACCGCCGACGTGGCGCTGATCGCCCGCCTGGCCGGGGAAGAGCGATTCAAGACGCTGACCTTCAGCCCACGCGGCGGCGGCACCGGCACCAACGGCCAGTCGCTCAACACCGGCATTGTGGTCGATATGTCGCGCCATATGAATCGCATTCTGGAGATCAACGTCGAACAGGGCTGGGTAAAAGTCGAAGCCGGGGTGATCAAGGATCAGCTGAATCAATATCTGCGGCCGTTCGGCTACTTTTTCTCGCCGGAACTGTCCACCAGTAACCGCGCCACGCTGGGCGGCATGATCAACACCGACGCCTCCGGCCAGGGCTCGCTGGTGTACGGCAAAACCTCCGATCACGTATTGGGCCTGCGGGCGGTGCTGCTGGGCGGTGAGATGATCGATACCCGCGCCATGCCGACGGCGCTGGCGGAAACGATTGCTCTGGAAGAGACCGCCGAAGGGCGCATCTACCGCACGGTGCTCAACCGCTGCCGCGAGCAGCGTGCGCTGATCCTGGAGAAATTCCCCAAGCTCAACCGCTTCCTCACCGGTTACGATCTGCGCCACGTGCTGAGCGACGATCTGCAAACCTTCGATCTGACGCGCATCCTGACCGGCGCCGAAGGCACGCTGGCGTTTATCACCGAGGCGCGGCTGGACATCACGCCGCTGCCGAAAGTGCGCCGTTTGGTTAACGTAAAATACGACTCCTTCGACTCGGCGCTGCGCAATGCGCCCTTTATGGTCGAAGCCAAGGCGCTGTCGGTGGAAACCATCGATTCCAAGGTGCTGAACCTGGCGCGTGAAGACATCGTTTGGCACTCGGTGAACGAACTGATCGCCGACGTGCCGGATAAAGAGATGCTCGGGCTGAACATCGTCGAGTTCGCCGGCGACGATCGGGCGCTGATCGACGGCCAGATGGAAACCCTGTGCCAACGGCTGGACGAACTGATCGCGCAGCGGCAGGGCGGCGTGATCGGTTACCAAATCTGCGGCGATCTGGCGGGCATCGAGCGCATTTACAACATGCGCAAGAAGGCGGTCGGGCTGCTGGGCAACGCCAAAGGGCGCGCCAAGCCGATTCCGTTCGCCGAGGACACCTGCGTGCCGCCGCAACACCTGGCGGACTATATCGTCGAATTCCGTCAACTGCTCGACGACCACCACCTGAGCTACGGCATGTTCGGCCACGTCGACGCCGGGGTGCTGCACGTGCGCCCGGCGCTCGACATGTGCGACCCGCAGCAAGAGGTGCTGATGAAGCAAATCTCCGATCGGGTGGTGGCGTTGACCGCCAAATACGGCGGCCTGCTGTGGGGGGAGCACGGCAAGGGGTTCCGCGCGGAATACAGCCCTGAGTTCTTCGGCGAAACGTTGTATGAAGAGCTGCGCCGCATCAAGGCGGCATTCGACCCGGATAACCGCCTGAACCCGGGCAAGATCTGTTCGCCGCTGGCGGTGGATGCGCCGATGATGCAGGTGGACGCGGTCAAGCGCGGCACCTTCGATCGCCAGATCCCGGTCGAGGTGCGCACCTCATTCCGCGGCGCGCTGGAGTGTAACGGCAACGGCCTGTGCTTCAACTTCGACGTGCGCAGCCCGATGTGCCCGTCGATGAAGATCAGCGGCAACCGCATTCATTCACCGAAAGGGCGGGCGACGCTGGTGCGCGAGTGGCTGCGTCTGTTGGCCGAGCAGGGCGTCGATCCTTTGGCGCTGGAAAAACAGTTGCCGCAGCAGCGAGTCAGCCTGCGCGGTTTGATCGAAAAGACCCGCAACAGCTGGCACGCGGGCAAGGGCGAGTATGACTTCTCGCACGAAGTGAAAGAGGCGATGTCCGGCTGCCTGGCCTGCAAGGCCTGCTCCACCCAGTGCCCGATCAAGATTGACGTGCCGGGATTCCGTTCGCGCTTCCTGCAGCTCTACCACACCCGCTATCTGCGCCCGGTAAGCGACTACATGGTCGCCGGCGTGGAGAGCTATACCCCGTTGATGGCCCGCGCGCCGAAGGTGTTCAACTTCTTCTTCCGCCAGCCGTGGCTGCGGGAGATGAGCCGCAACGCCATCGGCATGGTCGATCTGCCGCTGCTGTCCAGCCCGACGCTGCGTCAGCAGCTGTCCGGCCACCGCGCGACCACGCTGACGCTGGAGCAGCTGGAAGGGCTGAGCGCCGAGCAGCGCGCAGAACACGTGCTTATCGTCCAGGATCCGTTCACCAGCTATTACGACGCCAAAGTGGTGGCGGACTTTGTCAGGCTGGTGGAGAAGCTCGGCTATCAACCGGTGCTGCTGCCGTTCTCGCCGAACGGTAAGGCGCAGCATGTGAAAGGTTTCCTGACGCGCTTTGCCCGCACCGCGCGCAAAACCGCCGATTTCCTCAACCGTGTGGCGCAGCTCGGCATGCCGCTGGTGGGCGTTGATCCGGCGCTGGTGCTGTGCTACCGCGACGAATACCGCGAGATCCTCGGTGCCGAACGCGGCGATTTCCAGGTGCAGCTGGTGCATGAATGGCTGCAGCAGCGGATTGCGGATCGCGCCGAACAGCCGGCGACCGGCGAGCCGTGGTATCTGTTCGGCCACTGCACCGAAACCACCGCGCTGCCGGCCAGCGGCCAACAGTGGGCGGCGATCTTCGCCCGCTTCGGCGCCAAACTGGAGAACGTCAGCGTCGGCTGCTGCGGCATGGCGGGCACTTACGGCCATGAAGCCAAGAACCTGCAAAACTCGCTCGGCATTTATGAGCTATCATGGCATCCGACGCTGCAGCGTTTGCCGCGGCAGCGCTGCCTGGCGACCGGCTATTCCTGCCGCAGCCAGGTGAAACGCATCGAGGGCAATGGCGTGCGCCACCCATTACAGGCACTTCTGGAGATGATTGAGTGAAATTGTGGAAACGTGAAACATCGCTGGAGCAGCTGAACCGCGCCGGCGACGGCTGCATGGTCAGCCATGTGGGCATCGAGTTTACCCAGCTGGGCGAAGATTTCCTCGAGGCCACCATGCCGGTCGATGGCCGCACCCGGCAGCCGTTCGGGCTGTTGCACGGCGGGGCATCGGTGGTGTTGGCGGAGTCGATGGGATCGATGGCCGGCTACCTGTGCAGCGAAGGCGAGCAGAAAGTGGTGGGGCTGGAGATCAACGCCAACCACCTGCGCGCGGTGTTCGATGGCCAGGTGCGCGGGGTGTGTCGCGCACTGCACGTCGGCCGTCGCCATCAGGTGTGGCAAATCGAGATCTTCGACGCGCGCGATCGGCTGTGCTGCACCTCGCGTCTGACCACGGCGGTCATCGACTGATTCCTGCCGGTTTCCGCAGGCGTTCGGCCTGCGGAGCCTTTCGCCTTACAGCTGAAACGGCACGCGTTTGACGAAGTCCTTTTGAAACGCGTTCGCCTTCTCCCAGGTGCCTTCCATTGCATATTTTTGGCAGATCAGCGTCAGCGTGTGGCGGGCGAAGTGGTAGCTTTGCACCCGAAACAGCTGGCAGCGATGTGGGTTGTTGATCTCGACGATCAGCCGGTTGTGCAGCTTGCTGAGCGCGTGCAGGTAGCTGTCGTCGTCGCCGTTCTCCAGACACAGATTGGCCATGGTGAGGCTGACGCTGTTGTACCGCTTCAGATGGTCGATATTGCATTCCGGGCGCCGCAGCGCCGCTTCGGCCATATAAAAGTCCACCGTGGCGTCGCGCACGCTGAATTTGTATTCATCAATCTTGCCCAGCAACCATGCGTTGATCGAAAGAGTCATTGGCTTCGCGCTCAAATTCAAATTGAATGATAATCATTATCATATAAACTGCCGCGTTGCCGATCAATCCCGGCGCGGCGTTTTTTTATTGCTCAGGAGGGTAAAAGACCGCCGCCGACCCAACTTAATCCTGAGCGACTAAACTTTAACCTGAGGGCCGCGCGCTTGCGCCGCGCCACGAAATGCCGATAAACGCACATTTACGACAGACAGAATGCAGAAATAGGTATTTTCTATGAATGTTTAGATCGGCAACGCACCGCAGCGCTGTAACGCTGACGGGCCACCGGGGAGTGCGGTACGGTGATGCAGGATAGATAACGAATTCATAGAGATAGCATGCACACCTTGCCGCCTGACGCCGCAAGCCGCCACGGGTGTCCCGTTGGCTTGCCGCGCGCCGCAGCGAAAAACCGCGCTCGCGGCGGATACCCCCGCAAAACAAACGGTTGAAGTGATAATCGTTATCACTAACATATAAGCAACCCAGATTGGCTGTGGCCAAACACGAGTGTGAGGTAGACCCTATGCAAACGGAAAATGTCGGCACTTTTTCTCTGGATGAAAATGTCTGGCAAGGCATTTCGCTCAGCGACAGCGCCGTACGACAAATAACGAAACTGATGCAGCAGGATCCGCAGGTGAAAGGGCTGCAGCTAGGGGTGAAACAATCCGGCTGCGCCGGCTTTGCCTATGTGCTGGATCTGACCCGCGAACCCGCCGATGACGATCTGCTGTTTGAGCGCGACGGCGCCAAACTCTATGTGCCGCTGAAGGCTATGCCGTTCATCGACGGCACCACGGTAGATTATGTCCGCGAAGGGCTGAATCAGATATTCAAATTCAATAACCCTAAAGCTCAGCATGCCTGCGGGTGCGGCGAGAGCTTTGGCGTTTGAGCGATGCAATCAACATGACACGAAGCAATGTAGAAATGCCTAATGAAGTGCAGGCTTGGGTCAGCGAAGGTCGCTACAAAGAAGGTTTCTTCACCCAGCTGGCAACCGATGAGTTGGCCAAAGGCATCAACGAAGAGGTGGTGCGCGCCATCTCGGCCAAGCGCAACGAACCCGAGTGGATGCTGGAATTCCGCCTCGAGGCCTACCGCGCCTGGCTGCAGATGGAAGAGCCGCACTGGCTGAAGGCCAATTACGATCGCCTGAACTACCAGGACTACAGTTACTATTCGGCGCCGTCCTGCGGCAGCTGCGACGATGCCTGCGGTTCGCAACCCGGCGCCGAGCAGCAACCGGGCGCGGCGACGGAAAAAGATTACCTGACCAGCGAAGTGGAGCTGGCGTTCAATCAGCTCGGCGTGCCGGTGCGCGAGGGCAGCGAGGTGGCGGTGGACGCCATCTTCGACTCGGTCTCGGTCGCTACCACTTACCGTGAAAAACTGGCGGAGAGCGGGGTGATCTTCTGCTCGTTCGGCGAAGCTATCCAGGAATACCCGGATCTGGTGCGTCAGTACCTGGGCCGCGTGGTGCCCTCCAACGATAACTTCTTCGCTGCGCTGAACGCCGCGGTGGCCTCCGACGGCACCTTCGTCTATGTGCCGAAAGGCGTGCGCTGCCCGATGGAGCTGTCGACCTATTTCCGTATCAACGCCGCCAAAACCGGCCAGTTCGAGCGCACCATCCTGATCGCCGACGAAGGCAGCTATGTCAGCTACATCGAAGGCTGCTCGGCCCCGGTGCGCGACAGCTACCAGCTGCACGCGGCGGTGGTGGAAGTGATCCTGCATAAAGACGCCGAAGTGAAATACTCGACGGTGCAGAACTGGTTCTCCGGCGGCGAGAGCAAGGGCGGCATCCTCAACTTCGTCACCAAGCGCGCGCTGTGCGAAGGCGCCGGCTCGAAAATGTCCTGGACCCAGTCGGAAACCGGCTCGGCCATCACCTGGAAATACCCGAGCGTGATTTTGCAGGGCGACAATTCGATCGGCGAATTCTTCTCGGTGGCGCTGACCAGCGGCCATCAGCAGGCGGACACCGGCACCAAGATGATCCACATCGGCAAAAACACCAAGTCGACCATCATCGCCAAAGGCATCTCCGCCGGCCACAGCGAGAACACCTATCGCGGCCTGGTGAAAATCCTGCCGGGGGCGGAAAACGCCCGTAACTTTACCCAGTGCGACTCGATGCTGATCGGGCCGGACAGCGGTGCCCACACGTTCCCTTACGTTGAAGCGCGCAACAACAGCGCTCAGCTGGAGCACGAAGCCACCACCTCGAAGATCGGCGACGACCAGCTGTTCTACTGCCTGCAGCGCGGCATCAGCGAGGATGACGCCATTTCGATGATCGTCAACGGTTTCTGCAAGGACGTTTTCTCCGAGCTGCCGCTGGAGTTCGCCGTCGAGGCGCAGAAACTTCTGGCCATCAGCCTGGAACACAGCGTGGGTTAATCGCCGCATTTTTAGCGCCGTCGGCGCTATCTGAGGACACAGCATGTTAAGCATCAAGAATTTGAAAGTCAGCGTGGAAGGCAACGAGATCCTCAAGGGATTGGATCTGGAGATCAAACCGGGCGAAGTGCACGCCATCATGGGGCCGAACGGCTCGGGCAAGAGCACGCTGTCCGCCACGCTGGCCGGGCGTGAAGAGTACGAAGTGACCGAAGGGGAAGTCACCTTCAAGGGCAAGGATCTGCTGGAGCTGGATCCGGAAGATCGCGCCGGCGAAGGCGTGTTCCTGGCCTTCCAGTACCCGGTGGAGATCCCTGGCGTCAGCAACCACTTCTTCCTGCAGACGTCGGTCAACGCGGTGCGCAAATACCGCGAGCAGGAGCCGCTTGATCGCTTTGACTTCGCCGATTTTATCGAAGAGAAAATCGCGCTGCTGGATATGCCGGCCGATCTGCTGACCCGTTCGGTCAACGTCGGCTTCTCCGGCGGTGAGAAAAAACGCAACGATATTCTGCAGATGGCGGCGCTGGAGCCGGATCTGTGCATTCTCGATGAAACCGACTCGGGCCTGGACATCGACGCGCTGAAGATCGTCGCCAACGGCGTCAACTCGCTGCGGGACGGCAAGCGCGCCTTTATCATCGTGACCCACTATCAGCGCATTCTGGACTACATCAAACCGGATTACGTACACGTGCTGTCCCAGGGGCGCATCGTTAAATCCGGCGATTTCTCGCTGGTGAAACAGTTGGAGGAGCAGGGCTATGGCTGGCTTACCGACCAACAGTAATTCAAACGCGCTGCAGCAGCTGTATCGCCTGTTCGAAGGCCGCGGCGGCGAGCGTTCGCCGCATGCGCTGGCGCACTGGCAGCAGGCGCTGCGCCTCGGCTGGCCGACGCGCAAGCATGAAAACTGGAAATACACGCCGCTGGAGAGCCTGCTGGAGCAGCAGTTCCTCGATCCGCAGCCCGCGCCGGTGAGCGCAGAGCAGCTTGAGGCGCTGGCGCTCG
The DNA here is from genome assembly GCF_016805595.1 of Serratia sp. 4542. Taxonomy (NCBI): domain Bacteria; kingdom Pseudomonadati; phylum Pseudomonadota; class Gammaproteobacteria; order Enterobacterales; family Yersiniaceae; genus Serratia; species Serratia sp. 4542. Next base: position 290,620 of record NZ_RXKV01000004.1, read on the forward strand.
GCATCGATGCCTGTCGGCTGGTGTTTATCGACGGCCGCTATAGCGCCGCGCTCAGCGATGGCGATCTGGGCGACTACCAGTTCGAGTTGACCGCCTACGGCACGCCGCAGGCGCTGCCGGAGCCGATCCAGCCGGAGATTTTCCTGCACCTGACCGAAAGCCTGGCGCAGGAAACCAGCCTGATTCGTTTGCCGGCCGGCAAGGCCCCGGCCCGCCCGCTGTACCTGCTGCACATCAGCAGCGGACGCGGCGCCACCGGGGAAGTGAACACCGTGCATCATCGTCACCATCTGGAGATCGGGCGCGGCGCCGAGGCGGAAGTGATTGAACACTATGTCAGCCTGGGCGAGGCCGCGCACTTCACCGGCGCGCGCCTGACCGCCAACGTGGCGGACAACGCCGGGCTGTTGCACTGCAAGCTGGCGTTTGAGAGCCAGCCGAGCTACCACTTTGCCCATAACGATCTGGTTATCGGCCGCGACGCGCGGGTGAAAAGCGACAGCTTCCTGTTGGGTGCCGGCCTGACGCGGCACAACACCAGCGCACAGCTGAACGGCGAAGGCGCAAACCTGGTGATCAACAGCCTGGTGCTGCCGGTGGGCAAAGAGATCTGCGATACCCGCACCTATCTGGAGCACAACAAAGGCTATTGCGAAAGCCGCCAGCTGCATAAAACCGTGGTCAGCGATCGCGGCAAGGCGGTGTTCAACGGCATGATCAAAGTGGCCAAGCACGCGATCAAAACCGACGGCCAGATGACCAACCATAACCTGCTGTTGGGTAAGGTGGCGGAAGTGGATACCAAGCCGCAGCTGGAGATTTACGCCGACGACGTCAAATGCAGCCACGGCGCCACCGTGGGGCGTATCGATGAAGAGCAGCTGTTCTATCTGCAGTCGCGCGGCATCGACAAACATGCGGCGCAGCAGATGATTATCTTTGCCTTCGCCGCCGAGCTGACCGAAGGCATCGCCAACGACACCATCCGGGAACGGGTGCTGGCGCGCATCGCCCAGCGCCTGCCGGGGGAGGCTGCATGAGTTATCCGATTGAACGCGTGCGCGGAGATTTTCCGCTGCTGGCGCGTGAGGTGAACGGCCAACCGCTGGCCTATCTCGACAGCGCCGCCAGCGCGCAGAAACCGCAGGCGGTGATCGACCGCGAGCTGGAGTTCTACCGCCACGGTTATGCGGCGGTGCATCGCGGCATCCACACCCTGAGTGCCGAGGCGACTCAGCAGATGGAAGCGGTGCGGGAGCAGGCGGCGCGCTTTATCAACGCCGCCTCGGCGGAAGAGATGGTGTTCGTCAAGGGCACCACCGAAGGCATCAATCTGGTGGCCAACAGCTTTGGCCGCCACCTGCTGCAGCCGGGCGATGCGATTCTCATCACCGAGATGGAGCACCACGCCAACATCGTGCCGTGGCAGATGCTGGCGGAGGAGCGCGGGCTGCAGCTGCGGGTGTGGCCGCTACAGCCGGACGGTACGCTGGATCTGGCGCGACTGCCGGAACTGGTCGATGCGTCCTGTAAACTGCTGGCGCTGACCGAGGTCTCCAACGTGCTGGGCACCGTCAACCCGGTGCGCGACATTATCGCCCGCGCCAGAGCCCTGGCACCGAATTTGACGGTGCTGGTGGACGGCGCGCAGGCGGTGATGCACCAGCGCGTCGATGTCCAGGCGCTGGACTGCGATTTTTATGTGTTTTCCGGCCACAAGCTGTACGGTCCTTCCGGCATCGGCATGCTGTATGGCCGCCAGGCGCTGCTGCAGCAGATGCCGCCGTGGGAAGGGGGCGGCTCGATGATCCGCCAGGTCAGCCTGACGGCGGGCACCACCTTCGCCGATCCGCCGTGGCGCTTCGAGGCCGGTTCGCCGAACACCGCCGGCATCATGGGGCTGGGGGCGGCGTTCGATTACGTCGAAGCCCTGGGCCTGAATGCGATCCACGATTATGAACAGTCGCTGATGCACTACGCGCTGAAGGCGCTCAGCCAGGTGCCGACGCTGAAAGTCTATGGCCCGGCCCATCGCGCTGGGGTGATCGCCTTCAATCTGGGGGAACACCATGCCTATGACGTCGGCAGCTTCCTCGATCAGTACGGCATCGCCATTCGCACCGGCCATCACTGCGCCATGCCGCTGATGGCGTTTTATCAGGTGCCGAGCATGTGCCGCGCTTCGCTGGCGTTATATAATACCCGCGAAGAGGTGGACCGGCTGGTGGCCGGGCTGCAACGCATTCATCAGCTATTAGGCTAGGCCGGGGCGCGTCCCCGGCGGTACAAAAGGATCCCCATGGCGAATTTGCCGGACAAAGATAAATTGGTGCGAAATTTCTCCCGCTGTTTGAACTGGGAGGAGAAATACCTGTACGTGATTGAACTCGGTGCCAAATTGCCGCCGCTGGACGAGGCCGAGCGGCAGGCCGGCAACCTGATCTCCGGTTGTCAGAGCCAGGTGTGGATTGTGATGCGCCTCGATGAGCAGGGGCAGGTCGAGTTTCACGGCGACAGCGACGCGGCGATCGTCAAAGGCCTGCTGGCGGTGGTGTTTATTCTGTATCGCCAATTGACGCCGCAGCAGATTGTCGAGCTCGACGTGCGGCCGTTTTTCGCCGAGCTGGCGCTCAGCCAACACCTGACGCCTTCGCGTTCACAGGGGCTGGAGGCGATGATCCGCGCCATTCGCAGTAAAGCCACGCAGCTGGCCTGAGCCTGAACGCCCCCGTTCTTGAGGGCTCATTGATACATTCGTTTTGTCAATGAGCCTTTACAATCCACGCTTTCCCCCCAGATAACATCCCCAATTCAGTGATATTTCAGCAGCTTATCCGTTGACGTTTCGTTGACAATCAACGGCGGTGATTACGTTATAACGTGTTGATTTTTAGAGAACTTATTGCCTTTGATGCCAGCATTGCTAGTATTAATCAGGTATTGTCTGATTTACCCGCCGCCGGGCGCTCGTTAGCCTTGGGGACGAACCGTCATAAAAAATATAGGGATGATAATGAAACGTGCGTTGAGTTTAATGGGCATGGTCTTCGCCACCGTATTGGCCGGCACGCAGGCCGCCAGTGCGACCGAGTACCCGCTGCCGCCGCCGGACAGCCGTCTGATCGGTGAAAACACCACTTATACCGTGCCAAACGACGGCCGTCCGCTGGAGGCGATCGCCGCCGACTACAAGATTGGCCTGCTGGGCATGCTGGAAGCCAACCCCGGCACCGACCCGTTCCTGCCTAAGCCGGGTACGGTGCTGACCATTCCGACCCAAATGCTGCTGCCTGATACCAAGCGTGAAGGGATCATCGTCAACCTGGCCGAGCTGCGCCTTTACTACTATCCGAAAGGCGAGAACAAAGTGATCGTCTATCCGATCGGTATCGGCCAGACCGGGATGCACACGCCGCTGGAAGTGACCTCCGTGAGCCAGAAGATCCCCAACCCGACCTGGACACCTACCGCCAACATCCGCAAACGCTATCAGTCCCAGGGCGTGACGCTGCCTGCGGTGGTGCCGGCCGGCCCTGAGAACCCGATGGGGCTGTTCGCCCTGCGTCTGGCGATGGGGCGCGGTGAATACCTGATCCACGGCACCAATGCCAACTTCGGGATCGGCATGCGCGTCAGCTCCGGCTGTATTCGTCTGCGTCCGACGGACATCGAAGCGCTGTTCAACCAGGTGCCACGCGGTACGCGGGTGCAGGTGATCAACGATCCGGTGAAGATTTCGGTTGAGCCGGACGGCAAACGCTATGTGGAAGTGCACCAGCCGCTGTCGCGGGTAGAAAGCGACGATCCGCAGACCATGCCGATTGCGTTGTCTAAAGCGGAGAAAGCCTTCGCTGCAGATGAGCAAACCGATCGCGCCGTGTTCGATAGCGCGGTTGTACGCCGTTCTGGCATGCCGGTGCTGGTCAACGTGGGGGAGAACCCGTCTGAGGTGAGTTTAACGCCTGTAGCGGCGCCTGCGGCGAATAAGAGCCCATTCAAGGCAGCGCCAATCAGTTCAGTGAACTAAGTTTGCAGGACTGAGCGGTCGAAGAGGGGTTCAGCGTGCTGAGCCTCTTTTTTTTGCCTGCCGAAGGAGAACCCCCGGGCCGATGAGCAGGCAAAAAAAACGGCGCACAATGTGCGCCGTTTTCAATAACCAAAGCTAACTTACTTTTTGTAAGCGTGAGCTTGGTTGTCCAGACGCTGGTTAGCGCGTGCTGCGTCGTCTTTAGCCGCTTGAACGTCAGAACGCATTGCGTTCACGTCGTTGCTCAGCTGATCAACTTTAGCGTTCAGAGTCTGAACGTCAGAAGACAGTTGATCGATTTTAGCGTTGCTAGAGCAGCCAGCCAGCAGAGTGGAACCCAGGATTACCGCGCCCAGTACCAGTTTAGTACGATTCATTATAACACCCTCTAGATTGAGTTAATCTCCATGTAGCGTTACAAGTATTACACAAACTTTTTTCGAAAGAGAATAATTTTTTAGTGTTGAGGTGCTTTATTTTGATCGTTCGCTCAAACTTGCATCTGGTTTTACAAATTAGTTAAAAAAACGAGGGAAAACAGCCGGCTTCCATGGGACTACTCCGATTTGTTATTAGCTAAATAATGAGCGGATCGCGGTTGCGTTTTGAGAAAAATAGTTTACTGCCGATAAAAAAAACGCCGCAAAGCGGCGTTTTGATCAAGGTAATTATGTCACGTTTTATATTACAGCACGTGTACCGAGGCGGTGTTGGTAGTGCCGCTCGGCACCAGCGCGCCGGAAACCATCACCACAACGTCGCCTTTCTGCGCCAGGCCGCTGGCCAGCGCGGCTTCTTTACCGATGCGGTAGAAGTCGTCGGTAGAGGCGATTTCCTTGACCATCTGCGGGATAACGCCCTTGCTCAGCACCAGCTGATGCGCGGTGGTTTCATTGGTGGTCAGCGCCAGGATCACCGCGTTCGGGAAGTATTTACGCACGGATTTTGCTGACTTGCCGCCGCTGGTGGCGACGACGATCAGCGGCGCGTCCAGTTTCTCGGCGGTTTCTACCGCACCGCGGCACACCGCTTCGGTGATGCGCAGCTTGCGACGGTCGTTCAGGGTATCGATGCGGCTAGGCATCACGCGATCGGTACGCTCGCAGATGGTGGCCATGATGTTGACCGCTTCCAGCGGGTATTTGCCCTTGGCGCTCTCGCCGGACAGCATGACGGCATCGGTACCGTCCAGGATGGCGTTGGCAACGTCGCCGGCTTCCGCGCGGGTAGGGCGCGGGTTCTTGATCATGGAGTCGAGCATCTGGGTGGCGGTGATCACCACTTTACGCGCGCGGTTGCATTTCTCGATCATCATCTTCTGGGCGAAGATCACTTCTTCGACCGGGATCTCGACGCCCAAGTCGCCACGGGCAACCATGATGCCGTCGGACGCTTCGAGGATCTCGTCGAAGTTGTTCAGGCCTTCCTGGTTTTCGATCTTGGAGATGATCTGGATCTGCTCGCCGCCGTGGGCTTTCAGGTGTTCGCGGATCTCCAGCACGTCGGAGCGCTTGCGGATGAAGGATGCCGCCACGAAGTCGACGCCTTGTTCGCAGCCGAAGATCAGGTCGCGTTTGTCTTTTTCGGCCAGCGCAGGCAGCTGGATGGAAACGCCCGGCAGGTTGACGCCCTTGTTCTCGCCGAGATCGCCGTTGTTCAGCACCTTACAAATGACTTCGTTTTCGGTCACGTTGGTGACTTCCATGCCGATCAGGCCGTCGTCTACCAGCACGGTGTTGCCGATCTTCAGGTCGGCGGCGAAGCCGGCGTAGGTGACCGCTACGCGATCGCTGTTGCCGATCACGCTCTGGTCGGTGGTGAAAGTGAAGGTTTGGCCGGCGACCAGCGAGGCGTCTTTACCGCCTTCCAGTTTCATGGTGCGAATTTCCGGGCCTTTGGTATCCAGCAGGATGCCGGCATTGATACCGGTTTTCGCCATCACGGCGCGCATGTTCTTGATGCGGTTGCCGTGCTCTTCATAGTCGCCGTGAGAGAAGTTGAGACGCATCACGTTCATGCCCGCATTGAGCAGGTTGGTCAGCATTTCTTCCGATTCGGTTTTTGGACCGATGGTACAAACAATTTTGGTCTTTTTCATGGCGGAGTTTTCTACAAGTTGTGATGGATAAAAAAACGAATTTGACCGGCGCGGTTTACGCCGGTAGGGAATTTGGGCCGTGCCTGGTGGTGAAAAACATAGTTAAGGATAGGTGACGACAGTTGAAGCGGGGCGGAAAAATTCAGCCCGCGCGGGGGCGCGGGGATGCTGCGCAACGGGGTAAGATCAGATCGTGTTGTTATAGCGTTTTCGCAGATCAAGGGCTGAAACCATTCAACTGATAGACGTTGCGCATTATAAAGGCTAAGCGGTGGGAAACAAAATAAAAAACCGCGGCGGCGCGGCGGATATGTCAAAACGGGGGCAAATGTGGCGCAAATGCAACGCGTTGCGGGCCGCTTGTTGCGCAAATAACCATGCTGTAAATACAGGTTTAACGCGTTTGGGGAATTTCCAGCAGCACGCCGGCGCTCAGGCAGAAGCAGCCGCTGGCGACGTTGGCCGGCAATATCAGGCTCTCGCCGGCCCGTACCACCTGGGTGTCGCCGCCGAGGGTAAACTCGAATTCACCGGAGATCACCCGGGTTTGCCGCGCGTGCGGGGGCTTTTGCAGCTGGCCGAAGGCGCCGGCCTCGAAACGCACTTCTGCCGCCGGCGAACCGTCGCTCATCACGCCTTCACGGCGAGCAAGGCCATTGTCGAGCGATAAAAAGGCGGTTTTGGCGGTAAAGGTGGTCATGTGGCGTTCCTGGTGGCTGATGGCGGTAGCACGGCGCGATCGACATAAAAGTCAGGCGGTCGGGCAGAGACGAAACAACGGGAAGTATAACGCGATAGGGGGAGAGATGAATCAGCAATATGGTGCGTCCGAGTGGACTCGAACCACCGACCCCCACCATGTCAAGGTGGTGCTCTAACCAACTGAGCTACGGACGCACTGCACTGCTTCTGAAATTTGGTGCGTCCGAGTGGACTCGAACCACCGACCCCCACCATGTCAAGGTGGTGCTCTAACCAACTGAGCTACGGACGCACTGTACGGCTTCAGGAATTTGGTGCGTCCGAGTGGACTCGAACCACCGACCCCCACCATGTCAAGGTGGTGCTCTAACCAACTGAGCTACGGACGCATCTTTTCCTGTCTGTCATGGCTGACAGCGGGGACGAATATTAACGAGCTACCCGCGTGCTGGCAAGGGGAAAAGCGCAATTTTATTCGGTATTTCACGCGATTGCTGAGGTTGTGCGCAGTCCGGCGTTTTTTTCCGCAAACCGCAGCCCGGCCGGGGATGAAACCGGCCGGGCGCGGGCTCAGCGCGTGGATCGCTGCAGGATGACGGCGGTCGGCTGTTTCTGCAGCCAGCGCATGCGTAGCGCCATCATGATGGCGGCGAAGGTCAGGCCGATGATAAAGCCGATCCAGAAACCGCTTGGCCCCATTGCCGGCACCACCACATCGGTTAACGCCAGCAGATAGCCGCTCGGCAGGCCCAACACCCAATAAGCGATGAAGGTGATAAAGAAGATCGCGCGGGTGTCTTTATAACCACGCAGCACGCCGCTGCCGATCACCTGGACAGAATCCGAGATTTGGTACAGCGCCGCCAGCAGCATCAGTTGCGACGCCATCGCCACCACCGCCGGGCTGTCGTTGTACAGCAGGGCGATCGGTTCGCGGAAGGTGGCGGTAAACAGCGCGGTGCAGACGGCCATGGTGATGCCGACGCCGATGGCGGAGTAGGCGGCGACACGGGCGCCTTCAACCGAACCTTCCCCCAGACGGTAACCGACGCGGATGGTGGCGCCGACGCCCAGCGACAGCGGCAGCACGAACATCAGCGCGCTGAAGTTAAGCGCGATCTGGTGGCCGGCGACCGCAACGATCCCCAGCGGCGAAACCAGCAGCGCCACCACGGCGAACAGCGTGACTTCGAAGAACAGCGCCAGCGCCACCGGCATGCCGATGCCGATCAAGCGCTTCAGCGCCGCCCAGTCTGGGCCGCCGAGATCGCCTGCCTGGCGTTTGATGTCGCGCTGCGAGGGCGCGCGCTTCACGTACCAGCGCATCATCAGGAACATGATCCAGTAGACGCTGCCGGTGGCGACGCCACAGCCGACGCCACCCAGCTCCGGCATGCCGAACTTGCCGTAGATGAAGATGTAGTTGATCGGGATATTCACCAGCAGGCCGAGGAAGCCGATCACCATGCCGGGCTTGGTTTTGGACAGGCCTTCGCACTGATTGCGCATCACCTGGAAGAACAGGTAACCCGGCGCTCCCCACATGATGGCGTGCAGATAACCGACGGCTTTATCCGCCAGCTGCGGGTCGATGTTGTGCATCATGTCGATGACGAACTTGCAGTTATACAGCACCACGATCAGCAGCACGGACACGCCGGAAGCCAGCCAAAAACCCTGGCGCACCTGGTGAGCGATGCGATCGCGCCGCCCGGCGCCGTTAAGCTGGGCGATAACCGGGGTCAGCGCCAGCAGCAGGCCGTGGCCGAACAGGATGGCCGGCAGCCAGATTGAAGTGCCGACCGCAACCGCCGCCATGTCGGTGGCGCTGTAGGCGCCGGCCATGATGGTATCCACCACGCCCATGGCGGTTTGCGATATTTGCGCGATGATGACCGGGATAGCGAGAGCCAATAAACTACGCGCTTCAATTAAGTACTTCTGCACGCATACACCTTTCTATTTATATATGTGGGAGGGAGGGCTGCCGCGAGAGGACAACAATTAAAATAGCGGAATTTTGTCAAAAATATTGTACCTGCTCGGCGTCGTTAAGCAAACGCCGCAGATAAATAGTTATTAAATGCGCAGGCCCGCGTTTTTTGCCTACGCGGATTTGGTTTTCAGCGCCAACTGGGGCAAACTGCCGGGAGCGTTTTAACCTATTAGTAAGAAGAGGCACATATGTTCACCGGTATCGTACAAGGCACCGCGCCGCTGGTCGCCATTGATGAGAAACCCAATTTCCGCACCCACGTGATCGAGATGCCTGCCGAGCTGTTGCCGGGGCTGGAGCTGGGCGCGTCGGTGGCCCATAACGGCTGCTGCCTGACCGTGACCGCGGTGGAAGGCAACCGCGTCAGCTTCGATTTGATCAAGGAAACGCTGCGCCTGACCAACCTCGGCGATCTGGCGCTCGGCGACATCGTCAATATCGAGCGCGCGGCAAAGTTCAATGACGAAATTGGCGGCCATTTGATGTCCGGCCATATTATCTGCACGGCGGAAGTGGCCAAGATTTATACCTCGGAAAATAATCGCCAGGTATGGCTGCGCATGCCGAATGCGGAATTGATGAAATATGTGCTGCACAAAGGTTTCATCGGCATCGACGGCATTAGCCTGACCATCGGCGAAGTGGTGAATAACCGTTTCTGCGTGCACCTGATCCCGGAAACGCTGGATCGCACCACGCTGGGTAAGAAACGCCTGGGCGATAAGGTGAACATCGAAATCGATCCGCAAACGCAGGCGGTGGTGGATACCGTCGAGCGCGTGCTGGCCAACCGGGAAGCGACGCTGGCGGCGGCGATGGCGCCGGCGCACAAAGACTGACAGCGATTCTGGCGTTGCCGCCGGTATCGAATCATAAGCAGAGAGGAGAAACGCGTGAAGTTTTATGGGAAAACGTTGTTGTTAACCGCGTTGCTGGCGCTGAGCGCCTGCAGCAGCTCACCTGAGCAGGGCGCCGGCGCGCAAATGGCCGATGCGGACGATACCTGCGGCGCTTCGCAGTATCAAAACTTCGTCGGTAAGCCGATGACCTCGCTGGAAGGCGTGCGGATCGACGCCAAGGTGCGCGCCATTCCGTACAACTCTGCCGTTACCATGGATTTCAACCTGCGCCGCCTGAACTTCCTTGGCGATAGCAACGATAAAATCATTCGCGTTTATTGCGGTTAACCCGCAGCATCCGAAAGAGCAAAAAAAAGCCCCGGCGATGATGTTACCGGGGCTTTTTTATTGGGGAAACGTTCAGCGCGCGACGCGAATGCCGCCTTCAACGCCTTTCGGGCTGAACACCACCTGCCACAGCTGCAGATCGCGCGCCCGGAACGCGCCGGCGCAGGCGTTCAGGTAGTAGCTGAACATCCGCTCGAAGCGTTCGGAATAGCGCGGGGCAAGCTGCGGCCACGCCTGTTTGAAGCGCTCGAACCAGGCCATCAGCGTGCGGTCGTAGTCGGCGCCGATGTTGTGCCAGTCTTCCATCACGAAATGGCCCTCGCTGGCTTCGGCAATATGGCTCACTGAAGGCAGGCAGCCGTTCGGGAAAATGTACTTGTTGATCCACGGATCGACGTTCATATCGGTCTTGTTGGAGCCGATGGTGTGCAGCAGGAACAGGCCGTGCGGCGCCAGATTGCGTTCTACCACGTTGAAATAGGTGCGGTAGTTTTTCGGCCCGACGTGCTCGAACATGCCGACCGAGACAATGCGATCGAACTGCTGATGCAGATCGCGGTAATCCTGCAGCAGGATCTGCACATCCAGCCCGGCGCAGCGCGCCTGAGCCAGCTTCTGCTGTTCGGCAGAAATGGTTACGCCGACCACTGACACGCCGTAATGCTTCGCCGCATAGGCGGAAAGACCGCCCCAGCCGCAGCCGATGTCCAGCAGGCGCATACCTGGCTGCAGCTGCAGTTTTTCGCAGATCATCCGCAGCTTCGCTTCCTGCGCTTCCTCCAGCGTGGTGGCGTCTTTCCAGTAGCCGCAGGAATATTGCATGTAAGGATCGAGCATCAGGGTAAACAGATCGTTGCCGAGATCGTAATGTTCTTTGCCGACGATCCAGGCGCGCTTTTTCGATTGCAGGTTGGTCAGGCGCGCGGCGGCGATACGCAGGGTATCTTTCAGGTGGTGGGGGAGTTTCTTCTCCAGCCCGGCGCTGACCACGCGCTGGAAGAACATATCCAGCCGTTCGCACTCCCACCAACCGTCCATGTAGCTTTCGCCCAGGCCCAGCGACCCTTGCTGCAGGACGCGTTTAAAGAAATCGGGGTTTTTAACCTGAATATCGAAAGGGCGCGATCCGTTGATTTCAATGCCGGCCAGACCGAGCATTTCGTGCGCGATACGGTACCACTGATTGTCCTGGATGCTCAGATCTTCTATACACGATGAACTCATAGCTTCTCCATCACCTTCTTCTGACTGATGACCCGTTAGGAAACAGCTTAGACAATTTCTGCGGGTGCATACGTTTACCGGCGGAAAATAGGCCCGCGGCGTCTGATATCCGACTATGAACAGAGGAAATTTAAAGAAACGACCCGGCGCGAACGGCGCGGGATAAACGCATCCTTAAAAAAGAGTGTGACGCAAAGCGCGTACACAAGTGCTAATTGAGATATAGAGATTATAAGGTGTTACTTTACAAGGTTGTTTTTGAGTATAGGCGTGCCGAGGCGTTGACTCAACTGTAAATCGCACTCGGCACGCATATTCTTTAAGTGATTATTAAACTTGGTAATTATGACGCTGAGTTAGCATGTTCCCGCTGCGCCTTTTGCTGCGCGTCAACTGCTTTTCCCCGCTGCAGGAAATACCCCAGCGCGGCCAGGATCACCGTCGATACCATTACCGTCACCGTCGCCAACAGCGGCTGGGCAATGAACGCCGACACCAGCATGCTCGCCACAAAACACAGCCCCAGCTGCAGCGTATTTTGCAGCGCGGCGGCCTTGCCACTGCTTTCCGGGAACGGCATCAGCGCATTCGCCACCATGATCGGATAGCCGGCGCCGTTGACCAGCGCCATCACGCAGAACGGGATCAGCAGCGTGGTGAGCGTCGGTGCGGTCAGGGTCGCCACCAGATACAGCGCCACCATGCTGACACCATAAGCTACCAGCAGCCACGGCAGCAGGGTTTTGCCATTGATGCGCTTGAGCGCGGCGCGGCAGCCGTAGCCACCCAGCAGGAAGGCCAGCGTCTGCGGCACATAGCTCAGACCGATGTCGCTCGGGCCATAGCCCATATCACCGAGGATGAACGGCGAGCCGGTCAGCCAGGCGAAGAAGCCTGCCGAACAGGCGGCGTACATGGCGACGTTGCCGCTGAACACAGGGGATTTCAACAGTCGCCAGAAGCTGACGCCGTTTTTTGGCGCCTCGGCGGTGGGCTGCGTTTTGGCGCGCTCTTTGAGCATCAGCGTCGGCAGCAGCAGCAGTACGGTGATGGCCAGCAGCACGGCGAAGATTGCACGCCAGCTGGCGTGGTTCAACAGCCAGGCGCCCAGCAGCGGCGCCAGCGCCGGCGACAGCGCCACCAGCGGCATGATGGTGGCGAATACGCGATTGGCCTGGCCTTCGCGATAGCGGTCGACCACCAGCGCTTGCCAGATGGCGGCGGCGGAACAGACGCCGACGGCCTGAATAAAGCGCAGGATCCAGAGCTGCACGGCGTTCTCTACCCACAGCATGCCCAGGCAACCGAAGGCGAACAGCGTCAGGCCGATCAATAATACCGGTTTGCGGCCCAGACGGTCGGAGAGCGGCCCCCACAGCAGCTGCGCGAAGGCGAAGCCGGCCAGGAAGATGCTCAGGCTGGCGCTCACCGCGCCGGCGGAAATTTGCAGTTCTTCCCGCATGGCACCGAAGGCGGGCAGGTACATGTCGGTCGCCAGATAACCCAGCATGCTCAGGCCGGCGAGGTAGAACATAAAGCCAAAGGAATTTCGCATGGTATTTCTCGTTAATATTTTAATGTCGCAGGTTTTTAGCGCCGGCCAGTGTATCCGGCTGGATCTCTGCTTGTGAAACGGTAATATTTGCAAAGTGCTGTTAAAAAAATTGAAGGCAAAGCGATGTGGTCTGAATATTCTCTTGAAGTGGTCGACGCGGTGGCGCGCACCGGCAGTTTCAGCGCGGCGGCGCAGGAGCTGCACCGGGTGCCGTCGGCGGTGAGCTATACCGTACGGCAGCTGGAGCAATGGCTGGCGGTGCCGCTGTTTGAGCGGCGTCACCGCGATGTGGAGTTGACGCCGGCCGGCGCGCTGTTTATCAAGGATGCGCGAGTTGTTATCAAAAAAATGCTCGACACCCGTCGCCACTGTCAGCAGGTGGCCAACGGGTGGCGCGGCCAGCTGAATATCGCGGTGGACATCATCGTCAAACCGCAGCGCAGCCGCCAACTGGTGCTGGATTTCTACCGTCATTTCCCCGACGTCGAACTGATGCTGCAACCCGAGGTGTTCAACGGCGTGTGGGATGCCTTGGTGGACGGCAGGGCGGACATGGCGATCGGCGCGACCCGTGCGGTGCCGGTCGGCGGCGGCTTCGCCTTCCGCGACATGGGCTATATGAACTGGCTGTGCGTGGTCAGCCCGCAGCACCCGCTGGCGCAACTGACAGGGCCGCTGAATGACGATCAGCTGCGGCCGTACCCTTCGCTTTGCCTGGAGGACACCTCGCGCAATCTGCCCAAGCGCGTCACCTGGACGCTGGATAACCAGCGGCGGCTGGTGGTGCCGGACTGGACTTCGGCGCTCGACTGTTTGTGCGCCGGGCTGTGCGTCGGCATGATGCCGGCACATCGGGCGCTGCCGCGGGTGCAGCGCGGTGAGCTGAAGGCGTTGCAGCTGCAGCAGCCGTTTCCCGCCAGCCCTTGCTGCCTGACCTGGCAGCAGGATAAACCCTCACCGGCGATGAGCTGGCTGCTGGCGTATCTGGGCGATGGGGAGACGCTGAACCAGGAGTGGCTGAGCGAGGCGGAACCGGAAGCCGTGCAGGCTTCCGGCGCGGAGGATTAGCGGCGGTAGTCGATGAACGGGCCGTCGGCGACCGAGCGGCGTTCAATCAGCTTCGGATGCACTTCGATCACCTGCGACTCTTCGCGTTTGCTGATGATGCGATCCAGCAGCATGGTGAAGGCCATTTCGCCCAGGCGTTCTTTAGGCTGGTGAATGGTGGTCAGCGCCGGGGTGAAGTAGCGGGCGTTACGCACGTTGTCGTAGCCGATCACGGAAATATCCTGCGGCACCCGCAGCCCCAGCTCGTCGGCGGCGCAGATGGCGCCCATCGCCATGATGTCGCCGCCGCAGAATACCGCGGTCGGCCGCTGCTTTTGCGACAGGATTTGGTGCATCGCCTTGTAGCCGGACTCCGGCTCGAAGTCACCCTGGACGATCCACTCTTCGCGAATGTCGATATGCGCTTCCTGCAGTGCCTTCATAAAGCCCTGGTGACGGCCGCCGCCGGTATTGCGCGACAGTTGGCCCGGAATGGCGCCGATATCGCGGTGGCCGCGCTCGATCAGGTAACGGCCGGCCAGATAGCCGCCTTCGAACGCGTTATCGATGATGGTGTCGGTGAAGTCGCCGCGCGCGGCGCCCCAGTCCATCACCACCATCGGGATGTTGCGGTAGTCTTCCAGCATGCCCAGCAGCTGATCGGGGTACTCGGAGCACATGACCAGCAGGCCGTCGACGCGCTTTTGTGCCAGCATCGCCAGGTAGGCGCGCTGCTTGTCGAGATTGTTGTGCGAGTTGCACAGGATCAGGGTGTAGCCTTTGCTGTAGCAGCTGTTTTCCACCGCCTCGATCACTTCGGCAAAGTAGGGCGCTTCGCTCGAGGTGGCCAGCAGGCCGATCGACTTGGTGTGATTGACTTTCAGGCTGCGCGCCACGGCGCTCGGCGAGTAGTGCAGCTCTTTGATGGCGGCCCACACGGCCGCTTTGGTCTCTTCGGCGACGAAACGAGTCTTATTGATGACGTGCGAAACGGTGGTGGTGGAAACGCCCGCGCGTTTGGCCACATCTTTAATCGTTGCCATGTAAGGAATGACTCCTGAACTCACATGTTTACAGCATGTAAGTGTGATGTTAATCGTTTGCCTACGTAGATCCTTCTCCAGAGAAGCGAAAACTGAGTTTTTAGTGTGTTGAAGTCTTCAGCGCTTAATCAGGAGGGGCATGGATGCCGGTACGCAGTTGTGAACTGCGAATTTTGTCGCATATTGAACAAAAGTGGAAGAGGTAATCGAGATTATAAACCGGGAAATGATAACAAGATTTTATCGGCGAACTGTGGGAAAATGATTTGACGTACTAATTGTGCGCCTTTTATCCTTAGGAAAGCCCATTTTAAAGGAGTTGTCATGGATACCGAATTGAAGATGTCGCTGTTCACCACCGTCTGCGCATTGGCGGTCATTATCGCTTTCAGCTTCGTTGCCGCGTTGAACTGATTTACCCCCGGTTATAAAAAAGGCGCAGCCTGGCTGCGCCTTATCACCTCAGAACCTGCGCTTACGCCAGGTTTTCCGCTGCGAAGGTCCAGTTGACCAACGCCCAGAAGTTTTCCAGGTATTTTGGACGCGCATTGCGGTAATCGATGTAATACGCGTGTTCCCACACGTCAACGGTCAGCAGTGGTTTGTCTTCACCGGTCAGCGGGGTGGCCGCGTTGGAGGTGTTGACGATCGCCAGCGCGCCGTCCGGTTTTTTCACCAGCCAGGTCCAGCCTGCACCGAAGTTTTTCACTGCGGCATCGGTGAACTGCTCTTTGAACGCAGCGAAAGAGCCGAAGGATTTGACGATTGCCGCCGCCAGTTCGCCCTGCGGTTCACCGCCGCCCTGTGGCGACAGGCAGTGCCAGTAGAAGGTGTGGTTCCACACCTGCGCGGCGTTGTTGAAGACGCCGCCGTTAGAGGTCTTGATGATCTCTTCGAGCGATTTGCCTTCGAACTCGCTGCCTTTCACCAGGTTGTTCAGGTTAACCACGTAGGTGTTGTGGTGTTTGCCGTAGTGGTATTCCAGGGTCTCGGCGGAGATGTGCGGCTCGAGCGCGTTTTTCTCATACGGTAATGCAGGTAATTCAAACGACATTGCTTCCTCCTTTACAGCGCCATTCGCTTCCCGCCGGGGCGAGAGCCGTATGGGCCGTTTTTTATTGTGGTCATTCAATCTTAACAATTTTCATCATAAAAAACAGGAGGAAAAGCGAGAAATGCGCGTGGGGAAGTGCGATGGGCGATAGCTTGAGCAGGCGGTTGCGACCGGGGCCGCAACCGCGCAGAACAGGGCATTAACGAATGGTTTTCGGCGTCACTACGCGGCGTGCGCCGATGTAGTGGTTCTGCCAATAGTCGTTGTCGAGCTGACTGATGCGGATCTCTTCACCGGTGCGCGGCGACTGGATGAACTTGCCGTTGCCGAGGTAGACGCCGACATGGTCCGCCACGCCGCGGTTGTTGATGCGGAAGAACACCAGATCGCCGCTTTCCAGTTCGCTCTTCTTGATCGGCGCCGCATCGCGCAGGTGATACATCTCGTTGGCTGTGCGCGGCATCTTGATTTTCACTACGTCTTTATAGGCGTAATAGATAAGGCCGCTGCAATCGAAGCCGGTGCGCGGCGAGCTGCCGCCCCAGCGGTAAGGTTTGCCCATCTGTCCCATCAGCTTGGCCATCGCGGTCTGCTTGGCGTGCTGGTAGCGTTTTTTGTGCGCGGGGCTGAGTTTCAACGGCTTTTCTTCACGCGCCAGTTTGGCGGTGGCCATACCGGCTTCGCGGTGGCGACCATAGCCTTTTTTATAGCCTTTTTTCGGCGGGGTGACTTTAATCTTGGCGGTTTTCTGCGCTTTGGCCTTGGGTTTGGCGCTGACGATCTTTTTCGCGCTTTTCTCGCTTTTTGCCTTGGCGGTCTTGGTTTTTTTCTCGGGGGCCGTCACTTTGGCTTTTTTGGCGGCTTTGTCCGCTTTCTTTTTTCTGCGGTCATCGGGCCGCGCTTCATTAGCATGGCTTTTACGCTGCTCGGCGGCGACACGCGCCTGTGGCGCAGCGTGCGCCAAATTGAAGAAGAGCTGCGTAAACAGCAGCGCAAAGAGCGTAAGAATTAAACGCATGTCGACGTCACCAACCTTGGCCCCGAAACGGATATCGAAAGAGTTACAGTATTCCCGAATTTCGCCATATAAAACAGCGAAGAACTCATAAATAATAATCCATATTGTGAGAAAACGTTAATGACATTTTTTTTGGTTCAAAATCAGCCTGTTGATGTATGAAAAAGCGCCAGTTGGCGGTGGGGATATAATTAATCCTCGCCGTCATCGCGACGCAATATATTAGTGAAATGGTCGGATTAAAAATGTTATTCTCGACGTATGTTTTGACCGGAATGACGTGGCCGGTGAAACGCGATCGGCGGCGGGCGAATATCCTTGCAAAAGATGGCGTTTTCTTGCGACTGTTCCAGCCGCTACAATAGCCCGCGTGATGCATGTTGTAGCCATGAAATGTGGCTTGAGGAAGCAATAAATGACGACGACACTTGAAAAAATTCAGCACCAGATCGCTGAAAACCCGATTCTGCTGTACATGAAAGGTTCGCCTAAGCTGCCGAGCTGCGGCTTCTCCGCACAGGCTGTGCAAGCGCTGTCCGCCTGCGGCGAGCGTTTCGCCTACGTGGATATTCTGCAAAACCCGGACATCCGCGCCGAGCTGCCAAAATATGCCAACTGGCCGACGTTCCCGCAGCTGTGGGTAGACGGTGAGCTGGTCGGCGGTTGCGATATCATCATCGAGATGTATCAGCGCGGCGAACTGCAGCAGCTGATCAAAGAAACTGCGGAAAAGTATAAAGCGCAGGAAGACCAACAGTCTTAATCGACAGGCTTGCGGTTATCGCGCAATGGGCGGCGCCAGTGCAAACTGGGCCGCCTTTTTTATTGGGCTTATTCGGCGAGGTCGCCGGCGGGCAGCGGCCAGCCGCCGAGACGTTTCCAGCGGTTAACCAGCTCGCAAAACAGCAGGGCGGTTTGTTCGGTGTCGTACAGGGCGGAGTGCGCCTGGCTGCTGTCGAACGGCATGCCGGCGGCGATGCAGGCTTTCGCCAGCACCGTTTGGCCCAGCACCAGGCCGCTCAGCGCGGCGGTGTCGAAGGTGGCGAACGGATGGAACGGGTTGCGCTTCAGGCCGGCGCGCTCGGCCGCGGCCATCAGGAAGCTGTGATCGAAGTTGGCGTTGTGTGCCACGATAATGGCCCGGTTACAACCGCGATCCTTGAGCCCTTTGCGCACCGCTTTGAAAATGGCGTGCAGCGCGTCATATTCGCTGACCGCGCCGCGCAGCGGGTTGTGCGGATCGATGCCGTTGAACGCCAGCGCTTCCGGCTGCAGGTTGGCGCCCTCGAAAGGCTCCACGTGGAAGTGCAGGGTCTCGTCCTGCTGCAGCCAGCCGTCTTCATCCATTTTCAGCGTGACGGCGGCGATCTCCAGCAACGCATCGGTATTGGCGTTGAAGCCGGCGGTTTCAACATCTATTACTACGGGATAAAACCCACGAAAACGACCACTCAGGGCGTTAAGATCACTTTTCTCGGCCATCAGTTTCTTATCTTCATCGAATGCAGCGCGCATTATGGCAAATTTTGCGCCCGGTTGCAGGCGCTATTGCGCGGAGAATCAGCAGGGCGCAGCGCGCCCTGAAGGGGAGGCTTAGTGGCCGAGGCCCTGACCGGCATGTTTATTTTCGATCAGCTCGATTTTGTAGCCGTCCGGATCTTCGACGAAGGCGATGACCGTGGTGCCGCCTTTCACCGGGCCGGCTTCGCGGGTGACCTTGCCGCCTGCGCGGCGGATGCTGTCGCAGGTGGCGGCAACGTCGTCCACGCCCAGCGCCAGGTGGCCGAAGGCGGTGCCCATGTCGTAGCTGTCGGTGCCCCAGTTATAGGTCAGTTCGATAACCGCGCCTTCGCTTTCTTCCGTATAGCCGACGAAAGCCAGCGAGTATTTGTACTCTGGATTTTCGCTGGTGCGCAGCAGGCGCATGCCTA
Source organism: Serratia sp. 4542 (assembly GCF_016805595.1). Classification (NCBI taxonomy): domain Bacteria; kingdom Pseudomonadati; phylum Pseudomonadota; class Gammaproteobacteria; order Enterobacterales; family Yersiniaceae; genus Serratia; species Serratia sp. 4542. The sequence goes on from NZ_RXKV01000004.1 coordinate 309,502, forward strand.
ATACCTTGGTGTAGAAGTCGATGGCGCGTTGCAGGTCACCGACGCGGATCATGGTATGGAGTAAGCGCATAATTCCTCTGAATTGGCTGTGCCGTGGCAGACGGCGGGTGGATTGAAGCACCAGCGAGTATAGCCTTGTCCCGCAAAGGAATTCAACGTAACGAATGAGTGACAATGTCACTTGTGGGGCTCGCGACGGTGATGTCTAAATATTGATCGAGCGTACCGATCGATACAGAGTAATTGATCTGCACAATCAATTATCTATTTCGACGGCAAGCGTGTAAAAATTGAACGGCAGTAGAGCACAACACCAGGGAACACCGGCCCGCCCCGTGCGGGCTTTTTTGCGTGCGGCGGATAAAAAAACGGCCAGGCAGTCGCATGGCCGTTTGGGATCAGGACGGGTTACTTCGCCAGAAACGGATAGTCGGTATACCCTTCGGCGCCGCCGCCGTAGAAGCTTTCCGGCTTAGGTTCGTTCAGCGGCGCGTGCTGACGGAAGCGCTCCACCAGATCCGGGTTGGCGATGTAGCTGCGGCCGAAGGCCACCGCGTCGATGAAACCTTTTTCGATCAAGGCTTCGGCTTTTTCGGCGGTGTAGGCGCCGGCGCCGACGATCACCCCTTTAAAGTGGGCGCGCACCGAGTCGCGGAAGGCGTCGGAATACGGCTTGCCGCCGGCCCAGTCCGGCTCGGAAATGTGCAGGTAGGCGATGTTGCGCTTGTTCAGCTCTTCCACCAGATACAGCGCCGCGTCTTCCTGATCTTCACCGTTGTCCAGCCCGTTGAACGGCCCCAGCGGCGAGATGCGGATGCCGATGTGCTCAGAACCCCATTCGGCGACCGCCGCGTCGACCACTTCCAGCGTCAGACGGGTGCGATTCTCGATGCTGCCGCCGTATTGATCGGTACGTTGGTTGGAGGCCGGCGACATGAACTGATGCAGCAGATAGCCGTGGGCGGCATGCAGTTCGATGAAGTCGAAGCCGGCTTCCCGCGCGTTGGCGGTCGCTTGGCGGAAATCGTTGACGATGCCCGGGATCTCGCTGGTTTCCAGCGCACGCGGCGTGGAGGTCGGTACGCGCACCCAGGCGCCGGTTTCATCACGCACGGTGGTGCGGGTTTCGGCGTTGATTGCCGAAGGGGCGACCGGTGCTTGCCCGCCCGGCTGCAGGCTGGCGTGGGAGATGCGGCCTACGTGCCACAGCTGCACGGCGATATGGCCGTTTTTATCATGCACTGCCTGCGTGATGTTTTTCCATGCGGCGATCTGCTCCGGCGTATGCAACCCCGGCGCACCGGCGTAGCCTTTCGCCTGGAAGGAAACCTGCGTCGCTTCGGTCACGATCAGGCCCGCGCCGGCGCGCTGTGCGTAATATTCCGCCATCAGCGGCGTAGGAATATCGCCCGGCTCGATGCTGCGCAGACGCGTCAGCGGAGCCATAAACACGCGGTTGGGCAGGGTGATGGCGCCAACCTTCAGCGGAGAGAGCAATTTTTCAGTCTTCATAGTGCATCCTGTATTTAATAGACCGGTCGTCTAGTGGTGGGCGATAAAAAACCACGAACTGCATTTTTCAATAAAAAGAAATTGTTACCGTTACGGTTGCGGCGGGCGCAGCAGCAACTCGATGCTTTCCAGCGCGCTGGTCAACGGCGCCAGCGAGTGGCGGATCTTGGCGCGCAGCGAAGCGCCGAGCCACAGTGAGTACAGCGTCTCTGCGGTCGCTGCCGGGCTCATGGCCACCGACAGCGAGCCCTCGGCGATACCGCGTTCGATGGCCTCCTGCAGGTGGCCGATCACGCGAGCGGTGCCTGTTTCCAGCGCATGGCGCATCGGTTCTGACAGATCGCTCACCTCGGCGGAAAGCTTCACCGCCAGGCAGGCGTTATGGCATTCGCTGCGGCAGTGGTAGCTGATGGCCTGGGCGTAATAGCCGAGCAGCTGGTGGCGGGCATCGCCGTGCTCATCGGCAAACAGCGCCTGCATTTCTGCATCATAATGCGCGAAATAGCGTTGCAGCATCGCTTCGCCGAAGGCTTCCTTCGAGCGGAAATAGTGGTAGAACGAGCCTTTCGGCACGCCCGCAGTGGCCAGCAATTCGCTCAGCCCCATGCCAGTAAAGCCCAGGCGCAGGCTGAGAGTTTCGCCGGTGGCGAGCAGATGTTCACGTGTGTCCACGTTGCAATGCGTTGATTTGGTCATCATGGTGCCGAGCATAATAGACCGATTGGTCTAGGTCAATGGGAATAAAAAAACCGGCGCACAAAACGCCGGTTGTCTGCGAACTATTGTGCCCCAGCGGCACGAGGAAGTTAAGCGCTTACGCCGCGTTGCGGCAACGCTGCAGGATATCCAGCCGGGATTGATATTCGCGGCTTTGTACGTTCAGCATGCCCAGCAGGGTATGGAACAGGTTGTCCTGCGACACATCGTCCTTTTCCGCCAGCGCGTTCAGGCATTGGCGATCGACGCCGAAGTTGCGCTGATAGTCGGCCGACATCCACATCAGGAAAGGCACGTGCGTTTGCTGGCTCGGCGCGAAGACATAAGGCGTGCCGTGCAGGTACATGCCGTTTTCCCCCAGCGACTCGCCGTGATCGGACAAATAGACCAGCGCGGTATTGAAGCGGTCGTCATACTGCTGCAGCAGCTTGATGGTGGCATCGAGCATCGCGTCGGTATACAAGATCGAGTTGTCGTAGGTGTTCACCAGCTGTTCATGGCTGCAATCCTGGATCTGATTGCTGTTGCAGGTCGGCGAAAATGTCTGGAATTCTGGCGTGCTGCGGCGGTAGTAAGCCGGGCCGTGGCTGCCCATCTGGTGCAGCACGATCACGCCGTCGTCTTTCAGGCTATTGATGTAGTCGTTCAGCTTATACAGCAGCACGTTATCCATGCAAACTTCGCCGTCACAGTCCTGCGGCAGTTTCAATTTGGTCATGTCGATGTGCGGCACCCGGTCGCAGGCGCCTTTGCAGCCGCCGTCGTTATCACGCCACAGCACGTTGACGCCGGCATGTGCCAGCACGTCGAGCATGCCCTCCTGGTGTGCCGCCTGAGTCGCGTCGTACTCTCTGCGCGGCATGTTGGAGAACATGCAGGGGACGGAGATCGCCGTCTCGGTGCCGCAAGAGCTGGCGTTCTTGAAGTAGACCACGTCGTCCTGCTTCAGGCGCGGGTTGGTTTCGCGCTCGTAGCCGCCGAGGGAGAAGTTTTCGGCGCGGGCGGTTTCGCCCACCACCAGGATCACCAGCGTTTTCTTGGCCTGCCCGGCGATCAGCGGCCCTTTGCGCGCGTCTTCACCGATTTTTACCAGCGGCAGATTGCGGGTGAAATAGCGCTGTTTGGTAAATTTGAGCGTGCCGGCGACGAAGTTGGAAGGCGTCAACATCTTCACCACGCTTTTATTGTTGCGGATCAGCGAAGCGTAGTCTTTGTAGAACAGCGCGGCGACGATCAGGATCACCACCAACGACAGCATGACGTTGGCGGCGCGCAGCCCGACCATATACCACCAGGGGCGGGTCTGGCGAATATGGGCGAAGCAGACCGCCACCGCCGGCAGAACGCCGAGCAGCGCCAGCCACAATCCCATGCGCGGCGTCAGCAGCGCCGTCGCTTCCTGGGTATTGGTTTCGAAGGCGTTCTGCATCATGTTGCCGTCGATCACCACGCCATAGCTGTACATGAAATAGTTGGCTGCGGCGCTGCCCAGCAAGAAAAAGACGATCAGCGGCTTGCGCAGGTAGGGCACGGTCAACACGCTGAAGATGATATTCAGCGCACAGAAAATCACCACCGGCATGCTGGCGGCGAAAATGACGCTGTGGACGCTATCGAAGGTGATATACGACCAGGCGCGGTGCAGGAATAACGCGTTTTGAAACAGAGTGAAGAACAGGGCGGTGGCGAGGATAAAACCGAGGCTGTTGCACTGTAAGCGTTGACGTAACCACATTGCCAAATCTGGATCCTGAGAGGAGATAATGCCTTGAAATCTACCGGATGAAACTTAAGAAAACCTTAGAAATTCAGAATACTGGCGGCGGCGAACGCAGGGAAAAGGCCAGGCCGGGCGGCCTGGCAATGAGGCAGTTTAGTAGGCGGCGGTGAACTGCGCGCGAATAAACTGTGGTTTTTCAATCTCATCGACGATGGCGACCGCCAGATCTTCCACCGAAATGCTGGCCGGCGCTTCGCCGTTCATCAGCAGCTGGGTGGTGCCGAGGCGGAACTGACCGGTGCGTTTGCCCGGTTCCAGCAGGGCAGCCGGCGAGAGATAGGTCCAGTCGAGCGCCGATTCATTGCGCAGCTTGTTGCGCAGATCGCGTACCGCCTGCGCGCCGGGGCGGATATTTTCCGGGAACTGTGGCGTATCCACCAGTTCAACGCCCGGTGCCACTTCCAGGCTGCCGGCGCCGCCGACCACCAGCAGGCGCTTGACGCCGGCCTGTTCGACCGCGGTGAGGATCTGTTGGGCGCCTCGAGCGGTCTTTTCATACAGGTTGTCTTCGCCCCAGCCGGGGTTGTAGGCGCTGATCACCGCATCCTGACCGCGCAATTGCCCCGCCAGCCAGGCGGTATCGGCAACGTCGCCCAGCGCGACGGTCAGATTGGCGTGCTCCGGCAACTCTTTTTTCTGACGGGCGATCGCCGTCACCTGAATGCCGCGAGCCAGCGCTTCATCCACCACGCGGCGGCCAACAAAACCGGTTGCTCCAATAATGGCTACTTTCATCTGTATGCTCCTTCGGGGATGTGTTCAGTATCATGAAGCAGGCCGATATGCCTGCTGCGTGGTTTATACTCTAGCCCTTAACAATAGCCGTGATTAGTGCCATATTCATGCTTTCTTGATTAAGTAAAACTTCATAATCGTGGATAAACTCAATCGAATGGCGATATTCGCCACCGTGGTGGCGGAGGGGTCGCTGGCCGGCGCGGCGCGGCGGCTGGGCATGACGCCGTCGGCGGTCAGCCAGCATATGCGCTCGCTGGAGAAGGCGCTCGGGGTGCCGCTGCTGCACCGCTCCACCCGTCGTCTGGCGCTGACCGAGGCGGGGGCGGCGTTTTACCCCGGCTGCGAGGCGATGCTGCAACAGGCGCAGCAGGCGGAACAGCGGCTGGCGGAGCTGCGGGATACGCTGGTGGGTGAGCTGCGCATCGCCACCCCGGTCGGCATCGGCGGCCGATCGCTGGCGGAGGCGCTGGCGCCGCTGCTGCAGGCGCATCCCAAGCTGACGCTGCGGGTGCTGGCGGACGATCGCATCGTTGATATGATAGAGCAGCGGGTCGACATTGCGCTGCGGGCCAACCGGCAGCTGGCGGACGCTAATATGATCGCGCACCCGCTGACGGCATGGCCGATGGTGCTGTGCGCCGCACCGCGTTATCTCAGCCAGCATGGGGTGCCGGAAAAACCGCAGGATTTGGTGCAGCACCGCTGGATCTCCAGCGGCTACAGCGGGGCCCATCTGGACCTGCTGCACCAGTCCGGCCAGCAGGTTAAGCTGCGGCTGGCGGAAGGGCAGATCGTCAGCGAGAGCATGAACGTGATGCGCGCCTTTACCCGCGCCGGGCTGGGCATTTCCATTCAGCCGCTGTATGAAATTGGCGACGAGCTTCAGCGCGGCGAGCTGTTGCTGCTGCTGCCGGAGTGGCGGCCGGCGCCGCTGCGGCTGCACGCGCTGACGCTCGAGCGTAACGTTCCGGAGAAAAGCCGCCAAGCGCTGCGCTATTTGCGCGACTATTTTCGCCGCAATGGCGAAAAGGGACTTGCCAGCGGCGGCGATGGCGTCTTCAATTAGCAAGAGAACGCAGGAGGCCCCGTGGCGCAGCAGCTTGAATTTTTCGACATCCCCAGCCCGTGTCGCGGCATTTGTCAGGCCGACGACCGCGGATTCTGCCGTGGCTGCCTGCGCAGCCGCGAGGAGCGCTTCGGCTGGATGAGCATGAGCGACGCGCAGAAGCGCGAGGTGCTGCGCCTTTGCCGTCAACGCTTCCTGCGCCTGCAACGCGCCAATAAAGCGCCCGACGAGCCGCTGCCGGAACAGCCGTCGCTGTTTTAACCTTTCCTGATCTGCCGCACGTTCGTGTGGCTTACCGCTTCCCTGTGCCTCACCGGCTTGTGTATGCTGGCTGACAACTAATGTCATGAGGTTTTCGCAATGGTAGAACGTATACGTCTCGCGCCGCAGGGGCCTGAATTTTCCCGCATGATTTGCGGTTACTGGCGGTTGATGGAATGGGGCATGTCGCCGCAGCAGCTGCTGACGTTCATCGAACAGCATGTTGAACTGGGCGTCACCACCGCCGACCACGCGGATATCTACGGGGGTTACGCCTGCGAACAGGCGTTCGGCGACGCGCTGCGCCTGAAGCCGGCGCTGCGCCAGTCGCTGGAGCTGGTGACCAAGTGCGGCATCGCCACCACCGCCAAGCCCGGCAACCCGATCGGCCATTACATCACCGACCGTGACCATATCGTACAGAGCGCGGAACAATCGCTGCGCCATCTGCATACCGACTACCTCGATCTGCTGCTGGTCCACCGGCCGGATCCGTTGATGGATGCCGACGACGTGGCTGAAGCCTTCGTCGCGCTGCATAAAAGCGGCAAGGTGCGCCATTTCGGCGTTTCCAACTTTACGCCCGCGCAGTTCCAGCTATTGCAGTCGCGCCTGCCGTTCACGCTGGCGACCAACCAGGTGGAGATCTCGCCGATTCACCAGCCGGTCATTCTCGACGGCACGCTCGACCAGTGCCAGCAACTGCGCATCAAGCCGATGGCCTGGTCCTGCCTGGGGGGCGGGCGCCTGTTCAACGACGCCGAGTTCCAGCCGCTGCGCGACGAGCTACAGCGGGTGGCGCAAGAGATCGGCGCCGATACCATTGAACAGGTGGTGTACGCCTGGGTGATGCGTCTGCCGTCGTCGCCGCTGCCGATTATTGGCTCCGGCAAGATTGAGCGGGTGCGCTCGGCGCTGAAGGCGCAGAAGCTGGTACTGAACCGCCAGCAGTGGTTCCGCATTCGCAAGGCGGCGCTGGGGTATGACGTGCCTTAAGGCGGAGCAAAAAAGAGGAAAGCCGGGCGGCGACAGCGCCCGGCTTTTTTTACGCCGATCCTTAGGCCAACACCACCTGATCGGTGTTGAAGTGATCGAGCGAGACGCCGATCAGCGTGACCTGGCTGTGGCCGAAGGCCAGCACCAGATCGTCGTTTTGCTGCGTGGCGTAGTCGCGGATATTTCCGCTGGCGCCTTCGGTGCCGATAAACACCAGCTTATCGGTGGCGTTGAAGCCATACAGTTGGTCGCGGCCAAAATCGCCGCTGAACAGGAAGGTATTGCCGTTGCCGACGCCTTTCAGGATGTCATCGCCGCTGCCGCCGACGAAGGTCAGGTTGCCGCCGGCATGGCCGATCAGCGTGTCGTTGCCGGCGTTGCCGAACAGCCAGGCGTCGTGGCTGCGAGCCTGCAGGACGTCATCGCCGTCGCCGCCGGTGGTGGCAGCGGCATAGGCTTTGAGGCCTGAATCCGATTTCAATCCGGCCGTGGTCACCTGATGATCCACCTCTTTGTTGAAAATCAACCAGGAGGTTTCTTTGCTGCGCAGGGTGCTGATGTCGTCCGCCAGCGTAATGCCGCCTTTGGCGTCGCGCAGGTAAAGCGTATTGCCATCGTAGGCGACCTCGGTGTTCTTCAGCGCCTGTTGGGTATCGAAGGTATTGTGGCCTTTGCCGCCGGCGATCAGGTTGTAGCCGCCGGCGTCGCGGAAGATATCGTCGCCGTCGCGGCCCTCGAGATAGTCGTTGCCTTTGCCGCCCTTGATCAAATCATTGCCGTCGCTGCCGATGATAAACGTCGGCCCGCTGTGCGTCTCCGCGTTGCGGTTCAGGTCTTCCACCCAGGTATTACCGCGCGTCACGTTCGACAGGTTGGAGACGATGATGGTCGAGTCCTTGTCGGTCAGCGAATAAAACTCGGAGTTCAGCACCCGCATCAGCCCGTCCTGATAGAAGAACGGCAGGTGCGACAGCCAGGTCGGAATGTTGAGAATGGAAAACGGCAGCAGGTTCCAGGCGTCCGACGCGTAATGGTCGTTGAAGTTGACGATATTGTTGGTGGCGGAGGCGTGCGGCGCATCGTGGACGCCCAGTGACGGCAGGGTTAGCGAGGTGCCGTCGAGCGCACGAAACACCGGATCGTTTTCGTAGCCGATGTTGATCACCTTGCCGCCGGCTTCGTACTGGGTCGGCGAGGCGAAGGCAACATAGTTGGATTGCGCGTAGAAGCCGCCCCAGTTGGCGTCGCTCTGCGCGGCCATGCTGTTGACCGCCAGCCCGCCGAGGCTGTGGCCGCTGACCACCACGTCCTCGCCGCTCAGCCCGTGCGCCTGCGCGAACTTCGCTACGTCGCCCAGCAGATTGCCGAAGGCGTTCAGCGCGTAGCCGTCAGCGTAGCCTTTCGGCCCGAAACCGGCCAGCAGATCGTTAATCACATCGCCAATGGTATCGCCGATCAGCGACTCGCGCGGGCCGCTGGTACCGCGAAATGAGATGCCAATGGCGGTGAGATTGCCTTCGCTGTCATATTTGCCCAGCACCTCGGCCTGAGCGGTGGTGTAACCGGCGGTCTCACCGTAGTAGGTGCCGCGTGCATCGGTTTTGCCGGCGTAACCCAGCTGCGCGGCGCTGATGACCGACCAGCCGGCATTGTTCACCGCCTCCTGCGCGGCCTGTTCTGAGTCGGGGTTCCAGGGAAGGCCGGGCAGGCCGCCCTGCGATTGGGTGCTGCCGATGAGCGCGGTGATCAGCGTCAGCGGCAGGCCCAGCCCGAAACCGGTCTGGTGGTAGCCTTCGTCGAAGCCGTTATCGATATTGTGGTAAGCGTAGGTAGAGATGGCCAAGGCGTCGGAAAACAGCGTTTTCGACGCGTTTTCGTCCAAATCCTTATAGCTAAAGATGCCCATATCAGTTCCTTATGAATTATGCCGCCTGGCCGGGGAGTGAACTCTCATGCGTCGGCGGTGGAAACAGGGAAACAACGTTAGCCGAACGACAGCTGGTCAGAGGACCAACATCGGTAGAAATAGTATTAGCCCTAAATATTAGGTGTGCGAATCAAATTGGCGAGATTGTGCGTTGGTTAACAGTGCCTGCGCCGGCTCTCCTATACTGAAAGCTCAGCAGAGACATTAAGGAGACTGATTGATGAAACGTTATTGGTATGCAGCACTTGGCCTGATGGCGTGTGGCGCGGCTCAGGCGGCGACAACCGACGTCGAGATGCACCTGGTGACCGGGCAGGGGATCGGTCAGGATGTCGGCAAGGTGGTCATCAGCGAAACGCCGTATGGCTTGCTGTTCACGCCGAGCCTGAAAGCGTTGCCGGCCGGGGTTCATGGCTTCCACGTGCATGAAAAAGGCAGCTGCGAGCCGGGGATGAAGGACGGCAAAGCGGTGGCGGCGCTGGCGGCCGGCGGGCATTTTGATCCGCAAAAGACCGGGAAGCACCTCGGGCCGTATGCCGACGGGCATCTGGGTGATTTGCCTGCCATCTATGTGACCGCCGACGGCATGGCGAACTATCCGGTGTTGGCGCCGCGGCTGAAAAAAATCAGTGAAATTGAGGGCAAGGCGCTGATGGTGCACGCCGGCGGCGATAACCACTCGGATCACCCATTGCCGCTCGGCGGCGGCGGTGAGCGTTTCGCCTGCGGGGTGATCAAGTGATCACCCGCCGCTAACGGCCGGCGCGGTGGCGGGCTGGCCCATCGCCTGCTGCAACTGCTGCAGCGAGCAGTAGAGTCGCCAAATCAGACCGGCCAAATCGCGTGCCGCCTGTTCCGGGTGGTGCGCCAGCGCGTTGCTCATGCGCAGCAGCTCCTGCAGCGTGGCGTCCAGCGAACTGTGCTGCACGCCTTTCTCCGTCATGATACCGCGCAGGCAGTGGATGCAGACATCGCGCACCGCCGACAGCGGATCGGAACGGGTTTGCCAGTCGCGCAGCTGCCAGACGATATGGCTGCAGTTGAGCAGCACCACGCCCCAGCGCAGCAGCCAGGTGCGCGCTTCCTGATCCTGACTTTGATTGAGCTGGCTGATGCGATGGTAGATCAGCGATTCGAACTGGCTTTCGCTCTGCTGCGGCCTTTTGCTCAACTGATCGATAAAATCGCGCCGCAGCGCGCGGATAATGCGGCGGCTTTTGCGTTTGTCCGAGCTGGGGCGCAGGATCTGAAACGCCAGCCCGGCCAGCAGTACGCCGACGACTTTAGCGATGTTGTCATTGATGAAGGACTGGTAGTCATAGCTCGGCGGGTTGCTGACGGTCAGGAACGACCCCATAAAGACGATCAGCTGTCCCCAAAGCGCGGCATAAGGCGGATTCTGCAGCTTGAGCATCTGCATGGTCACCAGGATCGGAAACAGGAAGGCGCAGAACACCCAGAAGTCGTCAATCTGGATCATCAAACCGAATTTTACTACGAAGCAGACGACCGAGAGCAGCAGCACCGCCTTGAGCAAGGTGCTGACGCTGTTGATCGGTGAAGGCGTCGAGGAGTAGAGCACGCAGCTGATGGCGGTGAGCGTCAGCGCCGCGCTGCCGGCGTCCCACTGCGTGTTGATCCAATAGGCGCAGCCGATCACGATGCACAAAAAGGTGCGCAGGCCGTTGTAGGCGGCTTCGTAGCTGTCGGTATGGCGCGCCAGCGAGGTGACGCGCGGCGGCTGGAGATCGCTGACCGCCGTGGCGCTCTCCAGCCGCTGCAGCCAGCGGTTGCAGCGCAGGTAAAGCCAGCAGAAATGGCGCAGGCGCAGCCAGAAGGCGCGGTGGCGGTAGTCCGTAGGCTCTTGCGGCGCGATCTGCTGAAGCAGGCGCGCCAAACGGTATTTGTCGGTGGCGGGATCGCGCAGCTCGTCCAGCAATTGCGTCAGCACCGGCATCAGATTGGCGGGGCGATCCGGCCAGTTCAGCAGCATGCGGCGCAGGCTGGAGATAACGCTGGTAATGCGCAGCTGCTGGTGCAGCAGATAGTTGAGCAGGTTATTTTGCCGCCGCAGCCGGTAGTGGCTCCAGAAAGCCTGAATACGCAGCAGGTTCATGGTCAGGATCTGGCCGATGACCCCTTCGTGCGAGGTGCGCATCTGGGCGGTGATCTCCGGCTGCCACAGCATGGCGGCGTGCTCCAACAGGCGTAGCTGCATGCGCCGCAGCGAAGTCAGCAGCGCTTCGCCGTCGGAGGTACTGGGCAGGATCATCATCATCAATCCGCCGCACAGAATGCCGGTGATCACTTCGCAAACCCGCGCCTGCGCGATATCGAAAATCTGCTGGGTATCGGTGACGTTGACCGTGCCGAAGGCGATGATGGCGGCGGTATAGCCCGCCAGCGCGAACGCGTAAGAGACGTTGTTTTGGTAATGGTTGGAGATATAGGTGCACAGCCCGATCCACGCGGCGATGAACAGCGTAAACAGCCAGGGATCGTTCAGACAGTGGCCGGCGATCGCCACCGACGCGGCGGCACCCATCAGGCTGCCGAAGATGCGGCCGATGCTTTTGCTGATCACGCCGCCGACGGTGGGGAAACTCACCACTGCGGCGGAGGTGAGCGCCCAAGAGGGCTCGTCGAGCTCGAGCACGAACGCCACCCACAGCGCGAGACACATCGCCAGTGAATTGCGCAGCGCATAGCGCCATTGGCCGCCGGTCGCCTTACCCCAGGGGGTGCGGCTCCACTCCAAAAAAGGCAGGTTCACACTTTAGTTCCGCTGATGAATCGAAATGGTGCAGGTGGTGCCGGCGACCAGCGTCAAATCGGCGGGCACGTTGAGCAATTTTATCCGTACCGGCACGCGCTGAGCCAAACGCACCCAGGGAACATTAGGCTTAACGTCCATTAATAGATCGTTGCTGCTGTCGACGCTCTGATCGTAAATGGCGCGGCCGATGCTCTCTACTTCCCCCTGCAGCGGCGTGTTGCCGTTATATAAAACGATGTCCGCTTTATTGCCTTCTTTTATATGCTTCAGCTTGGTTTCTTCGAAATAACCGAGTACATAAAACGAATGTACATCCACCAACGCCACCAGCGGCGTGCCGGCGTTGGCGTAGTTCCCGACCCGCGCCTGCAGATTGGTGATATAGCCGTCGGTTGGCGCGTAAATTTTGGTTTTGCTCAAATTCCATTTGGCCTGTTCCAGGTTGGCCAGGGCGGCTTTATAGGCGGCCTTCATTGCCTGAGCGGCTAAATTGGACGCGTCCAAATCTTCAGCGGAAATAACGTTACGCGGCAAACCGCGGCGGCGGGCGGCCTCGTGGTCTGCCTTGGCCAGATCGGATTGCGCTTTTGCCACCGCGGCCTCAGCATTGTCCAGCGCGATCTGGTAGGGCACCGGGTCGAGGGTAAAAATCAGACTTCCCGCAGGTACGAACTGATTGTCATTCGCGCTTATTTTCTCTAATCTTCCAGAGACTTCAGGGGTGATATTGACGAGTTCGGCGCGCACTTTTCCATCACGGGTCCATGGGGATTGCATATAATAATTCCAGAGCCACCAACCGGCGCAGACGGCAATGGCGCAGACGATCACCGTAGAAAAGTATTTTAATGTTTTATGCTGCATGGGTTACCAACTCGCTAAAATCCATAAGGAACCGCTGACGGTCAGAACGAAAATGGACAGGTCCATCAACATGGGATGCCAGATTTCACCGGAATACATCCAGTCTCTCAGCAGCTGATGAATCAGCAGCCATAAGACCAGTCCTAGTAAAAAAGCTTTAAATATAGGTGGAAAATAAAGCGATGCCCCCAGGACCAAATCGGGTAAGGGGGATGAGGTGTGTAACCATGATGTATTCACATTAACAATCCCTAAGGGTGAATATGTTGAATATTTGCATAACGATTAAACAATAGCGGCTAAAAATAGTGGCTATTTCCACAATATACATTATATACATTTGTGTTTTTAATGTGAGTTACCCAAAATAGTCTAAACTCTGGGAGGTAATGTTAGCATGCTAATTATAAGGAGGGGGAAGTGGAGTCAACATTAGGTTCAGATTTAGCACGATTAGTTCGTGTTTGGCGCGCGCTCATCGATCATCGGCTCAAGCCGTTGGAGCTGACCCAAACGCACTGGGTCACTTTGCACAATATCAATCGCTTGCCGCCGGAGCAGTCGCAAATCCAGCTGGCCAAGGCGATCGGTATCGAGCAACCATCACTGGTTCGCACGCTGGACCAACTGGAGGAGAAGGGGCTGATCACGCGCCACACCTGTGCCAACGATCGCCGCGCGAAGCGCATCAAGCTGACCGACGCGGCCGATCCGATCATCAGGGAAGTGGACAGTGTGATCACGTCGACACGCAGTGAGATTTTAAGCGGCATTACCGCCGACGAAGTGCATCTGTTGGTAGGGCTGATTGGCAAGTTAGAACAAAATATCACCGAACTGCAGAACAAATAATAATATTCTTATTTTCTACGATTACAGTTTCACAGCATCAGAAATAAAACCGGAGGCGATTGCCTCCGGTTTGCCGTTTGTCGCCGACTGACTTACAGCGGAGAGACGGTGATGGTGTCGCCCATGCGCGCCATGCGCACGCGCTGGCCTGGGCTGAACTTGGTGTCGCCCGCTTTCTGTACCACCACGATATTCTCTTTCTGGTCGGTTTTGATTTCCAGCTCGTAGCCTGAGGTACGGCCGGCCACTTCACCGATGCTGTTGCCCGCCGCGCCGCCGGCGATGGCGCCCGCCGCGGTAGCCAGCGTACGGCCGGTGCCGCCGCCTACGGTGTTACCCAACAGGCCGCCAATCACTGCGCCGCCGATCATCCCCAAGGCGTTGGAGCCTTCGCCGCCCTGGATTTTAACCGGACGCACGGAAACCAGCGTCCCGTAGGTGACGTTCTGCACCTGCTTGGCCTGCGAGGACGAGTAGACATCGCCGGACATGGATTCATTGGCACAGCCGGCCAGCGTAACGGCGGCGACGGCAACGACGAGAAGACGCTTGATCATACAAAACTCCTGATGGTAGTAGTCCATAACCTGGCAATGCTCTCCAGGCAAGATTCAGTGAAAATGATAGACAAAGTATGGCTGAAAGTTGACACACCGCCATGCTCCATCGCTGCACGCAGCTTAACTTTTCTCTGTTCAACCAATAATAAACCGCGGTTTACCTTTATGACAGCCTTGGCGACATTCCGTTGCCTGTTATGGCACGGTTTAACACATTACATGTGCCACAGCGGCGCCGGGAGGCGGTGTCTGGCTCACGGCCTGTAAAAAAAGCATCATAATTCATGGCGTTAATCCGGCAATTCTGGTTTATTTGTCAGGATAAAATTTGCTTACCGCGCGGGTTAGAGGATGTTGCTATGAAGTCAGGCCGCTATATAGGCGTCATGTCCGGCACCAGTCTGGACGGAATCGATGTGGTATTGGCCGCGATCGACGATCGCATGGTGGCGCAGCAGGCCAGCTATAGCCACCCGATGCCGATGGCGCTGAAAAAAGAGATTCTGGGCATGTGCCAGGGGCAGCAGACCACGTTGGCGGCCGTCGGCCGGCTGGACGCTCAACTGGGCACGCTGTTCGGCGAGGCGGTGCTCGGCTTGCTGAAGCAAACCGGCATCGACGCTGAGCAGATCACCGCCATCGGTTGCCACGGCCAGACGGTGTGGCACGAACCGGAAGGCGACGCGCGTTTCTCGATGCAGCTCGGCGATAACAACCGCATCGCCGCGCTGACCAATATCACCACCGTCGGCGATTTCCGCCGGCGCGACATGGCCTACGGCGGGCAGGGCGCGCCGCTGGTGCCAGCGTTTCATCAGGCGCTGCTGGGGCATCCCGTCGAGAGGCGCATGGTGCTGAACGTCGGCGGCATCGCCAACCTTTCTCTGCTGTTGCCCGGTACGCCGGTGCGCGGTTTCGATACCGGGCCGGGCAACATGCTGATGGACGCCTGGGTGTGGCGCCACCGTGCGCAGCCTTACGATCAGGACGGCGGCTGGGCCATGCAGGGGCGGGTTTGTTTACCGCTGTTGCAGCAGATGCTGGCGGATCCTTACTTTGCGCTGCCGGCGCCGAAAAGCACCGGCCGCGAGTATTTCAATATCGCCTGGCTGGAGCGGCAGCTGGCCGGATTGCCGGCGATGGCGCCGGTCGACGTGCAGGCCACGCTCACGGAACTGACCGCCGTCAGCATCAGCGAACAGGTGCTGCTGGCCGGCGGGTGCGAGCGCCTGCTGGTGTGCGGCGGCGGGGCGCGCAACGTGCTGCTGATGGCGCGCCTGTCTGCGCTGCTGCCGGGGACGGAGGTCGGGCTGACCGACGATTTCGGCGTCAGCGGCGACGACATGGAGGCGCTGGCCTTCGCCTGGCTGGCGTTTCGCACGCTGTCCGGCCAGGCCGGCAACCTGCCTTCGGTGACCGGCGCCAGCCGTGAAACGGTGTTGGGTGGGATTTATCCGGTTTTGCCATTGGGGGCCCGTTAGCTCTGTTAGGATAGCCTGTGAAGGATTTTTCTAAGGAGCAACAGCATGAAAAAAGTCATTTTCGTCGCCGGCGCGCTGGCGCTGTCCGGCTGCAGCTACATCCTGCCGCAAAGCAGCCAGACGATGCACTACCAGTGCGGCACTACGCCGCTGACGGTGGCGCTCGACGGCAAGGCGAGCGAAGTCAGCCTGCTGATGGATGGCGAACAGCTGCATCTCAAGCAGGTGCTGGCGCTGACCGGTGCCAAATACAGCGATGGCAAATACACTTTTTGGTCGAAAGACCGTAACGCCTATCTTGAGCGCAACGGCAAGGTAGTCATGAGCGACTGCGTGTTGACGGAGTGACGGTCGGCGGCGGCGTCGGAGCGATTGAGTTCCTGGCGCCGCAGGCGCAGAATGTAACGACGGATTTTTCAGTTGGTCGATAACCCAGATGATTGAAAAGAATGAGTTTGATGTTGCGGACCTGCGCCGTGAATACACCCGAGGCGGCCTGCGCCGCAACGATCTGACCGCCAATCCGCTCGAACTGTTCGAGCGTTGGCTGAAACAGGCCTGCGACGCCCGCCTGGCCGATCCTACCGCCATGTGCGTCGCGACCGTCGACGAACACGGCCAGCCTTATCAACGCATCGTGCTGCTCAAGCATTTCGATGAGCAGGGGCTGGTGTTCTACACCAACCTCGGCAGCCGCAAGGCGCAGCAGCTGGCGCAAAACCCGCATATCAGCCTGCTGTTCCCCTGGCACATGCTCGATCGCCAGGTGATTTTTCTCGGCCAGGTGGAGCGTCTGTCGACCCTCGACGTGCTGAAGTATTTCAACAGTCGCCCGAAAGACAGCCAGATCGGCGCCTGGGTATCGCAGCAATCTTCGCGCATTTCCGCGCGCGGCGTGCTGGAAAGCAAATTCCTCGAGCTGAAGCAGAAGTTCCAGCAGGGCGAGGTGCCGTTGCCGAGTTTCTGGGGCGGATTCCGCGTGAAATTCGACTCCGTCGAGTTCTGGCAGGGCGGCGCCCATCGCCTGCATGACCGTTTCCTGTATCAGCGGGACGGGAATGACTGGAAAATTGACCGACTGGCACCCTGAAGACGGAAAATCCCCTCTAAGCGCTGGTGCTGACGCCGCCGGCGCTTTATTCTATGCGCTACCCTGAATTTTTTATTTCGCCACTGGGCGAAAGGCCGTGTACCGGCAAAGGTGCATTCGTTTATACATGGAGTCATTGATGGCAAGCAGCAACTTGATTAAACAACTGCAAGAGCGGGGCCTCGTTGCCCAGGTTACGGATGAGGAAGCGTTAGCGGAGCGACTGGCGCAAGGGCCAATTGCACTGTATTGCGGTTTCGATCCGACCGCTGACAGCTTGCATTTGGGCCATCTGGTTCCTCTGTTGTGCCTGAAGCGCTTCCAGCTGGCCGGCCACAAGCCGGTCGCACTGGTGGGCGGCGCCACCGGCCTCATCGGCGATCCGAGCTTCAAAGCGGCGGAGCGCAAGCTGAACACCACCGATACGGTGAACGAGTGGGTCGAGAAGATCCGCAAGCAGGTTTCTCCGTTCCTCGATTTCGACTGCGGCAGCAACAGCGCCATCGCGGCCAACAACTACGACTGGTTCGGCGGCATGAACGTGCTGACCTTCCTGCGTGACATCGGCAAGCACTTCTCCGTCAACCAGATGATCAATAAGGAAGCGGTTAAGCAGCGCCTGAATCGCGACGACTCCGGCATCTCCTTCACCGAGTTTTCCTATAACCTGCTGCAGGGCTTCGATTTCTCCGAGCTGTACAACCGCCACCAGGTGGAGCTGCAGATCGGCGGTTCCGATCAGTGGGGCAACATCACCTCGGGTATCGATCTGACGCGTCGCCAGCACCAGAAGCAGGTGTTCGGTCTGACCGTGCCGTTGATCACCAAAGCAGACGGCACCAAGTTCGGCAAAACCGAAGGCGGCGCGGTCTGGCTGGCGCCGGAAAAAACCAGCCCGTACAAGTTCTACCAGTTCTGGATCAACACCGCCGATGCCGACGTTTACCGCTTCCTGAAGTTCTTCACCTTCATGAGCCTGGAAGACATCAACGCGCTGGAAGAAGAAGACAAGAACAGCGGCAAGGCGCCACGCGCCCAGTACGTGCTGGCGGAAGAAGTGACCGGCATGGTGCACGGTGCGGAAGGCCTGGCGGCCGCGAAGCGCATCACCCAGAGCCTGTTCTCCGGCGCGCTGCACGACATGACCGAAGCGGACTTCGCCCAGCTGGCGCAGGACGGCATGCCGACCATCAAACTGGATGGCGACGCCGATCTGCAGCAGGCGTTGGTGAATGCCGAACTGGTGCCGTCACGCGGCCAGGCGCGCACCATGATCGGTTCCAACGCGGTGACCATCAACGGCGAGAAGCAGTCCGATGCCGAATACCGCTTCAGCGATTCAGACCGTCTGTTCGGCCGCTACACGCTGCTGCGCCGCGGCAAGAAACACTACTGCCTGGTGGATTGGCAATAACGAATAATGACGGTAAGGGGCCCTGGCGGCCCCTTTATTTTTGGGCAGCCGCCCGGCTGCCGTATTCCGAACGAGTTCTGTCGATGAAAAACATTCTTTCTATCCAGTCGCACGTGGTGTTTGGTCACGCCGGCAACAGTGCGGCGGAGTTCCCGATGCGCCGCATGGGCGTCAACGTCTGGCCGCTAAACACGGTGCAGTTCTCCAACCATACGCAATACGGTCAGTGGACCGGCTGCGTCATGCCGGCCAGCCATCTGACCGAGATCGCGCAGGGCATTGCCAATATCGATCAGCTGAAATGCTGTGATGCGGTGTTGAGTGGCTATATCGGTTCGCCGGAGCAGGGTGACCATATTCTGGAGATCGTGCGTCAAGTTAAGCAGGCGAACCCGAATGCCTGGTATTTCTGCGATCCGGTGATGGGGCATCCGGAAAAGGGCTGCATCGTGGCGCCGGGCGTGGCCGAGTTTCACTGCCGCCAGGCGCTGCCGTGCAGCGACATGATGGCGCCGAACCTGCTGGAGTTGGAGATGCTGAGCCAGATGGCCGTCGCCGACGTGGCCGATGCGGTGCAGGCCGCCCGCGCGCTGATCGCCAAAGGGCCGCGGCTGGTGCTGGTCAAGCACCTGGCCCGCGCCGGCTATCATGCCGACTGTTTCGAAATGCTGCTGGTGACGGCGGACGAGGCCTGGCACATCAGCCGGCCGCTGGTGGACTTCGGCGCGCGTCAGCCGGTCGGCGTCGGCGATTTGACCAGCGGTCTGCTGCTGGTGGATCTGCTGAAGGGCGAGGCGCTGGATAAAGCGCTGGAGCACGTCACCGCCGCCGTGTATGAGGTGATGCTGACCACGCAGGAGATGGGCGAGTACGAACTGCAGGTGGTGGCGGCGCAGGATCGGATCGTGCAGCCGCGCAGCGAGTTCAAAGCGGTCAAACTGTAAGTGGCATTCGGCCCCGGCGACAGCCGCCGGGGCCCGATGTTTACTTCAATCCTTCGGCGTTCAGTGCCGCATCTACCGCCGGGCGCGCCGCAACGCGATCGAACCAGGCCGCCAGATGGGCGTGCTTGCGCACGTCGAACTGCAGGGCAAACGCCCAACGCAACACGGTGAACAGGTAGGCGTCGGCCACGCTGAAACGGCTTCCCAACAGGAAATGCTGCTTCGCCAGCACCGAATCCAGATAGCTGAACTGCTGCTCCAGCTTGGCGCGCGCGATGGTTTTATATTCCTCGGGCGTTTTCGGGTTGAACAGCGGGCTGAATCCTTTGTGCAGCTCGGTGGCGATGTAGTTCAGCCATTCGATCGCGTGGTAGCGCGACAGAGTGCCCGCCGCCGGGATCAGGTTGCGGTCCGGCACGCGATCCGCCAGGTATTGCACGATCGCCACGCCCTCGGTCAGCAGGCTGCCGTCATCCAGCTGCAGCGCCGGTACCTGTCCCTTGGGGTTGATGGTGAGGTAATCGGCGCCGCTCTCGGTTTTCTTCTGCGCCAGGTCGACCTTCTCCGCCGTAAAATCCAGCCCTGCCTCACGCAGCACGATATGCGGGGACAGCGAACAGGCGCCGGCTTTATAGAACAGTTTCATCGGAAGCTCCTTGTTGATGACGAATGACGGGCATGCTTAACCTCTCATCGTAGTCCCATAGCGCCAAAATTACAGCGGCTTAGCTAACAAATTTAACCGATGATCGCCTCGGCGGGCTGCAGCTGCGCCAGCGTTGCGGCGATCTGCTGCTGCAGCGCCTGCGGTGCCACCTGCATCGGCGAGCGCAGCTCGTTGGCGATAAGCCCCTGCTGGGCCAGCACCGTCTTGACCGGCGCCGGATTGGGGAAGCTGAACATCTGGTGGATCATCGGCAGCAGCTCATAGAAGTTGCTGCGCGCCGCGGCCAGATCGCCGGCGGCGACCTGCTGCGTCAGCTGAACGAAGCGTTCCGGGTGAACATGGGCCGCGGCGGAAATGGCGCCGGTGCCGCCGAGGCACAGCGTGGTGAGGATCAGATTGTCTTCCCCGGTCATCACATCGATCTCGCCGTCGGCGATCAGCGCCATGGTGGCGTCAGGGTTGCCGCCGCAGTCCTTGATGGCGGCGATGCGCGGGTGGCGTGCGAGCTGGCGCAGCGTGGCCAGCTCCATGGTGATGCCGGTGCGCTGCGGAATGTTGTACAGGATCACCGGCACGGTTGAGGCGTCGGCCAGCTGGGTGAAATAGTCGATCAGGCCGCATTGCGAAGGGCGGATGTAGTAAGGCGCCGGGATCAGCACGCCGGCGATATCGCGCAGCTGAATGGCCTGCTGCATTTGCAGCGTGGCGACCATGTTATTGCCGGACAGGCCCATCACCACCTGATGGGCGGGCGCCACGTCCAGCACGGCGTCGAGCACCGCCAGCTGTTCTTCTTTGCTCAGCGCGGCGGCTTCACCGGTAGAGCCGCAGACCACCAGACCCTCGATGCCGGCGTCGAGCAGGTGCCGCGCCAGGCGTTTCACCGCCGGCAGATCGACGGCATCGTGATTGAAAGGGGTAACCATCGCCACCCAAATACCCGAAAATGAGGCCATAAAATATTCCTTCTGTGTGACCGACAGAGAAGCCAGATGAGAAAATTGAAGGCGGGGCGTTGCGTGCCATCCAGTCAGCTCATCTGACGGGACAGCTCGCCCCGGTCAAATGAGCGTCTGTTTCTTCGATTTTACCGCCGCCAAACCGCCAATAGGCAACGCGGGCGTCATCAGAATGTCAGCGTTGCGTGGGTAGGCCATGGCGGTCTCGCGAAAAGGGGAAGTGGGGTGATAATGAATAGTCTTCATCAGGCTGTCAATTTACAACAGATTGATAACATTGTTATTCATGATTCGTCGGCGGGAATGAGTTTGGCTAATAAATAAAAATCCTCGCGGCGGCGGGGAGGGTTTGGCCGGCTCAGCGCGGCGGGCGGGAGCCGATGGTGGCGGACCAGCTGAAGGTGTCGCCGCTCGGCCGGTAGCGGTTGGCCTTGCGTTCTGCACGCTCCGCCTTGGCGAGCTTCGCTCTGGCGGCCATGATGCGCGCCACCACTTCATCCTTGACCTTGTGCTGTTCGGCGTTGGTCAGTGGCCGCCCATGGCTTTTGCGCGCCTTGTCCAGTTCGGTTTTCACTTCCCGCTGTTCGCTTTCCGTCATCTCTTTCAACGTCAACTTTTTCATCTGTGCCGCCCGTTCGGTGAAGTTGACTTACAGTTTAGCGGCGTTATGTGACCGAAAATGTTATGGGCATAACGAAAATACCCGGTAAGCCGGCATTACACCTCTTCCAGCAGATCGTCGACAAAGCGCCGCATGCGTTCGGTGCGCAGTTCGGCCATGTGCCGCCCGGCGGCGGTCTGGAAGCCATCTTGCAGTTTGAACAGCTTGGTTTCGAAGTGGTCCAGGCTGAAACGCTTGTCGTCATATTGACGATGCTCGGCCCGCGGATCGGCGGCGTCATACAGCGCGCTGCGCATGCGGCCGCCGATATAGAAGCAGCGCGCCACGCCGATAAGACCGATGGCGTCGAGGCGATCGGCATCCTGCAGGATCTTCGCCTCCAGCGTTTGCGGGGGGATGCCGGCGGAAAAACTGTGCGCTTCGATGGCGTGAGCCACCGCCGCGATATCCGCCGGTGCCCATTCCAGCCGGGTCAGCGTCAACGTGGCTTGCTCCGCCGCCATGCGCGAGGCCAGATGGCGCTGCGGCGAGTTTTTTTCCACCGCGACGGCGTCGTGCAGCAGCACCGCCGCGCAGAGAATGCGCCGGTCGCCACCTTCCAGCTTGCTGATTCGGCGGCAGTTCTTCCAGACCCGGTGCAGATGCGCGACGTCATGCGAACCGTCGTCCGACTCGAGGGTCAGCGGCAGCAACGTTTGCGCCAGCGCCTGGTAGGGTGAGAAAGGTTGTAACAGCTCTTGCGTCAGCGAAGGTAAAGACACGTTCAGCTCCTGTTGGGGGAAATCGGTCAATCAGCATAGCCGCGCCGGATGCCGGGAGAATGACAGTAAAACGGCTATTGTTTACTAAAGTGCAACCCACTATTGTCATAACTGCGGTTTTTGCAGCGAAACAAGCAACCTAGAATAGCCGCATTCCGCCGTCTCCGCTTGGTGAGAGCCTGTGTCCGCGGGGATGGCCGGAATATCCTCATCAGCCAGTGGAGAAGAGACATGCCAACCCCTCTTGAGATAGTGCGCGCAACCTATGAAGGCAGTTCCGAAGAAAACGGCCGTAATCTGCTGGCGGCGCTGGCCCCCGATGCCGAGTGGACCGAAGCCGCCGGTTTCCCCTATGCCGGTACCTATATCGGCCCGGAAAATATTATCAAGAACGTGCATCAGCGCCTGGGCAGCGAATGGCAAGGCTACCGCGCCGATGTCGATCACTTTTACGACGCCGGCGACAATGTGATCGCGCAAGGTTTTTATCACGGCACCTACCGGGCCACCGGCAAATCCTTCAGCGCCTCTTTTGCGCATATTTATACGCTGCGCGCCGGCAAAATCGTGAAGTTCGTGCAGATTGTCGACAGCGCTAAAGTGCTGGAAGCGATGCAGCCTTAATCGCCGCTGCGCTTGCCGAATTTGCGGTCGAACTCGCGCCGGTAACCCCGGGCCTTGTTGCGATCGCGGATCCACAGATAGCCGCACACCAGCGCAACCGTTCCCGAGAAGGTGACGTTGCGCATATCCCGGTCATACCAAAACACCAGCAGCGCATCCAGCGCCGCAATCAGCGCGATCCATTTATACATATGGGATTGACGCCGCGTGGCGGCGTTGAGTCGCTTTAACTGTCTGGCTTCGTCCAACACCGGCTTTTGCTGCATAGCGTTTCGTTATCATCAGGCTGTTCACGCTAAATTAGCAGAATTTCCCTCACCGTCGCAAAGATTAACGCGCGGTGCCATACGGTTTTCACCGCCCCTGGCGCGGCGCAGAAAATTTGTGCGCAGGTGCTTGAATTGTCCATTGGGCGTGGTAGGTTATTTATTCGCTATTTTTGGGTTTTTATTCAATTCTCGCCGTGTCATCAAGCTGCAGCACTGGGCGGTTAACGTGTTGGGTTCGATACATGCGGCGGTTAACTTCGGCAGGAGGATGTGATGAACGATAAAACGGCACGCCCGCAGGATGTGGTTCAACAACAGCTTGACGCCTATAACGCCCGCGACATCGACGCCTTCATGGCCTGCTGGGCGGACGACGCGCAGTATTACGAGCATCCCGACACGCTGCTGGCCAGCGGTAAGGCGGCGATCCGCGAACGGCATCTGGTGCGTTTCCAGGAGCCGAGTCTGTACGGCGAACGGATAAAACGCATGGCGGTGGGGAACATGGTGGTCGATCAGGAAGTGGTGACGCGCAACTTCCCGCAGGGGCGCGGCAAAATGGATGTCATCGCCATCTACGAAGTGGAGCAGGGGCAGATTGCCAAAGCCTGGTTCAAGATCGGCCCCTGCGTGCCGGATGAGGGCGCGCTCTAGCCGCGTATTATTGCAACGCCATCACCGCCTCTATCTCTACGCACACCAGCGGTGAGAACAACGCGCTGACCGCCACCAATGAACAGGCCGGCAGCGCGCCATCGAAATAGTCAAACAGCACCGGGCGCACGCCCGCCAGATCGGCAATGTCGGTCAGGAACACGCTGATTTTAATCAATGCCTTGAGATTCACGCCTTCGCTGGCGGCGATGGTCGCCAGCTGTTCGAGGATCTCCTGCGTCTGTTCCGGCGCGCTCAAGCCTTGCGCGTCGGTGGCGAAGGCCGTCAATCCCGACACGTACAGGCGATCGCCGTGGCGCACCGCATGCACATAGGGGCCGCCCGGCGTAGGCAACTGCGGATAATTCGTGCGTTTTAATGATGTCATGATCAAACCCCGCGCAAGACCGGTTAATAAAATCGACAAACTTGGTTAGGATACTGAGGAAACGGCGGCCAGACGCCGCACACCGATGATATCTGAGAGTATCATCCCTCTTTATTTTATACGTCGTCTCTCACGCGAATGTGACAGTGCGGCGCTGATCGGCCACAAGGACGCATGAGACGATGAACCCGCTTTTTACTCCCTACCTGCAACGCTGGCAACTGGAACAGGACGGCAAAGCCTTCGAAACCCACAGCAGCCTGCTGATGCCGGTGCGTTACCGGGGCGAGGCGGCTATGTTGAAGATCGCCCGCGAGCAGGAAGAGCGCTTCGGCGGCCAGCTGATGTGCTGGTGGCGCGGGGAAGGCGCCGCGCAGGTGCTGGCGTGGCACGACGACGGTATTCTGCTGGAGCGCGCGCAGGGTGAAGGTTCGTTGGCGCAGCTGGTGCGTGACGGCGACGATGAGCAGGCCACGCAGATCCTTTGTCGGGCGATCGCCGCCTTGCATGCGCCGCGTGCCGCACCGCTGCCCGAGCTGATCCCGTTGCAGGAGTGGTTCAGCTCGCTATGGCCGGCGGCGCAGGCGCACGGCGGCATGCTGCGTCTCAGCGCCACGACGGCGGCGGAGCTGCTGAGCAGCCCGCGAGAAGAAAGCGTGCTGCACGGCGATATCCACCATGACAACGTGCTGGACTTCGGCGAACGCGGCTGGCTGGCGATCGATCCCAAGCGCTTGTACGGCGAACGGGGCTTCGATTACGCCAATATCTTCTGTAATCCCAACTACGGCATCGCCACCGATCCGGCCATTTTCCAGCGGCGCGTGGAACAGGTCTGTCGCTTGGCCGGGCTGGAGCGCCGGCGCTTGCTGCAATGGATCCTGGCCTGGTCGGGGCTCTCCGCCGCCTGGTTTATGGAAGACGGGCAGGCGGCGGATATCGACTTCCGCGTGGCCGAGCTGGCGGCGCGCGCATTGGATCTCCCGCTGCCGGACGGCGATTCAGGGTTCATCCTGCCAGTAATCGAGCGAGGTTGAAGGGCGCTGCAGGTAGCGTACCTGCTCGCCGTCTGCGCTGCGCGCCATCGCCTGGTATTTGCCGGAATCCGGGTACATCACCAGCTCCGGCTGCTCGCGCGTGCTGACGGACAGGTACTTCAGCGGCGCATCCGAGGTGTTGATGATCTGGTGCGGGTATTCCGGGCCCGGCGGAATGAAGATGACATCCCCGCTGACGATCGGCAGCATTTCTCCGGCCACCCGCAGCGTACCGCTGCCTTCCAGAATGATGAACATTTCCTCCTGAGCGTAGTGAAAATGGTAGGGGCAGGAACGCATGCCCGGCGCCACGCAATCGAAGGAGGCGCCCAGCTTGTCGGCGGCGGTGCCGGTGCCGAGGCGAGCGCCGACGCTGTCATACAGCGGCGGCCGCCGATCGTGTTGCTTATCTACCCGTTCGACATTGCGTATCAAGCGCTGAGCTAACAGCGCGGCTTTCTCAGTCATAGGCTTCCTTGGTGACATTGTCACTTAAAAATTGACGATAGCCAGAGAAAATCCGTCCCAGCCCTTGCTGCCCACGGTTTGCAAGGCGCTGGCGGTCAAACGGGGTTCCTGCGCCATCATCGTGAAGAACTCGCGTACGCCTTGTACACGGGCGTCCGTACTGGCGGCGTCGGTGACTGCGCCATCGCGCACCACGTTGTCACCGATAATCACCGTGCCCGGGCGCGCGAGTTTAAGCGCCCAACGCAGGTAATCGGGGTTGCTGGGTTTGTCGGCGTCGATGAAGATGAGATCAAAGGGGGCCAGGGTGTGCAGCGTCGGCAGGTGAGTCATGGCGGGGCCGACGCGCAGCTCAACCAGGCCGTCGAGACCGGCGCGCGTGATATTCCGGCGGGCGACGGCGGCGTGGCTTTCATCCGCTTCCAGCGTGATCAATTTGCCATCCGCCGGTAGCGCGCGCGCCAGCCAGATGGTGCTGTAGCCGCCCAACGTGCCGATTTCCAAAATGCGTTTGGCGTTAACCATGCGGGCGAACAGCTGCAGCAGTTTGCCCTGATTCGGTGCCACATCATGCGCCGGCAGCCCGGCGGCGGCGTTGGTCGCCAGCGCCTGCAACAGGGCATCGTCTTGTTCTACCAGGCTGTCTACGATATAGCGATCGACCTGGGACCATTGTTCCTTTTCTTTCATGTGGGCCTCGTGCGGAAATCGCAGTGTGCCCATCCAGTGAAGGCGTCACCGCCGTGCTTGTCAATGCACGGCGTGCGGTTGGCATTTTATGCTGCCGTTCCTCGCCGCGGCAGCGACAGCAGCAGGTGGGCGATGGCGCCGCCGACAATGCCCCAGAAGGCCGAACCGATGCCGAGCAGCGTGACGCCGGAGGCGGTGATGAGGAAGGCGATCAGCGCCGCATCGCGCTGCTTTTCATCATGCAGGGCGCGTTGCAGGCTGCCGCCGATGGTGCCGAGCAGCGCCAGCCCGGCGATGGTGTGGATCAGGGCGACCGGCAACGCGCTGAACAGCAGGCCGATGGCGCCGCCGAACAGCCCGGCCAGCAGGTAGAAACCGCCGGCGGCCACCGCGCCCATATAGCGTCGCTGCGGATCGGGATGCACGTCCGGCCCCATGCAGATGGCGGCGGTGATCGCGGCGATGCACACCGAGAAGCCGCCGAACGGCGCCAGCAGCAACGCGGTCAGCGCCGTCCAGGCGATCAGCGGTGACGTAGGCACGCGGTAGCCCGCCGCCTGCAGCGTGGCGATGCCGGGAGCGTTCTGCGAAGCCATGGTCACCACGAAGAAGGGTACGCCGATGCCCAGCAGCGTCGGCCAGCTGAAGTGCGGCGCGATAAATTCCGGCATGGCGAACGCCGGCGCATGCTGCGTCAGCTGGATATTGCCCTGCAGCGCGGCGATCGCCAGCCCGGTCGCCAGCGTCAGCACGATGGCGTAGCGCGGTTGATAACGGCGGCTGAGTAGATAGGCCAGCCCCATGCCGGCGCTCAGAGGGAAATTGAGCTGCAGCGAAGCGAAGGCGTCCAGGCCGAAACGCAGCAGGATCCCCGCCAGCATCGCGGCGGAAATTGCCTGCGGAATGTAGTCCATCAGGCGGGCGAACAGCCCGGTGACGCCGCACAGCAAGATCAGACCGGAAGCGAAGATAAACACGCCGATCGCCTCGTTGATCGGCGTGCCGGGCAGGCTGGTGACCAGCAGCGCCGCACCGGGCGTCGACCAGGCGGTGAGGATCGGGGTACGGTAGTAAAGCGAGAGTCCGAGCGAGGTGACGCCCATCGCGAGCCCCAGCGCGCTCAGCCAACCGCCGATCTGCGCCGGCGTGGCGCCCGCGGCGGCGGCGGCCTGGAAAATGATCGCGGCGGAGCTGGTGTAACCCACCAGAACGGCGACAAAGCCGGCCATGATGGCGGGCAGGGTCAGATGGCGCAGGGAGAGGGCTGGGCGCATGAGTGGCTCCAATCGGTGATTGTGCGTTATAACGCACGTTTAGAAATCAGCATAGCACCGTGCGCTATAGCGCACAAGCGGGTATAATCGGGCTCGACACGCAGAGGAGAACTGGATGCAGGAACTTGCCGGCCATTTGGCACACACCCTTCGCACGCTGCGCGCGCAGCGCGGCTGGAGCCTGACGCAGGCGGCGGAATACACCGGCGTCAGCAAGGCGATGCTCGGGCAGATCGAACGCGGCGAATCCAGCCCGACGGTGGCGACGCTGTGGAAGATCGCCACCGGTTTCAACGTGGCGTTCTCCGCCTTTCTTGAGGCGTCGCCCGCGCAGCAGCAGGCGACGCTGCACCGTTACGGCGATCTGCCGGTGTACGATCAGGACAACGCCGATATGCGCGTGGTGCCGCTGTTTCCGTACGATCGCCAGCTGGGTTTCGATATGTTCGTCATCGATCTTGCACCGGGCGCGCTCAGCGAGTCGTCGCCCCATGAGCCGGGCGTGATCGAGCATGTCATCGTGATCAGCGGCCGGTTGGAGTTGGCGATAGACGGCGAATGGCACAGCCTGGCCGCCGGCGAGGCGATGCGCTTTCAGGCCGATCGGCCGCACGCTTACCGCAACGCCAGTTCACAAACGGTGCGTATTCACGATCTGATCCACTATCCTCAATCCTGACTCAACGCGGCGGCCGTGGGCTTTGACTCCGCGCCGCCAAACGCCTACCTTGTTGAAAATGACTCTTATTTCACAGGCTGTCGCCCACGACGGGGCGGCGTTGCAGCCGACTCAAAAGGAGCTTGATTTTGCCGGTCACCAATCGACGTCAGTTCATTAAACTCAGTGCGCAAACCGCAGGAGCCGTATTCGCGATGACTTCATTACCCAACAGTATCCGCCTGGCGATGGCGGCGGAAGGCGGCGCGGCCGCCGGCGATGAATTCCTGTGGCTGGAAGAGCTGCAGGGTAAAAAAGCGCTGCAATGGGTGCAGCAGGAAAATCAGCGCACCGTGGCGCGTTTCGGCCAGGGCGAAGACTTTCAGCGCATTGAACGCGAGGTGTTGGATATCCTCAATAAAGACACCCAAATCCCGTGGGTGAGCAAGCGCGGCGAGTACTATTACAACTTCTGGCAGGATCAGGCCAACCCGCGCGGCCTGCTGCGGCGCACCACGCTGGACGAGTACCGCAAGGCCAAACCGGCCTGGGAGACGGTGCTGGATATCGATGCGTTGGGCAAGGCGGAAGGCAAGGATTGGGTCTATCAGGGCTCGCAACCGCTGGCGCCGGAATACCGCTATTGCCTGATGCAGCTGTCGCCGGACGGCGGTGATGCCACCGAAATCCGCGAATTCGATCTGGTGGCCAAACGCTTCGTCAAGGACGGCTTCAACGTGCCGGTGGCGAAAAGCCGGGTCTCCTGGGTCGATCGGGACACGCTGTTCATCGCCACCGATTTCGGCCCCGGATCGATGACCCAGTCCGGTTACGCGCGCATCGCCAAACGCTGGCGGCGCGGCACGCCGCTGAGCGCTGCCGAAACGCTGTACGAAGCGCAGCCCGAGGACATGGCGGTCTTCGCCTATCACGATCGCACGCCGGGCTTTGAGCGCGATTTCGTCGGCCGCAGCCTGGATTTCTATCGCCGCGACTATTTCCTGCTGATGCAGGACGGCCGGCAGAAAAAAATCGATATCCCGGCCGACGCCGAGCTGGACACGCATCGGGAATGGCTGCTGATCAAACCGAGCAGCGACTGGGAGGTGGGCGGTAAGCGTTATCCGTCCGGCGCGCTGCTGGCGGCCAACTTCGATGACTATCTGGCGGGTAAGCGCGAGCTGCAGCTGTTGTTTACCCCGACGGCGGAGCAGGCGCTGAGCGGCTACAGCGGCACCCGCGATCATCTGATCCTCAGCATCATGGATAACGTGGTCAACCGGCTGGAAGTGCTGACGCCGCAGGGCGGCAGCTGGCAACGTCGCCCGCTGGGCAACCCCGGCGCCATCAGCACCCTTTCCGCCGGCGGCATCGACGAAGAGAGCAACGCCTATTTCTTGACCGTCAGCGGGTTCCTGCAGCCGACCTCGCTGTACATGGGCAATCTCGACGGCGGTGAGGCGACGTTGCTGAAACAGGCGCCGCAGGATTTTGACGCGTCAGGCTACCAGGTGAGCCAGCATTTTGCGCGTTCCAAGGACGGTACCCGCGTGCCGTATTTCCAGATTGCCGCCAAAGATCTCAAACCGGATGGCAGCACGCCGACGCTGCTGTATGGCTACGGCGGGTTTGAAGTGCCGCTGCTGCCGGGCTATCTCGGCGGCAAGGCGCCGGCCTGGCTGGAACGCGGTGGGGTGTACGTGGTGGCCAACATCCGCGGCGGCGGCGAATACGGCCCGGCCTGGCACCAGGCGGCGCTCAAGCAGAACCGCCATCGCGCCTACGAGGATTTCGCCGCCGTGGCCGAAGATCTCATCGCCCGCAAGGTGACCTCGGCGCCGCATCTGGGAGCACGCGGCGGCAGCAACGGCGGCCTGTTGGTGGGCAATATGCTGACGCTGTATCCGCAGCTGTTCGGCTGCATCGTCTGCGAAGTGCCGCTGCTGGACATGCAGCGTTATACCCAGCTTTCCGCCGGCGCGTCGTGGATCGCCGAATACGGTGACCCGAGCAAGCCGGAGGAGTGGGCCTACATCAAGACCTTCTCGCCGTACCACAATATTCAGGCGCAGACGGCCTATCCGCCGGTGCTGTTCTATACCGCGACCAGCGACGATCGGGTCAACCCGGCTCACGCCCGCAAAATGGCCGCGCGCATGCAGGCGATGGGGTATCAGCAGGCCTATTTCTATGAAAATACCGAAGGCGGGCACAGCGCCGCCGCCGACAAGCAACAGGCGGCGTTCCACAGCGCGCTGGTAAGCGAATTCATGTGGGCCAACCTGAGCGGCAAACCCAAGTCAGCGTAAGCCTTTTTCTTGCAGGCATAAAAAAACACCGGGGCGTTAACCCCGGTGTTTTTATTTACGCTCAATCTGCCGGCGATCAGCGAGCCGCGGTGGCTTCCTGCGCTTTCTGATTGGCGTCTTCGGTGGTGTCCAGCGTCATGCGGTACAGCTTCGGCGCGGTCAGCATCATCAGGATAGCGATGACGGCGGTGACGATGCCGATCTGCATAAACACATGGCTGTAGATGGCCAGCGAAGCGTGCGCGTCGTTGATGTCGCTCGGGACGGCGGTCAGACCGGCAACCTTACCGGCGATCAGCGCGGCGGCGGCGGTGGTCAGGAACCAGGAGCCCATGATGAAGCCCATCAGACGCTGCGGCACCAGCTGTGCCACCATCGCCAGACCCAGGCCGGAAATCATCAGCTCGCCGATGCTCTGCAGCGCGTAGCTCAGGATCAGCCAGTTGACCGACACGATGCCCTGTTCGTTGGCGAAGCTGGCGCCCCATGGCAGCACCAGGAAGGCGCAGGAACACAGGATCATGCCGAAAGCGAACTTGTGCGGCATCGGCAGGCGATCGCCCATTTTGTTATACAGCGCGGCCAGAATCGGGCTGGCGAGCATGATCCAGAACGGGTTCAGCGCCTGATACTGCTCCGGCTCGAAGGCAACGCCGAAGATGCTGTGTTCCACGTTATGGATGGCGAAGAAGTTCAGCGAGGTTGGCATCTGGCTGTACAGCACGAAGAACACCACCGCTTCCAGCATCAGCAGGAAGGCGACGATCATCTTGCGGCGTGCGGCGCCGTGCAGGGCGAAGGTTTCCTTGGCGAACACCAATACGATGCCGGCGGAAACCAGGGCCAGCGCCCAGCGCGCGATCACCTGGTTGTGCAGCAGCCAGCTGGACACGGCGATCAGCGCCACGATGCCGACCAGCACCATCAGCAGTTTCGGCAGATGCAGCGGCTTGAAGTCAGGCTTGGAACCGTTTTCCTTCACCCACTTGTGGCACATCATAAAGTTGACCAGGGTGATCAGCATGCCGACCACGCTCAGGGAGAACGCCACGCTCCAGCCGTATTTTGCCGCCAGCCACGGAGTCGCCAGCATGGAGAAGAAGGAACCGATGTTCACCGACATGTAGTACATGGTGAAGGCGCCGTCGATACGCGGATCGTCTTTCTCATAGCAGGTGGACAGCAGGGAGGATGGGTTGGCCTTGAACAGGCCGCTGCCCACGGCGATGGTCGCCATACCCATGTAGACCCAGAAGATGTCGTGGCCGGAGTAGGCCACCATGGCGTAACCGGCGGCCAGCACCAGCGCGCCGAGCACGATCACGCGTTTGGCGCCCAGCACCTTGTCGCCCAGCCAGCCGCCGATGGCGACGAAGCCGTATACCAAGGCGCTGAAGGAAGAGAACAGGGTGATGGAGTCGGCTTCGCTCATGCCGAGCATCTTGACCAGATAAACCGCCATGATGCCCTGCAGGCCGTAATAGCCGAAACGCTCCCACAGTTCGATCGAGAAGATCAGATAGAACGCTTTCGGTTGTTTGAACGCGTTAAGGCTAACGCTCTCCGGGTGTTGGTTGTTTGCTGTTGACACTGGTACCTCTGTTTTTTCACAGCCCGTCTTTGGAGGACGGGAAAGTACAAAAGTTGATGCGGAACGGCATCCTTTTGCGTTGTTATAGGATGGGGACGGCGGTTAATGTTCACTATCTTTGTCAACGTGGCAAGCAGTTTGTCATATTCGGTTACATTTAACGCCCACAGGATTATGCTGCGATGTTGCAAATGTTATGCAGTATTAACTTTCGGGTTTTAATGGTTTGCCGATTTTTTGTTTTGATTAAAAGCTATACGGATTTTAAACAGGGATATATTCTGCTGAATTGCTATTTCTTGGCGCATCAGTGTATGTACGGTTATTAATCCGTTGGAATGTTGTGTATATGGCGCGTTTTGTAAAATTATAGAAATTTAGGAAAACGGGACTGGCATTTGTGAACGCCTTGTGATCCCGAAAGCGTGACGTTCACCGCAATTTTCGACTAATTTTTCGCTTGAAAATAACACGGCACTGAGTTTTTCACTGAAAACCGCGATAACGCCGGGGTTACTGCTGCGCGATATCACATTTCCGATAAAAAAGAGGCGTTGGCGGGGGAAAGAACGCGGTGGGGTACGGTTTGCCGCACCCCACAAACTCAGGATTCCGGATAAACCTTTTCTTTATACTCGCACAGGTCTTCGATAATGCAGGAGCCGCAGCGCGGTTTGCGCGCGATGCAGGTATAGCGGCCGTGCAGGATCAGCCAGTGGTGGCAATCGACCTTGAATTCGGCGGGCACCACCTTCAACAGCTTCTCTTCCACCTGATCGACGTTCTTGCCCGGCGCGAAGTGGGTGCGATTGCACACCCGGAAGATATGGGTGTCGACGGCGATGGTGGCCCAGCCGAAGGCGGTGTTGAGCACCACGTTGGCGGTCTTGCGGCCGACGCCGGGCAACGCTTCCAGCGCGGCACGGTCTTCCGGCACTTCGCCACCGTGCAGCTCCAGCAGCATGCGGCAGGTTTTGATCACGTTTTCGGCCTTGCTGTTGAACAGGCCGATGGTCTTGATGTACTCCTTGACGCCATCAACCCCCAGCGCCAGCATGGCGGCGGGAGTGTTGGCGACCGGATAAAGCTTGGCGGTCGCCTTGTTGACGCTCACGTCGGTGGCTTGCGCAGACAGCAGCACCGCAATCAGCAGTTCAAACGGCGTGGTATACACCAGCTCGGTGGTCGGGTGCGGATTGTTGTCGCGCAGCCGGGTCAGAATTTCGAGTCGCTTCTGCTTGTTCATCAGGCCTTCTCAGCACGTCCTTGTTCCAGCAGCGGTTCCACCGCCACGGCGCGGGCTTTGCGCGCCTTCATTTTTTCGTCGATCAGATATTTGACCGCAAGCAGCAGCCCCAGGCCGATAAAGGCGCCCGGCGGCAGCATCGCCAGCAGGAAGGGGCTGTCGAAATGCACCACTTCGATGCGCAGCGACTTGGCCCAGCCGCCCAGCAACTGATCGGCGCCGTCGAACAGCGTGCCGTTGCCCAACAGTTCGCGCATTGAGCCCAGCGTCACCATCACGCCGGTAGCGCCGAGGCCGATGGCCATGCCGTCCAGCGCCGAGAGGCCGACCGGCTTCTTGGCGGCCACCGCTTCGGCGCGGCCCACCACGATGCAGTTGGTCACGATCAACGGAATAAAGATGCCGAGCGACTGATACAGGCCGAAGGCATAGGCGTTGATCAGCATCTGCACGATGCTCACCACGGCGGCGATGATCATCACGTAGATAGGAATGCGCACCTCGCTCGGCACCCAGCGGCGCACCGCGGAGATGGAGGCGTTGGTCAGCGTCAGCACCAGCGTGGTAGCCAGCCCCAGGCCGAGCGCATTGGTGACGGTGGAGGTCACCGCCAGCAGCGGACACATGCCCAGCAGCTGCACCAGGGCGGAGTTGTTTTTCCACAGCCCCTGGACGATCAATTCTTTGGCTTCACTCATTCGCTGGCTCCACACGCAGGTAAGCTTTCAAGTTTAGGCGGCAGCGTTTCCATATACAACGCCGTGCGGCGTACCGCATTGACCACCGCTCGCGGGGTGATGGTGGCGCCGGTGAACTGGTCGAACATGCCGCCGTCTTTCTTCACCGCCCAGCGCTTATCGTCCGGGCCTTCGATTTTCTTGCCGCTGAAGAAGGAAATCCAGTCGGAAATGCGCAGTTCGATTTTGTCCCCCAGCCCCGGGGTTTCGTGGTGCTCAATGACTCGGGTGCCGAGCACCGTGCCGTTGAAATCGGCGCCGACCAGCAGCTTGATGGCGCCGGAGTAGCCGTCCGGCGCGGTGGTTTCCAGCGCGGCGGCGGTCGGCTGCCCGTTTTTGCGCGCCAGGTACAAGCGGTGCGGCGCGCCGTCGCCCAGCGCCGGGTCGCTGACCAGGAAGCATTCGTTCTGCATGACGTTGTCGTAGTTTTCCGGCGGCACCACCTGATCGAGCAGCGCTTTTTGTTGCAGCGCCGCCTGATGGGCGATGGTGGTTTTCGTCAGGGCGTAGACCACGGCGGTCAGGCCGGTGGTGACCGCCGCGAACACCGCCAGCGTGGTGCCGTGCTTTCTCATGGAATTCAGCATGGCGGCTCCTTAGCGATGGCCGTACACGCGCGGCTGCGTGTAGTGGTCGATTAACGGGACGGTGATGTTGGCGAGCAGCACGGCGAAGGCTACGCCGTCAGGGTAGCCGCCATAGACGCGGATCAGCCACACCAGCACGCCGATCAGCGCGCCGTAGATCAAACGGCCCTTCGGCGTAGTAGAGGCGCTGACCGGATCGGTGGCGATAAAGAACGCGCCCAGCATGCTGGCGCCGGAGAACAGGTGGATCAGCGGCGAAGCCTGATGCGCCGGATCGATCCACCAGGCCAGGCCGGAACAGAAGGCGATGGCGGCCAACATGCTGAAAGGGATCTGCCAATGGATCAGGCGGCGCGCCAGCATAAACAGGCCGCCGGCCAGGAAGCCGAGGTTGACCCACTGCCAGCCGATGCCGGCCAGGGCGCCGCCAAACAGCGGCTGCTGCAGCACCTGTTCCACGCTGTGGCCGCTGCGCAGGCCGGTTTTGAAGCCGTCGAGCGGCGTGGCCTGGCTGATGCCGTCCACGCCCATCTGCAGTTCGTGCAGCGTCGCGCCTTGCGAGGTATGGCCGCTGAAAATGGCCAGCAGCGTGTCGTGGAGCGACAGCGCGGTGGCGCGCAGCTCATCCGGCGGCAGCCAGCTGGTCATCTGTACCGGGAAGGAGATCAGCAGCACCACGTAACCGACCATTGCCGGGTTGAACGGGTTCTGCCCGAGGCCGCCGTACAGCTGCTTGGCGATGACGATGGCGAAGAAAGTACCGATGACGATCATCCACCAGGGGGCCAGCGGCGGCAGGCTGATGCCGAGCAGCAGCGCGGTGAGCAGGGCGGAGTTATCCGCCAGCCGGCTGCGCACCGGCAGCTTGCGCAGCTTGAGGATCGCGCCTTCCGCCGCCAGCGCGACGATCGCCGCCAGCGCCACTTGAATCAATACGCCGTAGCCGAAGAACCAAATCTGTGCCGCGATGCCGGGAATGCACGCCAACATGACCCACAGCATGATGCGGCTGGTGCTTTGCTGGTTGTGGGTGAAAGGCGAGCTGGCGATGTGTAAGCCTTTGGCGGCTGTGGGTGATACCGGCCTGAACTTCATAGAGTAACGATACCTTCTGCGCCGCGCCTGCGGCAGTTTCGATGCGCCGTTCTGAAGGCGCGGCAAAAATGATAGCCGAGCATTCTACCTGATTCGATGCGAGGGTAATACGCCTTAATAATAGGGGTATTCAGCTTTTCGCATTCGCGGCGATCGGGGCAATGCAATTTGATTTTTTTTTGGCCGGAAAATGGGCTAACGTGAGGAATTGTCAGTGGAACTTGTGCCGCTAGCGACCGCAAAAAACCGGGTAACCGTATGAATGAGATATGATTTTTCTCCAAGTTTTCGCACAAAATAACAACTTTCACATAATCTGTGTAGGTTACTATCGCGACATTATTGAGTTAGTGAATCCATAATAATGACAAATGAAGACATTTTTTTTATTGAAGAGCTAATTGAGTGGGTGGAGATACATCTGGAGAAACGGCCAAACCTGGATGAAGTCGCGCGTATTTCGGGCTATTCCAAGTGGCATCTGCAGCGTAAATTCAAGCGTATTACCGGCATTCAACTCGCCACCTATATCCGTTCGCGCATCCTGACGCGCGCCGCGGTGGCGCTGCGCATCACCCGTCGCTCGATCATCGACATTTCCGATGAGCTGGGCTTCGACTCGCAGCAGACCTTTACCCGCATGTTCAAGCAGCGCTTCAACATCACCCCCAATCGCTACCGCGCGATGGAGCACTGGGATGTGAAAAACCTGATGCCACGCTTTAACTTCGAAGCCAGCTACGGCGCCGGTTATTATCCGGAGGTGAAGCGGCTGACGCTGCCCGAGATGCAGCTGGTCGGCTTCACGCGCCGGCTGGATTTCGCCTCCGAGCAGGAGCTGGAGTACTCTTCCTGCATGGCGATGAAGGACGAGATTTTCAACGACTTCTTCAAGGGGCTGCACGTCGACTGCCGGCGGATTTACAGCATCTATTCCCCCCAGGCCGGGGAAGGCGACGAGCTGTCATCCACGCTGGTGATGGCGGTCGATCCTGAACACAAAAAGGATATTCTTTCCAACCATCAGATAGACACCTTCCATTTGCCGAGCCGCGAGTTTATCTCCATCAACCATAAGGGCACGGCGAAAGAGTGTCTGCAGTTTTTCGGTTACCTGATGTCGCATGTGATGCCAGGGCTGAAGGATGAGGTGCGCGGCAGTATGGAAATGGAGATCATTCAGACCAAAGAGTGGAATCCGGAATCTAAACTGCGTCAGATTGAGGTGGATTACACCTACCTGATCTCTATCGATTAAACGGCGCCCGGCGTAGGCCCGGCGCCGCTATCGATCATTTTTCTTCCGTTGCGGCCGCCAGCGATTCTCTGGCGGCTTTCTTCGCTTTGGCGCGGGCGATGGCCGCTGCCACCGCCGCCTTTCGCGGATCTTCCTCGGCGGTCGCCGGCGTCGTTTCCGCCGGTGCAGGGGCGTCCGCCTGCTGCGCCGCTTTCTTCGCTTTGGCGCGGGCGATAGCCGCTGCCACCGCCGCCTTTCGCGGATCTTCCTCGGCGGTCGCCGGTGCCGTTTCCGCCGGTGCAGGGGCGTCCGCCTGCTGCGCCGCTTTCTTGGCTTTGGCGCGGGCGATAGCCGCCGCCGCCGCCGCTTTACGCGGGTCTTCCTCAGTGGTTGTCGGCGTCGTTTCCGCCGGTGCAGGGGCGTCCGCCTGCTGCGCCGCTTTCTTGGCTTTAGCGCGCGCGATAGCCGCTGCCACCGCCGCCTTGCGCGGATCTTCCTCGGCGGTTGCCGGCGCCGTTTCCGCCGATGCAGGGGCGTCCGCCTGCTGCGCCGCTTTCTTGGCTTTGGCGCGCGCGATAGCCGCTGCCACCGCCGCCTTGCGCGGGTCTTCCTCGGCGGTTGCCGGCGTCGTTTCCGCTGGAGCAGGAACGCCCGCCTGCTGTGCCGCTTTCTTGGCCTTTACACGCGCCAGAGCGGCAGCGACCGCGGCCTTGCGCGGGTCTTCCTCGGCGGTTGCTGGCGTCGTTTCCGCTGGAGCAGGAGCGTCCGCCTGCTGCTCTGCTTTTTTGGCTTTGACGCGCGCCAGGGCGGCAGCGACCGCCGCCTTACGCGGATCGTCCTCTGTTACGGCAGGAGCAGTGCCATCTGCGGCCGGCGCTTCTTTGCGTGCTTTCACACGGGCCAGCGCTGCGGCCACGGCGGCTTTGCGCGCGTCGTCGCCGGAAACGGCCGGTGAGGCTTGCTCTGCTTCGGCAGCCAACTGGGCTCGGCGTTCGCGCGCCTGCGCTTTACGCGCTTCGCGGGCGGCGATCATCTCGCTGTTATCCGGCTGCTGGCCGTCGACCGGCGTGACCGCCGCTTCGGCATTTTTGCTGCGTACGCGCGCCAACGCGGCCTGCACCGCGCCCTGATCGTCGTCGGTCAGTTTGACGGCGGCTTTTTTGTGCCGCTCTTCGCGCGCCAGCTTCTCGCGCTCCAGACGGGCCAGTTTGGCTTCGTAACGCGCCTTGGCCTCGGCGGTGCGCGCTGCCTCCAGATCGATAGCCTTGATCTCGGCCTTTTCCTGACGGTAGTACTGCACCAGCGGGATGTTGCTGGGGCAGACGAACGCGCAGGCGCCGCATTCGATGCAGTCGAACAGGTTATGGTTGCGCGCCTTGTCGTGTTCTTGTCCGCGGCTGAACCAGTACAGCTGCTGCGGCAGCAGCCCAGCAGGGCAAGCGTCTACGCACAGGCCGCAGCGGATGCAGGATTGCTCCGGCTCCTGCGGCGTCATTTCATCGACCGTCGGCGCCAGAATGCAGTTGCTGATCTTGACGATCGGTACATTCAGCGCGGGCAGGGTGAAGCCCATCAGCGGGCCGCCCATGACTACCATCTGCTGCGCCTGCGGGCGGAAACCGGCGAAGTCGAGCAGGTGCTGCACCGGCGTGCCGATGCGCGCCCACAGGTTGCCCGGGCGCTCGATAGCCTCGCCGGTCAGGGTCACCACGCGCTCAATCAGCGGTTCGCCGTCGACGATTGCTCGTTTGATGGCGAAGGCGGTGCCGACGTTCTGCATCAGCACGCCGATGGCGGAGGAGTGCTTGCCGTGCGGCACTTCCTTGCCGGTCAGGATCTTGGTCAACTGCTTGGCGCCGCCGGACGGGTATTTGGTGGGGATAACGCGCAGCCCAATGCCGGACTGGCCGCGCAGCGCCTGCTTCAGCGCCGCGATCGCCTCCGGTTTATTGTCTTCGATGCCGATCAGCGTGACCTTGGGCTGCAGAATGTGTTGCAGGATCTGCGTGCCTTCGATGATCTGGTCGGCATGTTCCTGCATCAGGCGGTCGTCGGCGGTAATGTAAGGCTCGCACTCGGCGGCATTGAGGATCAGCGTTTCCACGCCGCTCATGCCGCCCTGCAGTTTGCTGGCGGTCGGGAAACCGGCGCCGCCCAGACCGGCGATGCCGGCCTGATGAATACGTTGAATCAGCTCTGCGGCGGGCGCCTGGCGATAGTCCGCCACCGGATCGCGCTCGCACCAGCGGTCTTCTCCGTCCGCCTCGATAATCACGCACAGTTCCGTCAGCCCGGAAGGGTGAGCGGTGATGTGCGGCGTGATGGCGCTGACGGTGCCCGAGGTTGGGGCGTGTACCGGCACGGTGCGGCCACGGCCGACGGTCAGCGGCTGGCCTTTCAACACCCGATCGCCGGCGTTGACGCACAGCTCGCCTTCCGGCCCCAGATGCTGCTGCAGCGGAATGATAAAGGTCTTGGGCAGGGGAGCGACACGCAGCGGCGCACCGCTGGACTGCGTTTTCATTTCCGGTGGATGGATCCCGCCGTCGAAATCCCAGATCCGGTCTTTTTTAAAGGCGGCGAACAGATTAAGCATGTTGCTCCACGTGGATCACTTGCACCGGGATCGTCTTCATGTCCCACTTCCAGTTGGCAGTGGTGGTGGCGACCGGTCTCATTTCAATACAGTCGGTAGGGCAAGGGGCGACGCACAGATCGCAGCCGGTGCAGAGGTCGGTGATGACGGTGTGCATGGCGCGGGTGGCGCCGACGATGGCGTCCACCGGGCAGGCCTGAATGCACTTGGTGCAGCCGATACAGTTGGCCTCGTCGATATAGGCCACTTTACGCTCCGGCTCGGCGGCGGCTTCGCTGCCCAGCGGCTGCGGCTCGACGTTGAGCAGCTCCGCCAGCTTCAGCATCACCTGTTCGCCACCCGGCGCGCATTTGTTGATCATCTCGCCGTTGGCCACCGCCTCGGCGTAGGGGCGGCAACCGGGGTAGCCGCACTGGCCGCACTGGCTCTGCGGCAGGATCGCGTCGACCTGCTCGGCGACCGGATCCTCTTCCACCTCAAAACGGCGCGCGGCATAGCCCAGCACCAGTCCGAACAGCAGCCCGAGCGCGCTTAAAGCCGCGATAGCTATCCACAACGCAGTCATTAGAATTTCACCAGCCCGGTAAAGCCCATAAAGGCCAGCGACATCAGCCCGGCGGTGATCAGCGCGATCGAGGAGCCACGGAACGGCGCCGGCACGTCGGCGACCGCCAGGCGTTCGCGAATGGCGGCGAACAGCACCATGACCAGCGAGAAACCGGCGGCGGCGCTAAAGCCGTAAACGGCGGACTGCAGGAAGTTGTAGCCGAGGTTGACGTTAAGCAACGCTACGCCCAGCACCGCGCAGTTGGTGGTGATCAACGGCAGGAAGATGCCCAGCAGGCGGTAGAGCGCCGGGCTGGTTTTGCGCACCACCATCTCGGTGAACTGCACGACGACGGCGATCACCAGAATGAAGGAGAGCGTGCGCAGATACACCAGATCCAGCGGAACCAGAATAAAGGTGTTGATCACCCAGGCGCTGACGGAGGCCAGCGTCATGACGAAGGTGGTGGCCATTCCCATGCCGATGGCGCTTTCCAGCTTCTTGGAAACGCCGAGGAACGGGCACAGGCCAAGAAACTTCACCAGAACGAAGTTGTTCACCAGTACGGTGCCGACAAACAGGAGCAGGTATTCGGTCATTGCGATGCCTAAAAAAATAAAAGCCGCCTATTATCGGGAATCGGCGGCCGGACGACAACATATGAATCGCAGGGGTATTGCCTTTTTTGGTGAAAATTTACACAAACCACCCAATAAAACGTGCTGCAAGCGCCTTTAACGTTCGGTAAAGGTCCCTTTGACCCGCTGCGAGCGCTTGATGTAAGGCACCAGCAGCGCCGCCATCAGCAGCGGCCAGCCGAGGCTGCGCACCGCCACTTCATCCGGCACCGGCGCGAAGGCGAAGGCTTTCACCGCCAGGATCACCGTGATCAGCAGCCACAGCAAGAACAGCTTGGGGAAGCGCTGCGAGCGCTGGCAAAATAAAAACAGCAGCCACAGGGTGAAGCACCACATCAAGAGCGTGGTCAGCACTGAAAAGTACCATTGCAGGGTAAACGCCTGGGCGTTGGTCAGCAGGTAATCGCGCGACTCGGGCATAAAGATCGCCATGGCGTACAGGAGCAGCATCAGGCTGGCGCTGAGCAGGGTGACGATCAGATAGGCCATCGGGGCCAGCAACCAACCGCCGATACGAGAGTATTCAGCTTGAGACATAAAGGCTTCCTGATTGAAACGGGGATCACAGGCGGCATAGCTTAGCGGGTAATACCGGCTTCGTCATCTCTATCAACCGGATAGCTCGGCATCACGGCGCGTGGCAGCACGTTTGGCTACTCGACGCCGTATTGAGCCCGCTTCAAATTAACATCTCATTTACTTCTTGTTCCATCCGGCCGCATGGTGTCAAATCGAAAGGTCTGTCGTGAGCCTGCAAGAGGAAATCCCATGGCTGAAAAAATTCGTGTCGGGCTGGTCGGTTACGGCTACGCCGGCAAAACCTTTCATGCGCCGCTGATCGCCGGTACGCCGGGGCTCGAGCTGGCCGCCGTCGCCAGCAGCGATGCCGGCAAAGTACACGCCGACTGGCCGTCGATGGCGGTGGTGGGCGATGCGCAGGCGCTGTTCGCCGATCCGGTCCTCGATCTGATCGTGATTCCTACCCCCAACGATACCCATTTCCCGCTGGCGCAGCAGGCGTTGGCCGCCGGCAAGCATGTGGTGGTGGATAAACCGTTTACCGTGACGTTGTCACAAGCGCAGGCGCTCCAACAGCAGGCGCAGCAGAGCGGTTTGCTGCTGTCGGTATTTCACAACCGCCGCTGGGACAGCGACTTCCTTACCCTGAAAGCGCTGCTGAATGAGGGTGCGCTGGGCGAGGTGGTCTATTTCGAGTCGCATTTCGATCGCTACCGGCCGCAGGTGCGCCAGCGCTGGCGCGAACAAGGCGGCGTCGGCAGCGGAATCTGGTACGATTTAGGGCCGCATCTGCTCGATCAGGCGTTGCAGTTATTCGGCAAGCCCGACCGGCTGTTCGTCGATTTGGGGGAGCTGCGGCCGGGCGCGCAGGCTGTGGACTATTTCCACGCGCTGCTGAGCTATGGCAATCGCCGCGTGGTGCTGCACGCCAGCATGCTGGCGGCGGCGGAGAGCCCGCGCTACGTGGTGCACGGTACCCGCGGCAGCTATATCAAATACGGCCTGGACCCGCAGGAAGAC
Source organism: Serratia sp. 4542 (assembly GCF_016805595.1). NCBI lineage: Bacteria > Pseudomonadati > Pseudomonadota > Gammaproteobacteria > Enterobacterales > Yersiniaceae > Serratia > Serratia sp. 4542. Next base: position 351,673 of record NZ_RXKV01000004.1, read on the forward strand.
CGGCTGAAGGCCGGCGAGCGCCTGCCGCAGGCCGACTGGGGCTATGACATGCGCGACGGTGTGGTGACGCTGTCACGTGGCGATCTGCTGGCGGAGCAACCGCTGCTCAACATTCCCGGCAATTACCCGGCCTATTACGCCGCGGTGCGCGACGCGATCGCCGGCACAGGCGAAAATCCGGTGCCGGCCGCCGACGCCATTGCGGTGATGGCATTGATCGAACTGGGGCTGGAATCAGCCCGGCTGCAGCAGGCGCTGCCGGTGGCGTGATACCGCCCGTTTCTCCAGTGGCCCGGCGCAACGTCGGGCCTTTTTACGACTTTACGTGCAAGGAAATCCGTTTCATGTCCTGGTTGCAGCGTTTGCGCATTGATAAATTTTTGCTGGTTCTGATTTTGGTGGTGATCGTCGCCTCGCTGTTCCCCTGCGAAGGCATCTGGAAAACCTTCTTTGAACACCTGACCACCGCCGCCATCGCGCTGCTGTTCTTTATGCACGGCGCCAAGCTGTCGCGCGAGGCGATCGTCGCCGGCATGAGCCACTGGAAGCTGCATCTGCTGGTGTTCCTCAGCACCTTTGCGCTGTTCCCGCTGCTTGGGCTGGCGATGAACCTGCTGGTGCCGGGCATCATGACGCCGACGGTCTATCTCGGCTTCCTCTACCTGTGCGCGCTGCCGGCCACGGTGCAATCGGCCATCGCCTTTACCTCGGCGGCGGGCGGCAACGTGGCGGCGGCGATCTGCAGCGCCTCGGCGTCGAGCATTCTCGGCGTGTTCCTGTCGCCGCTGCTGGTGGGGGCGTTGATGCATACCCAGGGCGGCAACACCGACGTGCTGCACGCCATCGGTTCAATCATTCTGCAGCTGATGGTGCCGTTCGTGGTTGGCCATCTGGCGCGGCCGCTGATCGGCAAGTGGGTCGATCGCCATCGCAAGCTGATCAACCTGACCGACCGCTCGTCGATCCTGCTGGTGGTGTACACCGCGTTCAGCGCGGCGGTGGTGGAAGGGATTTGGCACCGTATCGACGGCTGGTCGCTGCTGACCATCCTGGTGATGTCGCTGGTGCTGCTGACGGTGGTGTTGGTGATCAACACCTATGCGGCGCGCTGGCTGGGCTTCAATACCGCCGATGAGATCACCATCGTTTTCTGCGGCTCGAAAAAGAGCCTGGCGAACGGCATCCCGATGGCCAACGTGCTGTTCCCGGCTGCAGCGGTGGGCGCCATGGTGCTGCCGCTGATGATTTTCCACCAGGTGCAACTGATGGTGTGCGCGGTGCTGGCGCAGCGCTATGCGCGTAAAACCGCCAAACAGCGGGCCGAGGCGGAGGCGCTGGTGGCCAAATAAAGCACAGGCCGCTAACGGCGGCCCAGCGCGTCGAGCAGAAAGTCGGCGCGCTCGTCGGGTGAGGCGCGCGGCAGTTCCTGCAGCCGATAACCCGATCGGCGGTAGACGGCCAGCATCGCTTGGTAGGTCTGCTCGGCTTCGGCGAAAGATTGTTTTCTCTCGCTGTCCTGCGCGTAGATCGCTTGCCACGGCGGGGCGATGAACACCGTATCGGCATAGCGAAAAGCGCCGATCGCCGCGGTTAAGGGGGCGGGGATCGGCAACCCGCACAGCGTCAGGTAACCGGCGATATCCGGCAGGCCGCGATCGAAGAACCAGCATGTTGCGCCCGTCGCTTCTCGCCATGAGCGCAGCTCCCAATCCAGCATCCGCTCGGCGAAAGCCTGGCGATCGCCCCATGGCAGCGCATTGCCGCCAATACCCACCTGATCCTGAATAATCGCCCGGCCCGCCTCCTGCGAATGCGGGTAACCTCGGCGATGAAGAACGTCGATGAGCGTGCTTTTGCCCGAACCCGGGCCGCCGGTCAGCACGATGCGGCGTAGTTTGTCAGACATACGGAATTCCTCTCTTGCGGCAGAGCTATGGGTGAAAACAGCGATAAAGACGAGCAGGCGGAAGAAAATGGGGGGGGTGAGAAGAAGGCGCCGCTTGGCGCCTTGGGGAGATTTAACCCTGAACTTTGGCGCGCAGCGCCTGTTTTTCCTGCTCGCTGAGGAAGGCCAGCTTCAGGCCGTTTTCCTGTGCGGTGCGGATTTCCTCCGGCGTCAGCCCGGCCTGCGGTGCGGCGACGCGGTATTCGTGCTCGATCTCGATGCCCTGAACCGCCGGATCGTCGGTGTTGATCGATGCCAGCACGCCGTGGCGCAGGAAGGTGGCCAGCGGATGCTGCGCCAGCGAAGGCACGGTGCTGGTCTGGATGTTGGAGGTCAGGCAGGATTCGATGCCGATGCCGTGTTCCGCCAGGAAGTCCATCAGCGCCGGATCTTCGACCGCTTTCACCCCGTGGCCGATACGCTCGGCGCCCAGTTCGCGGATCGCCTGCCAGATGCTTTCCGGGCCGGCGGCTTCGCCCGCGTGCACGGTGATGCGCAGGCCGGCGTCGCGCGCGCGGTTGAAGTGGTTGAGGAACAGGCTGCCGGGGAAGCCCAGCTCATCGCCCGCCAAATCCAGCGCGGTAATGCCGTCGCGGTGCGCCAGCAACCCTTCCAATTCCTGCAGACAGGCGGCCTCGCCAAAGGTGCGGCTCATGATGCCGATCAGGCGAATGTCGATGTCGCGATCGCGGCAGCCCGAACGGATCCCGTCGATCACCGCTTCCACCACGCCGGCGACCGGCAGCTGGTGCTTCATCGCCATGTAGTAAGGGGAAAAACGCAGCTCGGCGTAGTGCAGGCCGGCGTTGGCGGCGTCTTCGACGTTTTCGTAGGCCACGCGGCGGCAGGCGTCCAGATCGCCCAGCACCGCTACGCCCCAGTCCAGTTTCTGCAGGAAGCTGACCAGATCCGGTTCGGCGTGGGTGATCTGCACGTGCGGGCGCAGGCTCTCCAAATCGTTGGCCGGCAGGGCGAGATTGAACTGGCGACCGAGGTCGAGAATGGTCTGCGCGCGGATATTGCCGTCGAGATGGCGGTGAATGTCGGTAAGCGGTAGGCGGGGATCGATCATGCTGGGCACTCGCTAATTTATCGTAGGTAAAGTGCAGAACAGTATAAAAACAAATGAATGAAACTTGCCATCTCGTTGCATAAAAAAGTGACTTGCATCACAAATAATGCGAGGTGTATCGCATTATCGTCGTGAATCAGGCTTTCAACACGCTGACGCCCGCCTGCTGCAACGGCGCGATCAATGCGTCGTCGGTGGCGCGTTCAACGATGATGGTATGCGCCAGCGTAATGTCACCGATCGCATACTGCGAGGCGGCGTTAAGCTTGGCGGCGGAAGCCAGCACCACGGTTTCCGCCGCGCGGGCCGCCAGCGCCCGCTTGATGTAGGCCTCTTCCAGATCGCCGGTGCTCAGCCCTGCAGTGGGGTGCACGCCGGTCACGCCCATAAAATAGAGATCGGCGCGAATATGCGACATCGCCTCCACCGCGGCGGCGCCGACGCTGACGATCGAATGCTTGTACAGCCGGCCGCCGATCAGGATCACCTCCACCGTGGGGTGATCGACCAGGCCCACGGCGACGCTGGGGCTGTGGGTGACGATGGTGGCGTTCAGGTTGAGCGGCAGCTGCCGGACCAGTTCTGCAGAGGTGGTGCCACCGTCGATAATCACTACCTGGCCGGGGGCGATCAGCGCCGCTGCGGCTTTGGCGATCGCGCGTTTGGCGCCGGATTCCAACTGATTGCGCTCGGCGAAGCTGGCAATGGCAGAGGAAACCGGCAGGGCGCCGCCATGTACCCGCTGCAGCAACCCCTCGGCGTCCAGTTCGCGCAGATCGCGCCGGACAGTATCTTCCGACAACCCAAACATTTCGCTGAGCTGCTTGGCCAACACCTGGCCGTCCTGGGCCAGTTTTTCCAGGATGATCTTCTTGCGCTGGCTGGTCAACATGGCCATTTTCCTCTCAAATTTGGGTTGCACGAAATTTCTTGATCATACACGAAACTGCACGATAGTATCAATTTCCTTCCTCTGGCGGAGTAAACCGATGATAGCCACCAAAGACAGGGTTCGCATTGTCGAAACCCGGGTGTTGTCCGATGACTGGTACCTGCTGAAAAAAACCACCTTTGATTTTCTGCGGCGCGACGGCGTTTGGCAGCGACAAAGCCGTGAGACCTACGATCGCGGCGATGGCGCGGTGATTTTGCTGTTCAACCGGCAGGCGCAAACGGTGATCCTGACGCGCCAGTTCCGTTTTCCGGTGTTCGTCAACGGCCATGACGGCATGTTGATTGAGGCCGCCGCCGGTTTGCTGGACAACGCGTCGCCGGAGGAGCGCATCCGCGCCGAAGCGGAAGAGGAAACCGGCTATTTCGTGCAGAGCGTGGAAAAGGTGTTCGAAGCCTACATGAGCCCAGGCTCGGTCACCGAGAAGCTGCACTTTTTCGTCGGCGAATATCAGGCGGGCGACCGCATCAACGAGGGCGGCGGGGTGGCGGCGGAGGGGGAAGATCTGGAGGTGCTCGAGCTGCCGCTGGCGCAAGCCCTGCAGGCGGTTCGCCAGGGCACGATCGTTGACGCCAAGACCATCATGCTGCTGCAGTTTGTCGCCTTGAACCGGACATTGGAGGAAGAACGATGAAAGCCCAACAAATCTTGATCGCCGGCCCCTATCGCAGCGGCACCGATGGCGATCCGCAGCGTATCGCCGCCAATCTGGCGCGCCTGGAACAGGCGGCGCTGGCGGTTTACCAGCGGGGGCACGTGCCGGTGATCGGCGAGTGGCTGGCGCTGCCGTTGGCGGCGGCGGCGGGTTCCACTCAGGTTGGCGATGCGGTGAGCGAGGCGTTTCTTTACCCGGTGGCCCACCGGCTGATTGCGCAGTGTCAGGCGGTGTATCGCATCGAAGGGGCGTCTGCGGGAGCCGATAACGACGTGCGGTTGGCCAACGAGTGGGGCCTGACGGTTTATCGCCGCCTGGAGGACATTCCGCCTGTTCAGGGGTAATCGAGGGGCGGGCAGAGGCTCGCCCCCTCGCGCTATTGCTCGCCCAGCACCAACCGCAATCCGGCGATCAGCTTGTCCATGCCGGCCTCCAACTTGCTGCGCGGGCAGCCGACGTTGAGGCGCAGGAACCCGCGGCCTTCCTCGCCGTAGGTAAAGCCCGGCATGATCGCCACCTTTTCGCGCTCGATCAGCACCTGCTGCAGCGCCCGATCGTCAACGGCCAACGGCCGCAGATCGATCCAGGCCAGGTAGGTGGCCTGCGGCGGGCGCCAGCCCAGCGCCGGAAACGCCTGTTCCAACCGCTCGGCGACGTAGGTCAGATTATCCTGCAGATAGTCGCGCAGGGAATCCAACCAGGGTTCTCCGTGGCGATAGGCGGCCACGTGCGCGGCGACTGCCAGCACCGCCGGCGAGGAGAGGCCGTCGCGGGCTTTGAGCTGCTGGAAGTAGGCTTCGCGGCTGGCGTCGTCGCTGATGAAGCCGTAGGCGCCGGTCAGCGCCGGGATATTGAAACTCTTGGAGCCGGAGGTCAGCAGGGCCCAGACGCCGGTCGCCACCTGGCTCCACGGCGTATGGCGGTGTTCCCCCCAGACCATGTCCATGTGGATCTCATCGCTGATGACGCGCACGTCGTGGCGCTCGCACAGTTCGGCCATCTGCTGCAGCTCGTCGCGGCGCCACACTTTGCCGGTGGGGTTATGCGGGCTGCACAGCAGCAGGATCTTGGTCTGCGGCCGCGCCAGCAAGGCCTCAAGGTGCGCCATGTCGCAGCGCCAGTCGTCGCCGGCTTTTTGCAGCGGGCAGGCCAACAGCTGGCGCTGGTTGGCGAGGATCACCTTGTAGAAGGCGTCGTAGGCCGGAGTATGGGTCACCACGTAGTCGCCCGGTACGGACCATTGGCGGATCAGCTGCGCCGCCATGTAGATAACGGAAGGGCCGTACACCGCCGTTGCGGTGTCGATGGCGGCGTTGAAACGTTGCTGATACCAGTGGCGCAGCGCGCCGAGAAAATCCTCGTGCTGCCAGCGGCTGTAGCCCAGCACGCCGTGCTGCAGGCGCTGCTGCAACGCCTCGAGAATGCACGGCGCGGTGGCGAAATCCATATCGGAGATGGTGAACGGCAGCAGATCGGCGCTGCCGAAGCGATCGGCGATATAGTCCCACTGGGTGCACCAGGTGCCGTGGCGGTCGATCGGGGTGGCGAAATCAAACATGGGTGGCTCCCTGCAGCGCCGCGGCAGGTTGCGCCGTGGCTATCAGTGAGTCTAATTCATCCTTCACCGATTGCACCTGTGGGCCGATCACCACCTGCAGATTATGCTCGTTGAGATGCACTACGCCGATGGCGCGGTTGGCCTTCAGCGCCGCGTCGTCCACCCGGCTCATGTCGTTGACCGACAGGCGCAGGCGGGTGATGCAGTTGTCCAGCGTGATGATGTTGTCCGGGCCGCCGAGCGCCGCCAAAATCGCCGGCACGTTGTAGCCGGATTTGCCCACCGCGCCGGCCGGCGCGCTCTGGCTGACGGCGCTGTCGCTTTCGCGGCCCGGCGTTTTGATGTTAAAGCGCTGGATGGCGAAGCGGAAAATGGCGTAATAGCCGACAAACCAGACGGCGGCCACCACCGGCACCAGATACCACTTGGTGGCGGTGCCGTGCAGAATGCCGAACACCACGAAGTCGATGATATTGCCGTCGGTGTTGCCGATGGTCACGCCCAGCAGCGCCATCACGGTAAAGCCCAACCCGGTGAGCAGTGCGTGGATCAGGTAGAGGAACGGCGCGACGAACAGGAACAGGAACTCGATCGGCTCGGTGGTGCCGCCGACCACGCAGGCCACCACGCCGGAAATCAACAGCCCTTTGATTTTATGGCGGTTCTCAGGTTTAGCGCAGTGATACATCGCCAGCGCCGCGCCCGGCAGCCCGCCGAGGAACGCCGGCATTTTACCCTGCGAAAGGAAGCGAGTGGCGCTCTCGGCGAAGCCGGTGGTGGTTGGGCAGGAGAGCTGCGCCTGGAAGATGGTAAGGGCGCCGCTGACGCTGTGGCCGCACACTTCCATCGTGCCGCCCGCCTCGGTAAAGCGGATCAGCGCCACCAGTATGTGCTGCAGGCCGAACGGCAGCAGCAAGCGTTCGCCGGTGCCGAACAGCATCGGGCCAAAGGCGCCGGCGCTGTTGATCACCCAGCCCAGCCCGGTGATGCCGGCGGCGAACCACGGCCAGATCAGCGGGATCACCAGGCCGCACAGGCCCAGCACCACGGTGGTGACGATCGGCACGAAGCGCGTGCCGCCGAAGAACGCCAGCGCGTCCGGCAGGCGGATGGTGTGGAAACGTTCATGCAGGCGATAGACGATGATGCCGACGATCACCGCGCCGAGGATGCCGGTATCGATCGACTGAATGCCGAGAATGTTCTGGATATTGTTGGCTTTCAGCACCAGCGGATCGCTGGTGGGCAGCACGCCGGCGGCGGTCAGGTAGAAATTGGTGCCCAGATTCAGCACGGCGAAGCCGACGAAGCCGGAGAAGGCGGCGACGCCCTTGTTCTCACGCGCCATGCCCAGCGGAATGGCGATGGCGAACATCACCGGCAGGAAGCTGAAGGCGAAGGAACCGACCTTGCTCATCCAGGTAAAGATCAGCTGGAAGATCGGGTGGCCGATAAACGGCATCAGGGTGATCACGTCGCGGCTGCTCAGCGAGCTGCCGATCCCCAGCATGATGCCGCAGAAAGAGAGCAAGGCGACGGGCAACATGAAGGTTTTGCCCAGGCTCTGGAAGAACTCCCAGAGGGTGATTTTTGGTTTGTTGGCTGCTGACATAACCGACTTCTCCTGGCGAAAAGACGAGCAAAAAGGGGACTTCTGATTAGGTAAAAAGAAGATAAAACGTTTTACCTAGCAAAAATGCGCCGCCAATCACAAATCTGCCGCCCGGTTTTTGGCGACAATGCGGCAGGCAGTAAAACGTTTTACTGAGCTAACGGATTCGGTATACCCTTGATCATTACGGCGGGTTGCCCAGGAACGGGTTCGCAGAGACTATGAGCATCAAAAAAATCACCATCACCGATGTGGCGCAGCAGGCGGGCGTGTCGGTCACCACGGTTTCCCTGGTGTTGAGCGGCAAGGGGCGCATTTCGCCGACCACCGTCGAGAAGGTCAATCAGGCGATAGAGCTGCTGGGCTACGTGCGCAATCGCCAGGCGGCGACGCTGCGCGGCGGGGAGTCCGGGGTGATTGGCCTTATTCTGCGCGACATCTGCGAACCCTTCTATGCCGAAATGACCGCCGGGCTGAGCGAAGCGCTGGAGGCGCACGACAAGCTGCTGTTTTTGACGCAGAGCGGGCGCGACGGCCAGGGCCTGCAGCGGGCGTTTGACGCGCTGCTGGCGCAGGGCGTCGACGGCATCGTGCTGGCGGGCGGCATTCGCGCGGCGGCGGGCCTGCAGGAGAAGGCGGCCGAGCAGGGCGTACCGCTGGTCTGCGTGGCGCGCTCCAGCGGTCTCGATGGCGTGGACGTGGTGCGGCCGGACAACATGCAGGCCGCCAAGCTGGCCACCGAATTTTTGATCAAGCGCGGCCACAGCCAAATCGCCTACCTCGGCGGCCAGAGCGATTCATTGACGCGCGCCGAGCGGCTGGGCGGCTTTTGCGCCACGCTGGTGCAGTACGGCCTGCCGTTTCGCAGCGAATGGATCGTCGAGTGCGATTGCCGGCAGCGCCAGGCGGCGGAAGCGGCGGAGCAACTGCTGCGCCATTACCCGAACATTACCGCCATCGTCTGCCACAAGGCGTCGGTGGCGCTCGGCGCCTATTTTGGCCTGGCGCGTAGCGGCCGCAGCATCGGTTCGGACGGGGTAGACGCCTACTACGGGCGGCAGGTGGCGCTGATCGGCTTCGGTGACGTGCCGGAGGCCGAACTGACCGAGCCGCCGCTGACCTTCGTCTCCAGCTCGGCGCGGGAAGTGGGGCGCAGCGCCGCCGCGCGCCTGCTGCAGCGCATCGGTGACGCCGACCTGCCGGCGCAGAACGTCATTCTGCCGCCGACGCTGATCCGGCGCGGTTCCGCCTAGCCCTGCCGCTGTTCCTCTTCCGCCTCCCGGCGGATCCAGCCGATAAAGGTTTTCATCGCCGGCGTCAGATCCCGCGATTTCAAATGGGTCAGCCAATAGGCGCCGAGCGCGGCCTCGGCGGCAAACGGCCGCTGCAGCGCGCCGGCGGCCAGTTCGCGGCGGAACATGCTGACCGGCGCCAGCGCCACGCCGTCGCACTGGATAGCGCCTTCCACCATCAGCCTTGACGAGTCGAACACCGGGCCGTTGATCCGCCACGGCGTCACCTGTGCCGCCGCGAACCAGCGCTCCCATTCATCCTTGCGGTAGGTGCGCATCAGCTGCTCGTGCTGCAGATCCTGCGGCGTGCGCAGGCGCGCGGCGACCGCCGGCGGGCAGAGCACCGTCAGCGGCGCGTCGAACAGCTTGATATTGCAGGTGGCGGGCCAGAGCCCTTCGCCGAAGCGGATGGCGAAATCCATGCCGTCGGCCGACAGATTGACCAGGTTGTTGTGGGTGAGCACCCGCAGATCGATAAACGGGTGCGCCGTGCGGAACGCCGCCAGCCGCGGCATCAGCCAGCCGACGGCGAAGGTGCCGACCACCGCCACCGTCAGCACCTCGTGGAAATGCCCGCCTTCGAACTGCTGCAGCACCGCCTCGATGCGGTCGAAGGCGTCGCTCAATACCGGCAGCAGCGCCTGGCCCTCTTCGGTCAGATCCAGCCCGCGCGGCAGGCGGCGGAACAGCTGAATGCCCAGCTGTTCTTCCAGCATGCGCACCTGCTGGCTGACGGCGGCCTGGGTGACGCGCAGCTCCAGACCGGCGCGGGTGAAGTTCAGGTGACGAGCGGAGGATTCGAACGCCCGCAGGGCGTTGAGGGGAAGTCGATTGCGCATTGTCGATAGCCATAAGTTTTTCTTTATGCTGGCTGAAATTATTATCGCTTGTCAACCCGGCGGCAAAATCCGATATTTGGCGCGGCTGCTCAGAGTGTCACGGCAGCCGTAAAGGAATGACATCATCAATCAGGGAAAGCGCCGTATATAACGCCAATAAAAACTTTTGGCCGCGGCCGATGCCCTGCAACCTAAGAGCTTCTATCATGACGAAAATGAACCGCCTGGCGGCCGCGCTGATCGCCGCACTGATCCTGCCGACCGCGCACGCCGCACAGCAGCAGGATATCGACGCCGTTATTCAGCCGCTGATGAAAAAATACGGCGTGCCGGGCATGGCGATCGCCGTGTCGGTCGACGGCAAACAGCAGATTTACCCGTATGGCGTCGCCTCGAAGCAGACCGGTAAACCGATCACCGAGCAGACGCTGTTTGAAGTGGGCTCGCTGAGCAAAACCTTCACCGCGACGCTGGCGGTCTATGCGCAGCAGCAGGGCAAGCTGTCGTTTAAAGACCCGGCCAGTCACTACCTGCCCGAGCTGCGCGGCAGCGCCTTCGACGGCGTCAGCCTGCTGAATCTGGCGACCCACACCTCCGGCCTGCCGCTGTTTGTGCCGGACGACGTGACCAACAACGCCCAGCTGATGGCCTATTACCGGGCCTGGCAGCCGAAACACCCGGCGGGCAGCTACCGCGTCTATTCCAACCTCGGCATCGGCATGCTGGGCATGATCGCCGCCAAGAGCCTCGACCAGCCGTTTATCCAGGCGATGGAACAGGGGATGCTGCCGGCATTGGGCATGAGCCACACCTACGTGCAGGTGCCGGCGGCGCAGATGGCCAACTATGCGCAGGGTTACAGCAAGGACGATAAGCCGGTGCGGGTCAACCCCGGCCCGCTGGACGCCGAGTCTTACGGCATCAAGTCCAACGCCCGCGATCTGATTCGCTATCTGGATGCCAACCTGCAGCAGGTGAAGGTAGCGCAGCCGTGGCGCGACGCGCTGGCCGCGACGCACGTCGGTTATTACAAGGCGGGCGCGTTCACGCAGGATCTGATGTGGGAGAACTACCCGTATCCGGTGAAACTGTCGCGTTTGATTGAAGGCAACAACGCCGGGATGATCATGAACGGCACGCCGGCCACCGCCATCACGCCGCCGCAGCCGGAATTGCGCGCCGGCTGGTATAACAAAACCGGCTCCACCGGCGGTTTCTCCACCTACGCGGTATTTATCCCGGCGAAGAATATCGCCGTGGTGATGCTGGCCAACAAGTGGTTCCCGAACGACGATCGCGTCGAAGCGGCTTACCACATCATCCAGGCGCTGGAGAAGCGCTGACGGTCAGGGGCGCCGGCGAGGCGCCCCTACCACCGGTGCTGCCGTTCACGCCGCTCGCGCATGAAATCGATAAAGGCGCGCAGCTTGAGCGGCAGATGCTTGCCGGCGGGAAAGTAGATGAAAAAGCCCGACGCTTCGCTGGCGTAACCCGGCAGCACTTCCACCAGTTGCCCCTGCGCCAGCTCCTGCAACACCGTGCCCTGAAAACGCTGTGCGATACCCAGGCCCGCCAACGCGGCATCCTTGATCAGCCGATCTTCGTTAAAAATCAAACTGCCGCTGACGTCCAGCGCGCGTTCATCGTCGCCCAGGCTAAAATACCAGGGTTCCAGTTTGCCGCTGCCGGGGAAACGGTAGCGCAGGCAGTGGTGAGCAGGCAGATCGTCCGGCGTGGCCGGAACGCCGCAACGCGCCAGATAGTCGGGCGAGGCGACCAGCACCCGGCGCTGGCCGTTGTCGATCGGCACGGCGATCATGTCTTTTTGCAGCATGGCGTGCATGCGAATGCCGGCATCGAAACTGCCCAGCACCAGATCGGAAAAGCGGTCTTCGGTAAACAGCTCCAGCTGCACGTCGGGATAGCGCCGTTGAAATTCCGCCAGGTGCGGCATCACCAGCAGCGAGGCGGCCAGCTGCGGCAGCGTGATGCGCAGCAGGCCCGCCGGCTGTGCGCCCAGGGCGCGCACGTCGTCCGCCGCCACGTCGATCTGGCTCATCGCCGGCGACACCTTCTGATAGAACAACCGGCCCTCGTCGCTGAGGCGCACCGAGCGGCTGGTGCGGTGAAATAGCCGCACTCCCAGCTGATTCTCCAGCGCCTGAATGTTTTGCGACACCGCCGGCGGCGTGACGCCGAGCTGGCTGGCCGCGCGGGTAAAGTTGCCCAGGCGTGCGACGGCTTCGAAATAGGGCAGCAGCTGCAGGAGTGAACTCATCTATCAATAACCTGTGCTTAATGATTCATTAAATTATGCCTTATTTTAATTTATGACGAACCTTTTAGACTGATTTTACTTTCCATTAGCGAGATGAAAATCATGTCGGCAGAACAACGGGCGTTAACAGAACGGATCGCGGCGATCGATCAACAGGCGATGGCCGAAGGGCGCATCGTGGGTAGCGTGGTGCTGGTGGCGCGGCAGGGCGAGATTTGTTACGCCGGGGCGGCCGGCTATGCCGATCGCGAAGCGCGGCGGCCGATGCGGCGAGAAACGCAGTTCCGGCTGTCGTCGGTCTCCAAACCCTATACCACGCTGGCGGCGCTGCGCCTGATCGAACAGGGCAAGCTGAGCCTGGACGACGCGGTCAGCGAGTGGCTGCCGTGGTTTACTCCGGCGCTCGCCGACGGCCGGCGCCCGGCGATCAAGATTCGTCATTTGCTGAGCCATACCGCGGGGCTGGACTACCGGCTGAACCAGCCGCCGACGGGCGTTTACCACCAGTTGGGGATCCAGGACGGCGTGGAGCTGTCGACGCTGACGCTGGAGCAAAACCTGCGGCTGCTGGCGCAGGCGCCGTTGCTGTCGGCGCCGGGGGAGCGCTTCAACTATTCGCTGGCGATCGACGTGCTTGGTGCGGTGCTGGAACGGGTGACGGGCATGCCGCTGCCGCAGCTGTTTGTCGAATGGGTGGCGCAGCCGCTGGGGCTAGGCAATACCGCGTTCCATGCGACGGACGCCGCGAACCTGGCGACGCCGTATTACAACACCCCGCAAGGGCCGCAGCGCATGCATGAAGGCCTGCGGGTGGCACTGCCGGAGGAGATGGCGGGGGGCGAAGTGCTGTTTTCACCGATGCGGGCGCTCAACGCCGGGGCCTATCCTTCCGGCGGCGCGGGCATGGTCGGCGATGCCGACGACGTGCTGAAGCTGGTGGAGGCATTGCGCAGCGGCGGGCAGGGTATTTTGCAGCCGGACACAGTGGCGTTGCTGCGCAGCCCGCACGTGGGTGCGCAGGCGCAAACGCAAGGGCCGGGCTGGGGATTCGGTTTTGGCGGGGCGCTGCTGGTGGACGCAGAAGCGGCGCAGACGCCGCAGCATGCCGGCACGCTGACCTGGGGCGGGGTTTACGGCCACAGCTGGTTCTTTGATCCACAGGCGCAGCTGAGCGTAGTGATACTGACCAACACCGCGTTTGAAGGCATGTGCGGCCGCTATCCGCAGCAGATCCGCGATGCGGTTTACGCGACGTAAATAAAAAGGGCCCCATTGGGGCCCTTGATCAGGCTTTCAAACGCTTACTGCGCCGGTGCCGGAGCAGGTTGTGCATCCTGCGCCGGTTCGCCGTCTTCCGCCGGGGCGCCCAGCAGGCCGAACTGGCCGATGAACTCCTGCAGCGACATTTTGTTGCCGTTCAGGTCAACCTGATTGTCGGCATAGTGGAACTTGCTCGCGATCACGCCGTCTTTCTGGGTGGTCAGCTTGAACATCTGGCCCATGGCTGCCAGGCCCTGTACTTGCTGCTGCGCCAGTTTCTGCGCGTCTTCCTCATTGTAACCCTGCAACAGCGCGGTTTTCGCGGTCACTTCGGTGGCCATCGCTTCCGGAATGGTCAGGTTGATATCCAGCTTTTTAACCGCCTGCGCGATCAGCTGATCCGGCGATTGTGCCGGGGAAGCGGCCTTGCTCGGATCGGTCAGCGCCAGATCCAGCGTGAAGGTGCTCTCGCCCTTGCTGTTTTTCCAGCTCAGCGGTGCGATGCTGAGGCTCGGGTTGCCTTTCAGCAGCAGCGGCAGGTTCTTTTGCAGCAGTTCGGCGTTTTGCTGCTCATACACGGCCGGATCCAGGTTCTCGCCCTGTTGCAGCAGCGCCATGGTCTGGCGGTTGTAGCTGTCGGCGAAGTCTTTCAGCGCCTTGCCGTCGACGTTGTCGATTTTCAGCGCCAGCTTGCCGGCGCCGAAGTCGTTGCCCTGCACCTTGAGCGCGTCCATGGTGTAGTCGATCTGGCCGCCGATGTTGCTGCTGCCTTGCTCGCCGAACTTGCTCACCAGGTTGAAACCGTCCAACGCCACGGTATCTTTACCGTCGATCGTCAGTTTGAACTGCTTCAGCGTCATCGTCTGATCGCCGAGCTTCACGCCGAACTTGCTCTCGTTGCTGTTGCCTTTCAGGTTGAAGCCCTGGAAGGTGATCTGCTCGTTTTGACCGAATTCGTTCGGGCTGGCGAACACGATATTGTCGCTATTGGCGTCCAGCACGAATTTTTTCAGATCGCTGGACACGTCAGCGTTAATGGTGGCGCCGCTGAATTTCAGCGAAGACTTATCTTTTTGGTAGTCCAGCGGGATGATGTCGATGGCAGACGAGGTGTCCCCGCTGTAAGAGATGCGCGAATCGGCGGTAAACAGCGATTTGCCTTTGGTGGTGTCAAACAGACCTTTCACCGCCGGGGTATTTTCCAGCTCGGTATGCACCGACGCCATGCTCGGCAGCAGATTGAATTTTTTCAGCTGGGCGAAGGGGAACGGGCCGTGATCGATGGTTTCCAGGAACGCCACTTCTTCACCGGCTTTCAGCGCCGCGTTTTCACTGGTATCCGTGCCGTCGGAACGCAGCACATAACGCACTTTACTGCTGAACAGGCCGCGCTGGTAATTTTCATAGCTCAGCTTCACGCCGGCTTTCGGCAGGTAAGCTTTCAGCTGGCCGTTGGCGTTGTCCACGACTTCGCCCATGTGCTGCTCGATCAGTTTCCCGGTGTACCAGGATGCCCCGGTCCATGCTGCGCCAAGAACCACAATGACGCTGACAGCGACTAACGATTTTTTCATAGCTCTGTTTCATCCTTTTTTCTTATCACCCTCCGTTGCGCGGGAGGGGCAAATAGGGGCCGACAAAAAACGCCCGCAGGCGTTTAATTGTGGGGGTAGCTCTCGCTTTCAGCAAGCAATTTGCTGAAATTTATCAACGGTTAGGCCAGCTGGTTATAAACCCTGGCGATGCGGCCGCTGCCGCTGACGTTGACCGGGGACTCGAAAGCCCCGATAAAGCAGGATTCGCCCGGTTTGAGCGTCAGGCGCTGCCCTGATTTTTCCAGCGTCGCTTCGCCGGCGACGCAGAACACGATGGCGGCACTTCGCTGCGCCAGCGCCTGCGGTGCGGCGGTCAAATCGTGCAGCGAGAAGGCGAAATCCTCCACCGGGATCGGGAAGAACAGCTCGTTGCCGCGTTGCTCCGGCTGGGTCAGCAGGCCGGACGCCGGCTGCGGGCGGAACTGCAGGTTGGCCAGCAGCTCAGGCACGTCGATGAATTTCGGCGTCAGGCCCGCGCGCAGCACGTTATCCGAGTTGGCCATCACCTCCAGCGCCACCCCTTTCAGGTAGGCGTGCGGTGTTTCCGCGTACAGGAACATCGCTTCGCCCGGCGCGAGCTGCACCACGTTCAGCAGCAGCGGTGAGAACAGGCCGCTGTCGTCCGGATAAAAGCCGGCGATAAAGCGCACGGTATCCCAGGGCTCGCCCTGCTGGTTGTTGAGCGCGGCTTTCAGCACGCCGAGCGCCAGCGATTTTTGCTCGCCGCTCATGGTCAACAGGCTGGCGAACAGGGTGGACAGATGCGCGGTGTCCGGCTGCTGCAGGAAGGTGGCGATGTCGTGGTGCGCGCCGGCGATCGGCTGCAGCAGGGAAACGATATCGGTCAGTTCGCGAAAGCCGTTCATCGCCAGGAACGGCGTCAGGGCGAAGACCAGCTCGGGCTTGTGATTGGGGTCTTTGTAATTGCGTTCGGCGGCGCTCAGCGGGATGCCGGCGGCGTTCTCTTTCGCGAAGCCGATCTCGGCCGCCGCTTTGCTCGGGTGGACCTGGATCGACAGCGGTTGATCGGCGCACAGCACTTTAAACAGGAACGGCAACTCGCCAAAGCGGCTGGCGACGTCGGCGCCCAGTTGCTTTGGCTGGTCTTCATCGATCAGCTCGCGCAGCGAACGCAGTGCGCCATCGGCGCCCGGCACGCGGGAAGGGCTCTTGGGATGGGCGCCCATCCACAGTTCGGCCATCGGCTGATTATCGGGGTTGGCGATGCCGTAAAGACGGGTCAGCGCATCGTGGCTGCCCCAAGCGTAATTCTGTACCGCGTTGGTCATTTTTTGCATGTCGATAAACGTCCTTCTGCGTCATTGCCGCACTGCATAGCAATAACTCACTGATTTTATAAGATTAACTTAATCTATGCCGACGACCATCATACGCCCGCGTCGGCGGGAAAAATCATGGGCGCGATCAAAATAACGCCGGATAACGTCGCGCCCGGCAACGGGCCAAAGTATAACGTGATAACGATCGGCGCCTCAAATGGCGCACTGGGCCTCAAGGCGGCCGACAAAAGCCGCTAATCGATTATTCTTTGGGGCAATGGGGTTATTGCCGATAGCCCGGGCATCCTGCCTCATTATTTATTTCTCAGTATGTCAAAATATGTCGGCTGAATTTATTTTTTACCGTCTGAGCCATTCCCTTATTATTATTTTCGCGCTGCGCGGGGCGATCACACGCCGAGCTTAAACCGGCGCGCCAGACCTCTTTACCGTAAGGGCTAACGAGTCGATTTAACGAAACCAGAGGTCTGTTGCATGAAAAAACTGTTGTTGCTATTGGGGCTTTGCACCGGCGCAGCCCAGGCGGCGGTGATTGTCACCTATCCTTACGCCTCGCCGCGCACCGTGGTGATCGCGCCGGCGCCGATCGTCGTTGCACCCGCGCCGGTCGTGGTTCCCGCCGCGATCGCGCCCGTGGCCCATCCGCTGGCGCTCACCGCCGGCGCGGTGGCGACCGGGGCCTATCGCTATAATGAACGGCAGGACGCCTACGACGAAATTAATCATCTGCAGCAGCAACGCATCGATGAGCTCAATCATTTACAGACCCAGCGCATCAATAATTTTAATTCGCGTCATCCGCGTTAATCGTGACCCACGCTTTTATTCTCCGGGGCATGCCCGGCCGTTTATTTCGGCGCGGGTTATCCGGCGGCAAATAACCGCGTCATGAAGAGGTAAAAGAGATGAAACGTGCTGTGAGATAACTCTCTTAATGCGAATAGTTATTATGTCACTATACTGGGAGTGCGTGCCGACGGGGGTAGCGCGTCGGCCTAACCCTACAATTTTAGGAATTATGCTAAGGAGACAATGATGGCAGGCGTTCGTATCGAAAAAGACTCTATGGGCCCCATCGAAGTACCGGCCGACAAGCTGTGGGGCGCGCAGACCCAGCGCTCGTTGGCGCATTTCCGCATTTCCTCCGAAAAGATGCCGACCGCGCTGATCCATGCGCTGGCGTTGACCAAGCGCGCCGCTGCGCAGGTGAACGTGGATCTGGGGCTGCTGCCGGCCGAGCGGGGCGCCGCCATCATCAACGCCGCCGACGAAGTGCTGGCGGACAGCCATGCCGATCAGTTCCCGCTGTCCATCTGGCAAACCGGTTCCGGTACCCAGACCAACATGAACATGAACGAAGTGTTGGCCAACCGCGCCAGCGAGCTGCTGGGCGGCGTGCGCGGTGAAGAGCGCAAGGTGCACCCGAACGACGACGTCAATAAAAGCCAGAGCTCCAACGACGTGTTTCCCACCGCGATGCACGTGGCGGCGGTGATTGCGCTGCGCGAGCACCTGATCCCCGAGCTGAAAGTGCTGCACAAGACGCTGAGCGACAAGGCCGAAGCCTACCGCGACATCGTCAAAATCGGCCGCACCCACCTGCAGGACGCCACGCCGCTGACCCTGGGGCAGGAGATCTCCGGCTGGGCGGCGATGCTGGCGCACAACCTGAAGCACATCGAAGACAGTATCCCGCACATCGCCGAGCTGGCGCTGGGCGGCACGGCGGTTGGCACCGGCCTGAACACCCATCCTGAGTACGCGGTGCGCGTGGCCAAAGCGCTGGCGGAGTTGACCCATCAGCCGTTCGTCACCGCCCCGAACAAGTTCGAAGCGCTGGCGACCTGCGACGCGCTGGTGCAAGGGCATGGCGCGCTGAAAGGGCTGGCGGCTTCGCTGATGAAGATCGCCAACGACGTGCGCTGGCTGGCGTCCGGCCCGCGCTGCGGCATCGGCGAGATTTCGATCCCGGAGAACGAACCGGGCAGCTCCATCATGCCGGGCAAAGTTAACCCGACCCAGTGCGAGGCGATGACCATGCTGTGCGCCCAGGTGCTGGGCAATGACGTGGCGGTGAACATCGGCGGCGCTTCCGGCAACTTCGAGCTGAACGTGTTCCGCCCGATGGTGATCCACAACTACCTGCAGTCGATTCGCCTGCTGGCCGACGGCATGCAGGGCTTCAACGAGC
The DNA here is from genome assembly GCF_016805595.1 of Serratia sp. 4542. Lineage (NCBI taxonomy): Bacteria > Pseudomonadati > Pseudomonadota > Gammaproteobacteria > Enterobacterales > Yersiniaceae > Serratia > Serratia sp. 4542. The sequence goes on from NZ_RXKV01000004.1 coordinate 370,223, forward strand.
ACTGCGCGGTGGGCATCGAACCGAACCGCGATCGCATCACCCAGCTGCTGAACGAATCGCTGATGCTGGTGACGGCGCTCAACACCCACATCGGCTACGACAAGGCGGCGGAAATCGCCAAGAAAGCGCACAAGGAAGGGCTGACGCTGAAAGCCGCGGCGCTGAAGCTCGGCTACCTGACCGACGCGCAGTTCGACGAGTGGGTGCGGCCGGAAGCGATGGTCGGCAGCATGCAGAAATGATTGATCTGTGAGGCAACCGGGGGCTTACTGAGGTAAGCCCCTTTTTTATGGAGAAATCAAGATGTCGCGCACACAACGTTTACTCGATCTGATGCAGCTGCTGCGCAGCCACCGTTATCCGGTGGCGGGCCATGCGCTGGCGCAAACGCTGGGCATCAGCATGCGCACGCTGTACCGCGATATCGCTACGCTGCAGCAGCAGGGGGCGGAGATCGTCGGCGAGGCGGGCGTCGGCTATGTGCTGCGGCCCGGCTTTATGCTGCCGCCGCTGATGTTCTCGCAGGCAGAGACAGAGGCGCTGGTGCTGGGGATGCGCTGGGTCAGCCGCCGCGGCGACAGCCAGCTGGCGAGTGCGGCGGGCCAGGCGCTGGCCAAGATCGCCGACGTGCTGCCGCCGGCGCTGCGGGAGGAGCTGGAGGCCAACACGCTGTTGATCGCGCCGGTTCAGGCGCCGCCGGTGGCGGATGCGATGCGGGTGCTGATCCGTGACACCATCCGCCGCGAGCGCAAGCTGCATATCGACTATCTCGATCTGGCGGGGCAGCGCAGCGAACGCCTGCTGTGGCCCTTTGCGCTGGGTTTTTTCGACCAGTTCCAGATGCTGGTCGCCTGGTGCGAGCTGCGCCAGGCGTTTCGCCATTTTCGCCTCGATCGCATTCAGGCCGCTACACCTTTGGAACAGCGCTACCCGCGCGGCCGGCGGCGGCTGCTGAAAGAGTGGCGCCTCAGCGAGGGCATTGCGGAGCAATAGCGGCACGCTGCTGCCATAAACTGTCAGTCGCACCCCTTAGTCTGTGCCTATCGGGAACCGGCCGGTTCCCATCACCCAGAGGACAGACCGATGACCCTTCCCAGCATGACCCTGCTTTACGTCGACAACCCGCTGAACAGCGCCGCCTTTTATCAACGTTTACTGGGACAGGCGCCGGTAGAGCTTTCCCCCGGCTTCGCCCTGTTCGTGCTCAACAACGGCTTCAAGCTGGGGATGTGGGCCAAACAGGGGGTAAAACCTACGGCGACCCTGACCGGCGGCGGCGGTGAACTGGGCTTTTTGTGCCAGGATCCGCAAGAGGTTGAGGCGCGCTATAACCAGTGGCGCGAACTCGGGCTGCCGATTGAGCAAACGCCGACCGAGATGGAGTTCGGTTACACCTTCGTGGCGCGAGATCCGGACGGCCATCGCCTGCGGGTGTATGCCCTCAGCGAGTAGCGTCGTCGGTATACAGGTGCAGGCGCGGCACCAGCAGCCGCAGCGGCCGGGCGTCGGGTTTGTAGCGGTGTTTCACCGCGTCGACGTCGTAGTTGAGCAGCTCGCCAATCTTCGGCACTGTGGCGCCGCTCTCGGCCTGACACAGGGCGATCAGCGGCAGCGGGCAGGGGTGTTGCACCTGTTTTTGCTGCTGCTGATACCACACTCGGGCGATTGGCTGCACTTTGACCGGCCGCTTGATTTTCAGCGTCGCGTGCTGCGGCAGGCGGCTGACGTCGTCTATCTCGCGGCTGACCAGGGCAGCCCACTGTTCACGGCTGTGCGGCGGCACTGCACGGCCGGCTTTCAGGCTTTTCTCCAGCTGCGCCAGGATGTCGTCCCGCTTGACGTTTTTGATGATGTGCTTGTTGGCCCAGCCGAAGCGCACGGAGTCGGGATTGGTCAGGGCGGTGAGGGTGCGATAGGCGCTGAGGGTAATCAGCCCGTGCAGATGGGTGTGCACGAACTCGAAACGCTGCTCCGGCGCCAGGCCGGAATCGACGGTGATAATCTGTTCTAGTTCGCCCTTCAGTCGGTTGATGAGCGCCAGCTGCGTTTGCAGCGCCTGATACTCCGGCTGCTCCACCGCCAGACAGATGACGCCGGGCAGGCGCACGGCGGCCTTGCTGCTGACATTCTCCCGGTTATGGTGGATGAATAGCCGCTGATAATGCTCCAGCGCCAGATCGCGCGCCGCTTGCCCCACATGTTGTTCGACCGCGATATGCGAGATAGCCTGATGCTCCTGACCTTTTTCAACCTCCGGCAGGCTGAACACCCGCGCCGCCAGCAACCGCAGCGGGGCGATCTGCTGCTGCAGCGCGCCGAGCGCCTGCTCCAGCTCGGTAAAGCAGGCGTTCATCCGGCCAATTACATCGTATCTGCTCATCGCATGCTCCTATATTAGTTACAACATACTATAGAAGAGTGGCGGACTGGGGGCAACATCGGCCCCTGAGCCGACGGCAGCTTCACCGACCACCCGGCTTACCAGCGGAAAATGCGCCATAGCGGCCTCTACGGCAGGGCACGTAATACACCCGGTATGCGTAGTGTTTTGATTCATTGATGGATTTTCTCCTGTTTGTTTGCGTTTTGTTTAATCCATTTTCCGATCGCCGTTGTCCAATCACTGGAACAAACAGAATGGCAGGACGCTATGAGCCCTTGGGGTTATCTTTTCTTCTGTCATTAACGGGTGCTTTAAACGGAGGTTCACTGTGGATATTAAACAGAAAGTCAAAAACATGACGCTGGAAGAGAAGATCGGGCAAAAAATCATGCTGGATTTTCGCTACTGGGATCGGAACGGTAGCAGCAATCAGGATATGACCGTCCCCGATGAAGCCATTGGCAAGCTGATCGCCGATAACCACGTGGGTGGGGTGATCCTGTTCGCCAATAATCTGAAAGACAAGCAGCAGATCAACACATTGACGGCCTGGTATGCCGCGATGAAAACCCACGCGGGCATTCGTTTGTTTATCGGCACGGATAACGAAGGCGGTAACGTTTTCCGGCTGCCGCGCGGCGACTATGCCTCATTCCCCGGCAATATGGCGCTGGCGGCGGCGATTGAAGGGGGCGCGGATGAACAGCTCGCCGTTGAACAGGGCAAGCTGATGGCTCAGGATATGCGCGCGTTGCATATCAATACCAACTTTGCCCCGGTCGTGGATGTCAACACCAACCCGTTCAACCCGGTGATTAACGTTCGCGCCTTCAGCGATGATAAGAACACCGTTTCTCGTCTGGCAGAGAAAATGGTGGCGGGCATGAAACACCAGGGGCTGATCACCGCGTATAAGCACTTCCCCGGCCATGGCAGCACCTCCACCGACTCACATACCGGCCTGCCGCGCGTCGATCGCACGCGGGAAGAGGCCTTTGCCATCGATATCGCCCCTTACAAGCAGGCCATCGATCGCTGCGTGGCGCCGGACATGGTCATGACCGCGCATATTCAGTATCCGGCATTGGATAACCGCCAGATAGATACCCGCAGCGGTGAAAAAATCACGGTGCCGGCCACCATGTCGCATGAAATTCAGACCCAGATCCTGCGCAATGAATTGGGGTATGCGGGCGTAACGATTTCAGATGCGCTGGATATGGGCGCGATTGCCGAGCATTTCAGCCAGCAAGCGGCGGCTGAAAACGTCTTTGCCGCCGGGGTGGATATTGCTTTGATGCCTGTCAGCATCGCCTCGCCGGCCCAGGCCAGCCAGCTGCCGGATCTGATCCGGTACCTTGCGGACAGAGTGAAAACGGGGCATCTCAGCGAGGCCGATATCGATGCCTCAGTCGAGCGAATTTTGCGCCTGAAATTACGCCATAGCCTGATGGGCCATAGCGATAGGCCGTGTTCCAACGACGTTGCGTCGTCAGCGCACAAGCTGGAAAAACGCATCGCCGATCGTTCCATTACCGTGGTGATCAACCGCCACAGCCTGTTGCCGTTAAAGGACAATGCGCTGCGCTACTTTATTCTGACGCCGTGGGGCGAGCAAGCCAGCGGCATTGCGCGCGTGATGGCGCAGGAGGGGTATCAGAACGTCGTTGCCGCGAAGGAAACGGAGCTGAGCGACGCCCAGGTTAGGGAACATATTGCCGGCTGCGACGTGTTCTTGCTCGGAACCCTATCAACCCGCTTTACGCCGGCTGAACAGGATGGGGTCGTTACCTCCGCAACCGGAGCGAGCAATGACAGCAGCCCTTATCCGGGCTGGTTGAAATACGCCGCCGAGCAGGGGAAGAAACGCGTTCACCTCTCACTGCGCGCACCTTACGATATCGTGAACTATGCCGCCGAGGTGGAGGCGGCCGTCGCCACCTATTCCTATTACGGCTATGACAGCGGCGTGTGGCGTGGGCCTTCGATGGTCTCTTTGGCGCAGGTGCTGACGGGTAAAATCAAACCGCAGGGCAAATTGCCGGTCAACACCTGGCATGACTACGATGTGGAAACCAATACGGGCAAGGTGGCGTTCCCTCGCGGCACGGGGCTGAGCTGGTAATGGGATAAGGACACCGGCGTCGTCTGAACAGGGCGACGCCGGCAGCGAAATAGCACTGACAAATCGGGGCGTTTCTTGCTCTGCACGCAACGACATGGGATAACCGTCACTCACGGAAGGAGAACCAGAATGCCGACAGGCGCAACAAAATTAGGCGGATGGCTGTTGATGGCCGCCATGCTGGGCGTGAGCGGGTGCGTCAAGCCGCCCGAACCGGAGAAACCTGCACAGCCGACACCGCCTGTTACACCGATGCGGGGCATCTGGCTGGCCACGGTTATTGGGTTGGACTGGCCGCTGGCGGCCACCCTGAAAGCGGAAACCGCGCAAGAGCGGGTGCGCCTGCAGAAGCAGGGGCTGACGGACGCACTGGACGACATGGTGAAAACCGTGATTAACACCGTGTATTTTCAGGTTAAACCGGACGGTACGGCCCTGTGGCGTTCTGGCATTTTGCCCTGGTCTGAGGTCTTGACCGGCACCGTGGGCCGGGATCCGGGCTATGATCCGCTGGCCTTTATGCTGCAAGAAGCGCACCGACGCGGCATCAAAGTGCATGCCTGGCTGAATCCCTATCGGGTTTCTATGAATACCCGCCCACAAACGATTGACGCACTTAATCATACGCTGCAGTCGCCGCCGGCCAGCGTCTATGCGCTGCATCCCGACTGGATTCGCACCGCCAACGAGCGCTTCGTGCTCGATCCCGGTCTGCCCGACGTGCGCAACTGGATCACCAGCGTGGTGACCGAAATTGTCAAAAACTATGAGGTCGACGGCATTCAGTTTGACGATTATTTCTATTACGAAACGCCGCAATCGCCGCTGGATGATGAACGAACGTATCGCGCATACGGCAAAGGGTTTGCAGACAAAGCCGCCTGGCGCAGGGACAACACGCTGCAATTGATAAAACAGGTTTCAGCCACCGTGCGAGCCTTGAAGCCCGCGGTGGCGTTTGGCGTCAGCCCGGCGGGCGTCTGGCGAAACCAGGCGGACGATCCTGCCGGCTCGGCGACGCGGGCCGGCGCGCCATCGTACGATACGGCCTATGCCGATACGCGCCAGTGGGTCAAACTGGGGCTGCTCGATTACATCGCGCCGCAGCTGTATTGGCCTTTTGATCGTGAAATTGTCCGCTACGACGTGCTGGCCCACTGGTGGGCCGAGGTGGTGAAAGGCACGCCGGTTCGGCTCTATGCCGGGGTGGCGTTGTATAAAGTGGGTACGCCTGCCGCCAGCGAGCCGGCTTGGACCGTCGACGGCGGCGTTCCCGAGCTGAAAAGGCAGCTGGATCTCAACGAGAGCCTGCCGGGGATGGGGGGAACCATCCTGTTCCGGCAACGTTATTTGACTGAGCCGCAAACGGACAAGGCGGTGGAGTACCTGCGCACCCGCTGGAAAACCGGCCAATAATCACAGGCACTGGCATGACGAGCCGCGGCAAATCACCGCGGCTTTTTCTTTTCAGAGGCGGGCCGCTTCCGGCAGGCGCTTCAGGTAATGCACCACCAACAGCGCCAGCAGCAGCATCAGGCTGATGAACGCCGCCACGCCATTCCAGCCGAAGCTGTGCCAGAACACGCCGCCGAGGGTGCCGGCTACGCTGGAGCCAACGTAATAACAGAACAGATACAGCGACGACGCCTGGCCTTTGGCGCGGCGCGCGCGGCGGCCGATCCAGCTGCTGGCCACCGAGTGGGCGGCGAAGAAACCGGCGGTGAACAGCATCATGCCGATAAAGATAGCCGGCACCTGCGGCAGCGCGGTAATCAGAATCCCGATCAGCATAATCACGATCGAGGCCAGCAGCACCGGGCCGCGCCCGAAGCGTGAGGTGAGCGCGCCGGCCTTGGGCGAGCTGTAGGAGCCGGTGAGGTATACCACCGACAGCAGGCCGACAATCGCCTGGCTCAGGTGGTAAGGATCCGCCAGCAGGCGATAGCCGATGTAGTTGAACAGGGTGACGAAGCTGCCCATCAGCAGGAACCCTTCCGCGAACAGCAGCGGCAGGCCCTTATCGTGCCAATGCAGCTTGAAGTTGATCAGCAGGGTGCGCGGGCGCAGCGAGCTGGCGCGAAAATGCCGCGAGGCGGGCAGGATGCGCCAGAACATGCAGGCGGCGGCGAGGGCGAACAGGCCGATGACCCCGAGCGATACGCGCCAGGAGAAGAAGTCGGTCAACACCCCGGTCACCAGGCGGCCGCTCATGCCGCCGATTGAGTTGCCGCTGATGTACAGCCCCATCGAGAAGGCGACGAAGCTGGGGTGGATCTCTTCGCTGAGGTAGGTCATGCCGACCGCCGCCACGCCGCTCAGCGACAGGCCGATCAGCGCGCGCATCAGCAAAATGCCGTGCCAGCTGGTCATAAAGGCGCAGATCAGCGTGCAGACCGCCGCCAGCAACAGCGCTACCACCATCACCGACTTGCGGCCAATGGCGTCGGACAGCGGCCCGGTGAACATCAGGCCGATCGCCAGCAGACCGGTGGAGACCGAAAGCGACAGGCTGCTTTCCGCCGGCGATACGCCGAAATCTTGCGACAGCACCGGCAGGATCGGCTGCACGCAGTAGAGCAGCGCGAAGGTCGCCAGCCCGGCGGAAAACAGCGCCAGCGTCACGCGCATAAACTGCGGCGTGCCGCGTTCGATATAGGGGAGTTTGTTGTTGAGGGTGGAACGTTTTACTTTTGGCGCAGCGGCCGCGTCATCGTTGGCGGCCAGCGTCGACGGCATCGCGGCCGCAGAACGCACAGGGGTTGTCACAGCGTTTCCTTACCGAACTTCGGGGAGATAAACAGACACTTTACAGATAACAAAATGATAGGGAGCGGCGAGTTTTTTGTCTAATATATTAATAATTCAAATTAAGACGTTTTAAATATGAATATCGAATTGAGACACCTGCGTTACTTTATCGCCGTGGCGGAAGAGCTGCATTTTGGCCGCGCCGCCGAACGGCTGCGGATCTCCCAGCCGCCGCTCAGCCAGCAAATCCAGGCGTTGGAAGAGATGGTCGGCGCGCGGCTGCTGGCGCGTAACAACCGCAACGTCAGTTTGACCCAGGCCGGGGAGATGTTCCTCAAAGAAGCCTATCAGGTGCTCGATCAGGTCGGGCGGGCGGCGGAAAAGGCGGCGCGTCTGGATCGCGGCGAGCTGGGGGAAATGACCATCGGCTTTACCTCTTCCGCGCCCTTCATCGGCGTGGTGTCGCGCAGCCTGCGCGCTTTCCGTCAGCAGTCTCCGCAGGTGCATATCAAAATGCGCGAAATCAACACCAAACAGCAGATCGAGCCGTTGCTGAACGGTGAGCTGGATCTGGGGGTAATGCGTAACACGCGGCTGCCGGAGGCGCTCCACTACCAGCTGCTGCTGCGCGAACCGCTGGTGGCGGTGGTGCCGGAAGGGCATCCGCTGGCGGAAACGCCCGGCGGCGCGCTGCGTTTCCAACATCTGGCGCAGGAGCCGTTCGTGTTCTTCTCGCGCGAAGTGGGCACCGCGCTGTACGACGAAATACTGCTGTTGCTCGGCAAGGCCGGCATTACCCCGTACATCACCCAGGAAGTGGGGGAAGCGATGACCATCATCGGGCTGGTCTCCGCCGGGTTAGGGGTGTCGATTCTGCCGGCCTCATTTGCCCGGGTGCGGGTGGACGGCGTGCGCTATTTGCCGCTGGCGGAGCCGGACGCCACCACCGAAGTGTGGCTGGTGCATCACCGCCGGCGGCCGCTGACCGCCGCCGCGCAGGCGCTGATGGCGTTGATGCTGAAATGACGTTGAGCTTGGGCAAATAAAAATCAATTCACGCTGAAATTGCGAGGAATTTGTGCAGCAAATCACATAACGAATCAAATAGTTGACGCTGTATGACAAAAGCCCCACCATAACCCCTAGTCTTTATTTAGAAGCGCGAAAAATAGTAGGAGCAGGTTTGTGATTGCGGTTGGGCAGCCTGGGCATATCGATCAAATCAAACAGACCAATGCGGGGGCGGTTTATCGGCTAATCGATCAACTGGGCCCGATTTCGCGCATCGAACTGTCAAAACGCGCGCAGCTGGCGCCCGCCAGCATCACCAAGATCGTGCGCGAACTGCTGGAAGCCCATCTGGTCAAGGAAACCGAGTACCAGGAAATCGGCAGCCGGGGCCGCCCGGCGGTGGGGCTGGTGCTGGACACCGAGGCCTGGCACTACCTGTCCGCCCGCATCAGCCGCGGCAGCATCACGCTGGCGCTGCGCGATCTCAGCAGCAAACTGGTGGTTGAGGAGCAGCTGCCGCTGGCGGCCGAACACCCTGAACCGTTGCTGAAACGCATCCTGACCGAAGTCGACCAATTCTTTATCCGCCACCAAAGCAAGCTGGAGCGGCTGACGGCGATCGCCATCACGCTGCCGGGTATGATCGACGTGCAGTCTGGCGTGGTGCATCGCATGCCGTTTTACGACGCGCTGGAGATGCCGCTCGGTCCGGCATTGGAAACCCGCACCGGCCTGCCGGTTTACCTGCAGCACGATATCAGCGCCTGGACCATGGCCGAGGCGCTGTACGGCGCCTCGCGCGGCAGCCAGAACGTCATTCAGGTGGTGATCGACCACAACGTCGGTGCCGGGGTGATCACCGGCGGCCATGTGCTGCACGCCGGCAGCCACAGCGTGGTGGAGATCGGCCACACCCAGGTCGATCCCTACGGCAAACGCTGCTACTGCGGCAACCACGGTTGCCTCGAAACCGTGGCCAGCATCGAAAACATGCTGGAGATCGCCCAGCAGCGGCTGAGCGGCTCGATGAGCTCCAGCCTGCACGGCGCGCCGCTGACCGTCGAATCGCTGTGCGACGCCGCGCTGGCGGGCGATCAGCTGGCGCGGGACATCATTCTCGGCGTTGGGCACAGCGTGGGGCGCATTCTGGCAATCATGGTCAACCTGTTCAATCCGGAGAAGATCCTGGTGGGCTCGCCGCTCAACCGCGCGGCGGAGATCCTGCACCCGGCCATCGCCTCCTGCATTCGCCAGCAGGCGCTGCCGGCCTACAGCGAGCAGGTCAAGGTCGAATCCACGCAGTTCTTCAATCAGGGCACCATGCCCGGCGCGGCGCTGGTGAAAGAGGCGCTGTACAACGGTTCGTTGCTGGTACAGCTGCTGCAGGGCTAACATCAGAACTTCTTATTAATTCCGCAAAAGATTGAGCTACCTCAAGCCCCTATGGGGGCGCATCCCCTAGAATTTTTCCGAAAGACTTCTTCGCCGCCGGTGCGGCGACACATTGTTAACGGGGCATTCTGGGGCATTTTATTCATGTTGAAGCGTTTATTTGTGACAGGCACGGATACCGACGTCGGTAAAACCGTGGTTTCCCGCGGGTTGATGCAGGCGCTGGCCGCCGAGGGCCGTTCGGTGGCCGGCTACAAGCCGATCGCCGCACGCTGCCAGGAAACCAGCGAGGGCATCCGCAATAAAGACGCTTTGGTGTTGCAGGCATCGTCAACCCTGCCGCTGTCCTACGAGGAGATCAATCCCATCACCTGCCTGGATGAGGTGTTTCACGCGCATGCGACCGAGGACATCAACTATGGCGTGATGAGCAGCGGTCTGCGGGATCTGTCCGCCAAAGCCGACACGGTGGTGGTGGAAGGCAGCGGCGGTTGGCGGGTGCTGATGAACGATCTGCGGCCTTACGCCGAGTGGGTGGTGCAGGAACAGCTGCCGGTGGTGCTGGTGGTGGGCATCAAGCTGGGCTGCGTCAGCCACGCGCTGCTGACCGCGCAGTCGATCATCAACGACGGCCTGCCGCTGCTGGGCTGGGTGGCCAACCGCATCAACCCGGGGTTGGCGCACTATGCCGAAACCATCGCGGCGCTGCAGCAGCGCATTCCCGCGCCGCTGCTGGGTGAAATTCCCTATTTGCCACGCGCGGAGCAGCGCGAGCTGGCGCACTACCTCGATATTTCCACGCTGCTGTAAGCCTGCTCAGGTGCACAGCGCCGCCAACAGCCGGGCGGAGATCAGCAGGCCCAGCCCATACACCGTGTGGGTGAGCAGGCTGAGGAGCCGCGCTTTTCGCGGGTAGGCGGTTTTCGCCGCCGCCACGCCAAAGCCCAGCGCGGGCTGCATCACCAGAAACGGCGCCGCCAGGCTCAGCCAGCCGCTCAACAGCGCGATGAGTGGCTCCGGCGCCGCATACCACCCGATGCCCGCCAAACCGATCGGGATAAAGGCAAACGCGATGCCGATGGCGTAATGCAATATCCAGCCGATTGTTCTCTCTCCCCGGCGCGGCGGCGCCGTAACGATGGTGGCGTGAAACCAGCGGCCGTCGAACATGCCGAGAAACCAGCGGCCCACCAGCGCATAATTGAGGGAAGGGATGCCGAAGCGCCGCCTCAGCAGCAGTGCCCACAGATCCATGCAGAGGGTGGCGCCAACGCCGGTTAACAGGATGCGCACTAACAGATCGGGGGTCATAGGGGTGTCCTTGGCTCAGTGACGTGATAATGTGCGCACAGTGTGCAACTTAAAGTCGGCTTCAAGTCAATGGCAAAAGAACTGGATATCGGCGCGGTGGCGCGCCTGAGTGGGATCGCGCCTTCCGCGCTGCGGCATTACGAGAAGAAAGGGCTGATCGCGTCGATAGGCCGCCACGGTTTGCGTCGCCAATACGCCGCCGGCGTGCTTGACCAACTGCGGCTGATCGCGCTGGCGCGCCTGGCCGGTTTTACGCTGGACGAGATGAGCGCCTTGTTTGACGAACGGGGCAGGATAGCGCTCGATCGCGGGCTGCTGGCGGCGCGGGCGGATGAGCTGGATCGCCATATCCAGCGCCTGGTGCAGGTGCGCGACGGGCTGCGCCACCTGGTCGATTGCCCTGAACCCGAGCACCTGCAGTGCCCGCAGTTCAGGAAAATCCTGCAGCAGGGCGAGTTCTAAGCCTCGCGTTTGGGCGGCGGCGCCGAATGATACACCGACACCGGCCGCAGGCCGCGCGACACGGTGGTGGCGATCACGCACGAAAGCAGAATGCCGGGCAGCAGCGCGTATTCGCCGGTCATTTCAAATACCATCAGCGCCGCCATGATCGGCGCATGGGTGGTGGCGGCCAGCAGGGTAGCCATGCCGGTCAGCGCCAGCAGCAGCGGCACCGCCGTATCCATGCCCGGCCACAGGCCAAACAGCTGACCGATGATCGAACCGAGCGCGGCGCCGACGAACAGCGTCGGGGTGAAGACCCCGCCCGGCGCGCCCGACCCGCTGCTGGCGAGGATCGCCAACAGTTTGCACACCAGGATCGCCCCCAGCAGCAGCACCCCCGGCGGCGCGATCAGCAGCGCCTGCACCACGCTGTAACCGTTGCCCCATACCTGCGGGAACAGCAGCGAAAGCAGCCCGACGATCAGGCCGCCCAGCGCCAGCTGCAACGGCGGTTTCAATCTCAGCGAGCGGAAGGCATGGCCGGTGGCGGTCATCAGCCATAAAAACAGCGGCCCGCCGGCGCCGGCCACCACGCCGACCAGCGCCATCAGCAGGTATTGCGTCGGCAAGGGAGCCGCGAGCGGCGTCACCAGATAGAGCGGCGCCTGGCCGCCGTTGAGCAGGTTGGTCATCAGCAGGGCGCTGACCGCGGCGATCACCACCGGGCCGAGCGAGGCCAGCATCAGGGTGCCGAACAGGATCTCGGCGATAAACAGGCTGCCCGCCAGCGGCGCATGATAGGCGCTGGCCATCCCGGCGGCGGCGGCGCAGGCCACCCACAGTTTCCACTCTTTCTCGTGCGTAAAGCGCTGAGCGAACAGCGAGCCCACCAGCGCTGCCAGCAGGATCATCGCGCCTTCGCGGCCGATGGCGCTGCCGCTCGACACCACCAGCAGCGACGCCAGGCATTTCACCAGGCTGGCGCCGGTGTCCAGCTTGCCGTTGCCGGTCTCGATCGCTTCCATATAGTCGGTGGGCGCCGCCGGGCGCTGGTGGCGGTAGCGCTGGTGAATATACAGCAGCAGGCCCGCCGCCAGGCCGCCCAGCGCCGGAGTGAGGGCGCGCCGCCAGCCGGGCAGCGCGGCGGCGGCGGCCACCAGGCTGCCGTCGGCATTGCCGAGCAGCAGCCACTCGAGGCCAATCATCGAACGGTGGAACAGCCACACCGCCAGAGCGGCGGCGACGCCGATGAACACGGCGATAAACAGGCTGCGCAACAGGGCGCGATAGTGGTGCAGGTGGACCAATCTTTTCATGCGTGGGCGGCGTCGTGAGAAAAATCAAAGGGTCATCAGCGCATTGTGCTTGGCGCTCCGGCCGATGACCAGTGAATCTTTAGCAAACTGCGGCGTGGGCGGGGCGGTGAGCGCCCCTGAGTGAGTTATTGCGGCGTCAGCACCCGGCGCGTGCGGCCGGAGCTGAGGTAGTCGGCGATGTAATCCTGCGAGATTTCGCCGCTGTAGCGGCCGTCTTCATCGACGATCGGCATCCAGGAGGTGTTGTGCTCGTACAGCTTCGACAGCACCACGCGCAGGTTCTCCTCCGCACGCGCGGTGACGCGGAAACGGTGCAGGCTGTCGGCGCAGACGCCCGGCGCGCCGCGCGCCTCACGGCGTTTGACGTACCCCAGCGGCTTGCCGTCGGCGTCCACCACCGTCACCGAGCGGGCGTCGATATCGTCCATCAGCCCGAACGCTTCCACTAGCGGCGTCTCCCGCCGCACCGTCACCGTTTCCTGCCGATCGGCTACGTCACCGGCCTGCACCAGCAGCAGGCGCTTCAGCGTGCGGTCCTGGCCGACAAAGGAGGCGACGAACTCGTTCGCCGGCCGCGCCAGCAGCTCATCGGCGCTGGCGTTCTGTACGATTTTGCCCTGGCGGAACACCGCGATGCGATCGCCGAGCTTCAGCGCTTCATCGATGTCGTGGCTCACCAGCATCACGGTCTTTTTCAGCTGGCGCTGCATGTCGAGAAACTCGTTCTGGATGGTTTCGCGGTTGATCGGGTCCACCGCGCCGAAGGGTTCATCCATCAGCAGCACCGGCGGATCGGCCGCCAGCGCTCGGATCACGCCGATGCGCTGCTGCTGCCCGCCGGACATCTCTTTCGGGTAGCGGTGCAAAAAGCGCTTGGGATCCAGCGCCACCATGCTCATCAGCTCCTCGGCGCGATCGTGGCAGCGTTTTTTGTCCCAGCCCAGCATGCGCGGCACCACGGTGATGTTCTCTTCGATGGTCATGTTGGGGAACAGACCGATCTGCTGGATGACGTAGCCGATTTTGCGGCGCAGGCTGACGGTATCCAGCGCGCTGGTGTCTTCACCGTTGATCAGAATGGTGCCGCCGGTGGGTTCGATCAGGCGGTTGATCATCTTCAGCGTGGTGGTTTTGCCGCAGCCGGAAGGGCCGAGCAGCACGCAGATTTCGCCTTCCGGTACGTCCAGATTGATGTTGTCGACGGCGTTGAACGGCGTGCCGTTCTTCTGCATGAACTGTTTGGTCAGATTTTCCAATTTAATCATGAGCGGATCCCCTTGGGCGTAAGCGCAATTTGCAAGCGGTGCAATAACCAATCGAGGACGATCGCCAGCAGGCTGATCATCACGGCGCCGGTAATCAACTGGCGGATGTCGCTGCTGCTGATGCCGTTGAGCAGCAGCAGGCCGAGGCCGCCGGCGCCGATCACTGCGGCGATCGCCATCACGCCGATATTCATCACCACGGCGGTACGAATGCCGCCGAAAATCACCGGCAGCGCCACCGGGATCTCTACCCAGCGCAGGCGTTGCCAGAACGTCATGCCGATGCCGCGGCCGGCTTCGCGCAGCCCGCCGGGCAGATTGTCGAGCGCGGTGTGGGTGTTGCGCACGATCGGCAGCAGCGAATAAAGGAACACCGCGGTGATCGCCGGCACGTAGCCGATGCCGTGGCCGATTAAGGAAAACAGCGGGATCATCAGCCCGAACAGGGCGATGGAAGGCACGGTCAGCACCAGCGTGGCCAGGCTCAGCACCGGCGTCGCCAGCCATTTGTGGCGGACGATCAGCACGCCGAGCGGCACGCCGATCAGGATCGCCAGGCCGACGGCGACGCCGACCAGCAGCAGGTGCTCCAGCGTCAATCCGGCGATATAGGCCCAGTTTTGCCAGGCGTAAAGTACAGTATTCATCACATGCCTCCCTAAATCAGGCCGCGCTGCTTGAGGAACGCGTCGGCGACCTGTTGCGGCGTCTGGTAGTCGATATCCACCCTGGCGTTAAGCTCGGTGATCACCTGATTGTTGAACTGTTTCGACAGCGTGTTCAGCGCCGCTTCCAGCCCCGGCGTGTTTTGCAACACGTCGGCGCGCACCACCGGCGTGACCGCATAGCTCGGGAAATAGCCCTTGTCGTCTTCGAGCACCTGCAGATCGAAGCCTTTCACCCGGCCGTCGGTGGTGTACACCAGCCCGGCATCGACGAAGCCGTCGCGGATGGCGTTGTAAACCAGGCCGGGATCCATTTGGCGGATTTGCGGACGATCGAGCGGCATGTCGTACAGCGCCTGCATCGGCTTCAGGCCGTCCGAGCGGCCGGCAAACTCCAGATCCAGCCCCAGCAGCCAGTTGTGTTTCGGGTCGGTTTTACGCACCTGTTCCACTTTGGCCACCAGCTGCGACATGGTGCGAATCTGCTCTTTTTCCGCGCGCTGGCGCTGCATGGCGAAGGCGTAGGTGTTGTTCATGTCCGCCGGCTGCAGCCACACCAGGCCGAGTTTGGCGTCGAGCTTTTTCACCGTGTCGTAAGTTTCCTGCGGCGTCATGCGCTTATTGATGTGGTTAAAGATGATCAGCGAGGTGCCGGTGTATTCCCAGGTCATGTCGATCTGTTTGTTGATCATGGCGTTGCGGGTGATCACCGTGGCCAGATTGGTCTTGGGTTCGACCTGAAAACCTTTGGCCCGCAGGTATTGCACGGTGATCGCCGACAGAATGCGCTGTTCGGTAAAGTTCTTGCTCGCCAGCGTGAGCGGGGCGGCCCAGGCGGCCGCGCCGGTCATCAGCAAAGAGAACAGCAGCGCGTGGCGGAGGTGTTGTAACCATCGAGTCATCGCGTTTCTCCCATCAGGATGCGGTGTGCGGGCTGAGCCGGCGGCTGAGACCGGCCAGCGCCAGATCCAGCAGCAGAGCGATCAGCGCGGTGGCGGCGGCGCCGAGGATCAGCGTCGGGAAGTCGTTCAGGTAGATGCCGGGGAAGATCAGCTCGCCGTAGCTGCTGGCGCCGATCAAAAACGCCAGCGGCGCGGTGCCGACGTTGATCGCCATCGCGATGCGCACCCCGGCGAAGATCACCGGCAGCGCGTTGGGCAGTTCGACCTGGCGCAGCCGCTGCCCGGCGGTCATGCCAATACCGTTGGCGGCCTCGACCAGCGCCGGCGGCACCGAACGCAGGCCGGCATAGGTATTGCGCACGATGGGCAGCAGCGAGGCGAGGAACAGCGCCACCACCGCCGGCCGGTCGCCGATGCCGATAATCACCATCGCCAGCGCCAGCACCGCCAGCGGCGGCAGGGTGTTGCCGACGTTAAAGATCTGCATCACGTGCTCCGCCCAGCGGCGGGCGAAGGGGCGGCTCAGCAGGATGCCGCTGGGAATGCCGACCAGCAGCGACAGCAGCATGGAACACACCACCAGGAACATGTGCTGCTGGCCGAGGTAAATCAAATCTTCCCGGCGCGACTTAAGGGTTTCCCAACCGATGCCGTAAACCAGCAGCGCGATGACGGCGATAAACAGCAGGCTCCCGAGGAGCAGGCGCCGGTATGGCGCTGACTTGTGCATGATGTTGCGTCCTCCGTTGCGCGGAGCGGCCGATGAGACGGCGCATTCCGCTCTGATTGTTACCCACTGCCCGGCGGGCGTGGCGGTACAAAACGGGCGTTTCGCATGAGGTTAGCGACATTGAGCGAAGGGTGTGTTCGGCATAGCGTGCTGAACGGTGGCTCAATACGTGAGTTAATCAGTATAAGATACTGATATTTAAACTAGAGAAAGCACGAAGCCCAATGACCCCGGCTAGGGAAGGTATAGCACCCTGTCGTTGGCCATGCCAAGTTTTATGAACAAAATCAGTTGATTGAGATTACGCGGATCGGCGCCTCAGCCCGCGTCAGCGCTGGGATGAGGGGAAAGTGAAAAAAATCCGCAGCAAAACGTTACGCCGTAACAATCAGTCCAAATGGTGCGATTCGCCGCCGGCAAAGACAGGATGTGAGGGCGGATAGACTTGGCGCAGGCGCTTGCTGATATACTCAGGGAAAATAAAAACGCCAGGAAACCTGCATAACGCCATGACAAATAACGTTTCACCCGCACCCATCGCCCACCGCCCAT
Organism: Serratia sp. 4542; assembly: GCF_016805595.1. Classification (NCBI taxonomy): domain Bacteria; kingdom Pseudomonadati; phylum Pseudomonadota; class Gammaproteobacteria; order Enterobacterales; family Yersiniaceae; genus Serratia; species Serratia sp. 4542. Next base: position 387,067 of record NZ_RXKV01000004.1, read on the forward strand.
TGATTCTGATCGCCTGCATGCTGGCGATGTTCATGTCGGCGATCGAAGCCACCATCGTCGCCACTGCCATGCCGACCATCATCGGCGATCTCGGCGGCTTCTCGCTGCTGGGGTGGGTGTTCGCGGTCTATTTGCTGGCGCAGGCGATCACCATCCCCATCTACGGGCGGCTGGCGGATCTCTACGGCCGCAAGCGGGTGTTCTTCTTCGGCGCTACGCTGTTCCTGCTGGGATCGGTGCTGTGCGGCTTCGCCCCCGACATGTATTGGCTGATCGGCTTCCGTCTGCTGCAAGGGTTGGGCGCCGGTGCCATCATGCCGATCGCCTCCACCATCATCGGCGACATCTACAGCGCCACCGAGCGGCCGAAGGTGATGGGCTACCTGTCGAGCGTGTGGGGCGTGTCGGCGATCATCGGCCCGCTGCTGGGCGCGTTTATCGTCCAGCATCTGCCGTGGGCGCTGGTGTTCTGGGTCAATCTGCCGATCGGCCTGCTGGCGATGTTCTTCCTCTGGCGCTATCTGCCGGCGCATCAGCAGCTGCGGCGGCACGCGCTGGATCTGGCGGGCACCGCCTGGCTGACGCTGTTCGTTTCGGCGCTGCTGCTGGCGCTGTTGCAGATGGAAAGCCTGGGATGGTGGGTGGCGCCGCTGCTCGCGCTGGCGGCGGCTTCGCTGGCGCTGCTGATACGTCAGGAGCGGCGCGCGGTCGAACCGCTGTTCCCGCTGGCGCTGTGGCAAAGCCGGGTGATCGTTGCCGGTAACATCGGTGGGCTGGTGATCGGCGCGGCGATGATGGGCATCAGCGCCTTCCTGCCTACTTTCATTCAGGGCGTAATGGGCGGCTCGCCGCTGGAGGCGGGCACCACGCTGGCGCTGATGTCGATCGGTTGGCCGCTGGCCAGCACGCTGAGCGGCCGTTTGATGCTGATGACCTCGTATCGCGCGACGGCGCTGCTGGGGGCACTGCTGTTGGTGGCGGGCGGCCTGATCCTGCTGATGCTGCAGCCGAACGGCGGCCTGCTGTGGGGCCGGGTGGCGGCGTTTATGGTCGGCGCCGGCATGGGGCTGTGCAACACCACGTTTTTAGTGTCGGTGCAGAACGCGGCGCATTACAGCATTCGCGGCATCGCCACCGCCTGTACGGTATTTACCCGCATGGTGGGTTCTGCCATCGGCACCGCCATTCTGGGCGCCACGCTGAACCTCAACCTGCAGTGGCGTTTGCCGGAAATCGACGATCCGGTGCAGCGGCTGATGGAGCCGGCGGTGCGGCAGAGCATGGGGAGCGAAGCGCTGGCGCAGCTTATTCAGCAGGTGGCGGCTTCGTTGCATTGGGTGTTCCTGGTGTCGGCGTTGGTGTCGTTGCTGGCGCTGGCGGCGGCGATGCTGATCCCGGCGCGTTGTCGACCGCAGGGCGAAGAGGAAGAGGCGGAGCAGGCTTAAGGGAAAAGGAAAGGGCGCGGCTGTTGCGCGCCCTGGGTAGCCGAAGCGGCTTACTGCGTGTTGGAGGTGTCCTGGCTGGTGCCGGTCTGCGCCGCGTCACCGCGATCGTCGCCGTTGTTCAGGCGGGTATAGACGATCTTCTGGGTGTCGTTTTCGCAGTGGCCGACCACTTGGCCGCCGGCCTGATCGGCCTGATCGTTAGGCACGATCTCCAGTTTGAAGCCGGACTCCGGAACGCCGTTATTGATGATTTTTTGCGAAATGTCCGCTTTCACGCTTTCGCAGGAGGCCAGGGCCGCCAACGGCGCGCCGGCCAGCAATACAGCGGTTAATATCAGCGTTTTTTTCATCACGTCATCCTTTTAGACAATGGACTTCCTGTAACAGGATAGCAGTAACGGCGGCCGGGTTTCACGCTTGCCCGCCCGCCGCAGGCGGATTAAGGAATAATCCGACGCCCGGTCTGGCGATCCAGGCATTTACGGGTGTCCGGCTCCCAGTACGCGTTGACGTTGTTGCTGTCGTTGCAGCGGTCTTCGTCATCCGCCGCGCGATCGGCCTTGTCGAACTCTTTCTCGACGCGAGTGTTAACCTTGTGGCGCAGGGTTTTGGTATCATTCCACTGCTCTTTGCTCTGGCGCGCTTCTTCGGTGCTCATCGCGCCGCTGCCTTTGCCATCGACGGTGACGCAGGTGCTGCCCTGAGTGCAGGTGGCGGCCAGCGCCGGCGCCTGCCAGGCGCCCATGACGGCCAGCATGGCGACCGGCAGCATCCCGCGTAGCAGTCGTTGGGTCGAAAATGTTTTCATCGTTTCATCCTTATGAGTGAGTGCGCCTGATGATGGCGACACTGGCGTTACCTCGCCCGCAGGCGTGGTGACAAATATACCACTGCGTTCCTGGAATTCACCAGCCAAGCGCCGATTCGTTTAATTTACCGAGAGAAAACTGCGACCGATGTTAAAAACCACGCTGTTGTTTTTCGCCACTGCGCTCGCCGAAATTATCGGCTGTTTCCTGCCTTATCTCTGGCTCAAGAAGCAGGGCAGCGCCTGGCTATTGCTGCCGGCGGCATTGAGCCTGATGCTGTTTGTCTGGCTGTTGACGCTGCATCCGGCGGCCAGCGGGCGGGTCTACGCGGCCTACGGCGGCGTGTATGTGGCGACGGCGCTGCTGTGGCTGCGGGTGGTGGACGGGGTGAAGCTGTCCGCGCTGGACTGGGTGGGCGCCGGGGTGGCGCTGGTGGGCATGCTGATCATCGTTTCCGGCTGGCGTGCGGCCTGAGGAAACAGGGCGGGAGTCGCCTCCCGCCGTTGGAGATCAGGCGCCGCGGTGGATGTTCAGCCCGGCGAAGGACTGGCTGACCGGCATCATTTCCAGCGTGTTGATGTTGACGCGCGCCGGCAGCGTTGCGACCCAGAACACCGACTCGGCGATGTCTTCCGGCGTCAGCGCATCGGCGCCTTCGTAGGTTTTGTTGACCTTGCCGTCATCGCCCTTGAAGCGCACGTTGGAGAATTCGGTGCCGCCCACCAGGCCCGGCTCGATATCGGTCACGCGGATGCGCGTGCCGTGCAGATCGGCGCGCAGGCCCAGGCTAAACTGTTTGACGAACGCCTTGGTGGCGCCGTACACGTTGCCGCCGGCGTAAGGCCAGTTGGCGGCGGTGGAGCCGATGTTGATCACATGGCCGACGTTGCGCTCGACCATGGCCGGCAGCAGCGCACGCGTCATGTTCACCAGCCCTTTGGCGTTGGTGTCGATCATGGTTTCCCAGTCATCGGCGTTGGCTTTGTGCGCCGGCTCCAGCCCCAGCGCCAGCCCGGCGTTGTTCACCAGCACGTCGATCTGGCGCAGCTCGGCCGGCAGTGCTTCGATCGCCTGCTGAATGGCGGCGCGGTTGCGCACGTCGAGCCGCACGATGTGCAGGGCTTGGCCGAGTTCTTCCTGCAGCTCTTCGAGACGCTCAAGGCGGCGCCCGGCGGCGATCACCTGGTGGCCTTCACGGATAAAACGGCGCGCAATGGCCTCGCCGAAACCGGAGGTGGCGCCGGTAACAAAAATAATCATGTTGCTGTTCCTCAACTGTTTTTACCCTACATGTCTCTATCATTAGCACAAACCTGCAGGCAGTGGCAGCGGTTATCACGGCGGAAAGCAAAAAAGGTCACACCGGGCCGGCGGCCCGATGCTGATTAGCGCTGAGGCGGCAGGTGGTATACCACGGCGTCGTACTTGACGCGTTCGCAGCGGCCGGCCAGCACGCCGCCCAGCGACTCGACGAGGCGGCGGCTGGCGGTATTCTGTTCGGCCACCGGGTAGAGAAAGTGCGGCGGCTGGAAGCGTTCGCTGGCCCAACGCGCGATACCTTGCACGATTTCGCGGCCGTAGCCCTGGCCGTGCAGGCCCTCTTTCACCCAGATGCCCAGCTCCGGGGTGTGGCTGCGCAGGTTGTGCGCGCCGCCGACGCCGACGAACTGTCGGTCTTCGCGCCGGCGGGCGACGAAGATCACTTCTTCGCCTTCGCGCATCAGCGGCAGCCAGCCTTGCCAGACGTTGGCGAAATCTTCCGGCGACGCCTCCGGCTCAAAGGCCATAAAGCGTGTCAGAGTGGGGGTGATCGCCTGGTAAACATCGTCGGCGTCTGCTGCGGTAAAGGGGGCAATCAACAAACGGTCGGTGTCCACGCGGCACTGAGAAAGGTCATTATGATTCATCTTATTTTCCCTCGCTTTTCAGGCCAGAACGGCAAAAAATCCGCGCCTATAAATTAGGGCGGATCGTCGATATTACGCGCATTGGCGGCAGAAGCGACTTATTTTTCGTCGCTTGGGCAAGATGGAAAGAACGGGTTTGGTGACAATGTCACGCTATAAGTGAGGCGGCGAGCGCGATAGGTGCGCCCGCCGCCGGGGGTCAGAACTTCACCGAGCCTTGCAGATAGATCGTGCGCGGCTGGCCGACGTACAGACCTTTGTTATTGTCGTCATAGGCGCGGGTGAAATACTCGTGGTTGAACAGGTTTTTCACGCCGACGCCCAGATTCAGACCGGCCATTTCCGGGCCGAAATCATAGGCGGCGCGCACGCCCCACAGCATATAGCCGGGAATGCGGCCGGTGCTGCCGTCGGCGCTTTCCGCCACGGTGTTGGCGTTGTCGGCGAACTGGCTGGATTGGAACTCGCCGTTAAGGTTAAACGCCCAGTTGCCCGGCGTGTAGTCCAGCCCTAGCGTGCCTTTATGCTTCGGCGAGAACGGCACCTGATTGCCCTTGTAGCCGCCGTCTTCACGGATGGTGGCGTTGACGTAGGCGTAGCTGGCGTAGGCGGTCAGGTCGTCCAGTTTCGGCGTCAGCTGCGACAGATCGTAACGCAGGCTGCCTTCCAGCCCGGCGTGGCGGGTTTTGCCGCGCGCGGTCACGCTGTCGGTCACCTGGTTGGAGTCGTACTGGTTGTTGAAGTTGATCAGGAACAGCCCGATCTCACCGGTCAGCGCATCGCCGGCGTAGCGGGTGCCCAGCTCCCAGGTGCGCGCCTTCTCGGGTTCAATCTTGCCGCTGTCGACCGCTTTGCCCATCTGGCTGTACTGTACGGTGCCGAAGGAGCCTTCGGTGTTGGCGTACAGGTTCCAGTATTCGTTCAGGTGATACATCACGTTCAACGCCGGCAGCGGCGCGTTATAGCTAACGTCGAGGCGGTTGTTCTTGATGTAGTTGTTCTGATACGACTTGATGTACTCGTAGCGCATGCCCGGCGTAATGGTCCAGTCGCCGATATCGATGCGATCGTCGATATAGAAGGCGTGCGCCTCGGTGCCGGACTGGGTGTCGCGATCGTACGGGCTGGCGGTGGACGGCAGCCGGCCGGTGCTGGCCTTGCTGGTGTAGCGCAGCTCGTGGGTGGATTCGCTGACGTAGCGGTAGCCGACGCCCACTTCATGGGCCGAATCGCCCCAGCGGAAGCTCTGGCTGTAGCGCGGTTCCACGCCGCGCACCCAGTATTCGCGCGGCGACAGCGTCAGGTTTTTGCCCTGATCGAGATAGCCGCTGCGCAGGGTGTAGGTGTAGAAGCTCTGCACGTCGAACTTGTGCTGCTGATCCGGCTGATACTGGTAGCCGAAGTTCGCCAGCTGGCGCCGGCCCCAGAACTTGTCGTACGGGCGCGTCGACTGGAACGGGTTGGCGTTGTAGTCCGCCCGGCTCAGGCCGCCCGGCATGTCCGCTTCGCCTTCGTAGTATTGCAGCAGGCTGTTGAAGGTGTGCACTTCGTTCGGGGCGTAACGGCTTTTCAGCATCACATCGTCAATTTTGGTCGCGCTGTGTTCGCGCCAGTCGCTGCCGCGGGTGCCGGAGTAGAGCAGCGCCGCGCCGAGGCCGTTGTCGGCGGTGCCGCCGATCATCAGGTTACCGGTGCCTTTCGGGTGATCCTGGCGCGAGGTTGGGCTGAGCTGCCCCTGCATGCCGGCCTCCATGCCGAAGGTTTTCGGGATGGCACGGGTGACGAAGTTGACGACGCCGCCGACGCTCTGTGGCCCGTAACGCACCGCGCCGCCGCCGCGCACCACGTCAATCGCATCCATATTGCCGAGCGAGACCGGCGCCAGCGACAGCTGCGGCTGGCCGTAAGGGGCGAAGGGCACCGGGATGCCGTCCATCAACACGGTGGAGCGGCTGGCGAGGCGCGGGTTGAGGCCGCGAATGCCGAAGTTCAGCGCCATGTCATGGCTGCCGGTGCCGTTGTTCTCAGGTGCCACCACGCCCGGCACGCGGTTCAACGCTTCGCGCACGGTGGTGGTGCCGGTTTTGGCGAATTCTTCGCGGCGCACCACGTCGCGCGCGCCGGGATGTTCGAACACGTCTACCTGACGGCCTTCCGCCAGCCAGTCACCGACCACGGTGATGTCTTCTTCCTTCTGCGGCTGCGGCAGTTTGGCCAGCGTGTAACCGTGGTTGCCGAGCGCTTTAGCCTGCAGGCCGCTGCCGGCCAGCAGGGCGTTCAGGCCGTCATCGACGCCGTAGCTGCCGCTCAGGCCCGGCGAACGCTTACCGGCGGTCAGCGTGCCGTCCACCGAGAGCGCGATGCCGGCGCGCGCGGCGAACGCGTTCAGCGCGCCGTCCAGCTCACCGGCCGGAATGTGATAGGTTGCAGCGGCGCTGGCGGCGCTCGCCGTCAGCGGTGCGGCGAAGGCCAGGCCAATGGCCACGGCCAGCGGCGTGGCCCGTTTTCCCCAAAGCGAAGCCGGCGCTCCCTTTCCCCAAGCGTTGTTCATACCTTCTCCTAAATCATTTTTTATTTATTGCTGCAGTGTTTTCCTGGGAGTCGGATGAGCAAAGCAAAAGGGACAATCAAGAATGCGATTTTTTATCATTTTCATTTAAAAAGATTCAGGCGGGGACGATTTTCAGCCAATAGCGGGTAAAGCTCTGCAGGCGCACCGGCAGGGTCTGGCTGAGCAGGGCAAGGGCGCGATCGGTATCGTTGAGCGGGAAACTGCCGCTGACGCGCAGGCCGGCGACGGCCGGATCGCAGCTCAGATGGCCGCGCCGGTAGCGCGCCAGTTCGGCGATCACCCGGTCCAGCCGCCACTGGCTGACGCTCAGCACGCCGCGCAGCCAGCCGTCCTCCGCCGCAGCCGGTTGTTTGTCGCTGAAGGCCGCGGCGCTGAAGCTTATCTGTTCTCCGGCTTCCACCCGGCGAGTTTGCCGCGCGTCCTGCGCCAGCTGCGCTTCGACCGCATGCTCCAGCACCGTCAGGCGCGTCTCGCCGCCGTTCTCACGCACCAAAAAGCGGGTGCCGAGCGCGCGCATCGCTCCCTGCGGGCTTTGCACCCACAGCGGCCGGGGGTCGCGTCCGGTCACCAGGCTGATTTCCCCGGCGTGCAAGCGGATCAGCCGTTGGCGATCGTCGTAATGCACGTCCACCGCGCTGGCGGTGTTCAGCACCAGCTGGGTACCGTCGCTTAACACTATGGGTTTGATCTCGCCGGTGGCGGTGCGGTAGTCGGCGCGCAGCTCCCGGCCGAGCGGCGACTGGTAAAGGAAGCCGCCGCCGCCCACGCCGAGCAACAGCAGCAGGCTCTTCAGCAGGGTGCGGCGATCGATCGCCGATTGGCGGCCGGCGCGATCGAGCGCACGGTAGCTGAACTTGCCCGGTACGCCCTGCAGCTGGCTCTGCAACGCTTCGACGCGCTGCCAGGCCCAGCGGTGATCGTCATGCTGCTGATGCCAGGCTTGCCACTGTTGGCGCTGGCGGTCGGTGACGTGTTCATCGCACAGCAGGGCATACCAGTGTGCGGCCATCTTCAGCGCCTGGCGCTGCTCGGGGGTGATGGCGTTGCTCATGAGAAAACGTCGTTTTCCAGGCTGAACAGCAGGCAATGCTCGGTGGCCTTGGCCATGTATTTTTTAACCGAGCTGACCGACACGCCGAGGCGCACGGCGATGTCCGCATAGCCCAGGCCTTCGAGCTGCGACAGCAGGAAGGCCTGTTTCACCTTCGGCCCCAGCCCGTCGAGCATGGCGTCGATCTGCTGCAGGCTTTCCAGCAGGATCTGGCGCTGCTCCGGCGACGGGGCATAGCCATCCGGGATCAGCGCCAGCATCTCCAGATAGGCGCGCTCCAGCGTTCTGCGGCGAAACAGATCGACCATCACCCGCTTGGCGACGGTGACCAGAAAATCTTTCGGCTCGCGCAGGGTCGCCGCGGCGTCGCTTTTCAGCAGGCGCATGAAGGTGTCCTGCGCCACGTCGTCCGCGTCGAAAGCGCAGCCCAGCCGCCTGCGCAGCCATCCCTGCAACCAGGCATGGTGGGTGGCGTAAAGGCGCGACAGCGCGGCGTGCGGGGCAGAAGCGGTGGCGGACATGGTTTTCGCATTGCTGGTCAAAAAGATGCGCGGATGATAATTGAGAATGGTTATCGTTTCAAGTTTGTCGGGTGGCCTGCGGAATGGGGCAGACCGCTTTGCATCGCGTTAAAATAACCGCAGCGGCCGCGAAATTATCCGCTTGCCCGGTAAAGGTGCAGCGGCGCGGCGTTATTCCGGCAAGCAAACGGTTGCTGTTGGTCTACCGTTGAAGATCGCCGCGCGTTTTATTCTTTTTCATCGGTTGGTTTTCTTTGATTAAATTAATATGCCTCTGTTTTTAAATGTAAATGTATTTTATGGCCGCCTATTGGCACACGGCTTGCTATGCTTAATCCGGTCTTTGAGTTTGGGTAATAAAAGGCATTGTTTCATCAGCGAAGATTATTACGCGGGTGAGCTTGGCCGGTCGTCACAAGGAAGAAAATAATGGCACTGCAATTCACCACGGCTATTCGTGGCAATTTTTTTGATATCACCGCCTGCGTGGAGGAACCGCAACAGCTCGACGAACGCCTGCGGCACATTCCCGACGGTTTGTTGCTGCTCAACGAGGGCACCATCGTCTGGTTCGGCAGCTGGCAGCAGGGTGAGGCGCTGTTGCCGCCGGGTTTCGCGGTCACGGAGTATCGCGATAAACCGATCGTGCCGGGCTTTATCGACACCCATATCCACTACCCACAAACCGAAATGATCGGCGCCTATGGCGACCAGTTGCTGGGGTGGTTAAACAATTACACCTTCCCGACCGAAAGCCGTTACGGCTGCGAACAGCACGCCGACGAGATGTCGGCCTTCTTTCTGCGGGAGTTGCTGAGCAACGGCACCACCACCGCGCTGGTGTTCGGCAGCGTGCACCCGCAGTCGGTCGATGCGCTGTTCACCCAGGCGCAAGCGCTGAATATGCGCCTGATCGCCGGTAAGGTGATGATGGATCGCCATGCGCCGGAGGCGCTGCTGGAAACGCCGGAGCAAAGTTATCGCCAGACGCGTGAGTTGATCGAACGCTGGCACGGCAAAGGCCGCCTCGGTTACGCCATTACGCCGCGCTTTGCGCCCACCAGTACCCCGGCGCTGCTGGCGCAGGTGCAGCGGCTGCGCGAAGAATTCCCCGACGTTTGGCTGCAGACGCACCTGAGCGAGAATCCGCAGGAAGTGGCCTGGGTAAAATCGCTGTTCCCGCAGAGCCAAAGCTATCTGGACGTTTACCACCGCTATGGCATGACCGGCGGCAAAAGCGTGTTCGCCCACTGCCTGCACCTGGAGGAGCAGGAGTGGGACTGCCTGTGCGAGACCCGCTCGGCGATCGCGTTTTGCCCCACCTCCAATCTGTTCCTCGGCAGCGGGCTGTTCGACCTGCAGCAGGCCTGGCGCAAGCGGGTGAAGTTCGGCATCGGCACCGACGTGGGGGCCGGCACCACTTTCAATATGTTGCGCACGCTGGGCGAGGCATACAAGGTCGGCCAGCTGCAGCATTACCGGCTCTCTGCCGTAGAAGCGTTCTACCACGCCACCCTGGGCGGCGCCCGCGCGCTGGCGCTGGACGACAAAATAGGCAACTTCAACGTCGGCAAAGAGGCGGATTTTGTGGTGCTCGATCCGGCGGTCACGCCGCTGCAGCAGTTGCGCTACGCCAACAGCGCCACGTCGGCGGAACAAGGGTTCGTGCTGATGACCCTGGGAGACGATCGCAACATTTATCGCACCTATGTGGACGGCAAGGTGGTTTATCAGGCGCCGCGCTGACGCAGCCGCGCCTGCAGCCAAACGCTGAGCGGCGCGACGGTGACCGCGCTCAGCGCGCACAGCCATAACAGGCGTTGCAGGCTAAGCGGGGTGAGGCCGCTGCTCAGCAACGCGGAGGAGAGCAAGAAGGCCGCCGTGGCGCTCAGGTGTATCAGGGCGGTTTGCAGTACGCCAAAGGCGGCGCGCTGCCGAGCGTCCGGCCAGCGCAGGCTCAGGGAAGAGATCGCCACCAGCCGCGCATAGGCCGCCGCGAGAAACGCGACCATGAACAGCTCGCCGCGATCGCCACCGCGCGCCGCCAGCCACAGGCTGCCCAGCAGCAACAGCGTGGCGCCCACCGTCAGCGTCACGGTGCCAAAGCGTTGCAGCCAGCGGCCCGCCAGTACGGTCGCCAGATAGCCGGCCACGCCGCCGATGAGAAACAGCCAGGGCAAATGCGCGTCTGCCACCTGTAGCCGCTGGGTGAGCAGCGGCGCCAGCACCGGGATCAGCAGCATCGGGCTGAACTGCGTCAGGCCGGCTGCGGCGGCGAACAGCAGCAATCGGCGATCGAGCGCGACGGGCGCGGTAGCCCGTGGCTGCGGCGCATCCCTGGGAACGAACAGCGCGACCAAGACGGCCGCCAGCAGACACAGCCCGCCGATAGTCACCAGCGCGGCGCGCCAGCTCGCCACTTCGCACAGGTACAGCATGCCCGGCATGCCGACAATGCTCACCAACGAAAAGGACGCGATCACCGTCGCCAACATTCTGCCGTGCAGCGCGGCCGGTGCGGCGTTGAGCAGCAGGCCGATCCCGACGCCCATCGTGGTGCCGCCCAACAGCCCGGCCAACAGCCGCAGTGCCAGCAGCCAGTAAAACTGCTGGGTTGTGGCGATCAATAAGGTGGTCACGCCCAGCAGCGTGACGTTGAGCAGCAGAAAGCGCCGCTTCTCAACGCCGCCGATCCAGAAAAATGCGCCGATGCCGGAAATCACCGCCGCCAGCGTATAGGCCGCGCTGACATAGCCGGCGAAGCTGACGGGCACGGAAAAATCGGCGGCCATGTAGAGGAATATCGGGTTGAATACCATGTATTCCAGGGCATTGGTGAACTGAATAAAGGCGATGACCAGCGTTATCGCCGTCAGCTTTCTCGTGGGTGTCATAAGCATCTATCGGTTGCAGAGTCAGGCCGGCAGTGTAGCGCTTGGCGTTGATCGGGATTAGATGGTAGAAATGGCATGGTTTGTTATCAAATCAGGGATAATCATGCGCGCCAAATTGGATTTAAACCTGCTACGCATTTTCGTGGCGGTGGTGGAACAGGGGAGCTTCGTCGGGGCGGCGCGGGCGCTGGCGATGCCGACCTCCAACGTCAGCCGCTACATCTCTCAGCTGGAGCGCCAGCTCGAGCAGCGATTGCTCGAACGCAGCACCCGTTCGATGCGGTTGACGCCGAACGGCCAACTGTTGCATGAACGCACCCAGCCGCTGCTGGCGTCGCTGGAACACACCGCGCAAACCCTCAGCGAGCGGCAGCAACAGCTGCGCGGGCCGCTGCGCCTGTGCGTGCCCAATGAAGTGGGGCCATACCTGTTGGGCGAGCCGCTGGCGGCGTTCGCCGTGCAGCATCCGCAGATCGAAATCAGCTGTGTGACCAACCTGGCGGGTATGACGTCGCTGCTCGATGATGTCGACCTGGCGGTGATGATCAGCCGGGGCATGCTGGACGACAGCGACTACGTCGCGCAGCCGCTGGCGTCTTTCCCCTGCATCGTGGTGGCCGCTCCGGCGTTGCTGGCGCAGTGGCCGCCGTCGTCGGCGATTGAACAATTCACGCAATTGCCCTGCATCAGCACGGTGGATGCGCTGAAGGGGATGCCGTGGCAGTTCGTCCGCTCGGACGGAACCTTCGTTACCGTCCCGGTCAATACGCGCTATCGCGTCAACAGCGGGGAGATGGCGCTAAAGGCGGCCTTGGCCGGCGTGGGGTTCGCCATGCTTTCCGAACTCGGCTGCCGGCCGTTTCTGGCCGACGGCCGTTTGGTTGAGGTGCCGCTGGCACTGCCGCCGGCGCCGTTGCAGCTGTATGCCGTTTACCCCGGTCGCCGCTATCTGCCGGCCAAAACGCGCGCGTTGCTGACGTTCCTGATACGGCAGGTTGGCGAGGCGGCCAACTTCTAATCACTTGTTTTTGCTCAAACTGCCAACTGCACCTAAGCTAGGTGATGACTCAGAGGGAGCGATTCCCCGAGACCTTATTCTGTGAACATGGAGGAGTTTCGATTTGATGCGTTTATCCACATTGGTGCTGGCGATCGGCATGGCGCTGGGCTCGCAGGCACAGGCAGCAGAAACCCAACCTCACGCCGACCATAGCGCGCTGCCCAGCGGCCAGGCGAAGGAGGCTACCGTGACCGGTGAAGCCAATCAGCACGACAAGCAAAAGACTCAGAATCCGTTCTTCTATCAAAGCCGTCTGCCGTTCCAGGCGCCGCCGTTCAACCTGATCAAGGAGAGCGACTACGCGCCGGCGATCGAGGCGGGCATCAAGCAAAAGCGGGAAGAGGTGGAGAAGATCGCCAACAACCCGGCCAAGCCTAATTTCAAGAATACCTTCGTGGCGCTGGAGCAGGCCGGTTCGCTGCTGACGCGGGTGATGAACGTGTTCGGCGCCATGACTTCGGCCAACACCAGCGACGCGCTGCAGAAACTGGATGAAGAAACCTCGCCGAAGCTGGCGGCATTGAACGACGACATCATGCTCAACGGCAAGCTGTTCGCTCGCATCAAGGCCATCTATCAGGATCGCGATGCGCTGAAGCTGGATCCGGAATCGCGCCGGCTGGTAGAAGTGACCTACAAGAACTTCGAGCTGGCGGGCGCCAACCTGTCGGACGCCGACAAGGCCAAGCTGAAGGCGCTGAACCAGGAAGCGGCGACGCTGAGCACCCAGTTCACCAACAAACTGCTGGCGGCGAGCAAAAACGGCGCGCTGGCGATAACCGACCCGGCGAAGCTGGACGGCCTGTCGGAAGGTGAGCTGGCTGCGGCGGCCCAGGCGGCCGCCGAACGCAAGCTGGAGAAACAGTGGCTGCTGGTGCTGCAAAACACCACGCAACAGCCGCTGCTGCAGAGCCTGAAAGATCGCGATACCCGCCAAGCGCTGTTCGACGCCTCCTGGACGCGTGCGGAGAAGGGCGACGGCAACGATACCCGCCAGACCATCTCCCGTCTGGCCAAAGTGCGCGCCGAGCAGGCCAAGCTGCTGGGCTACCTGAACTACGCCGCCTGGAAACTGCAAAACCAGATGGCCAAGACGCCGGATGCCGCGCTGAGCTTTATGCGCAACATCGTACCGGCGGCCACCGCGCGCGCCGAGCGTGAGGCCAAGGACATTCAGGCGGTGATCGACCAGCAGAAAGGCGATTTCAAGGTGCAGGCCTGGGACTGGCAGTTCTACGCCGAACAGGTGCGCAAGGCCAAGTACGATCTGGACGAGTCGCAGATTAAGCCTTACTTCGAGCTGAACAACGTGCTGAACAACGGCGTGTTCTACGCCGCCAACCTGCTGTACGGCATCAGCTTCAAGGAGCGCAAGGACATTCCGGTCTATCAGCCGGACGTCAAGGTGTATGAAGTGTTCGACAAGGACGGCAAATCGCTGGCGCTGTTCTACACCGACTACTTCAAGCGCGACAACAAGGGCGGCGGCGCCTGGATGAGCAACTTCGTCGATCAGTCGAAGCTCAACGGCACCAAGCCGGTGATTTACAACGTCGCCAACTTCACCAAACCGGCGCCGGGCCAGCCGGCGCTGCTGTCGTATGACGACGTAATCACCATGTTCCACGAGTTCGGCCACGCGCTGCACGGCATGTTCGCCGATCAGGAATACCCGAGCCTGTCGGGCACCAACACCGCGCGCGACTTCGTCGAGTTCCCGTCGCAGTTCAACGAGCACTGGGTCAGCGATCCGAAAGTGTTCAGCCACTTCGCCAAGCACTACCAGACCGGCGAGGCGATGCCGCAGGAACTGGTCGACAAGATCAAGAAGGCCGACAAGTTCAACAAGGGCTACAGCATGACCGAGCTGCTGTCCGCCGCGCTGCTGGACATGCACTGGCACATGCTGACGGCCGACCAGCCGCAGCAGGACGTGGACAAGTTCGAGGCCGAGTCGCTGCAAAAAGACAAGGTCGATCTCAGCTACGTGCCGCCGCGCTACCGTTCCAGCTATTTCCAGCACATCTGGGGTAACGGCTACGCCGCGGGCTACTACGCCTATCTGTGGACGGAAATGCTGGCGGACGACGCCTTCCAGTGGTTCACCGAACACGGTGGCCTGACCGCCGAAAACGGCCAGCGCTTCCGCGACATGATCCTGTCGCGCGGCAACAGCCAGGATCTGGAGAAGCTGTACATCGACTGGCGCGGCAAAGAGCCGAGCATCGAACCGATGCTGATCAACCGCGGGCTGAAGGACGAGTAAGTTCGGCCATTTCCGGTAAGTAAACAAAAGGGCGCGTTATGCGCCCTTCGTCTTTTTCGGCTTGGCCGACATTCAGCGGTTTACCACCTTGGCCGGCAGGGCCACCACCAGCAGCGAGCTGAGCAGCAGGCAGCCGGCGAAGGCCCAGAGCGCGCCGCCGCTCTTGCCGGTCAGATCCAGCGCCAGCCCCATCAGCGAATTGCTCACCAGCCCGGCGATGTTGGCCAGCGAACAGGCCAGTGCGAAGCCGGTCGCCGCCGCCGTGCCGCGCAGGAAGGTGGCCGGCAGGCTGAAGAATACCGGTACCGCGCCGATGATCGCCGCCTGGGCGATGGAGAACAGCAGCACCGTGGCCAGCGCATTGTGGGTGAAGAAGGTGCTGCCGGCCATTGCCAGCGCGCCGACGATAAACGGCACGATGATATGCCAGCGCCGTTCGCGCAGTCGGTCGGAACTGCTGCCGATCAGCAGCATGCCGAGCAGGGCGGCGACGCTGGGGATCGCCGTCAGGTAGCCGATGGTGGTGATGTCGGTGACGCCGGCGGTTTTGATGAAGGTCGGCATCCAAAAGCCCATGGCGTAGGCGCTGAGCAAAATGGCGAAGTCGATGCCGCCGAGCATCCACACTTTCAGGTTGAAGAAGCCGTCGCGGAAGCTGTGCTTGCCGTGATCGGCCTCGGCGTCGTCACGCGCCAAATCGTCGGCGATGCGCTGTTTTTCCTCGGGCGTCAGCCACTTGGCCTGCTGATAAGTGTTAGGCAACAGCCAGAAGGTCAGCACCCCCAACAGCACGCTGGGAATGCCCTCCAGCAAAAACAGCCACTGCCAGCCGTGCAGCCCGTGGCGCATGTCGAAATGGCCCATGATCCAGCCGGAGAGCGGCCCGCCGATCACGCTGGACAGCGGCAGGCCGATCATGAACAGCGCGATGATGCGGCCGCGGCGATAGGTCGGGAACCACAGCGTCAGGTAAAAGAGCACGCCGGGCAGAAAACCGGCCTCCGCCACGCCGAGCAGAAAGCGGATGACGTAGAACTGGGTGGGCGTGGTGACGAACATGGTGGCGGTGGACAGCAGCCCCCAGGTGATCATGATGCGGGCGATCCACATCTTGGCGCCGACGCGCTGCAGGATCAGGTTGCTCGGCACCTCGAACAGAATATAGCCGACGAAGAACAGCCCGGCGCCCAGGCCGAAGGCCGCTTCGCTCAGCTGCAGCGCATCGGCCATCTGCAGCTTGGCCAGCCCGACGTTGATGCGATCGAGGTAGGCCGCCAGGTAACACAGGCAAAGAAACGGGATCAGTTTCCAGGTGATTTTGCGGTACAGCAGCAGCGATTCTGCGTCCGCTTTCCCCGCCAGCGGGGTGTCGACAATGGCCATGATGTTGTCTCCAGGTGGTGCGTGTTGGCCTCCGCAGGAGGCGCCTGTTGTGTTTGCGTTGCAGGGGCGCCGCCCTGTTTCGGGCGGTCGCGTGAGGCGCTGTCTGCGCCTTCGTTATTGTCGTTGCAGGTGAGTCGTTGATTCATAACCGGTTCAGGTAGTCGAGCGCCTCCCGTTTGTGCACCACGTCGCCGTATTTGCTGTCGATGTCGAACAGGTTGGCTTCGTGCGGGCCGGGGTGACGATCGCCGACGCACTCGCGCACCACCATGGCGCGAAAGCCGTGCTGCACCGCGTCCACCGCGCTGGCGCGGATGCAGCCGCTGGTGGAGCAGCCGATCATCAGCAGCGTGTCGATCCCTTGCGCCACCAGCAGCGGCGCCAGCGCGGTGCCGAAGAAGGCGCTGGCGTATTGCTTGCTCAGCACCACCTCATCGGCCAGCGGCGCCACCGGCGGGCAGAACGCCGCCAGCGGGTTGCCCGCCACCATGTCCTTCATCACCGGCGCTTTTTTGACCCACAGGCCGCCATCGGCAAAATGGCCTGCATGATAGCGGATATGGGTATGGATCACAGGAATTCCCGTGCGGCGCGCACAGGCCAGCAGCTCGCGGCTTTCCTCGACCGCGCTCACCACGCCCGGCGCGAACAGCGGCGCGCCTTCGGTGGTGTAGGCCTGCATAAAGTCGATCGCCAGCAGCGCCGGGCGCCGGCCGAAGCCGAGGCGCTGGCCCCAGACGCCGCGATAATTGTCGCTGAGGGTGTCGTTCATCATGCCTCCTCAATAGGCTCCGGACAGCAGGGCGCCGGCGCCGGGGACGATCGGCTCCAGCTCCAGCGCGGTCAGCATCGCGTAAGTGGTGGCGATGGCGGCGGTGATCACCGGTTTGCCGGTTTGGGCCTCCACCGTCGGAACGGCTGGCAGCGAAGGCATCTGCACGCAGGCGGACAGCACGATAGCATCGACCTCGCGTAAATCCATCTCGGCGACGATCCCCGGCAGCCTGGCCGGATCGTGCCGGCCGACGTCGAGGTTGTCCGGGATCTCCAGCGCGCGCCATACCTTAACCTCAATGCCTTCGTGCTGGATGTAGTCCACCACCAGCTGGGTCAGCGGTTTCATATAGGGCGCCACCAGCGCGATGCGTTTGGCGCCGATCACCTTCAGGCCGTTGACCAGCGCGCCGGCGCTGCTGATAACCGGCGCGGCGGCCTGATTGTCTTTCGTCACCTGCGCCAGCCGGGCCTGCGATTCGCGGTGGTAGCCCAGCCCCATTGCCATGATGGCCACCAGGCAGGCGTAGCCGAGCACGTCGACCCGCGCGTCGGAGAGTTCCAGCGCGCAGCGATCGGACTCGGCGTCCATCGCCGCCAGCTCTTCTTTATTGACGTGTTTCATGCGCATGCGGCTGGAGTGAAAGGTGAAACGCTCCGGGCGTATCAGCTGGCGCGCGCCCAGCATCGCCGGGATCTCGGTTTCCATCGTGGTGTTGGAGCTGGGCACGATCTGTCCGATGCGGTAGTGGTTGCTCATGTCGGTGTTCCTCAGTTAATCCAGAAAATTGCCCAGGGCGCGGAAGAAGCCGTCGAAATTGTCCCACGGGATCATGTGTCCGGCGTTCTCGACCTCGACGATGGCGATCTCCGGCTGCAGCGTGCGGATCTCCGCCCGGTCTTCGGGCTGAATGACGCCGCCTTTGCCCGCGACCATCAGCAGCGTCGGCATGGCCAGCAGCGGGTAGTCACGGTGGCTGTCCACCTGATGAAAATCGTCGTAGGCGCGTTGGATCGCCGGCTCGTAGCAGGTATGCAGCCACTCGGCGCGCAGCCGGCGTTGCTCCTCGCTCCAGGTCGGGCAGAAGGCGCGCATCTGCTCGGCGCTCATGCCCGGCAGCGACTGCCGGATAGAGTCGGCGTACCAAGGCCATTGGCCGGGATAGGCGCGACGGCCGGGGCCGGAAACCGGCGGATCGACCAGCACCAGCCGCCGCACGCCGGCGGGCTGCAAAACGGCGGCGCGCAGGGCGAAGCGGGCGCCCATCGAATGGCCGAGCAGGGCGTAACTGGCCAGGTTCAGCGCGGCGACGAAGGCGTTAACGTCCTGCGCGCAGGTCTCTGCGTCATAAGCCAGTTCCGGGCCGCTGGACGACAAACCGCGGCCGCGCACGTCGAGTACGTAGACGTCGTATTTTTCTCCCAGCCGCTCGGCGACGAAGCCCCAGGTGATCGCCGGGCTGGTGATACCGGGGATCAGGATCAGCACCGGGCCGTGGCCGCCGTAGCGCAGGTAATGTTGGCGAATGCCGTTGGCGTGAACGTGGGCGCCGTAGAGGAAGGTGCTCATGCGGCGTTCTCCGATTTCAGCGCTTGCGTGTACAGGTCATAGCCGTAGACCCAGGCCGGATCTTCCTGAGTGCGCAGGAAGGTGTTGGCGTTGGACACCGCCTGCACCCTGGAGGCGCGCTCCTTGCGGTTGGCTTCATACAGCTGGAAGGCGGTGCGGTAGTCGCCGAGGCCGGTTTCCTGCAGGCAGCGGGTCAGCATGGCGGCGTCTTCGATCGCCATCGCCGCGCCCTGCGCCATGTGCGGTTTCATCGGATGGCAGGCGTCGCCGAGCAGCACCAGGCGGCCTTCGCTCCACAGCGGCAGCGGTTTGCGGTTCAGCAATGGCCATTTGGTGACCTGCTCGCTGGATTCGATCAGCGCCTGCACGATCGGGTGGTAGCCGGCGAAGGTCTCGAACATCTCTTCGCGGCTGCTGTCGATGAAGCTGCCCTGGAAATCCCAGGCCGGGTGCGGCACGCCGCTCACGTAGTAATACTCGTCGCGCCGTTGGGTGGTGTAGTAGACCATCAGATGGCGATCCGCCGACCACCACTTCACGCAGTCTTCGAACGTCAGGTTGTATTTCGCCAGCTTCTCGCCGCAGATCAGCGCGCGGTGCGCCACCCAGCCGCTGTAGGTCGGCGCTTCCGCCCCCAGCAGATGTTCGCGGATGCGCGAATTGATGCCGTCGGCACCGATCACGATGTCGGCATGGGCCGAGGTGCCGTCGACGAAGTTCAGCACCACCTCGTCCCCGCGATCTTCAATCTTGCTCAGGCATTTGCCGAAGTGCAGGGTGCCGGGCTGCAGCGCGGAAAGCTGCAACGCCTGGAGATCGCCGCGGTGCACCGTCACATAGGCGGCGCCGTACTCCCGGCGGGCGAAGGCGCCCAGTTCGATGCGCGACAGATAGTCGCCGCTCTCGGCATCGCGGCTGAACCAGAAATCGGGATGAGACGCCATCTGCTCCAGCCGCTGCTCAATGCCGAGCCGGCGGAAAATCTTCAGGACGTTCGGCCCCATGTGAATGCCGGCGCCGAG
Source organism: Serratia sp. 4542 (assembly GCF_016805595.1). Taxonomy (NCBI): domain Bacteria; kingdom Pseudomonadati; phylum Pseudomonadota; class Gammaproteobacteria; order Enterobacterales; family Yersiniaceae; genus Serratia; species Serratia sp. 4542. Next base: position 406,341 of record NZ_RXKV01000004.1, read on the forward strand.
GCGCGAGAACGCCGGGCTCTGTTCATACAGATCGACGGTAAAGCCGGCTTTTTGCAGCAGCCCGGCGGCGGCGGCGCCCCCCAGCCCGGCGCCGACGACGGCGATGCGTGGTTGTTTGCTCATCATATTTCCCCTGTCTGTTGGCTTTTTTCAGCGTAGGCCCAACGCGTGGTTGGACGATCGATTTATAGTGTATGCACTAGATAACGCAAGGTTGCAAAAGTGTTAAATCAGATCTTGCTCACGCTAATTGACGGCGCATTACTGTTAAACTCATGTTAATCACAGGATTGCAGAGGGATGAAATAGGACTTTCTTATGATGGATAGTCGCAACTTGCTTTCCTTTGCTTTTTTGACTTAGATAAAAACGAGTGTGTTCACTTTAAATTGTTTGAAAAATCACCGCCGCCTTGCGGGCGTCGGACACCCTTGACGAGACAGGAGACAGGCCATGGCGGTCAATGAAACCCAGTTGGTACAGCTGTTCGAGCAGGTGCTTACGCTGTCGAAGGTCGATGCTTCGCAGAGCGTGGCGATTTTGAAAAGCCATTATTCCGATGCGCGCACGGTGCGCGCCGCGACCGACGCGGCGCTGCGGCTGGGCGCCAGGGTGTATGCCGTCGAGTTGCCGGCGTTCAACCATCCGCGGGCGATGGGCAACGACATGACCGCCTATTGCGGCGATACCGCGCTGACCGGCAACCTGGCGGCGCAGCGTGCGCTGGAGGCCGCCGATCTGATCGTCGATACCATGATGCTGCTGCATTCGCCGGAGCAGGAGCAGATCCTGAAAACCGGCACTCGCATCCTGCTGGCGGTGGAGCCGCCGGAGGTGCTGGCGCGCATGTTGCCCAACGCGGAGGACAAGGCGCGGGTGCTGGCCGCCGCCGCCGTACTGGAGCAGGCGAAGCTGATGCAGGTGACCTCCGCCGCCGGCAGCGATTTCCGCGCGCCGCTCGGGCAATACCCGACGGTGACCGAGTACGGCTATGCCGATGAACCGGGGCGCTGGGATCACTGGCCGAGCGGCTTCTTGTTCACCTGGCCGAATGAGGAGCAGGCTGAAGGGGTGCTGGTGCTGGAGGTCGGCGATATCTTGCTGCCGTTTAAAAGCTACGCGCGCGAACGCATCACGCTGGAGATCGAACAAGGGTTCGTTACCCGCATTCACGGCGGTTTCGAGGCGGAATACCTGCGCGAATACATGAAATACTTTGACGATCCGGAGGTGTACGGCATCTCGCACATCGGCTGGGGCCTGCAGCCGCGCGCCCAGTGGACGGCGATGGGCCTGCACGACAAGAACGACGGCATGTGCATGGACGCGCGCGCGTTCTACGGCAACTTCCTGTTCTCCACCGGGCCGAATACCGAAGTGGGCGGCACGCGCAAAACGCCTTGCCATATGGACATCGCGCTGCGCCGCTGCGACATCCGCCTCGACGGGCAAACGGTGGTGGCGGACGGGGAAGTGGTGGCACCGGAGGCCTCGCGCGTGCGCCGGGCTTAATCGTTGCTGCCAACGGCGGGGGTTTGTACTATTCTCGTGGATTCCATAGATGGTGAGAGTAACGCAATGACGCCCCCCGAATACCCGTCAGCCGTGAGCGGCCAACCCGAAAATTATCATTTTACCGAGCAAGTTGGGCACCTGCTGCGCAAGGTTTATCAGCGCCACCTGGCGATTTTCCAGCAAAACGTCGGCGATTCGCAACTGACGGCGGTGCAGTTCATCACCCTGTGCGCGGTGCGCGATATGGGGCCGAGCTCGCTGACCGAGCTGGTGCAGGTGACGGCGGTGGATCAGGCCACCATACGCGGCATCGTCGAGCGGCTGAAGGCGCGCGATCTGATCACGGTGACGCCGGATCCGGTGGATCGGCGCAAGGTGGTGGTCGGCCTGACCGACGCCGGCGCCGTGCTGCTGACGGAAACGGTGCCGCAGGCGGCGAAAATTACAGAGCTGACGTTCGGCACGCTCAACCCGGCCGAACGGATAGCGCTGATATTCCTGCTGAATAAAATGCTGGAAGATCCGCCCACCGGCTGATTCGCCCGCGCAACGTCGGTTGCCTGGTGGTCGGTGGCGAGAGGCCAGCCCATAAGACCATCAAGTGCAGGCGGAGACGCGAACAATGGCGATATCTGAAGTGCAGTCGCCCAGGGAAGGCGCGAACACCACGCTGACGGAGCATCCGCTGATGCTGTCGGTGAACGGCGAACAGCTTCATGCGCAGGTGATGGCGGATACGCCGCTCTTGCTGGTACTGCGCAACGATCTGGCGCTCAACGGCCCGAAATACGGCTGCGGCCTGGGCGAATGCGGCGCCTGTACCGTGTTGATCGACGGCGTGGCGGCGCGCTCCTGCGTGATCCCGGCGCTCGGCGTGTCCGGCCGGGCGATCGTGACCCTGGAAGGCCTTGGCGATCGCCAGCGCCTGCACCCGGTGCAGCGTGCCTTTATCGAAGAGCAGGCGGCGCAATGCGGCTACTGCCTCAACGGCATGATCATGACCACCAAAGCCCTGTTGGATCGCAATCCCGCCCCGAGCGAGGCGGAGATCCGTCAGGCGCTGTCCGGCAACCTGTGCCGCTGCGGCACCCATCTCGAAATCCTGCGTGCGGTTCAGCGCGCCATCATTCTCTGCCGCGATGAGGAAGCCCACGCTCATGACTGATTCCCGTCCCTCATCGCCGAGCCAGGCCGAATTGCTGCAGCGCGACGGCGTGCTGCTGATCGTCGACAGCGTGCAACCGCCGTCGGGGCCGGTGCCCAAAGGGCAAACGCCGGTGCTGAAGCCCAGGGAGCAAGGGCTGTTTATCGCCCTGTGCGGCAGCGGCGAAATCTATGCTTTTAACGGCCATGTCGATCTCGGCACCGGCGTGCGCACCGCGCTCGGGCAGATCGTCGCCGAAGAGCTGTACCTGCGCATGGATCAGGTGCGAATGGTGTTGGGCGATACCGAGCGCGCACCGAATCAGGGTGCCACTATCGCCAGCGCCACGCTGCAGATCTCCGCCGTGCCGCTGCGCAACGCCGCCGCCGAAGCGCGCCGTTGGCTGTTGCGCCAGGCGGCGCAGCGCTTCGATGCGCCGGTGGAACAGCTGACGCTGGAGGAGGGCGTGATCCGCAGCCCGCAGGGGCAAGCGCTCAGCTACGCCGAGCTGGTGGCCGGCGATCATGTCGAGCTGTCGATTTCCGGCGACGCGCCGCTGAAACCTCAGACGGAGTATCGCCTGGTGGGCACCAGCGCCGCGCGCGTCGATATTCCGGCCAAGGCGACCGGCGAAACCACCTATGTACACGATATGCGCCTGCCGAACATGCTGCATGGCCGAGTGGTGCGGCCGCCCTATGCCGGTTACGACAGCGGCGAATTTGTCGGCACCAGCCTGCTGGCGGTGGACGAAACCTCGATCGCGCATATTCCCGGCATCGTCAAACTGGTGGTGATCGGCGATTTCATCGGCATTGTCGCCGAGCGCGAAGAGCAGGCGATCAAGGCGGCGCAGGCGCTGCAGGTCAGCTGGAAAGACTGGCGGCGCAATTTGCCGCAGATGACCGACGTGGTGCAGGCGCTGCGCGACAACCCGCATTCGACCCGGGTGGTGCACGATACCGGCGATGTGGACGCGGCGCTGGCGGCGGCCGACAGGCGTTTCACCCGCAGCTACCTGTGGCCGTATCAGCTGCATGCCTCGATTGGTCCTTCCTGCGCGCTGGCGGACTACCGGCCGGAGCGCCTGCAGGTCTGGTCAGGCAGCCAGAACCCGCACCTGCTGCGCGCCGATCTGGCCTGGCTGCTGGAATACCCGGAAGCGCAGATCGAGATTGTTCGCATGGAGGCGGCCGGTTGCTATGGCCGCAATTGCGCCGATGACGTCTGCGCCGACGCGGCGCTGCTGTCGCGCGCGGTGGGCAGGCCGGTGCGGGTGCAGCTGACCCGCGAACAAGAACATGTGTGGGAACCGAAGGGCACGGCGCAGCTGATGGAGGTGGACGGCGGGCTGGACGCCGCCGGGCACCCGGTCGCTTACGACTTTCGCACCTATTATCCTTCCAACGGCGCGCCGACGCTGGCGCTACTGCTGACCGGTCGGGTCGAGCCGCTGCCGGTGGCCTATGAAATGGGCGACCGCACCTCGGTGCCGCCTTATGAGTATCCGGCGCTGCGTGTCAGCATCGAAGACATGGCGCCGATCGTGCGCGCCTCCTGGATGCGTGGCGTTTCCGCCTTGCCGAACACCTTCGCCCACGAATCTTATATCGATGAGCTGGCCCACGCCGCCGGCGTCGATCCGCTGGAATACCGGCTGCGCTATATCCATGACGAACGCGCCAGTGAGCTGATGCGCAGCACCGCAGAGCGCGCGGGCTGGACGCCGCATACCGAACCGATGCAGACCCCGGCGGAAGACGGCGTGCTGCGCGGGCGCGGCTTTGCCTACGCCCGTTACATCCACAGCAAGTTTCCCGGTTTTGGCGCGGCCTGGGCCGCCTGGGTGGCCGACGTGGCGATCGACAAAGCCAGCGGCGAAGTGGCGGTGACGCGCATCGTGGTCGGCCACGACGCGGGCATGATGGTCAACCCGGACGGTGTGCGCCACCAAATTCACGGCAACGTGTTGCAATCGACCAGCCGGGTGTTGAAAGAGCGCGTGACCTTTGAGGAATCAACGGTCTCCGCCAAAGAATGGGGGGCTTACCCGATCCTGACCTTCCCGGAGGTGCCGGAGGTGGACGTGGTGATGATGCCGCGCCCTTACGATCCGCCGCTGGGCGCCGGGGAGTCGGCGTCGGTGCCCAGCGCGGCGGCCATCGCCAACGCGGTGTTCGACGCCACCGGCATTCGTTTTCGCGAGCTGCCGATCACCTCGGATAAGCTGCGAGAGGCGTTGAACGGGCCGGACGCCGAGCGGCAGGCCGCCCCGCCCAAGAAAAAGAAGCGCGGCAAATGGTGGTTCGGCGGTGCGGCGGGGCTGTTCGGCGCGGTGCTGGGCATCGCGGGCAGCGCCCTGCCATGGCGGGCGGAGATCGCACCGGTGGCGACGCCCGGCGCCGGCACCTGGTCGGCCGCCACGCTGGAGCGCGGCCGCCAGTTGGCCGCCGCCGGAGACTGCGCGGTTTGCCATACCGCGTCGGAAGGGGCGACCAACGCCGGCGGGCTGGCGATGGCGACGCCGTTCGGCACGCTCTACAGCACCAACATTACCCCGGACGTGGCAACCGGCATCGGCAACTGGTCGTTTACCGCGTTCGATCGGGCGATGCGCCAGGGCATCGCCCGCGACGGCCGCCATCTGTATCCGGCATTTCCCTACACCGCATTCAGTAAAATGACCGACGGCGACATGCAGGCGCTGTACGCTTATCTGATGTCGCAACCGGCGGTGCGCCAGAGCAATCCGGCCAATCAGATGCGCTTCCCGTTTAACCTGCGGCCGCTGATGGCGGGCTGGAACGCGCTGTTCCTGCGCCAGGGGGAATTTCAACCCGATCCGCAACAAAGCGCGCAGTGGAATCGCGGCGCCTATTTGGTCAACGGGCTCGGCCACTGCGCCGCCTGCCATTCGCCGCGCAATCTGCTGGGGGCAGAAAAGGGCGGCGCGGCTTTCCTGGCGGGGGGGATGGTGGACGGGTGGGAAGCGCCGGCGTTGAATCAATTGGCCAATGCGGACAAGCCCTGGACCGAGGAGCAGCTGTTTCAGTACTTCCGCAGCGGGCATTCCGCCGAGCACGGCGTGGCGGCCGGGCCGATGGGGCCGGTGGTCAGCGAACTGGCGACGTTGCCGCAGAGCGATCTGCGGGCGATGGCCAACTATGTGATGTCGCTGAGCACCAAGACGACGCTGAATGTGGAACCGCAGGCGCAGTTGGCGGCCCGCGCCTTGCCGGCGGCGGGGCAGCTGGCCGGCGAGCGGTTGTTTCAGGGCGCTTGCCAGGCCTGCCACAGCGCCGCTGCCGGTGGGCCGCAGCTGTTCGGCGTCAGCCCGGATCTGGCCAATAACACCAATATCTTCAGCGATCGCCCCGATAACCTGATCAAAGTGATCCTGCAAGGGATCCCCAAACCGGCCACCGCCGAATTGGGCTTTATGCCGGGCTTTAAGGACAGCTTTTCCGATCGGCAGGTGACGGCGCTGGTGAATTATCTGCGCCAACGCTATGCCGGCGACAAACCGGCCTGGCGCGACGTGGAGGCGCAGGTGGCGCGGCTGCGCGCGGAGCCGGGGAATCATTAACATTGTAAATTGTTACATTGGGTTATTGACTGACGGCGTTCATTCGGGGATTAATGTTAGCCTGATTTTTACCTTACCTATAAAAAACAGGAAGTTAACATGACATTAACCACGCATAAAATGGAAAGCGGCCTGGCCGTAACAGTTCGTTTACCTGATAACCCGGCCAAGGTTCCGGCGATTATTCTGTGCCACGGCTTCTGCGGCATTCAGGAGCTGTTGCTGCCGGCCTTTGCCGAGGCCTTCGTCAACGCCGGTTTTGCGGCGGTGACGTTTGACTATCGCGGCTTCGGCGCCAGCGAGGGCGAACGCGGGCGGCTGGTGCCGGCGCTGCAGATTGAGGATATCCTGGCGGTGAGCCGGTGGGTGCAAACGCAGCCGCAGATCGACAGCGAGCGCATCGGCCTGTGGGGCACGTCGTTTGGCGGCTGCCACGTGTTCGGCGCTGCCGCGGCCGAGCCGGCCATCAAGTGCGTCGTTAGCCAGCTGGCCTTCGCCGACGGGGAAACCATCGTGACGGGGAAAATGGCCGCCGACGAAAAACAGGCGTTCATCGCCACGCTGGACAAAATGGCGGAGAAGAAGCAGGCCACCGGCAAAGAGATGTTTGTCGCCGTCACCCGGGTGTTGAGCGATGACGAGTCGAAAGCGTTCTTCGAGGAGAACAAGGTGCGTTACCCGGCGATGGACATCAAGATCCCGTTCCTGACCGTGCGCGAAACGCTGCGCTATCAGCCGCGTGACAATGCGGCGCGAGTCACATGCCCGGTACTGGTGGTAGTGGCGGGCGGCGATACCGTGAATCCGCCGGAGCAGGGCATCGCGCTGTATGAGGCGGTAGGCAGCGCGAAGAAGGCGCTGCATGTCGAGCAGAATGCGAAGCACTATGACATGTACGCCGGCCCGCATTTCGCCGGCATCATCGGCCGTCAGATCGCCTGGTTCAACGATCACCTGTAATACCGCCTTCCCCCTGGCGCAGGAACGCCACCAGCCGCTGCGCCGGCAGCGGCAGCAGCGCCCATTCGCGCACCACCAGCGACAGGCGCCGGGTCGCCCAATCGTCCGTCAGCGGCAGGGCGCCGTGTCGGATCTGCGGATGGCGTTGGGCACTCTCTTCCGGCACCACCGCCAGCCCGGCGCCGCGCCACACCATGCGGCAGATGGCGTCGAAATTAGCGGCGCGCGCCCGTAGCCGCATCGGGCCGCCGCTGCGTATCGCCAGCCGTTCCAAATGCTGTTGCAGCGCACTCTCTTCCGGCAGGCCGATAAACTCAAAAGACAGGGTGTCTGCGAAGCTGACCGTGCGGCGGCCGCTGAGCGCATGCTCCGGCGGCAGCGCCAGCACCAGACGATCCTGCCGGAAGGGGTAGCTTGCCAGCCCGCGCAGATCGGCGTGATCCGCCACGATGCCGATATCCGCCGCCTGTTCGGCGATCGCCTGCGCGATGACCGGGCTGGGCAGCTCCTCCAGCGCGATGTCGGTGTGCGGGTGCAGCACCAGAAAATCCGCCAGCAGCTCCGGCAGAAAAGCGTCGGCGGCGACGGTATTGGCGACGATGCGCAGCTGGCTGCGCTGGCCCGGCGCGAACTCGGCCATGTCGCCCCGCAGCCGGTCGCGCTGTTGCAGCAGCACGCGCGCGTGCTGCAACAGGCGTTCACCGGCCGACGTCGCCTGGACGCCGCGCGGATTGCGCGTCAGCAGCGCCACGCCGGCCTGTTGCTCCAGCCCGCGCATGCGTGCGCTGGCGGCGGCCAGCGACAGCCCGACGCGCTCGGCGCCGGCGGTGATGCTGCCGGTCTCGAGCACCGCCGCCAACAGCCGCAGATCGATAAAGTCAAAATGCATGCGTTCTTCCTCTGTCTTTGCCGCAGGCAGGCTCTGCCATTGCCGCATTGTGCCGCGCCGTGCCGCCGGCCACAATCGGGCCGTTGATTGCCATAAGGATAGACGCATGTCGCTGACGTTACTCGAGATTATCGCCCTGACGGGCATTTTTACGCTGGCCGGCACGGTCAAGGGGGCGATCGGCCTGGGGTTGCCGACGGTGTCGATGGGGCTGCTCAGCCTGATGATGCCGCCGGGGCAGGCCGCCGCGCTGCTGCTGTTGCCTTCACTGGTCACCAATCTGTGGCAGTTGCTGTGCGGGCCGCGGCTGGGAGCGCTGTGCCGCCGGCTCTGGCCGATGATGCTGTGCGTCACGCTGGGCACGTTGCTGAGCGCCGGCGCGCTCACCGCCACCGACGGCCGCCTGGCGCCGCTGGCGCTGGGCGTTTGCCTGATCGGTTATGCGCTGTTGGGATTCACCCGTTTCGACTGGCGCGTTTCCGCCACGGCGGAGCCTTGGCTGGGGCCGCTGTGCGGCTTGGTGACCGGTGCGCTGACCGGCGCCACCGGCGTATTCGTCATACCGGCGGTGCCCTATCTGAACGCATTGGGCCTGGCGCGTGACGATCTGGTGCAGGCGCTGGGGCTGTCGTTCACCGTCTCGACGCTGGCGCTGGCCGCCGGATTAGCCTGGCATCAGGCGCTGCCCGGCGCGCTGCTCGGCGGTTCGCTGCTGGCGCTGCTGCCGGCGCTGGGCGGCATGTGGCTGGGCGGGATCGTGCGTCGTCACAGCAGCCCGCTGATTTTTCGCCGCCTTTTCTTTATCGGGTTATTAATCTTGGGAATTGAGATTGTTTGGCGTTCAATTAATTAAATCGATAGCACTTATGTGTAATTAGGTCAGGTATATTATTCTGTATTTTATTCTAATATGATTATTTCCAGCATTGAGAATACACTTTCAGTCATTCTTGTCAAAAAACAGCCCTTGTAGCAGCGGTTACGGAGCCAGTGGTTTCTGGGGGAATGGCAGCTCTACAGGAAATGGGTATGGCGGCAATGGCACTGGACCGAGAGAGGCCAGAGAATCCGGAACCAAACGCTAATTAACCGCTGCAATCCTAGCACAGAAGTAAAATTCTGTGCTTTTATGGGGGATATGATGAGTAAATATGTTGTTTTTATAAAGAGCGATGAATCAAGGGTGCTGAGAAAGGAAGTGGTTACACGAGAAATAATTAAAGATATGAAGCAAAAGGGGTTCAGAAAGCATCATGTTGAAGTAGACGCTGAGAACGAGAATGATGCCATTAACAAACTAAATAAGAACAGCAATGACTATTTGGACTCATTGAGAAACTTTTCCGGTGATTTATTACTCTGTTCTATTTTTGTCATTGCTATGGTCATGGTTTATTTATTCAGATGAGCCATAATCCAGTTTTGAATCATTCAATTTTTTATACTATACGATTGCCCGCTAAAACCCCAATAAGGCTCAGGCCTGCGGCCCACCTCAAATGGTCTCCTGTATGCCGGAGAGGAGGCCTTCGCCGATTTTGCTCTCCCGTTCTTCATACTCGCCGTGGGCGATGACCCTGCCTTTGCCGTGCGTGAGGTCGCAGCGCTTGCACGCTTTCAACACCCGTTGTTTCACTCGATAGCGGCGTCGCCCTGGCCGTAGAGGCGGCAAAAAAGTGGTGCAGGCAATGAACGGTGATGGGGCCAGGCTATTTTTTCTGCCCGCTCCGGTTTTCAATTTACGGCGCGGCGCATTGCGCGATATTCTGGTTTTCTGATGGGCTAACGGCAGATGAGGGAACCATGACAGACAGCCAGGTGTTTGAACAACAAAGCCTCGACAATCTGCTGAGCTATTGGCGGCGCCATCGCCGCCTGCCGGGCGCGCGCTATCCGGCCGGGCCGACCGACAGCCTGTGCGACGTGCCGGGCGTCAGCGTTGGGCATCACACCCTGACCGACGGCGAATGCCAGACCGGCGTCACCGCCATCGTGCCGCCGGGCGATCTGTTCAACCAGCCGCTGCCGTGCGGCAGCGCGGTGCTCAACGGCTTCGCCAAGCCGCTGGGATTGGTGCAATTGAATGAGCTGGGGGAGTTGCAGACGCCTATTCTGCTGAGCAACACCTTCGCCGTCGGCACGCTGTTCAACGCCATGGTGCGGCGCAGCTGCCTGCGCTACCCACAGATCGGCCGCGGCAGCGCCACCATCAACCCGCTGGTACTGGAGTGCAACGACGGCTACCTCAACGATATTCAGGCGATGGCGGTGCGTGAGGAGCACGTCTTCAGCGCGCTGGATAACCATTCCACCCGCTTTGCGCGCGGCAGCGTCGGCGCCGGGCGCGGCATGAGCAGCTTCGGCCTGAAGGGCGGCATCGGCACGGCCTCGCGCTATTGCCCGGGGTTAGGCACCATGCTCGGCGTGCTGGTGCTGGCCAACTTCGGCACCCTCGACTCGCTGACGCTGAGCGGCGTGCGCGTTGGCCCGGCGCTGGGCAAGCTGTTGGCGGATCCGCCGCCGCAGGTGGACGCCGGCTCGGTCATTATCATCATCGCCTGCGATCGCGCGCTGGACAGTCGCCAGCTGAACCGCATCGCCCGCTCTGCGGGCGATGCGGTTCAGCTGGCGACTGTCCAGCGCGCGATCGCAGGCGATGATGATAATGACCGAGCCGGCGTCCACCTGCGGCGGCGGATCCGCCAACAGCTTGCCCAGCGCCGGGCCAACGCGCACGCCGCTCAGCGTCAGCGAGTCGAGGGTGCCGAAGTTGGCCAGCACC